>JAOUKV010000007.1 GCA_029882355.1 Gammaproteobacteria bacterium | reverse complement strand
CCAACCAAAATGAGCTTAATCATAACCCCTCCTTTAATGGCATCATATTCGAGTTGATGGGCTAGACGGGTTTATCGTCTAGTTACGCTCGAACGACTTGTTATATGTTGATTTTCGATTAAGTTTTTAAATAAGCGTAAAGCTCTAAACTTTGTTTAGTTAAAGAGGTTGTAAATAACAATGCTTATAGTAAATATAATTGCTAATGTGACCCAGCATGCGATAGCAATAAAAATCCATCCTAGCCAATTAGGCTCTGTATTAGTGCATGCAAAACCGACCTTGCAGAAATGTAATAAGAATTCGTTATATATATCTTTCATACATGGATTCCTTAGTTACACCACCCCAAACGCTTACCACCATCATAAGCCCTAGCATGGCCTGATTCAATCAGCCCCTCTGCTAGGCTCTTACCATCCGTATAAACATCAGCCAGTACCCTGAAATACTTACCACGTTCAATATTTCTTAACTCTAGCACCTTGGCAACCCTTAGTGTTTCCTCAGTGTATTTCTTTGCCATTCTAGCGGCTATTTTCTCTGATTCGCACTTACCCCTGATTTCAGGCGCATCTACTCCCTTAACCCGAATAGGAATGTTTTCACCAACGATTGGGGGGTAATCTTGATATTAACTCGAAATGTATCGGCATCATAAATACTGGTAACTTCCCTTACCGTGACATTACCGTAATCCCCTGCATGTATAGGAAGTGAAGTAATGCATATTAAAAGTACGCAGAATTTCATCAAAAATGAATTAATCATGTTTTTTGATTCCCCAAAAATACAAACATTGTGTTGATATGAAGTGAAGAGCGAATTTCTTGCGACTGTAAAAGAGTAATGCAGTATTTTATTTTTGTTGGGTAGGTTGTTGGGTATATGCAAAGTCCATTTGCAACCTTTTGATTTTATTGCATGTTTGGCGGAGAGAGAGGGATTCGAACCCTCGATACGTTTAACCGTATACACGCTTTCCAGGCGTGCTCCATCGGCCTCTCGGACATCTCTCCAGTTTGTTTTGATCTGTCAGCGGACTGCCAGAATCAGGGGCGCAAGGTTACGTGACTTGGCGTCCGGATGCAATCGATAAGGCTTAGCTGTAGAGCTTATCCAGTATTTCTTTTGCGCCTTGTGCTAACAGGTCATTAGCCAGTTCGATGCCGAGTTTTTCGGCATCGTGGCGTGAACCACTGATGGCACTTTCGATGATGCGGCTGCCGTCGATTTCACCGACCAGTCCACGCATTTTCAGCGTGTCGCCTTCGAGTATGGAGTGGCAGGCGATGGGTACCTGACAGCCACCCTGTAAGCGGTGGTTGAAGGCACGCTCGGCGACCACGCGATCACGGGTGTCGGCGTGGTCGAGTACGGCGAGCAGGGCGAGGGTATCTTCATCACCCACGCGACTTTCGATGCCGACTGCGCCCTGGCCGACGGCGGGCAGGATCAGTTCAGATGGAATTCTCTGGCGGATACGTTCTGACATTTCCAGACGGATCAGGCCGGCGCAGGCGAGGATAATGGCGTCAAATTCACCAGCATCGAGTTTGGCCAGGCGTGTATTTACATTGCCGCGTAGATCCCTGATTTTCAGGTCGGGACGTTTATTGAGTAGCTGGCAGGCGCGGCGCAGGCTGCAGGTGCCGACGATGGCGCCTTCGGGTAGTTCGTCGACGTTGTTGAATTTGTTGGAGACAAAGGCATCGCAGGGCTCTTCGCCTTCCAGGATGGTAGATAAAAACAGGCCTTCGGGAAATTCCATCGGTACATCTTTAATAGAGTGTACAGCGATGTCGGCGCGGCCTTCGAGCATGCCCTGTTCCAGTTCTTTGACAAACAGGCCTTTGCCACCGATTTTGGCTAACGGTGTGTCGAGAATTTTATCGCCCTGTGTTTTCATGGTGATGAGTTCAATTTCAAGTCCGGCATGGGCTTCTTGTAGACGTCGTTTAACGTGTTCGGCTTGCCAGAGGGCGAGCGGACTTTGGCGTGTGGCAATGCGTAGTGTTTTTGTCATGTGATGAGTCGCTTAAAAGGCTGGTAGATTATTGAGTTGATATATTATAACCATTTAAATGTCGTTTAACTCTACAGACGGTTAAAATCCATATATAATCCACCCCCTTATGGTGACCTGTTTCGGTCCCCTCGCGACGATTAACCGCGAACTCCGCCAGGTCCGGAAGGAAGCAACGGTAGTGGTGACATCGGGTGCCGGGGTGTGGCTGGGGCAGGTTGCCACCTAATTTTTTGCTTTGCGCTCAGCAGGGCATATCAAAGGAAGTATTCTATTTGCATTGAGTGATGGCGATGGTAATTCAAATATCAGGCAAGCAAAAAACGTATAACCTGGGGCGAATACAATGAGTTATCAGGTTCTCGCTCGTAAATGGCGCCCCGCTAATTTTGAAACACTGGTCGGTCAGGAGCATGTTCAACGAGCCCTCGTTAATGCCCTGGATGAAGACCGCTTACACCATGCTTATCTGTTTACCGGCACCCGCGGTGTGGGTAAAACTACTATTGCGCGTATTTTTGCCAAAGCATTAAATTGTGAAAAGGGCATTACTTCTACGCCCTGTGGTGAATGTGGCTCCTGTCTTGAGATCGCCGAAGGTCGTTTTGTTGATTTGATCGAGGTCGATGCGGCTTCCCGCACCGGTGTTGATGATACCCGCGAGTTGCTGGAAAACGTGCAGTACGCACCGACGCGTGGTCGTTATAAAGTGTATCTCATCGATGAGGTACACATGTTCTCCAAGAGCAGTTTCAATGCACTGCTAAAAACACTGGAAGAACCACCACCGCATGTGAAGTTTCTGCTGGCGACGACTGACCCGCAAAAATTACCGGTCACGATTCTTTCTCGTTGCCTGCAGTTCAATCTTAAGCGTCTGCCAGTGAGCCTGATTATTTCGCATTTGCAGAACATCCTGCAAACCGATGGGGTTGAACACGATCTTGTTGCGCTGCAGTTATTGGCCGAAGCGGCTGATGGCAGTATGCGCGATGCGCTCAGTTTGATGGATCAGGCCCTGGCTTTTGGCGGTGGCAGCATTCATGAAAATGAAATCCGTGAAATGCTGGGAACCATCTCACGCGATAAAGTATTGAATATTCTCAGGGCTTTGGTTAACCGTGATGCTTCTGCAACGCTAGCGGCTGTTGCGACACTCGCCGAACTGACGCCAGATTATGAAAATGTGCTGGCTGAATTGTTGAGTCTGTTACATCACATGGCGCTTGCAAAAAAAGTACCGGAAGCGTTGGATGATTACATCAGTGAGCGCGAAGCAGTGCTGGCCTTATCCGAGCAATTGAGTTCGGAAGATTTACAGTTGTTTTATCAGATTGCATTAATCGGTCGTCGTGATTTGCCGCTGTCGCCCGATTTACGCAGCGGTCTTGAAATGGTGTTGTTGCGTATGTTGTCATTTCGTCCAGCATCAACAGGGCAGGTGGTAGTTACGGCAACGAATGCTACCGCAAACGCGCCTGCTGTTCAGCCTTCTCAGAATACACAAGCTGCGCCCGCACCCGTGTCTGCGCCTGCCGCATCTCCACAGGCGTCGCAACCTAAGATAGCTGAACCAACGCCATCTGAAATAAGCAGCCCTGTTCCACCAGCCAGTCCGCTATCCAATGCTGTCAATCGTGACAGTCGCGACTGGCGAGACATTCTGGAAGGCCTGGCTATTAACGGTATGGTTAAACAGTTGGCGGCTAATTGTGTCTTGCAGAGCATTGAAGATAACACGGTGACACTGGCTGTTGATGCGGGGCATCAACAACTGCGCAATGCCAAAAGTGAAGCAAGGTTAAAGCAGGCGCTGTGTGAATATTTTGATAAAGATTTACGGTTAGAGATAGTTGTTAATACAGGTGCTAAAACTGAGGCGGTTAATCAGAAAATTGAAACACCGGCTCAATCGCAGGCACGTGAAACCGGTGAACGCCAGCAGCAGGCAGAAACCTCTATCGAAGGCGATAGTTTTGTCCAGGCTATGAAAGATAATTTCAATGCAGAGATTGTGCCGGGTTCGGTTAAGCCGGTTGGTTGAAAACAATATTAATATAATCTTGAAGAGTTAAAGAGGTAGAAAAGTGATGAAAGGTGCAATGGGTGGCATGATGCGCAAGGCGCAACAAATGCAGGAAGATATGAAAAAAGCGCAGGAAGAAATTGCCAATATGGAAGTCGAAGGCCAGTCCGGTGGTGGCATGGTTAAGGTACTGATGAATGGCCGTCATGAATTACGCAAAGTTGATTTAGATGATAGCCTGATGTCTGATGATAAAGAAATGATTGAAGATTTAGTCGCCGCTGCGGTGAATGATGCAGTAAGAAAAATTGAGCAGCAATCGGCAGAAAAAATGTCGGGTGTCACTGCGGGTTTGAATTTGCCCGGTGGAATGAAACTTCCTTTTTAAGGCATAGTATTTAGTTTGTCCCCGCTACTAGAACAACTCATTGATGCGCTCAAATGCCTGCCGGGCGTTGGCCCCAAGTCAGCACAGCGCATGGCCTTTTATTTACTGGAGCGCGACCGTGATGGTGCAACACATCTGGCGCGTACTATTGATGAAGCCGTGGCTAAAATTGGCCGCTGCCAATCTTGTCGAACCCTGAGTGAAACAGATCTATGTAATATATGCAGTCATACAGGGCGAGATAGAAGCAAGTTGTGTGTGGTTGAGTCACCCGTTGATGTTATGGCAATTGAGCATATAGCCGAATTTCGCGGTAAATATTTTGTTTTGATGGGACATCTATCACCACTCGATGGTATCGGGCCTTCGGAATTGGGTTTAGAGTTGTTAGAGCAGCGCCTGGCTTCGGGGGAGGTGCAGGAATTAATTCTGGCGACGAATCCCACGGTTGAAGGTGAAACCACGGCGCATTATATTTCCGAGATGGCGGCAGATCACGGTGTCGAAGCAACTCGCATCGCACACGGAGTGCCATTAGGCGGCGAACTGGAGTATATTGATGCAGGCACATTGGCGCACGCTTTTTCAGGTCGACAAAAAATAGGCTTATAGTTTTTTTCTTTAATTATTGTTTGGAGATGGATCGTGAGTGATTGTTTGTTCTGTAAAATTGTTGAGGGTGAAATCCCCTGTGACAAAATTTTTGAAAATGATCAGGTGATTGCGTTCAGAGATTTAAATCCTCAAGCACCTACTCATATATTAGTAATTCCCCGTAAACATATTTCAACAGTTAATGAATTAACTGCCGATGATAAGAACATTGTTGGTGAAATGGTATTGGCTGCCCAAGCTGTAGCTAAACAGGAAGGTATTGAAGAAAGCGGTTACCGTCTGGTGATGAATTGTAATGAAGGTGCCGGGCAAACCGTTTTCCATATCCATTTACATATTATGGGTGGTCGCAGAATGAACTGGCCGCCGGGTTAAACATAGGCTCTTGATTAAAATCAATGTGCTCATTTTGTAGAAGTAGCAGTATATGCATATTGTTGTAGAGGTGTAGATGATTAAATTTACCGTTCTTTTTTTTCTGCTGATTGTTTCCGGTATTGCTAATGCTGCACCGGATGGCAAGGCACTATTTGATAAGCACTGCTCAGCCTGTCATGGCAGCGAAGGTAAAGGGGGCGTCGGCGTGCCGCTATCATTGCCTTCCTTTATCAACAGTGTTTCTAATGAATATTTGAATAGAACAATTCGAGTGGGTCGTCCTGGTCGAATCATGCCTGCGTTCCCACAATTGAGTGATGCGCAGGTCAAGGCAATTGTCGGTCATGTGCGAAGCTGGACCGATATGCCTATGGTTAAATTTGACTCCACTCCGGTCACCGGCGACAAAAAAAACGGCAAGGAATTATTTTTGAAACGCTGCGCACAATGTCATGGTGAAGATGGTAAAGGCGGTAAGGGAACAGGTGTAACGTTTTCAAGAAAACGGGACTTACCTATTATTGCTCCGGCATTAAATAACTCAGGTTTTCTTGCTTCAGCCAGCGATATGATGATTAAGAATACATTGATTCATGGTCGTGATGGTACACCCATGGTGTCTCTGCTAAAGGCTGGCTTAAAAGAAAAAGATATTAATGATGTTGTTGCCTATGTTCGTTCTTTCCAAAAGCTTGAAACAACTTCAATTAGTGATGAAAAGAACGGTGCTGCCATCATTGTTGAATCACCTTATAGTCTTGAAGAAACCGTTGAGAACCTGAAGCAGGCCATTGAAAATCAGAACTTCAAATTAATCCGAACCGATTATCTGGAACATGGGTTTGTCGATGAGGGTAAGGAAAATAAAAAACAGGTGGTTTTGCATTTCTGTAATTTTAATTTTTTGTTTGAGGCATTGAGTATCGATCCGCGAGTGGGCATGTTTTTGCCGTGTCGTGTCACCGTTGTCGAGCATGAGGGCAAAGTTCAGATGATGACCATCAACCCCATGCGTTTGAGTAAGCTATTCAATAATGATGGCTTGAATGATGCCTGCAAGGCAATGACAGAAACCTATGAAAGTATTCTAGAGGATGCCTCATTATGAATACTTTCCTAAAAAGTTTCTTGCTGTTTTGTTTCGTTAGTGCCAATGCGGTTGCTTCAGACTTGATCATGGCTCGTTCTCCCTTGTCTTTTTCAGAAGCGATGACCAACCTGCAGGTATCGCTTAGAGAACACGGTTATACAGTAGCCAGAGTTCAGCGTATTGATGTTGGCTTAACGGGTATGGGCTACAAAACGGATATGTACCGTGTTGTATTTGTAGGTAAAACTGATGAAATAAAATACCTGACTAATAAATATCCTGAAATGATTCCTTATCTGCCGCCCAAAGTTTCAATATTTGCCGAAGGTGGAGATACCTTATTGGTGACAGCCAACCCCATGGCCTTTGCGATGATGGTTGATGATGAGAAAGATCGAATTATTTTCCAGCGCTGGGAGAGTGATGTTTATTCGGTATTTGATGATTTTAGGCGTGCGGAGTAAGAAGAGATTTTTAGGTATTTTTTATAACTAGTAAGGCAAAAAAAACGCGGGCAGTGCCCGCGTTTTTCTGTTTTAGATAGAAAGCTATCTAAAAACTTCCAGATGCAGTTCCATTATTCCAGGTTCCTGATACTGTACAGTTGGCATTAAATATTACTGTTCCAGAAGATCCATTAGTGCTACTGAAAGCCACCGTGCCACCATCAGGATAAGCACCACAGGCACCATAAGTAATACCGGTGGCATCGATGTCTACGCTACCGTAGGTGCCATGGGAAAAAGTAGCCGTACCATCAAATCCAAATGTAGCATCGCCGGTGATACTAAAGTTACTTACGCGGTGGGTGATGCCGTCGGTGCCAGTAAAATCAGAACTAGTAGTACATGTAAGGTAGTCACTGCAGACCACGGTCATGTTCATGGTTGTAGTTAAGCTCGTTAAGCTGTTTATGACTGTAAAGTTGGTATAGGTGAACGTAAAGCCTGCATAGATATCACCAATATTATCGTAATGTATTTCGAATGTGCCACTTACTGTTATGGCAGGGTTCGCAAGCATTACGCAGTTGTTGTAAGTCATTGTCAAATCTACTGGGCCTGTAGTTCCAGTCATCGATATTGATGCAGTACCAGAACTACATGTGCTAGTGGTTGCATCCACGCCAGTAGGCAGGCTAGTCGAGGCATTCAGGGCTGCATTGGCGGCATCAATAAAAATAGTATCTATTTCGGTTAATCCCGTCGAACTAGTTACGATAGCACTAGGCAAGTCATTTGTAGCATCAGCAATTTGAATGGCCTCGCCGGCTGCTTTTCCTATGGCTTCTGCGTTGGTTGAATCAATTGCGGCTGGGATAGTGTTAATGTTAGTGCCACCGCTAGTGCCACCGCTAGTGCCACCGCTATCGCTGCCACAACCAGCGAATATCATGGTGGATGAAAGTAATATTGCTAAACTTGTTTTTGATAAAAATCCAGACATTGTTAATCTCCTATAGTTTTTTTGAACAACAACTTGCACTCGTTCTAAGTGAAATTATTGGTGAATATTCTATGTTTTATTAACTGAGAAAGACAGCTTAAAAGCGTGAAACACTCGACACTTTGGGTTTTTCAATGTTTAAAGTTCAACTGGAATTGTATCCCGATATGTCTGGTTTCACTTCTAGGTTCAAAAATTGAAAAGCTCGATGAACCACCGGTTGTGTTTTTCGTATCACTAATACCAAAATCCCAGATCTCGTAGAAAGTATTAATGCCGTATGTGTATCTCTCATTAGTAGATATTTCCCACATAAGTTGTAAGCGGGCACCGGTGTCTGAACCGAGATTAAGATCTGCATTGCCTGCATCTACACTGGACAGGTCGACATAAAGAGTGGGGTTGATGGTTCTTAGTATGGCTATATCTGCTATCCATGCCTGGTTGTTTTTAATCCAAAATGAAATCCTGCCACCCACTGAAATTTCCCACCACTGGTATTGTTCAAATATCCCGGCAACACCATTGTTGCTGTAAATATTTCTATCCCATTGATGAAATTTTGTAGCGAGATAGATGTTGGTATCAGGAAGTAAAGGTGCAATAAAGCGAGTATCAATTCGAGTCAGTCCTTCATTTGTTCGCGTGTTATGCGGTAACCCAGATTGTGTGTGACCGGCATAATCAACATTCCCACCATAAGTACTTATTCCAAGTTCGATATTTAGTTGATCATTAATGTCATGTGCAAGCTGAAATTGTATGCCGGGAACCCAGCCGGTTTCTCTATCAAGTACAGTGCCATTGTATGAGAATTCAGTGTAGTCAAAATGCATCAGTGAGGGGGTAAGAGAAAATTCTGATTCTGCCCGTGCTATCAACGAAAATGTAAGCAGCAGTAAAAATGCCATTGTGATTGGCAGAACTGTATCTCTCATAGTGTTGTTTGTATTTGGCATGTGTACATTCTAGGCCTGTTTACGATGATAATGCCAAATTAACGCTGGATTGTAGTTATTTTGGTGTGTGTTTTTCTTGTGAAAAGCTTCATATTTTGCTACTGTTCGCTGCCTCGCAGGCGCGTAGCTCAGTTGGTTAGAGCGCTTCCTTGACATGGAAGAGGTCGGTGGTTCGAATCCACTCGTGCCTACCAATTTTTTAAGCATCGCAAAGCGGTGCTTTTTAGTATTTTTAAACATAACACGCGACCTCTCGTAATGGTCGCCACTGGAGAAAATAATGCCTGTCATTACCCTTCCTGATGGTACTCAACGTTCTTTCGATTCTGCTTTAACTGTGATGGCTGTGGCCGAGGATATTGGTCCCGGTTTAGCAAAAGCTACCTTAGCCGGTCGTGTTAATGGCAATTTGGTTGATGCTTCTTTTTTAATCGAATCTGATTCTGAGTTGGCCATTATCACCGGTAAGAGCGAAGAGGCGATGGAGCTGATGCGCCACGATGGTGCACATGTCATGGCCCAGGCCGTGCAAGAGCTGTACCCCGACACGCAGGTTACTATTGGGCCCGCGATTGAAAACGGCTTCTATTATGACTTTGCGCGTGATGAAGCTTTTCATGAAGAGGACCTGAAAAAAATCGAAGCGCGCATGCACGAAATCGTCAAACGTGATTTGCCGATTGAACGTGAAGTGATTGATCGTGCAGCAGCTATCAAACTGTTCGGTGATTTAGGTGAAAAATACAAAGTCGAAATCATCGAAGATATTATTCCCGAAGGCGAAGAAGTAACAATTTACCGCCAGGGCGAATGGTTCGATGTTTGCCGTGGCCCGCATTTACCTAGCACTGGAATGTTGGGTAAAGGCTTCAAGTTGATGAAACTGGCCGGTGCTTACTGGCGCGGTGATTCCAACAACAAAATGTTACAGCGTATTTACGGTACTGCATGGCCTGATAAAAAGCAGCTCAATCAGTATTTGCACCAGCTGGAAGAGGCCGAGAAGCGTGATCATCGTAAGTTGGCTAAAAAACTGGGCCTATTCCATTTTCAGGAAGAAGCACCGGGTATGGTGTTCTGGCATGAAAAGGGCTGGTTGATTAATCTGGAAGTGCAGGATTACATTCGTAAAAAATTACGTCAGCACGATTATCAGGAAATTCATACGCCGCAGATTGTTGATCGCAGTCTGTGGGAAAAATCCGGACACTGGGACAAGTTCGGTGACATGATGTTTACCACGCATTCCGAGCATCACGACTACGCCATTAAACCAATGAACTGCCCCTGTCATATTCAGGTTTTCAATCAGGGTTTGAAAAGTTACCGTGATTTGCCGCTACGCTTGGCGGAGTTCGGCTCCTGTCACCGTAATGAGCCATCAGGCACGCTGCATGGATTGATGCGTGTACGTAACTTCGTGCAGGATGATGCGCATATCTTCTGTACCGAGGATCAGTTACAGGATGAAGTCTCTGCTTTCATTGATCTGGTTTACGAGGTTTACGCGGACTTTGGTTTTACCGAGGTGATGGTTGCTTTATCAACCCGTCCAGAAAAACGTGTTGGTGATGATGCTGCATGGGATAAGGCTGAGAAAGCGTTAGAAGTAGCATTGGATGACAAAGGGCTGGACTGGAAATTACAGCCTGGTGAGGGCGCATTTTATGGGCCAAAAATCGAGTTTGTATTAAAAGATTGTCTGGGCAGGCAGTGGCAGTGTGGCACCATGCAGGTCGATTTTTCAATGCCTGGTCGTCTGGACGCTCAGTATGTGGCTGAAGACGATACTCGCAAAGTCCCCGTGATGTTGCATCGCGCGATTCTGGGTTCAGTTGAGCGATTTATTGGTATTTTGATCGAAGAACATGAAGGCCGTTTCCCGCTCTGGTTGGCACCGGTTCAGGCGGTAATTATGAACATTACCGACAAGCAGGCAGGTTTTGCGATAAAAATGCAAAAAATGTTGCTCGAACAAGGATTTAAAGTCGAATTAGACTTGAGAAATGAGAAGATCGGCTTTAAAATCCGCGAGCACACAATACAACGGGTTCCTTATATGCTGGTGATCGGCGATAAGGAGCTGGAAAATAACACGGTGACCGTGCGCACGCGAAGTGGAGAGGATCTTGGATCAATGTCTATAGAAGGCTTGATTACCAGATTCTCAGATGAAATTGCGTGCCGCGGTTCTGCCGTTTTGGAGGAATAAAAGATCGCTTCACCTAAAAAGACATTACTGAATGAGAACATCACTCACCCGCAGGTTAGAGTGATTGATCAGGATGGTGAACAGCTGGGTATTCTTACCAGCGCAGAAGCATTGGCCAAAGCGCAAGCTGTAAGTTTAGATCTAGTAGAAGTTTCTCCAAATGCAGAGCCACCTGTTTGCCGAATTATGGATTTTGGTAAATTTCGCTTTGAAAATAGTAAGCAGAAGCAGGGCGCTAAGAAGAAGCAGAAAAGAACTCAGACTAAGGAAATCAAGTTCAGACCAAGGACTGAAATTGGTGATTACAATGTTAAGTTGAAAATGATTCGCAAGTTTCTTGAGGGCGGCGATAAAACAAAAATAACTATGCGTTTTCGTGGTCGCGAATTTGCACATCAAGAGTTAGGAATGGATTTGCTAAAACGAGTTGTGGCAGATCTTGAAGATATTTCCAATGTCGAGCAGATGCCCGGCATGGAAGGGCGCCAGATGGTAATGCTTTTGGGGCCGAAAAAGAGCAAATAAGCTCAATGTAGTACGAGTGAGCCGGTTCCAAGTTTCAGGATGAACACCGAGCTTAGATTGAAGATAACAAAATTGGAGATGGCACTATGCCTAAAATTAAAACACACAGCGGCGCAGCTAAACGCTTCCGTCGCACCGGTACTGGCGCTTTGAAACGTGGTAAATCACATCGCAGCCACATTCTGACCAAGAAGAGCACTAAACGTAAACGTCATTTGCGTGATGCGGCAACGGTTCATGACAATGACATCAAGATGATCAACCGCATGTTGCCTTACGTTTAATTTAGCTTAGCTAACCGGAGAATATAGAAATGCCAAGAGTAAAAAGAGGCGTACAAGCCAGAGCTAAACATAAAAAAGTTTTAGCCAAAGCAAAAGGTTATTACGGCGCGCGTAGTCGAGTTTATCGCGTTGCCCATCAGGCCGTTATTAAAGCGGGTCAATATGCATACCGTGACCGCCGTGTTAAAAAACGTACTTTCCGTTCATTGTGGATTGTTCGTATTAATGCAGCAGCGCGTCTATGTGATATGTCATACAGCCGTTTCATGAATGGTTTGAGCAAAGCAGGTATTGAAGTTGACCGTAAAGTGCTGGCTGATTTGGCTGTTCACGATATGGCTGCATTCACTCAGTTTGCTGAGAAAGCTAAGCAAGCTCTGGCTGCTTAGTTCGATTATCATCGATTATCAGGCCGGAAAGCCTGATAAATTGATCGATATAAGAAGGGGGAAGCTGGCTTCCCTCTTTTTTTTGCTTTTTATTTCTAATAAATTTTGCTAAGTAGATGAAAAATCAACATTTTTCTTCTACTCTTTAGCTTGAAAACAACCAAATAGACAAGGCGAACTGCTTTGTAGTGTGAGACGGGAGAATTGAGTGGATTTGCCAAAGTTGGTCGCTGATGCGCAAGCAGAAATAGCAGCAGCAGATAATCTGGAAACGCTGGATCTGATACGAGTATCTTATCTGGGTAAGAAAGGTGAACTCACCGCTTTATTAAAAGCGCTGGGTGCTTTGCCTGGCGATGAGCGTAAAGCTGCCGGTCAGGAAATCAATAAAGCCAAGCAAGGTGTACAACAGTCGATAGAAGCGCGTAAAACCTCGTTAGAACAGGCCTGGCTAGAAGCTAAGCTGGCGGGTGAATGTGTTGATGTGACCTTGCCTGGGCGTGGCCAACGGACCGGTGGATTGCATCCCGTTACACGCACTATGCAACGTATCGAAAGTCTGTTTTCACAACTGGGTTTTACGGTTGTTGAAGGCCCTGAAATTGAAGATGATTTCCATAACTTTGAAGCGTTGAATATTCCCGAGCATCACCCTGCACGTGCTATGCACGATACTTTTTATTTTGATGCGCAAACACTGCTCCGAACACATACTTCTCCGGTTCAGGTTCGTCATATGGAAACTGATCAGCCACCATTGCGCATTATCGCTCCGGGTCGTGTTTATCGTTGTGATTCAGATTTAACCCATACGCCGATGTTTCATCAGGTTGAAGGTTTGCTGGTGGATGAGAACGTAAATTTTGCTGATTTGATGGGTACCTTATCTGATTTTCTGAAACTGTTTTTTGAAAATGAAAATCTTAAAACACGTTTCCGTCCTTCTTATTTTCCATTTACTGAACCTTCATCCGAAGTCGATATTCAATGTGTGATGTGTGAGGGCGAAGGTTGCCGTGTCTGTGGTCACACTGGCTGGCTGGAAGTGCTGGGCTGCGGTATGGTGCATCCAAAAGTGTTCGAGTCGGTGAATATCGATAACGAACAGTTCACCGGTTATGCCTTTGGTATGGGAGTTGAACGTTTGGCGATGTTGCGCTACGGCGTTAACGATCTCCGACTGTTCTTCGAGAATGATCTTAAATTTTTAAAGCAGTTCGCTTAGGAGTAGATGTATGAAAATTAGCGAACAGTGGTTAAGAAGCTGGGTTAACCCAAATATTTCTACTGAAGAAATGTGTGATCAGCTGACTATGGCTGGTCTGGAAATTGATGGTGTTGAGCCAGCGGCTGCAGAGTTTAATAATGTTGTAGTTGCGCGCGTTGAATCAATAGAAAAACACCCCGATGCCGATAAATTAAATGTCTGTCAGGTAACTGACGGCAAAGAAACCCTGCAAATTGTATGTGGTGCTTCTAACGTGCGCGAAGGTTTAATTATTCCTCTGGCAAAAATTGGTGCAGTACTTCCAGGTGACTTTAAGATTAAGCCTGCAAAATTACGCGGCGTTGAATCGTCGGGCATGCTCTGTTCCGAAAAAGAACTGGGTCTGGCGGATCAGGCTGAAGGTTTGATGGAGCTGCCTGAAGATGCACCTGTTGGCATGGATGTGCGCGAATATTTGGAACTGGATGATAATTGCATCGAAATAGATTTAACGCCAAACCGTGGTGATTGTTTGAGCATTGCGGGTGTGGCGCGTGAGTTGGGTACTTTGAACCAGTGTGATGTCATCGGTGAAGCCTGCGAGCCAGTGGCTGCTAGTAGTGATGCCAGTTTCCCCGTTGAAATACAGGCGACAGAGGTATGTAGTCATTATGCTGGCCGAGTTATCACAGGCGTTGACAGCAAAGCTCAAACACCCATGTGGATGCTGGAAAGATTAAGGCGTTCAGGTATTCGTGGTCTGGGTCCGATTGTGGATATCACTAACTACGTCATGCTCGAACTGGGACAGCCTATGCATGCCTTTGATCTGGCAACGCTGGATACGGGTATTCAAGTTCGTTTCGCTAAAAAAGACGAAAAAATTACACTTCTTGACGGTAAATGTATCGAACTGGATGAAGAGTCACTGCTTATTGCTGATAACAGTAAGGCGTTAGCTCTTGCAGGTGTTATGGGTGGAGAGGGTTCGGGTGTCAGCGATACTACGGCCTCAATCTTGCTAGAAAGCGCCTTCTTCAAGCCCGAATATATTGCCGGTAAAGCTCGTGGTTTTGGTTTGCACACAGACTCTTCACACCGTTTTGAACGTGGTGTTGATCCTCAGTTGCAGGTAAAAGCCATTGAGCGAGCGACAGCGCTGGTACTTGAAATTTGTGGTGGTGAAGCCGGTGCGGTCATAGAAAAAACCACTGATGCTTATCCTACGGAAGGTCTGGCCATTCATTTGCGACATGCCCGTATTCAGCGTTTGCTGGGTATCGAGATGCAGGCTGATGAAGTCGAAGCCATCTTCAAACGTCTGGAAATGCAGGTAACGGTAGTCGATGGCGGCTGGCAGGTAACACCGCCCAGTTTCCGTTTTGATATTGCCATCGAAGCTGATTTGCTGGAAGAACTGGTCAGAATCTACGGTTACAACAATATTCCAAGAACACAGCCTGATTACAGCGGTTGCATGAAACCACAAACCGAATATGAGGTTTCAACCTCGGTATTGCGCAGTACGCTGGTCAATCGTGGATATTTTGAGGCGATCACCTACAGCTTCATTGACCCTAAGGCGCAGAAAATGCTTGATCCCGAATCGAATGCAGTGAAATTGGCGAATCCTATTTCGTCAGAAATGGCGGTGATGAGAACATCGCTGTGGCCGGGTTTGATCCAGGCAGTGCAGCACAATTTAAATCGCCAGCATAATCGGGTTCGCCTGTTCGAAACCGGTATGTGTTTTAACCCAGGTGATGATGGAGCCTTAAATCAGGTGAATATGATCGCAGGTGCTATTTGCGGCAATCTGCTACCAGAACAATGGTCGGCAGAAGCTAAAAAAGTTGATTTCTTCGACCTCAAAGGCGATGTAGAAGCGCTGTTATCAAGCACAGGTAAGGCGTGTGCGCTTGAAGCGGCAAGGCATCCAGCGCTACATCCTGGCCAATCAGCGCGCGTTTTAATTGATGGTGAATTTTCCGGCTGGATAGGCACACTGCATCCAGAAATAATGAAACAGTTAGATTTAGATGAAACTGTCTATGTCTTTGAATTAACGCTAAATATAGTGAAATCGACGGTTTTACCGACATTTTCTCCACTATCGCGTTTCCCAGAAGTAAGGCGTGATCTGGCAGTTGTGGTGGATGAAAGCGTGACCGTACAGTCGATACAGGATTGTAT
Organism: Gammaproteobacteria bacterium; assembly: GCA_029882355.1. Taxonomy (GTDB): domain Bacteria; phylum Pseudomonadota; class Gammaproteobacteria; order SZUA-229; family SZUA-229; genus LH-M37. Next base: position 96,372 of record JAOUKV010000007.1, on the reverse strand, counting down.
TACCGAGATAACCTCAGATTTACTGCAGAATATTAAAATATTTGATATATATACCGGAAAGGGTGTCGATTCAGGACGAAAAAGTGTCGCTTTAGGCTTGATTTTACAGGACTTTTCACGCACTCTTACCGACAACGACGTGGAGACAGAAGTAGAAAAAGTCGTTTCCACACTAAAACAAAAATTTGCTGCTACACTTCGGGAGTAGGTATGGCATTAACGAAAGCTGATTTGGCAGAAAGTCTGTATGAAGAACTCGGTCTCAACAAACGTGAGGCCAAGGAACTGGTTGAATTGTTCTTTGAAGAGGTTCGTGCAGCATTGGGTGACGCTAACCACGTCAAACTTTCAGGCTTTGGTAATTTTATCCTGAGGGACAAGACCGAAAGACCGGGTCGAAATCCTAAAACAGGCGAAGAAATTCCAATTTCTGCTAGAAGAGTCGTTACTTTCCGACCAGGTCAAAAACTGAAGCAAAGAGTAGAAGCTTATGCTGGAAGCGAGCAATAATAACGAATTACCAACAATACCGGGCAAACGCTATTTCACCATCGGTGAAGTCAGCGAACTGTGCGGCGTTAAATCTCATGTCCTGCGTTATTGGGAACAGGAATTCACACAGCTAAAGCCAGTAAAACGTCGTGGAAATCGACGTTACTACCAGCGTCACGATGTCATTCTTATTCGTCAGATCCGCAGCCTGCTCTATGATCAGGGTTACACCATAGGTGGCGCACGTTTAAAACTGACTGGTGAAGAAGTTGCTGATGATAATAATCAGAGTCAGCAGATTGTTCGTCAGATGAGAACCGAACTCGAAGAATTACTGGTTCTTTTCAAAAACTAGAAAACTCTGCATCATTCAAAGCTCTATTGATTGAGTTTTTTCAAAAATCTTTCATTCCAGATCTTATAAGTTGAACCCGTTTCGGGTATCCTATGCGACCTTCACGGGGCGTAGCGCAGTCTGGTAGCGCACTACACTGGGGGTGTAGTGGTCGCAGGTTCAAATCCTGCCGTCCCGACCAAAAACAAAAAGGCTGTCTCTAACGAGACGGTCTTTTTTTTGTCGAATCGGCAGGGTCTTGTTCGTAATATCCATAAAAATCACCCTGTTGTATTAATCTCCAACCACCACCAATATTTGGTTAAACTCTTTCTAAATAAACTTATAACACTGCCTCTATAGCAAATTCATTATGAAAGATACCAATCCGAACATGATTTATCTGAAAGATTACACACAACCTGCTTACTGGATCACTGACGTTGATCTGATATTTGATCTTGTAGAAGAGCAGACCTATGTTACTTCGACCTTAACTGTTAAAAAGAATGAGAGTATAGCGGGTGACCAGGCACTAGTTTTACAGGGTGAAGAACTGCTGCTTGATGGTGTTTCAATTGATGGACGCTCGCTTGAGCTTACAGAATATGCTGTTTCAGCCACCGATATGGTTATTCATGTGGTGCCTGACAGTTTTACGCTGGAAATAAAAACCATCATAAAACCACAGGAAAATACCTCGCTTGAGGGTTTATATAAATCCAGTGGTAATTTCTGTACTCAGTGTGAAGCTGAGGGTTTCCGTAAAATCACTTATTTCCTCGATCGACCCGATGTGATGGCTAAGTTCAGCACAACCATTATTGCCGATAAGAAAAAATACCCAATTTTATTATCGAATGGCAATCCTACTATTGCTGGTGATTATGACGGTGGATATCATTGGTGTCGCTGGGAAGACCCATTCAAAAAGTCCTGTTATTTGTTTGCACTGGTCGCGGGTGATCTGGCATTTATAGAAGATAAGTTCACTACGATGTCGGGCAAAGAAGTTGATCTGCGTATTTATGTGCAGCATCACAATATTGATCAATGCGACCACGCGATGCGTTCGCTGGTTAAATCTATGCAGTGGGACGAACAGGTCTATGGGCGCGAATACGACCTGAGTGTCTATAACATCGTTGCGGTTGACGACTTCAATATGGGCGCTATGGAAAATAAGGGACTTAACGTCTTTAATTCTAAATACGTGCTGGCGAAAAAAGAAACCGCCACCGATGTTGATTTTATCAATATCGAAGCGGTGATTGGTCACGAGTACTTTCATAACTGGAGTGGCAATCGAGTTACCTGTCGTGACTGGTTTCAGTTGACGCTAAAAGAAGGTTTAACGGTGTTCCGTGATCAACGTTTTACAGCGGACATGAATGCGGAAACACCTAAACGAATCGACGATGTGAACGTGTTGCGCACCGCGCAGTTTGCTGAAGATGCAGGGCCAATGGCGCACCCGATTCAGCCCGATGCCTATCTTGAAATTAATAACTTCTACACTGTCACCGTTTATAACAAAGGCGCGGAAGTGATTCGCATGATTCACACTATTCTGGGTGATGATGGTTTCAGAAAAGGTATGGATTTGTATTTTGATCGCCACGATGGGCAAGCTGTGACCACAGAAGATTTTATTGTCGCAATGGAAGCCGCCAATGATGTTGAGCTGACACAGTTCAGGCGCTGGTATAAACAGTCGGGTACGCCTGAAATTACGGTGGAAGAATCATATGATGAAAATACACAACGTTATGAGCTTGAATTAAAACAGACGACACCGGCGACTGCCGAGCAGGTGAGTAAGCAAGCGTTTGATATTCCGGTTCGTGTTGCTTTGATGGATAGCGCTGGTAGTGATATGGAAGTTGCACACGCGGATATTAAAAATACGTCGTTTACCTTGCGCTTAAATGAAGAAATTCAGCACTTTGTTTTTGAAGAAGTAAAAGAAAAACCTGTGCTTTCGATACTGCGAGGTTTTTCTGCGCCGGTGAAAATGAATTTCAATCGTTCCGATGAAGAGCTGGCTTTTTGTATGGCGAATGATGGCGATGGTTTTAACCGTTGGGATGCTGGCCAGCAACTGGCGGTTCGTATTATTCTCAATGGTATTAAACAGGCAGATGTGCAGGCCGTGCCTGAATATTATGTGAGCGCTTATCAAAAAATATTATCCAACCAGACATTGGATAAAGCCTTGTCCGCGAGGGCGCTGACTTTACCGTCACAGGCTTATATTTCGGAAATGATGGATGTTATTGATGTCGATGCGATTCACCAGTCACAGAAGCTGATGGAGCAGGCTTTGGGTTCAGAACTGTTTGAAAACTGGTTGGATGTTTACCAACAATGCGAATCAGTCGAATATGATTTGTCGCCCGCTTCAATGGGCGCACGTGTGCTAAAAAATACCGCCCTGTCTTACATGGTGGCGAGTCAGGATAAACGCGCAGAAGCCCTGGCGCTGAAGCAATTTGAACAGGCCAGTAATATGACTGATCAACTGGCGGCTTTTCGCGTACTGGTTCATCATGCTTGTGATTCACGTGACCGGGTTATCGAGGATTTCTACCAGCAGTGGAAACGCGACCAGTTGGTTATGGATAAGTGGTTCATGATTCAGGCGACAGCACCACAGGACGATACCTTGCAGCGTGTTGAGCAACTGTTCGAACACGACGATTTCGACTTGAAGAACCCAAATCGAGTACGTTCTTTGTTGGGAGCTTTCTGTTCCGGCAATCCAGTTTGTTTCCATGCCACTAGCGGTGAAGGTTATCGTCTGTTGGGTCACTACATCGAACGGCTCAATGATCTGAACCCACAAATCGCCTCACGATTGACCACGCCGCTCACTCGCTGGAAGCGTTATGACGATCAGCGACAAACGCATATGAAAACTGAATTAGATCGTTTGAAGCAATTGCCACAGCTGTCTCGGGATGTGTACGAATTGCTCGAAAAAAGCCTGAATTAATGCGTTATTAAGTATTTGATATAACAGCTTTTATGGTTTATTCGGTAGGGTGGCGCAGGTATTTCTCTCTGTTTTTATGCAGAGATCAATTGAAACAGCTACAATTATTAGCTATGTAAGATTAAATCTGTGTATTGTCAAAATCACTACACATATCACTGGAGTCGTAGTTAATGAACAATGTAGTTTCTCTCTTCGAAAATGAACCAAAAGTGGAAGAACGCCCTGTCGTTGTATTGGCCGATGATGATCCATCTATTCGATTGATGGTTCGTCACGTACTTGAATCTGAGAATTATGAGATTGTTGAAGCAGAAGATGGCCTGGATGCGATTAAAGCGGTTGAAAAAGAACATCCTGCGCTGGTTTTACTGGATGCAGTAATGCCCGGACTGGATGGCTTTTCAACGTGTCAGCAACTCAAAGAAAGAGGGCATGTTGATGTGCCTGTGATTATGCTGACCGGTCTTGATGATGATGCTTCGGTAGAGCGTGCCTATGAAGCGGGAGCCATTGATTACATCACCAAACCCATTAAATGGGCTGTACTAAAACACCGTGTACGCTCAATAGTGAAAAGTGTCATGGCTGAGCGCAAAGTGCATCGTTTAGAGTATCGCGATACCTTAACTCAGCTACCTAACCGTTTATTATTTACCGATCGTCTTGAGCAGGCGATTGTGCGCGCCGACCGCCATAGAGAATCAATCGCCTTGATGGTGGTTGATATCGATGATTTTAAACTGGTGAATGATTCATTTGGTCATGAAGCCGGTGATAAGTTAATTAAAGCAGTAGGCGAGTTGTTGTCTAAAGCTATGCGTCGTGCAGACACGGTAGCTCGTCTGGGTGGTGATGAATTTGCCATTATCATTGAGAATGTTGATGGTGTAGATGATGCCATTTCTATAGCTGATAACTTAACGACTATCCTTGAGCATAAAGTACGTCTTGGTGATCTGGAAACATTTACTAGTGCTAGTGTTGGCATTGCCATGTTCCCCGACGACGCTTCGGATGCCAGCAACTTATTGAAAAATGCCGATACTGCCATGTTCCGTGCAAAAGAACAGGGTCGTCGTTGTTTCCAGTTTTATAAAACAGAAATGAGCGTCAATGCGATGGAGCGACTGGAACTGGAAAACAGTATTCGTCATGCTATCGAAAATAATGAGCTGGTGATTCACTACCAGCCAACAATTGATATTCATAATAATGAAATTGCCGGTGTGGAAGCGCTATTGCGTTGGCAGCACCCTGAAAAAGGCATTATTAACCCAGAAGATTTTCTTCAGGTGGCTATAGAAAGTGGTCTGATAGTACCTATTGGTGAATGGATGATTAAGACCATTTGTCATCAACTTCGCATCTGGAAAGAAGCGGGTATGGAAAATCAGAATATCTCTATTAACCTGATGGCAAAACAATTCAAGGATCAGGACCTGGTCGCACTCTTCAAGATGGCTATGGACGAGCATCAGATTGAAGGTTCTGAATTGACTATCGAAGTTACTGAAAAAACACTGATTACTAGTGAAGGTGAAATTGAGACAGTCTTGAATAAGCTACATGACATGGGTATGACTATTAGTGTTGATGACTTTGGTATTGGTTTTGCCTCATTGACCAATCTGAAAGATCTGCCAATTGATGTCGTTAAAATTGATAATGCATTTATTGCTGGTGTTCCAGATAATGAGCACGATGTTGCTGTAGTTACGGCCATAGCCGGTTTAACTCGCGGCCTTAAGATGAAATTACTGGCTGAAGGCATCGAGAATGAACGTCAGCTTGAAATGCTGAAGGGACTGGGATGTCAGTTTGCTCAAGGTTTTTACTGGAGCAAAGCCTTACCCTCTGATCAGTACGAACAATACTATCTGAACCGCATCTATAACCTTGGCTAATTGTCAGCCACTGTTCTATGTCGATTAGTCCGTGTCATTTTGCTCGGCACTAATCGACAATGATTTTATCGGTTTAAACATTTTCATACTGCTAAATTGATTTTTATGCATCTCGGTGATTTGTCGATGCACCGCTTCCTTCCAGTGAATTTCCGGAATATATCCCAGTAATTGTCTTGCCTGTTCATTGTTGGCGTTGGTTTCTTCCAGAAGATGAACCATGCTACGGGTGATTAGGGGTTGCCACGGGAACACCGCATCCAACTTTTCCATCAGCCATGCAAAATGGTAGGCGGCAAAAAATGGCAGGCTGAAATGTGGTTTTGGGTAATCAAAATTGTCAGCAATATAGTTGATGACCTCTCGCACTCTAGGTACCTCAGGTCCCACAATATTGAAAGCGGCGTACGGCAGAAGTTGCGGTGCTATTGCCGCACGCACTACTGCCTGACCAATATCACGGCCATCAATAATGGGTAATCCTGTTTTACCCGCGGCCACCCAGGGTAGTAGATGAGTTTTTAGTCTGGGCAACAACATAGGAAGTACGCCTAATGAATAACGCTTGCCAGCAAACAGTCCTAAGCGCAGATTCACCATCGACGTATTTCGATGGGCATTTTCCTGCATATAATTCTCGATGGCGATAACATTATTCAAATGCGGCCAGTAACGTCGGTTGATACCCGGCGCATAGGCGTTATCAGATGGGCCCGGGGATGCAGCGCTGCTGGTACTGATATTGATAAAGCGTTTAACTCGCCATTCCATGGCCTTGTCTATGAGTGTAATAGAAGGGTCAAGATAGAGTTCTTTCGATTCTCGTTTCTTGCCCCACAGCGAAGTCCAGGCTGCACAATGACAAACAATATCAGCGCCGGTTAGTACTCGATCCATATAATCGGGGTCGCGCAAATCACCTTCTCTTACTTCGCCCTTAAATTCCGGAATAAGCTTTCGACGATCACGACAGGCTGCGATAATATGCAGCTCTTTGTGACCAATGCGATTGAGCTCTTCAAGGACATGGCTGCCCACGAAGCCGGTAGCACCGGTGACAACGATAGAATGAGACATGTAGACTCCCTAATTAGACGGCTGTCTTAATATTGCATAATTTCCTGAGTGGTACAAGTCATCTGTGTTTCAGGTGAAAAAAAGAGGTATTGATGATAATGAAAATATTGATAACGGGTGCCAGTCGGGGCATTGGTCTTGAAATGGTACGCTATTGTATGGATCAGGGCTGGGATGTACTGGCCTGCTGTCGTAATCCTCAGCAAGCGGAGAAATTACTATCGATGGCACAGTTATCCAACGGCCGGGTGAGCGTTTATCTAGCCGATATGTCAGAGCTGGCAACGCTGCAGGCGCTAGCCTACGAGCTACGTCACGAAGCCATTGATATGTTAATCAACAATGCCGGTGTTTATGGTTCGGATAAAAATCGATTCGGTCAGGTCGATGCCTATGACTGGGTAGAAAGCTTCAAAATAAACAGTATAGCGCCGATGAAAATGTCAGAACTATTTGTCGAACAACTGGCTATGGGAAAGTCAAAAGTTATCGCCTGTTTAAGTAGTAAAATGGCCAGCATGGATGACAACAGCTCCGGCGGAAGTTATATCTATCGTTCCAGTAAAGCGGCTTTGAATGCGGTAGTAAAAAGCTTATCCATCGACCTTGCGGATAAGTCGATAAAATGTGTGGTCTTGCATCCGGGCTGGGTGAAAACCGACATGGGTGGACCCAACGCAGAGATCAGCACGAAAGAAAGTGTAAGCAGAATGTTTGAAATATTGTTAGCTTTGAAAGCTGAAGATAGCGGTCGATTTATCGACATTGATGGCACAGATATAGCCTGGTAGTAGCGGCAAATAAACAAGAGAAAACCATGACATTTGATTTCACAAAAAACGATCAAGAACAGTTGCAGAGAATTGTTAAGCGGGCCGCGATAGAAGAATTACTGCCGGGTTTTGGTAAACGCGAGTTTACCTATAAGGAAGATCATAGCGTTATCACCAAAGCTGATCTGGCGATGCAGGCAAGACTGGAATCAGAGCTCACTGAAGTTTGGCCAAATATTGCGATCGTCGGTGAGGAAATGACCGATGCAGAACAGCAGGCAGTTATTGATAGTGGTCAGGCCTACTGGTGTATTGATCCACTTGATGGCACCAACAACTACGCGGCGGGTATTCCCATGTTTGCGGTTTCGGTTGCATTGATTATCAACGGGGAATCGGTGCAGGGTTTAATTTACGACCCAACGCGTGATGAAATGTTTACTGCGTGCAAGGGTGAAGGCGCTTTTCTCAATGAAAAAAAATTAGACGTTGTAACAAGTACACGTCATGCAAAGCGCATTATTGCTGAAATTGAATTAAAACGATTGCCCGAAGAGCTGATAATGCGTTTAATTAAAGAACAGCCCTATGGCTCACAACGTAATTCAGGTTCTTCGGCGATAGACTGGTGCTGGGCCGCTGCCGGGCGTTTTGATATTTATTTGCACGGTGGACAAAAACTCTGGGACTATGCAGCAGGACATTTAATTTTTTCTGAAGTTGGCGGTCGTTCTGTTTCTCTGGATGGTGAGTCTGTTTTTAGAGGTAAGCTCGAAACACGTTCAGTATTGGCTTCGTTGGATACCACATTGTTCGATGATTGGTATAAGTGGATCGGTGTGCCAGTTTGCTAAAGGCAGACTAATCAACAGCAGCCCATAAATACCAGCTGGCAATGCTTTCATAAGGATGCCAGCACCGGGCAATGCTTAAGTAATCATCGGTCGAGGGATTCTCAGGCAGTGAGTAATGTTGAGAAAAAGATTTTCTTAAGGCGAGATCACCGAGTGGTAATACATCAAGTCTGCCCAGCGAGAACATCAAGAACATATCAACTGTCCATGGGCCAATGCCGGGCAATTGAATAAGGCTATCGCTGACTTGCTTGTTATCCATTTCATGCATGCGCTCCAGTGGAATGCTGCGTGTCTGGCTAGCCTGGCATAAAGCTCGTATATACCGTATTTTTTGTTTAGAAAGTCCGCAGCCAGCCAGCTCATTATCAGACAGAGCGTCTATACTCTTCTGATTGAAATTATCAGTAGATAGTTTGAAGAGTAGCTTGTTTTCAATCGCTCTTGCGGATTTTACGGAGAGTTGTTGATTGATGATTGCCCAGATAAGCACATGAAAATCTGAGCGATGCAGTAAGCCATTATTATCGAATAAGGTGCAGGCGCCGTGTCTATCAATCAGTTTTTTGAGCGTGGCATCGACTTGTTTTAAATGCCGGGTTGCTGCCTGTACTTTTTTTTTCATTGAGCGCCTGTTGGATTAATAAGGTTCACTAAATTTTATGAGTAATACCCACATTCGTCATAGATCCCGAGGTCGATATTATAAATCACCTATTCTTCTGGATCATCGAAATTTGAAATGGATCTGGCTGAGTGTTGGCCTGTTTGCCTTTATAACTTTTTTTGGTGGTTATATTCTGGGCTTTGAAAAATCTAATAACAAATGGATGGCTAAACTTGACCCAGTGGAAATTGCTTTGCCAAATGCGGGTATATCTGCTCTGGCGATGGTTGAGGCACAGCCCCCCGAAATCGATGAGCCTGGAGCCAGTATTGATGTCGATAGCGTAGGCGAGGGTGATGACAAGACGTTAAGTGTGGCCAATAATCCAGATGCATATACCGGACTTGAAGTAGCGGTAGTAGAAACTAATGCGCAAGCAAGCATTGAAACGAGTAAAACAAAACTACTGACGACAGTATCCAGGATCGGTGAGCTGGCAATGAATGACTCTGAAATAGAATCATTGCCTGGTCATGCCACCGAAGAACTAACTATCGTAGACGATGCCAGCGAGGAAACTGCGCGTTATTCCATACAGGTCGGAATGTATAGTGATTTTGGAAATGCTTCGACTAGAGTAGCAGAGCTGCTGAATTTAGAACTGAGTGCTTATCTTGATGAGTACCAAAATAAGAAAGATGAAACCCGTTACAACGTCAGGTTTGGATATTTCAGTTCTTATTCCAGCGGCCAGCAGGCTTTGAGTCGCTATGAAAAATACTATTCTGGTGCCGGTTATGTTGCTCGTATCGAACCTTAAATTTCCTTCTATTTTCTGCGCCAATGACTGACCAAAAAAAAATAAAACTACTGAGCTTTGATCTCGATGATACCCTGTGGCCATGTAAACCCACCATCATGTCCGCCGAGCACAAACTGTACCAGTGGATGCAACGGCGGGTGCCGGAAATTACACGGAATTTTGATATTGAATCTCTGCGCACACATCGAATAAATTTTCTGCAACAAAGACAGGATCTGGCACACGATATGTCGGCATTGCGCATTGAGTCACTGAAAGCACTGGCATCCGAGATGAACATTGAATCAGACTGGGTGAGTGAAGCCTTCAGTATCTTTTATCAGGCGCGCCAGCAAGTCACGCTGTATGATGATGTCGCCCCCGCATTGGATGTATTACAGCAGCAATACCGGATGACGGCACTCACCAACGGCAATGCCAGTATCGAAAAAACGGGCGTCTCACACTGGTTCGAATTCTCAGTTTCGGCGGCTGATGTTGGTCATCAGAAGCCGCACCCCCTGTTTTTTGAGACCATGATGAACAAAGCTGGAGTGGGTGCTAGCGAGGTTATACACATTGGTGATGATCCGCAGCGTGATATTAAAGGTGCTTTTGATGCCGGTATTCGCAGCATCTGGCTGAATCGAGCAGGGCAACCGTGGCCACATAATGACTACCAGGCCGATTGGCAAATAGAAACATTGGCGGTTTTGCCACAAATCCTGAGCGAAATGCAGGCCAATTGACTCCGAATTCGATATAATCCCCCCCCTTAAAATTAGATAACTACACGATAATAGAATGAAGTTTAAAACCGACGATGTCCGTATAGCAGGCTTGCACGAAGTTCATCCACCAGCTGAACTGCACGCAGAATTTCCGATAGATGAACAGGCATCCGAAACAGTCTATAAAAATCGCGAAGCCATTCATAATATTCTGCACGGTGAGGATGATCGTCTGGTCGTTATCGTCGGCCCTTGCTCCATTCACGACCCCGATGCAGCACGTGAATACGCCAATCGCCTGAAACCATTAATCGAAGAACTATCTGATGATCTTTGCATCATCATGCGTGTTTACTTCGAAAAACCACGTACTACCGTTGGTTGGAAGGGTTTGATCAACGACCCTGACATGGATGAAAGCTTCTATATCAACAAAGGTCTGCGTCTGGCTCGTGGTTTATTGTTAGACCTCGCCAAACAAGGCGTGCCCGCAGGCACAGAATTTCTCGACCTGATCAGTCCGCAATACATTGCCGACCTAATTAGCTGGGGCGCAGTGGGTGCACGCACCACCGAAAGTCAGGGGCATCGTGAACTGGCCTCCGGTTTATCCTGCCCCATCGGTTTCAAAAACAGCACCGACGGTGGCTTCAAAATTGCCATCGATGCCGTTCAGGCCGCATCACGTCCACACGTGTTTATGTCGTTGACCAAAGAAGGCCACTCCGCCATATTCTCCACCACCGGTAATGAAGATTGTCACATCATCCTACGTGGTGGTAATCAGCCTAATTACGATAGCAAAAGCATTCAAACTGCCTCTGATCAATTAGAGAAAAGTGACTTACGTTCATCCTTGATGGTGGATTGCTCGCACGCCAACAGCAATAAAGACTATCGTCGTCAGATCGATGTTTGTCGTGATGTCGCAGGTCAGATCAGCAAAGGCGATAAACGCATCATGGGCGTGATGATCGAAAGTCATCTGGTAGAAGGCAGGCAGGATGTAGTTGAAGGACAGGAACTTACCTATGGACAGAGCGTTACCGATGCCTGTATTTCATGGGAATCGACGGAGACTTTGTTGAGGGAATTGGCGGCGGCGGTGAAGGCCAGGCGTTCGGCTTAGTTTTTTCTTCTCTTGTTCGTTATCCCGGTATACTTCTTAGTCGGGATCCTGTGTTTTCCTAACTGAAACATCAGTGAAGATTCTGTCTGTTTTTACGGGGGAAGATCACTCGGTAAAAAACGCCACGCCCATTAATTCAAACGCTGGGCAATATGAGAAATATGGATATAGAATCATACAAATTCTGGGACATAGTTGAACTTTGGGGACGTGAACGGCTGGAGCATGATGTCGTCATATCTAAAGAATTGTCTATCGGCATTATTAAAGACGGTCTTAAGTTTCAAAGCACTGATCCCAATTGGTTAAGCTCAAGTGAAGAACTACTATCATATCCTTATGTCGGTTATTCAGCAGTACCGTAGGATGCGGTGAGGTACGAACCGCATCAATCGTGTTGTAAAACCATAGGAACAAAAACACCAAAAAAAGGAGAAAACCATGCCAAAAAACATTGTAATATTTTCCGATGGAACGGGACAGGAAGGCGGTAAGGGAGCCAATACTAATATCTATAAACTCTTCAATATCATTGAAGATCGAACTCAAAAACAAATTTCATTTTATGATGCGGGTCTGGGTACTGGCTGGCGAAAAGTTTCGGGTAATGTCAGTGGTGCGGGTATCTCTAAAAATATTCTGGAATGTTATACCTTTATTTTTGAAAACTTTGAAGCCGGTGATCAAATCTATTTGTTTGGTTTTAGTCGTGGTGCGGCGACGGTACGGAGTTTGAGTAGTTTTATTCATTATTTTGGTGTTATTCCAAAATCTCGTCCTGAGTTGATTGATCAGGCTTATAAAATTTATAAGATTTCAGATGATGGCAAGCGCAAGGCAAAGGCGAAAGAGTTTGTTGCTCGACATCATACTATGTGGACACGTATCAAGTTTCTGGGTTGCTATGATACGGTGGCAGCATTGGGTTTGCCGATTAAACCGCTGAGCGTGTTGCTTAATAAAATTCCCGGTATGCAGCATTCGTTTCAAAATTTTAAATTGAACGAGTCAGTCGAAAATGCCTATCAGGCACTGGCGATTGATGATGAACGAAAAACCTTTCATCCTATTCTCTGGGATGCTGAAACTTTAGATTATCAAACCATTAAACAGGTCTGGTTTTGTGGCATGCACACCGATGTTGGTGGTGGTTATGATGAGCAGGAGTTGTCAGATATTCCGTTTGCCTGGATGCAGAATATGGCGATGAATCACGGTCTTCGTATTTATCCCAAACATTCAATTACTATCAATGGCAACGTGAATGGCCATATGCATAATTCACGCGGTGAAGGCTGGACCAGGCTTTATCCGAAGAAACAGCGTTTCTGGGATTCAAGCCGATCAGATAAACCGGTTGTGCATGAAAGTGTTTTGCAGCGCAGTAACAATGTTGATAATAAAGCGGAGCCGCCTTATAAGCCGTGGATACTTGGTCTGGAATATGAGGTTGAAAAGGATTGATCTTGTTATACAGCGCAATAAGCTATCATTATTGCGCTGTATCTAAAGTTTAAGACGTGCGTTTAAAACTCCGCATCATGATAAATATTTTGCACGTCATCTAATTCATTCAACATGTCATAAAATTTATGAAACAGTTCTAAATTTTCGCCTGAAAGAGCTGTGCTTGTTGTTGGCAAATATTGAATCGCATCAACTTCAAAGTCAATTTCCCCAAAAGCATCTGTTAATGCATTTTTTGCCTTGAAGTATTCGGTATGAGGCGCAAATACGGTGATTAATCCGTCTTCGCTTTCTACATCGGTGACATCAACATCGGCCATGAGCAATGCCTCGAGTGCGGCATCTTCATCTTCGCCTTTGTAGGCCAGGATGCAGGCGTGATCGAACATGTGGCTGGTGCTACCTTGAGTACCAATCTTGCAATTTGTTTTGGTGAAGGCAACGCGGACATCACCAAAAGTACGATTGGGATTGTCGGTGAGGCATTCGACCATCACCATACAGCCTCCGGGGCCGTAACCTTCATAAATGGCGGGGGAGAAGTCTTCGCCACCGCCGCCTTTGGCCTTTTCAATAGCTTTGGCAATAACGTGGCTGGGTACCTGGTCTTTTTTGGCTCGCTCAATAAGTCCGCGCAATGCCAGGTTGCCTTCTGGATCGAGTCCACCTGATTTGGCGCAGACGTAGATTTCACGGCCATATTTGCTGTAGACCTTGGCTTTGGCGTCAGACGTTTTTGCTATGTCTGCTTTGCGGTTTTGATAGGCTCTGCCCATACCCTATTGCTCCGATGAATGCGATAAAGGCCAAATTCTACAGATAAGCATTTGTATTGGGAAGGTTTAACTCAGCAAGAGGGCTCTTAGAGTAGATTTATGCTGAAACAAATACGATAGCATCGTCCTGGAGTGTTTAGCCGCTTGATATTACAAATCTTTACGTAAAAGTGATGCCATTTCAGCATTTAACTTTTCAGGAGAAAATGGCTTGGTGATAAAACTATTCATCCCGGCCTCAAAACATTTATGTTTTTCGTCCTGCAGGATATTTGCTGTTAAAGCTATGATTGGTGTTGATCGCTTTTCTTTGTCCTGTAATGCTCTTATGCGTGAACATGCTTCTATACCATCTACTTTTGGCATGTGAATATCCATTAAAATAACATCGAAGGCTTTGTCTGAATTAATGACGGCATCGACGGCTTCCTCGCCATTAGTCGCCACCGTTACATGATGTCCATCCTGTTCCATCAGTGTTTTGGCTGCATAGCGATTGATTTTATTATCTTCGGCCAGAAGAATTGACAGTGCTGAGATAATGTTATCTTTATTAATATCTTCGTTGATATTCTTAATAGAAGTTTCCGGCGCAATCGATAGTTGCAATGAAACATAAAAAGTCGAACCCCTGTCAAGATTATTTCTAAAACCTATTTCACCATCCATGGCATCGACGAGTTTTTTAGAGATGGCTAAACCAAGTCCACTGCCGCCATGTTTTCGACTAAGACTTGAATCTACCTGAGAGAATTTATCAAACAGCAGATGTGATTTTTCTTCAGGGATACCTATGCCTGTATCAATTACCGAAAAAAGTAAATTAACGGTGTTCTTGTATTGCTCAATGACTTCAATGCGCAAAGTAATGCTGCCTTGTTCTGTAAACTTAACCGCATTGTTTAAAAGATTAATAAAAATCTGACGCATACGTATTTCGTCGCCAATAAGATCGTCGGGCAGATCAGGTTGGGCATCGATATATAGTTCAAGATGCTTGTGATTAGCCCTGCTCTCAATCAGATGTATGCAATCATCACTGAGTTCTGATAATTTAAACGGGGCATGCTCTAACACCAGTTTGCCTGATTCTATTTCAGAAATATCGAGAATGTCATTTAGTAAAAGCAGCAGCTGTTCACTTGAAACATCAATAGTATCAAGATAATTTGCCTGTGTTTCTGTCAGTGATGTCCGTTTAAACAGATTTAACATTCCAATTATTCCATTCATCGGTGTTCTTATTTCATGGCTCATGGTTGCCAGGAAATCACTTTTCGCATGACTGGCGGCTTCGGCCTGAATTTTTGCTAAATCAAGTTCAAGGGTACGCTCATGTACCAGTCGTTCCAGATCCTCATGGTGACTGGTCAGTTTTTTATCGTAGCCCTCGAGGTTGTCCAGCATAATGTTGAAGTCATCGACCAGAGTACCCAGCTCATCATTGCTGAGGCGTTCGGCACGGCGACTAAAGTCTCTTTTTGTGGTTACGGCTTCCATGGTATCGAGTAGGCGGCGTACTGGTACTGACACAACTTGTTGCAGACGATTGGAAAGTAGCAGCGCCACAAGCATGGAAATCGCAAAAATCCCCAGTCCCAGATAGGATTGCTGTAGCAGGATGGCATGTACACGGCTCATATCACCAATGATTCGGAAGTGGCTGATAACCTCACCATCAAATATGATAGCTTCTTCAACCTCGACCTGACCCCAAAGAAATCCATTGTTTGTTTCTTCGTGTTTAAGTTCGAATGTCTCATCAAGTTTTGATGAACGGTACTCAGCAAAGATTTCACCATCTGCGTAGTGGATATCAGCCCATACGATGTCATCCTGTGAAGCGAGGCTGGCGAGTGTTTCTGTTGCGGATTTTTTATCCTGAAAGGAAATTGCGGCGGTACTATTAGCACCGAGTACGGTCGCTAGCGCTTGCAATCGTGTCTTCGCATCATCTCGGGCAGAGACAATTTCCAGTGTCATAAACAGTAGTAAACTTAGCAACAATACAATAGCAGCTGTGCCCAGAATGATGGTTTGTAGTTTTCGTTTGATAGAGGCGTTCTGTAAGATCATTGAGCTTTCTCATTAGTGATCACTTCTGCCAAACTTAACAGACGGGAATTGATTGATAACCCTGCTCCGCGGGCAACAGCTAAATTAATGATAAAGTTGGTTTGATCTTTTTTCCGGTCGAATTCAATCATACCGCCTGAGCGTGCAAAATGGGGTAGTTCACTAATTGTTAGTACCGGCTGCGTATGCACAGCTTTGAGGATGTCTTTGTAATCATTTTTCTCTGAGCTCGCAATGTAAAGCAGATGACAGTTCTTCGGAACCTGCATATTGTTCAGTGACATGATAGTAACCGGTCGCTGTTTAATTACTTTCCCGGCAAGATGCTTAAGCTTACTGACCAGTCCATCCTTGCCAGCAGTACACAGATTCAGTGGAGTATTCTGTTGTTTCCATGTGCCTTCTGGCCAGTTCGTGAATTTGGCAAAATTGTAAATGAAGGCTGCCTTGAGTAAATTATCTTCTTCGATACGAGTTTGTGCAGTGGCGGTCTGCATGGCATTCGCCACCATAAGGCAGGAACAGATCAACAGCCTTATTGTTAACCGTTTCAATTCACCAGCACCGTAGCTGTTATTATTTGGGTGTGATTTCCCTTTCAATCCGATCATTCTGCTTTGTTATTCCATTAAATTAAAATGTGTAGCGCACTTCTGCATATAAATTACGTTCGGGTAGTGGTAGATCGTTGGGGATAGCACTACCTGTATATTCTCGTGCATCAACGTCGAGCAAATTGCGTACTGATGCTGCAAACTCCCAGCTTTCGGAACGCGCGTAGCGAACCGTAGTGTCGGTTAAGAAATAATCGTCTGCTGGAGGTCGGTTGTCGCCAGAGGCTCGTGGACGCTCACTAATCCAGTTGCTTTGTAAGTTCCAGTTCCATTCCGGCAGGAAGCCCCAGTCCAAACGCAGATAAGCATTCTGATCAGGTTCCTGAATTGTGCGGAAGACGCTATCATCCTGATTATTTCGTGAATAGTTTCCGGAAATTCTTACGTCTTTCGTTGTTTGCCACTGTGCTTCTAACTCAAAGCCATTAATCGTATGGTCACCCGTATTTTGAAATTGGTTTTTTGTTAACCCCGTGACGGCAACGGCACGAATAATGTCGGTCTGTTTTAAATTGTACAGATTCAGATTCAGGTGTAGATTTTTTGTCGCAATAAATGAAAATGCCAGTTCCGTAGTTTTAGATTGTTCAGGGTTTAGATTGGCATTGCCCAGAGTGCGAGATGTTTCAGAAAATAGTTCTTGATAAGAGGGGGCACGAAATGCCTGACCGTATATTAGTTTCGTTGTCAGTCTGTCAGAGTTTTCCCATACTAATGCCAGGCGAGGATTAAAGGTATTGCCAAAATCGGAGTAGTCATCATAACGCGCGCCGACAGTTAGCTCCAGATCGTCGTCGATAGCCCAAACATCCTGTAGGAATAGATAACTGATTTTACGCATTTTTTCAGGCGCAAAAGCATAGGCTGTATCTGAAACATTGACTAATGCGCTACCGATTGGCAGCGGATTTCCGTCTGGTCCGATACCACTATTGATAAATTGTTCGACGGAATATAAATCCTGTTGCGTGTATCCTGCTCCGAGACGTAATCCATGATTTTCTAGCCCGCTATAAAGTCCACTGGTCTCAAAGTTCATACGACGTTCGGCTGATCGCATTTGATTGATGATACCATCTAGATAAACGCCCGTAGCATCGGTATAGCCAGGAGGGCGTTCCTGAAAGCCATCACCGGAGCTATAGTCGAGGTGCAGGTAGCTTAGTTCTGCGTCTAGCGCCCAGTTTCGGCTAAACGATTTATCGTTATAAAGTAAGTCGATGTTATATCGGCTATCGCTCGCCTGGGTGACAGGATCGAGAACACCGGCACCCGTTAAGCCAATTTCTAAATCACTATGCTGTATATAGTCAGCAAGAAGTCGCCAGTTATTTTTGGCAACGGAAAAACGAATGTCCTTATTATCCCAGCCATATCCGGCAGTACCTGGTGCGTAAGAGGTATTAGTCGCATAAGTTTGATCCGATGAAGTTTGTCCATCCGCTTCGATGAATGGATCATGACCATCGGTGCTAAATAATTCAGCGGTTAAACCTATGTCGAAACCGTTCCAGTTATCACCGTGCTGCATCCATGCTGTTTTTGTATTAAAGCTTCCAACTCTGATGCCCGCTTCAGAGTGCTCAATTTTACCCGCGGTTTTCGTTATAACATTAATGACACCGGCAGAAGCATCAGCGCCAAACAGGGCAGAGCCTGGGCCTCGGATAATTTCAATGCGATCAATCATGCTGGTTGGTAGCCCTTTCCAGAAAATGCCGAAGCCCCACATCATATCTTTCATGGGAGTACCGTTAACCATGAGCAGTGTTTGAGCCGCATTGGCACCACGAAAATGCACCAGCGGTCTGAATGCAAAATGGCTGGCTCTGATATGAATACCTGGCACGCCTTCCAGTACATCCATCAGGTTGGTTGCGCCAGTGGCTTTGATGTCATCTGCGGTAATCAGTGTGACCACTGCAGGCGCATTAGTGATGGTATGTTTTGAATTGCTAGCAATGGTGGTTTCGAGATTTACTAATTCTTCCAGGCTTAAAGAAAGAAAATGATCTAATCGTTCATCGCTATTCGCATGCGCGGATAAAGTCTGAAGCAAACCGAGAGACACTATTATTAGTTGATGTATTTTCATATTGGTTTTGAATTTAATTCTGATTTTTATAGGCTATATTTTTGAATAAGATCTTTCAACGTAACTATCGATCAATGCCTTAAATTCATCGGCAATATTGTCACCTTTTAAAGTGACTGTTTTTTTACCATCTTCATACACTGGTGCGACGGGTATTTCTCCACTGCCGGGCATGCTGATACCTATGTTGGCGTGTTTGCTTTCACCGGGACCGTTAACCACGCAACCCATTACGGCGACGCTCATGTCGGCGACACCCTGGTGTATATTTTTCCAGATGGGCATTTGTTGGCGCAGGTGATTTTGTACATCGGCAGCCAGTTGCTGGAAGAAATCGCTGGTAGTGCGACCACAGCCAGGGCAGGCAGTGACCAGTGGCACAAAAGAACGTAGTCCCATGGTTTGTAAAATTTCCTGAGCAACAATAACTTCCTTGTCGCGTGCTGCACCCGGTTCTGGTGTTAACGAAACACGAATGGTGTCACCGATGCCGTCGTGCAATAACATGCTGAGTGCGGCGGTGGAAGCGACGATGCCTTTGGAACCAATACCGGCTTCGGTGAGGCCAAGATGTAAGGCATAGTAACTGCGTTCTGCTAATGAGCGATAAACTGTAACCAGATCTTTGACCACACTCATTTTGCAGGAGAGGATGATTTTGTTTTTGTGCAGGCCGAGGGATTCGGCGGCTTTGGCGCTATCGATGGCAGAGCGGATGACAGTTTCCAGCATGACGTTATGGGCATCATGTGGTTCGTCCAGTTGTGCATTTTCGTCCATCAATCTGGCGAGCAGCGCCTGATCCATACTGCCCCAGTTGACACCAATGCGTACGGCTTTGTCGTTTTTGACGGCGTGTTCTATCATGGTGGCGAACTGGGTATCACGATTTTTACCGCGACCGACGTTGCCGGGATTGATGCGGTATTTGGCCAGCGCTACGCCACACTCAGGATTATCATTCAGTAGTTTATGTCCGTTGAAATGAAAATCGCCAATGATTGGTGTGCTGTAATTTTTCTTATCCAGCGCATCACGAATTTTTGCGACAGCGGCAGCAGCATTATTATCGTTGACGGTAATACGCACCAGTTCAGAACCGGCATCGGCCAGCTTGATGATTTGAGCGGTGGTGCCCGCAACATCTGCGGTGTCGGTATTGGTCATGGATTGCACCACCACCGGCGCAGTGCCACCGACAATGATGCCATCAATATCGACGGCGAGAGAGCTTCTTCTAGGTTGATAAGCCTGAGGGAATTCCATAATGTTTTATCTGTTTTTTGGAAAAAAAGGCATTCTACCATTGCAATGTCGTAGCCTGTACAGGCTAGAATGAGGGTTTTATTTAAACTGGATCAATATCATTAATGAAGCTGGGTTTAATCATCAATCCGATGGCGGGTATTGGCGGCACGGTCGGTCTCAAGGGTAGTGATGGTCGTGAGATTGTCGAGCAGGCGTTGACGCGGGGTGCCGAGCCAAAAGCGGCTGAACGAGCGTTATTAGCGATAGCAAAACTGGCGGAGGTTATCAAACAACCGATACTCACGGTGAGTGGTGCCATGGGGGCTGATGTGCTCGAAAAGGCCGGTATGGCTTATGAAACTGTGATGCAGGCATCGACAGAAACTAGCGCCAGCGATACCAGCGAAGCGGTACTCAAACTGTGCGACCACAATATCGATCTGCTGATGTTTGCGGGTGGTGACGGTACGGCTCGTGATGTGCTGGATGCGCTGAATAAAAGTGGCCAGGCTGAGATTTTGCCCGTGCTTGGTATTCCTGCGGGTTGCAAAATTCACTCGGCGGTGTATGCGGTTACGCCATCACAGGCCGGTGATCTGGTAGCCATGCTTGAACAGGGCGAGCCGCTGGCATTGAAGCAGGCTGAGGTCATGGATCTGGATGAGCAGGCGTATCGTCAGGGCAAAGTTTCATCAAGCTGTTATGGTTATTTATTGGTACCGGTGGACGACGCGCGTATGCAGGCGATGAAACAGGGCGGGGTTAACCATGAAGAAATAGCGGTTCAGGATATCGCCGCTGATGTCGCTGAGAATATGGAAGATGAGGTACTGTATTTTATCGGCGCAGGTACTACCACGGCAGCAGTGATGGATGAGCTTGGTTTGACCAACTGCTTGCTGGGTGTTGACGTTGTTCTGAATAAAGAATTGCTCGCCAGTGATGTTGATGAGGCCACTATATTGGCCTTGTTAGATGACCTCTCGCATAAAGACCGAATTTCAAAGATAGTGGTGACGGCGATTGGTGGTCAGGGCCATATTTTTGGTCGAGGAAATCAGCAATTTAGCCCCACAGTCATTGCAAAAGTGGGTGGTAGGAATATCATAGTGGTTGCGACCAATGAAAAGCTACGCTCTTTACAGGGGCGGCCATTGTTACTCGATACAGGTAGCCCGCAGTTAGATAAAGAATTGGCAGGCATCAGGCAAATTGTCACTGGTTTTGAGCAACGTACTTTATATAAGATAAGTTAAAGCAGTAAATAAGAGTTAATCAGGACACTATCATGCAAGATTCAGAGTTCATAGAAGGCTTATTGTCATTCATTCAGGCTTCACCAACGCCATTTCATGCTGTTGATGAAATGACGCGGATACTGAATGACAATGGTTTTAAACGATTGAATGAGGCCGATGCCTGGGAACTGCATGCAAACACCGGTAAGTTTTATGTGACGCGCAATGATTCTTCAATTATTGCTTTCACGCTAGGTAGTGATCCGGTTGAACATGGTTTTCGTATGGTCGGTGCGCATACCGATAGTCCGTGCCTGAAAGTAAAGCCGAATCCCGAGATGACTAAAAACGGTTATTTTCAACTGGGTGTAGAAGTTTACGGTGGCGTTTTGCTGAGCACCTGGTTTGATCGTGATTTGTCTTTGGCTGGCAGGGTTAATTACGTGACGCCTGATGGTGATGTAGGTAGCGTGCTGGTTGATTTTGAGCAAGCCATTGCGATTATCCCCAGTTTAGCGATTCACCTTGATCGTGAAGCTAACGAAAATCACTCGATCGACAAGCAGCAGCATATTCCACCTGTTTTAATGAAATTGCCGGAAGGCAATAATACGAAACCTGATTTTCGCGATATTCTGCTACGCCTGCTGCTAAAACAGGATCCGAATTTAAAAGTAGAAAAAGTACTGGATTATGAATTGAGCTTCTACGATGTGCAGGCACCCGCCGTGATTGGTCTGCATCAGGACTTCGTTGCTAGTGCACGCCTGGATAATCTACTCAGTTGTTATACCGAGCTGATGGCTTTGTTGAAGGCGGGTGATAAACAGAATTGTTTGCTGGTGTCTAATGATCATGAAGAAGTCGGTAGTATGTCAGCTGCGGGTGCCCAGGGTAATTTCCTGAAATCAGTTTTGCATCGTTTGTCTTCGACACCCGAAAATTTTGCCCGCAGCATGAATCAGTCGATGATGATCTCAGTCGATAACGCCCACGGCATCCACCCTAATTATTCAGATAAACACGATGAAAATCATGGCCCAATATTGAATCAGGGACCGGTGATTAAAATGAATGTCAATCAACGCTATGCATCTAATAGCGAAACTAGCGCTGCCTTCAGATATATTTGTGAAGAAGCCGATGTGCCGGTGCAATCTTTTGTTGTGCGTTCGAATATGGCCTGTGGTAGTACCATCGGCCCGATTACGGCAAGTGAAATCGGTGTGCGCGCAATCGATGTCGGTGTGCCAACCTTTGCCATGCATTCCATACGTGAATTAGCCGGTCGCTGGGATGCTTATTATCTTTACCGTGCACTGCGAGAATATTTTCAATAACCGTAATTTAGCTGTGTTGAATTCTTGTTGAGAATCCTTATCCTTATGAGCGTCAGTAGTTAGTTTTTTCATTTTAGGTAACTGTGTTCATCCTATGTTTGGATTCAGTTATTGCTCTTGCCACCTTCGGGTGGACTCCCTTGAGCAACTCTCCCTTTGACCGGCAGCCTTGCCGGTCTTTTTTTATCTTTTTTTGATAATAAGCCCGCCTGTAGCCACTTTTGAAGAAATAAGCATATATACTCTCATCTATACGAGACAAATTTTATAGATGACTGAGTTCAATGAAAACAATAAAAAAATCACATAAGCTGGACGATGTTTGTTACGACATTCGTGGGCAGGTGTTACAGGAAGCACGTCGCATGGAAGAGGATGGCCATAAGATTCTCAAATTGAATATTGGTAATCCCGCGCCCTTTGGTTTTGAAGCCCCCGAAGAAATCGTTGTCGACATGATTCACAACGTGCGTGATTCACAGGGTTACAGTGATTCAAAGGGTTTATTTTCCGGTCGTAAAGCGGTCATGCAGTATTGTCAGCATAAAGGCATTAAAGGTGTCGATATTGATGATATCTATCTGGGCAATGGCGTCAGTGAGCTGATCGTTATGTCTATGCAGGCCTTGCTGGATAATGGCGATGAAATTTTAGTTCCCGCACCCGATTATCCTTTGTGGACAGCTTCGGTGAGTTTATCTGGCGGCAAACCGGTGCATTACTTGTGCGACGAAAAATCGGACTGGTCTCCTGATCTTGAAGACATGGAACGCAAAATAACAAAGAATACTCGTGGTATTGTAATCATTAATCCGAATAACCCTACCGGTGCTTTATACCCGCCGGTGGTTCTCGACGCTATTATTGATCTGGCGCGTAAGCACAATCTTATTGTTTTCTCAGATGAGATTTATGACAAGATTGTATACGATGATGCACAGCATATTTCCACCGCATCACTGGCCGATGATGTTTTGTTTATTACCTTCAACGGACTTTCAAAAGCATATCGCGTGGCAGGTTTCCGTGCCGGCTGGATGGTCATCAGCGGTGCTAAATCGAAAGCCAAAGATTATATTGAAGGTATAGATTTACTCGCCTCCATGCGTTTGTGCGCCAACGTGCCGGGGCAACATGCCATTCAAACCGCCCTGGGTGGTTATCAAAGTATCAATGAATTGATCGTACCCGGTGGACGTCTACGTGATCAACGCGATCTGGCCTGGAAGCTGATCAACGATATTCCGGGTATTAGTTGCGTTAAACCCAAAGGTGCGATGTATTTGTTCGCTAAAATGGATCCCGCGATACACAAAATTAAAGATGATGAAAAAATGGTGCTGGATTTATTATTGCAGGAAAAAATTCTCATCGTTCAGGGTACCGCCTTCAACTGGCCCGACCCCGATCATTTCAGAATCGTGTTTTTGTCTAGAGAAGATGAACTGCGAAATGCCATTGAACGACTCGGGCGTTTCTTTTCAACTTATACGCAATAACGCAAGAGCGGTATCTCGTTATGAGTCATGTCGCCGATAATCTCAAATCAACCAGAGAACGTATTCAGCAGTTAAGCCTTGGCGCCGGTAGAGCTGCCAATGACGTTTGTCTGATTGCCGTTTCCAAAACCAGAAGTCTGGCCGAAGTTGAACAGGCAATTTCTGCTGGTCAAACCGTGTTCGGTGAAAATACCGTGCAGGATGCGTTAACCAAAATACCGCAACTCAATAATCCCGTTCTTGAATGGCATTTTATCGGTCATCTGCAATCCAAAAAATCAAAACAGGTAGCCGAAAACTTTCAGTGGATTCATACGGTTGATAGTTTAAAGCTGGCGCAGAAATTATCAGCGGCAATGCAACAACATAATCCAAATAATATTTTGAATTGTTTATTGCAGGTGAATGTATCGGGCGAGGCAAGCAAGTCAGGTTTGTCACGAGATGAAACGATTTTTTTACTGTCTGATCTGGTTGAATTGAATCTTCCTAATCTTGCATGGCGCGGTTTGATGACCATCGGCGTGCAGGGTGATGAAGCAGAAACCCGCAAAGCCTTTTCGGATTTAAGAAAACTCCGCGACGAATGTCGGGATAAATTTAATATGGAAGACTTTGATCAGCTTTCGATGGGTATGTCGGGAGATTATGATCTTGCCATCGAAGAAGGCGCGACCATGGTCAGGATTGGCACGGATTTGTTTGGGCAGCGTAAATAATAGTATCTCTTACTCCCCTATGACTTCGTTGATTATATCTTTTAGGAGGTTTTCTATGTCTTCATACTCAGGAATGCCACCTGGTGGCTTTCTGTAACTTAAAAAAACTTTTCCCGTGGCATTTTGAATATCATAAACGGAGATTGCGTAAGGACACAGGGCAAGGTAGTGGGGGTTAGCCTGAATTAATTTATGGGAAGTATTCGTCTTGCAGAACAATATGATCTCAGCACCAGTAGGATAAGCAGTCTCTGTAATGCCGACCGCGTCAGCAGTTCTATCGAGCATTGTTTTGGCATGTGATCTATAGCTAATAACCATGCCACGTGATTTGATAGCATCTATTAAATCATTGCGAGCATATTCAAATTCGCCTTCAAATTCATAGACCATCAAATCGTGAATGTTTTTTGGTTCTACAGCATGTGCGCTGTTGATAGAAATAAGTATTGAAAAGGCAGTAATGCTAATAACAAAGAATTTGTTCATGATTTTCTCTAAAGATTTAAGGTTTAATTATATCCGCATAAGCTAGTAACTCCTCTAAAATCACCAATTGTGCTCCAGTTGTTTCATCACCACCTTGCAACTCTTCAATATCAGCTAAAAAACGATTCATCGTCCGCGGACTAAGCGCAGGATCAGTAAACCGTTCTTTTCGATAATCATTCCAGCGTTGTTTTTCTTCATCGCTAAGTGACTCAGGAAAATTTCTTGCCCGATATCTAAATAACATTTCCGGCAGGCGAGGATCGTCAAAAGTAAGATTGAGTTTGCTAAGTTCTTCGGGACTGCTTTTTCTTATACGATCCATGCGGTCATAATCGGTATTACTGAAAAATCCGCCGGAATAGATTTGTGCATCGGGGTCGGAGACATCGGGGAAGTCGTTCTGTGAAAAAACCTGCAAGGTTTTGGCAGCCAGTATGTCAATGTTGTCGAGGATGATCTGTCGGTTGGCCTCGCAGGCTTCGATGTCGATTTCCAGTCTCTCTGCACTGGCGGCGTCCATGGTTTTGAGTGGCACGATCACCGGGCACTTATTGATATGTACGTCTTTAAGAGGAATGCGTTTGATTCCTTCGGGTAGTTCACTGGCTTTGGTGTACATTCTTCCGCTTATTTCATTGGCGTCTATTTCGATAAAATCGGTCGGGTCGCTGCTAAGGTCGTAAACGATGATGCTGTTTTTATTGGTCGGATGCTGGCAGATGGGCATGACCATAGCGATGGCGTGGCGTTCGGATGAGTACATCGACGAGACATGTAACACGGCTTCATGGGTGCGCAGGTTGAGTAGTTTGCTGACTTCACCCTTTTTGCGCAGACCGTACATGTAGTCGAAAAGTCGTGGCTGTTTTTCACGGATCAGTTTGGCCATTTCGATGGTGGCATAAACGTCGGACATGGCATCATGCGCGGACTCGTGGCTGATGCCGTTTTCCCTGGTCAATAGCTCTAGTCGAATACTAGGGCGGCCATCATCACCGACTGGCCAGTTAATGCCGTCAGGTCGGAGTGCACGAGTTAAACGTACGATGTCAATTAAATCCCAGCGCGAGTTGCCATACTGCCATTCGTGCGTGTACGGGTTGAAAAAGTTTCGGTACAGGCTGTTGCGGGTGAATTCGTCATCGAAGCGGATGCTGTTATAACCCGCAATACAGGTGCCGGGCTGGGAGAATTCTTTATGGATGGTGGCGATGAATTCGGATTCGATCAGGCCATCCGCCAATGCTTTTTGCGGTGTGATGCCGGTGACCAGACAGGCATAAGGATCGGGCAGCATATCGTCGGCGGGTTTGCAGTAAATCACCAGCGGGTCACTGATGATGTTTAAATCTTCATCGGTGCGGATGCCGCCGAATTGCGCGAGGCGATCCAAACGTGGATTGATGCCAAATGTTTCGTAGTCGTACCAGTAAATTGAATTCGCCATAATTAACTTGCCTTAGCTCGTAATCCTTCGATAAATATCAGAAACCTTTTGCGGCAGTTTAGCAATATCGTCGATTACCGCATAGTTGGCAGCGCCATACATATGCGGTAAATAATCACGCGCCTTTTCGTCGATGGTGATGCAGAAGGGGTGGATACCTTCGCGGTGGGCTTCATACAGCGCCTGACGGGTATCTTCAACGCCGTATTCACCGCGGTAGGTGTCGTAGTCGTCCGGTTTTCCGTCGGACAGGGTGATCAATAATTTGGTGCTGGCCTCTACGTCGCGGAACATTTTTGTTATATGACGGATGAATACACCCATGCGGGTGTAGTCCTGTGGTTGGATGTTGCTGATGCGGGCTTTGATTTCGTCGTCGTAGTTCTCATCGAAAGTTTTTATTTTGTATAACTCGCAACGTTTGCGGGTCATGCCAGAGAAACCGTAGATAGCGTAACGGTCACCGAGTATTTCTAATACTTCGGCTAACAGGATCAGCGATTCACGTTCGGCTTCATTAATCCAGCCACGCGTCGAACCGCTCATGTCGACCATGAAGATGACAGCGACGTTGCGATCTTCCTTGTGCATTTTGGTGAACACTCGCTCACTCATTTCCATGCCGCTTTTGGTGTCAGCCAGCGCATCGACCAAAGCATCAATATCGATGTCGTCACCATAGGGTTGTCGCTTGAGTAGTTTGTCTTCACCGCGCAAGACTTCAAAAGTGTGGCGCAGGCTTTTTAATAAACCTTTGTGCTTGTTGAGTGTGTCGGCAACAAAATCATCGTAAACCGGTTTGATCTCTAACTCGCGCAACACGCACCAGTTCTTGTGATAATACTGGCGTTTGAAATTCCATTCATTGTATATTTCTGCACCTTCTTCATGATAGGTACCTTTCCAGACATCATTAGGATTAATCTCTTCCTCCTGGTACTTTTTAAGATCATATTCACCGGGGCCAGCGGCGAATAAATATTCAGGTGGGATTTCTCCGAAGTCGACGATGATGGAGGTCATCAGCTCGCGCACATGTTCAGGCGGTGTGATTAATTCACCATCGAGTTCAAGATCAATGTTGCCGCTTTGTTTTGTATGTTCATCTTTGTTAGCAAGTTTGAAGGCTGAATTTTCGTCAGTTTCCTCAATAGGATTATCATCCTGCTTATTTGATTGCTCATTGGCGAGTTCACTGAGCGCGACTCGAAAATAGGCTTTCTCCTTTTCAATACGTCGCTCAAAGATGGTTGCAACTTGGTCGATTTGAATGGTTCCCTGGTAACAATAGACTTCAGGCCATTGATCCACTTTTATGTTTTCAATAATGTCGAGTGAATGAGCTGCTTCGGCATTCTCGTGTAGTAATGCCTGTATAGATTCAATCGAGAGTAAATTTTCTGTGTCTTGTTCATGTTCGGGGTGGAAAAGCGTTTTCAGTATCTGCATGTCACGATACAAACCTGGTAGTTCTCTTTCAAGACAGGCTTCGAGACGGATGTTTTCCAGTACAGAAAATTTATTGAGTTTGTCGGGATCATTAGACAGAATTTCTAAATCAACTCTGAAGCTGCCAAATTGAATTTGCGCCCAAAGATAAGCCACGGTGACTTTATAATGCAGGAAGTTTTCTTTTTTGGTTTCAAATAGCGCAGTGATGGCGGGAATAAAAATGGTTTCAGTGTCGGTGTAAGCCTGTTCGGCTTCTGCCAGTTTGAGTTTGCGCCCGGCAAGACCCTGTATAAATGGCAGTAGTATGGATGCTTCTTCTTCGAATACTGCACCACAGGCTTTTACGTGTGCGGTGTGGATGAATTGATCTAAATTTTTGATCGCCGACATGGCGGGGTACAAACCCTGTTTGTCATATTGATCGGTTGCCGACATCGCCCAGGCTTCGACCATGAGCAAATCCATTTCTTCAAGCGCCTGTTTTGAATGAACAGCAAACTGATAGGCGAGTTCAATATTGGTGGCGGCAACGCGTTGTGTCAGATTGAGAATGAAGTCTTGATGTGGACGTGACTGTTTAACAATGTCGACAGCGGGTATTTCATTTTTGACGAATGAAAATTCGACTTCCAGACATTTGTCCAGAAATTCAATGATCTGTGCTTCTGTTAGTGACTGGCGAGACATGGCTCGTGCTTGGCTCTTCGCTACTAAAACAATGAAGAGGAAAGTTCGTTGATGGCGATCAGCATATCGCTGTCATCGGTAATTGCCTGGGTGATGGCTGTCTTGCAGGCAGTGACGGGTTTGATACCATCAACAATCAATTTAGCGGCGTGTACCAATAAACGTGTTGATGCGCCTTCGTCGAGTCCACTGCCTTTTAAGTCGCGAGTCATGTGAGCGAATTTAACCAACTGCTGCGCTGTTTTATCTTCAATACCGGTTTCCTTGATAATGATCTCTGCTTCCAGCTGTGCATCCGGGTAATCAAATTCCAGTGCGACAAAGCGTTGACGTGTGCTTTGTTTTAAATCTTTCATTACACTCTGGTAGCCAGGATTATAAGAGATGGTTAAACAGAATTCAGGCGTAGCTTCTAAAAGTTCACCGACTTTTTCCATAGGCAGAACGCGTCGGTCATCGGCCAGTGGGTGAATCACCACGGTGGTGTCCTTGCGCGCTTCGACGACTTCATCGAGATAACAGATAGCACCATTGCGTACAGCACGAGCCAGCGGGCCATCAACCCAGACGGTTTCACCGCCGGAGATTAAAAAACGTCCGACTAAATCAGAGGAAGTTAAATCGTCGTGACAGGATACCGTGATCAGGGGGCGCTTTAAACGCCAGGCCATGTGTTCCATGAAACGGGTTTTGCCACAGCCGGTGGGGCCTTTTAATAAAATAGGCAGGCCCTGGCGATAAGCCGCTTCAAAGACTTCGATCTCTTCACCAATCGACTGGTAAAAAGGCTCGTCCTTAATAAAGTATTCTTCGGGCTTCAGGGCTTTGCTTTGCATGGTCATCTACGTGTTTGGAGGGGGGTATGTATTTGAGCAAATGTTTAATGATATGTCGATGATATTCACAGTGAATAATGAATTTTATGGCCTTATATAAAGTAATGTAAAATCAGCCAATGATGACGAATGATGCAAATATAAAAAATGAGCAGATACGCATGCTCTTTCAGCAATCCCCATTTTTATTTATGGGACTGGTGACGGTTATCGCCGTTGTTTCCTATTTTTTCTGGGACAGGGTTGACCATGCTCTCTTGCTTCCCTGGTTGCTGTTAAGTATTTTATTGACTATTGCACGTGTTATTTTAATCACCAGCTTTAATCGAAAATATCCAGCGGTTGCTACAGTCAAGTGGGGATATACCTTTGCCATGTCCTCTGCTATCTCGGGTATGTTGTGGGGAAGTGCCTCCTTATTATTTCTTAATGTCTCTGACTCTGAAGCCGTATTGCTGCTCTCGGTATCCCTCACTGGAATGCTGGCGGGTAGTCTAGTTCCATTATCGGTATTCAATCAGGCTTTTTACGCATTTTCAATTTTCTCATTGAGCCCATTCATATATAAGCTGATTTCTTCTGGTCAGGAGTTAATGGTATTAATTGGTTATATGGTCATGGTTTATTTAATCGCAATGCTGGCTTATTCTCATGTTGTTAATAAAAATATCATCGAATCAATTAAATTGCGTTTCCAGAATATTGAGTTAATGGAAAATCTTCAATTACAAAAGGAAATTGCAGAGAAGGCAAATGTAGAAAAATCACGTTTTCTGGCAGCGACCAGCCATGATTTAAGACAACCTCTGCATGCAATGGATTTATTTCTGGGGGCCTTGGGCCGGTATTTAAAAGATGATTACCAAAAGGAATTATTTGAAAAAGTTATTCATTCTAGCCGTTCATTAACAGATTTATTGAATTCCTTGATGGATGTATCCAGGCTTGATGCTGGTGTTGTTGATGTAAATCTTTCACCGGTTAAGCTTCAGCCTCTATTGGATTCGATAGCTGAGGATTTTAAGGAATTGGCAAATCAGTCAGATATTGAACTAAGTGTGAATAATACAGATTTACTGGTTTTATCTGACCCGATTTTATTGGCTCGGATTATACGTAATCTTGTATCTAATGCGGTCAAGCATAATTCTTCATGCAAGGTGTCGGTTCGGGTAAAAGAAAAAAATGATGAATTGGTGATTGAGGTCTATGATTCTGGTAAAGGTATTGCTGAAACAGAGAAGACCAATATCTTTTCTGAATTTTATCAATTGGATAATCCTGAGCGAGATAGAAATAAAGGGCTGGGTCTGGGTCTGGCTATTGTAAAAAGGCTGTCGCATTTATTAAATTATTCTGTAAAAGTTGAAAGTGAAATTGGAATCGGAAGCTGTTTTAGTTTTTGTGTACCCCTTTACAAGGGAAAAGAATTTGTTTTTCCTTCGACTGACACGGTATATGAAGAGCTACAAGGCCTGTTTGTACTGGTTATTGATGATGAGGTGAATGTCAGAGATGCTATTCGTGCATTATTGCGAAGCTGGGACTGTGAATCCTTAATTTGTGATAGTGAAGAATCAGCGTTGCAGCAATTACGTGAAGACCACTACCAAAAGCCGAATCTAATTATTTCTGATTATCGATTGCGTGATAATAAAACTGGAGTCGAGGCAATCTCAAGCGTTCGAGATTTTTATAATGATGATATACCTTCAATTATCGTCACTGGTGATACCGCAAAAGAAATTGTTGCCGAAGCCGTTAAAATTGGAAGTGAGGTGTTGTACAAGCCGCTTCAGTCGGATGATCTACGATTGGTGATGCAGAAAACTGTTAGTTGCTAATAATGCAAACGGTGATTTCTTCACGGTCGTGATACAAATGTTTGGCCTGTATTTGATGTGTAATGTTGGCCTCGTTCAGTTGCTGATGAATTAGAGAAAGACATTCATTCACTTCTTGTAATCGTTTTTTCATCGGCAATTTTAAATTGAAGATGGCGTTGTGGCAGTCTTCACGAGTGAACCATTTGGCAATGAGTTTGCTGACTAGCGAGGGACGTTCGGCCATGTCACAAACTAACCAGTCGACGGTTTTTTTCGGACGATAGGTGAATGCATCGGTTTTATAGTGTTCGACCATGCCGCCGCGCATGAGTTTATCTTCCATCGGTCCGTTGTCGATGGCAGTGACTAACAGTCCACGTTGTACTAGTTGCCAGCTCCAGCCACCGGGCGCGGCACCGAGGTCAACCGCGCTCATGCCATTTTTAATGACTTTTGATTCGTCTTCAATAAACCAGTGAATGGCTTCTTCGAGTTTGAGTGTTGAGCGACTCGGTGCGGAAGAGGGCATGCGTAGACGCGGAATGCCCATGGCGATCTGTGCGCTATTGTCTATCGGCGATGCACCGACAAAGGCCTGTTTGGAATCTAAAAACAAAATGTGCAGGCGTTGGTTTGAGTGCGCCGATAATAGTTTCTGTTTTTTTAGCGCGGTCAATAAATGGGGTTTGAACTGTTTGCAGAAACGGCTGAGTGATTTGCCATCATTGGTGTCGGGGTAAGCCAGTTCAATATCGTTAAAATCTTCATCTAATGATTTGATAGTGGTGATGAGCGGTGCAATTCGATTCTGTTCGGGCAGGTCATCGACTTTGGCCAGACTGGCAAACCACTGACGGGTAAAAATAAGCTGTTTAAAATCCAGCTGTGAGACGAGTTCGCCGATATTCGGTTCACCGGTACCGATCAGCAAGACATAACCGGTGTCGGGTTTGGTCTGGATATAGGCAGGAAAGCCAAGGTTGGTGGCGTAATCCATGATCTCGCCAGCGCATTCTTTTTCAAAACCGGGACGGCAGAGTAGAACCAGTTGTGTGATGTTGTTCATGGCGTTATTTATACCAGTATGGAATATACGGTGTCATGCTTTTAAATATCCATTAAGATGCGCGAAACTTTTTCAATGAGGTTATGTAATGGAAACCAGCGAAGTTAAAAAAATTATTGAGGCCGGCATTCCCGGTAGTGAAGCTACGGTGACAGCCGATGGCAGCAAATACATAGCGACCATTGTCTCTGATGCTTTTGAAGGCAAGACTATGGTAGCTGAGCAGAAGATGGTATATGCGCTGTTGAATGAGCATATTCAAAGTGGTGCCATTCATGCTTTGACCATCAAAGCACTGACACCGGAAGAGGCGAAGGCTCAGTAAGTCTTTATCTATTTTTTTGAGCGTTCTTCGTAAGCGCTGCCCTTAACGCTGCCGCTGATGATTTTCATCATTTCTGGGAACACCTTGGGGCTAGCGGCGATGATATCGCCACTTTTCAGGTAGTTATCGCTACCCTGGAAATCAGAAATGATGCCACCCGCTTCACGAACGATTAGCACACCTGCGGCGATATCCCATGCACTCAAATTAAATTCCCAGAAACCATCGGTACGACCAGCAGCCAGCCAGGCCAAATCCAGCGCGGCTGAGCCGGGGCGACGAATGCCTGCGGCGGGTGCCATGAGTTGCGTCATGGTTTTCATGTAAGTATCTAGATAGCTTTGATCGTGATACGGGAAGCCGGTGCTCAATAACGAACCCTTTAGTCCGATTCGACCTGAAACACGAATTTTCTTACCATTGAGCTGCGCGCCATCACCTTTGGATGCGGTGAATAGCTCCTGAGACAATGGATCGTAGATCACACCGGCGATGATGCGCTCTTTATGTTTGAGTGCAATCGATACCGCAAATTGCGGGAAGCCATGCAGGAAATTGGTGGTGCCATCCAGAGGATCAATGATCCACTGGTATTCAGCGTCTTCACCTTGAGCACCACTTTCTTCGGCTAAAATGCCATATTCCGGGTAGGACTGACGCAATATATCGATAATCGCCTCTTCGGCTTTACGATCGACGTCGGTGACGAAATCATTGTTGCGTTTGGAGGTAATTGTCAGACGATCAATTTTGTCCATACTACGGACAATGATGTCGCCGGCTGCACGCGCTGCGCGTACCGCAATGTTTACTGTTGGATGCATGGTAAATTTTCAAAGAGCTGTGTTAAATCGATGCGAATGATAGCAGAATACACGCATGCTTGAAAATATAAGAATTGTTTTAGTTAATACCTCTCATCCCGGAAATATCGGTGCGGCCGCCAGAGCCATGAAAAACATGGGTTTGACGAAGCTGGTGCTGGTTGACCCCAATGATCATCCCTCTTTTGAAGCTTATAGCCGCGCGGCTGGTGCTGATGATGTACTAGGTGATGCCGTGGTGGTGAAAACCCTGGCCGA
Organism: Gammaproteobacteria bacterium; assembly: GCA_029882355.1. Lineage (GTDB taxonomy): Bacteria > Pseudomonadota > Gammaproteobacteria > SZUA-229 > SZUA-229 > LH-M37. Next base: position 62,386 of record JAOUKV010000007.1, on the reverse strand, counting down.
GGCGGTGGTTGGGTGCACCTGGGTGATGGGTACAAGCGCCAGAGAGCGCACCGTGCAATGGCCGATGATGCAACCACGCGAGTGTGCGGCAGAAACAATGAAACAGGCGGCGCAGGCAGAAGCAGCGATTGTTTTTGGTCGCGAACGTACCGGCCTGACCAATGAAGAGCTGGAGCAATGTCAGGCACTGGTGAATATTCCGACTAATCCTGATTTTAGTTCGCTGAATGTGGCATCAGCGGTGCAGGTGTTGAGTTATGAGTTACGTCTGGCAGCGTTGGATTTATCTGTTTCAACGGAAGCCGAGAGCGAAAAGATCGCTTCCAAACACCTTAATGACATACCGGCGACAGCAGATCAGGTCGATGGCATGTACCAGCATCTTTTTAAAATGCTCGAAGATGTGGAATTTACTGGCAGTAGCAATCCTGAAATTATCAAACGCCGATTAAAGGGGTTATTTAATCGTGCTCACCTGACTAAACGTGAAGTGAGTATCTTGCGGGGCATTTATTCAGCGGCGCAGGGCAGGAAGTCAGCTAGAAAATAGTTTTTAGTTTTTTGCCTGCAGATGAGCATAGGCCAACATCAGCCAGGCAATTAAAAAACATAGGCCACCTAGTGGTGTGATCATGCCCAGCCATTTTGTTCCGCTCAGGCTGAGTGTGTACAGGCTGCCACAGAATAGAATAATACCACTAAGCATCAGCCAGCCAGCAAGTGTGATAAGGCGAGATTTGTTATGTAAAAAAATCAGGCCGATGAGTATTAAGCCCAGAGCATGATAAAACTGATAATCGGCAGCGGTTTGTATTACTGACAGATAATGTTCTGATAACTTACCTTTGAGCGCATGAGCAGAAAAAGCCCCCATGGCTACTGCAATAAATGCGTTGAGAGCACCTAGCCCGATAAATAAGTTTGACATTGTTTTACCTTTGTTTTCTTATAGCGGTTAATTGTATATGATTTTTTTAGGAGATTTTACATGCCTTCGTTTGATGTTGTTTCAGAAGTAGATAGCCACGAGTTAACCAATGCAGTCGATCAGATGAATCGTGAATTGGGTACGCGTTTTGATTTTAAGGGTAGTGATGCCAAGGTCACACTGAAAGATAGCGCCATGAATCTTGAGGCGACTAATGAATTCCAGGTTCGCCAGATGCACGATATTATGTATAAAAAATTATCGGCCAGGAAAATTGATATTGCCTGTCTGGATCAAGGTGCCATCGAAGAACGTGGCATGCGTGCTTATCAGACCGTTAAAGTTAAAGAAGGACTGGATAAGGAAATGGCTAAAAAAATTGCTAAGTTAATTAAAGAGTCGAAGATAAAAGTGACAGCGGCGATTCAGGGTGAACAAGTCAGGGTGACGGGAAAGAAAAGGGATGATTTGCAGCAGGTGATGGCGATGTTGAAGGCTTCTGATATTGAATTGCCTTTGCAATATAATAATTTTAGAGATTAGATTGCATCTGATACCCTTTCTTTTATAGTGGAAACGGGAGCCCATTCGGAGTCCTGTAACCATATATTAAATTCTTCAAAAGGTATGGGCTTGCTGAATAAGTAGCCTTGCGCAATATCGTTGCCTAGACCCTTCAGCTGTTCGAGTGAGCTTGTGGTTTCGACGCCTTCGGCAATGACTTTACAATTAAAATTGTGTGCAAGTTCTATCACAGTTTGCACAATGGCCGTATCGTCCTCGTTACTATCCATATCAAATATGAATGATTTGTCAATTTTTAAGGTGTCAACGGGCAGCTCTTTTAAATAGGCTAATGATGAAAAGCCCGTGCCAAAGTCGTCGATGGATAAACTGTAACCGGCAAGGTTAAGTTGCTGCAAGACTTGACGTGCCCCACCGATATCTTGCATTAAAGCACTTTCTGTAATCTCCAATTCAATGCTATGGGCTGATATAGCGCTAGTCTGTAATATTTGATTGAGTTTTCTGGGGAAAGACTGGTCTTGCAGGCAATGTGTCGATATGTTGATGGCGACCATCATTTCATAACCCATGTCCTGCCATTGTTTGCAGTCATGCATAGCCTGTTTTATGACAGATAAGGTGAGCTTTCTGATGAGCCCCGTTCGTTCGGCTATCGGTATAAATTCTTCAGGTGATATAAAACCTAATTCCGGGTGATGCCAGCGTGCGAGTGCCTCGGCAGCAATAGTGCAGCCCGTTTTCTGATCGACCATGGGCTGGTAGTAGACATCCAGCTGGTCATTTTTAATGGTTTCTCTCAGCGCATTCATTAACGTTAGTTGTCTGACGTTATCGAAATCTCTGCTCTGGTCATAAATAACGTAGTGGCTACGTGTTTTTTTTGCCTGGTACATGGCGATGTCAGCACGTTGTAACAGAATTTCGGTATCGCTACCATCCTGTGGGTAGAATACTATGCCTATGCTGGCGCTGCTTTCAATACGAATATCTTTAACGTTGAAAGGCGTTTTTAGACTAGTCAGTATTTTTTGGGCACATTGGAGAGCGCCTTCCTGCTCAGTATCAGGCAGCAATACAGCAAACTCATCACCACCTAATCTGGCGATTGAGTCATTTTCCCGGAGCGTCTGCTGAATAATGGTGCTGATTTTTTTCAACATTAGATCACCGAAGTGATGGCCGAGAGCATCATTAATTTCCTTGAAGTTATCAAGATCCATGAGCAGCAGGGCGAAAGATGTTTTGTTGCGATTGGCGGCTAGTTGCGCCTGATCAAGGCGATCGAAAAGCAGGTTTCGATTAGGTAGGCCAGTGAGATTATCATGCAAAGCCTGATGCTTTATAGCTTCATTTTTTTCCTTTAGTCTTCGACTAATAATTGAGCTTAGTAACAGTGCTAACCAGACGGCCATCCAGATGATGATGATGCTGGTGGCAAGCAGGCGCATGCCCAGTTTGAAGTCGGACTGATGTTGTCCTGTTGAATCATCGTGCAACAGGGTGAGGCGGTACTGGCTGTTGGGTAACTGGCTGATGTTCCAGTGATAAGCACGATTATCTATTTCTAAAGAACCATAATTTGCCGTTGAAGCGTTGGATATTTTAATAGCATGTTTTATCTTAGCAATAAATGCTGATGGGGTCTGAGTTGTGTTACCAACAAGCAGTCGAGTGCCATTAAGATGTTCAACCAGGAGAATGCTATCAGGAGCGGCGAATTTTTCGTGAATCAGATTGAGCGAGGCTTGAGTAAGTGTTTTTTCTTTGGAGACAAGCCAGTGCTTATGTATGGTTGTGGCCATGTGTTGCAGTAACTCATTATGGGTTTGATCGTGGCCATCATCAATAATCCAGTAAGCAATGCTGCCAAAGACGGATAGAGACAAAATGGTGATACCTAAAATAGATAGCACCAGTTGAGTTGAAAACTTCATTGCTTCGGGTGATCCCTATATTTCAGTTTTAGCTTTGCAATAAGTATTGATACCGACGACGGCGTACAGGGGGCAGTATTGTATTAGTGCCACTATTAGATTCATCGAGCCGAAAATGCCGACGATGGTTGCGCTGAATTTATCCTGGATCAGGCTAAGATCAAAGAAGCCGAAATAGATCATGCTGAGACTGATGCCCAGACGAATAAGCTGGTCAATACGACCAATATTTTTAGATATTGAAAGACTCATGGGGTATTCCTTTATTTAGTGCATTTAGACGGTCAGGATTGCTATGAAACGTAATACTTGTAGAACTTCCTTTAAGACCGTGTGGGCAATATAGCACACAGATATTAAGGTTGTGAAGCAGATGATTTTAAAAGGGCAGACTATTCTGATTAGTTTTTAGATGAAGTGGTTAAGTAAATGTCATAACGAGTTTTTTTGCTGAGGATGGATGTGGCAGGTTTTACCTCCGTTAGGCAGGGCGCGTGGACGGGGCGTTTGACGACGACTCTTTCTCTGGCACAATTGAGTGCAGCCTCCAAAAGTTCACCGTCTTTTTCTTCTTTTTCCAGTAATCGCTGCAGAATTTGCATGTCCTTTTTAACCAGGGCAGATTTTTTTCTTTCCGGGTACATCGGGTCGATGTAAATAATGTCCGGTATTTGGTGTTTGTCTATATTTTTCATAAAGTTAATGGCATTTTGGTTGTGAACCACAAAGCCCTCAGAAAGAGTTTGGGCGCTTTGTTCGCTCTCCATACCACGACTTATTCCATTCTGTATCAATGTGCTCAAGATGGGGGATTTTTCGACCAGTGTCATGCGGCAACCGAGTGTGGCCAAAATATAAGCGTCACGTGCTAATCCCGCTGTGACGTCTAGTACGTTGGGATTTTTGCCTTTTTTTAGTCCAATAGCTTTGGCAATAGCCTGACCTCGGCCGCCACCAAATTGCTGCCTGTGTGCCAGAGCACCACTGACAAAGTCCACAAAAATACTGGTATTGAGTTGTTTATCGAAAAGCTCAATGCGCTCACTGCCAAAAATGAACTGTAATTCGAATGACTTATTTTTTTTATCAAACAGTGGAAGTTGTTGTTCCGCTGCAAATGAACGAGCTTGTTCATATAGAGTGTCATTGTCGCAGATAATGCAGAGGGAGGTATTTTGTTTACTTTCAGACATGTTGTTTCAGAATTATGAGTAGCTGTTATGATACCGCAAATGAGTGATTATATTGATATAGGCGTTAATTTAACGGGCAGTTCCTTTGACGGTGATCTGGATATCGTCGTACAGAGAGCGATGGCCTCTGGTGTCGGCAGAATGATTGTGACCGGTACGGACATTAAGCATAGTCGAAAGGCGATTGAGTTGTGCAAACAGTACTCAAAGGTGCTTTTTTCGACAGCGGGTGTGCATCCGCATCATGCCGATGAATATACGAGAGAAACAAGTAGGTTGTTAGCAGAGCTCAGTCATCAGGATTGTGTTGTGGCGATCGGTGAGTGTGGTCTGGATTACAATCGAAATTTTTCAACGAAACAGAATCAACGTACTGCTTTTGATGGGCAGCTGGAACTGGCAGTTGAGATACAGAAACCAGTATTTTTGCATCAACGTGATGCACATGATGATTTTATTGCCATGTTGAAGAATGTTCGGCCTCAGCTGAACAATGCTGTAGCGCATTGTTTTACTGGCACGGCTGCCGAGGTGAATGATTATCTTGAGCTGGATATGCATATTGGTATCACCGGCTGGATTTGTGATGAGCGACGAGGTCAGGATTTGCAACAGGCAGTCAAAGAAATTCCTTTAGATAGAGTGATGCTTGAGACCGATGCACCTTATTTGTTGCCGAGGGATCTGGATAAAAAACCAGTAAAAAATCGTCGTAATGAACCTTGTTATTTGCCACACATTGCTAAAACGGTCTCCCGATATATGGGTGTGGAGATTGAGGAACTGGAACATGCGGCTCTGGTTAATACAAAAATGTTTTTTAATATCTAATTGGTTTGATCAAGATCATTGCACTGAAAGGGGCTGACGTTTAATCTCCGATATCCATGTCAATTATTTTTTCAATAGCAAACTTTTGAACAAATCACTTCTCTCTTTTTTAAAATCGATGATGGGCAGTGTTCGTGATCTCGCCCCTATTATTCTAGTTATTGGCTTTTTTCAGCTGTTTGTTTTGCAGCAGCCGTTGGAAAATGTCGCTGATCTGCTTTCAGGTGTGTTTTTTGTCATTATCGGGTTAACCTTTTTTATCTATGGTCTGGAGATGGGTCTGTTTCCGATTGGCGAATCCATGGCGCATGCTTTTGCGCGAAAAGGTAGTGTGTTCTGGTTGCTGATGTTTGCTTTTGCGCTGGGTTTTGGCACAACTGTGGCGGAACCGGCATTGATTGCTGTGGCCGATGAGGCAGCGAAGGTGGCAGCCAGGGCAGGGCATATCAACAATCATGCAGAAGCCATGGATAGTTACTCCACTGGCTTACGTTTTACGGTTGCATTGTCAGTGGGCTTTGCCATCGTTATCGGTGTCTTGCGTATATTAAAAAACTGGCCAATACATTTTATGATCATGATTGGTTACGTCATGGTGATTATTATGACCGGATTTGCGCCTGATGAAATTATAGGTATTGCCTATGATTCTGGTGGTGTCACTACCTCTACCATTACCGTGCCATTAGTGACTGCATTGGGAATTGGCCTGGCTTCCTCAATTTCTGGACGTAACCCTATGCTGGATGGTTTTGGTCTAATTGCCTTTGCCTCATTAACGCCCATTATTTTTGTTCTGGGTTACGGGATGATCGTCTAAATGGATTTTATGCAGGCACTTGGCGATAAGTTAGCATCAACTTTGTTTGATGTTATACCTATCGCCATTATTCTTTTTGGCTTCCAGTTTCTGGTTATTAGAAAAAGAGTTCCAAATATAAAAAAAGTGCTAATAGGTATGTTTTATGTCCTTGTGGGCATCACTTTTTTTCTCTTAGGGCTGGAACTGGCTCTTTTTCCTGTGGGCCGGATGATGGCGGAGCAGCTGACTAATCCTGCATTTTTAGAAACAGTGCGAATTACAACAGGCGTCTTGCACTGGCAGGATTATTATTGGGTGTATATCTTTGCCTTCGCCATAGGTGCAAGTACCACCATCGCAGAACCTTCATTAATAGCGGTAGCCATTAAAGCTAACGAAGTTTCTGGTGGTGCTATTAGTATTTGGGGTTTAAGGATTGCTGTCGCTATCGGTGTTGCTGTCGGCATTGCATTGGGTGCATACAGAATAGTTATCGGTGCGCCAATTCATTATTTCATCATTGCTGGTTATATCATTGTCGTTATCCAAACGTTTTTTGCACCTAAATCGATTGTGCCACTGGCTTATGATTCTGGTGGTGTCACCACTTCAACGGTAACTGTACCGTTAGTCGCTGCTTTGGGTTTAGGTTTGGCGGAAACTGTGCCGGGAAGAAGCCCCTTAATTGATGGTTTTGGTTTGATAGCTTTTGCCAGTTTGTTTCCGATAATTTCTGTGATGACGTATGCACAACTTTCTGTGTGGCTAACCAAACGCAGTAAAGCGAATAAAAATTGAGAAAGGAGTGTTGATGTGAATGATTTAAAAATATACATATTGATCTATTCAATTAGGAGGTGCGTATGCATTTCAAATTAATAATAGCTTTTGTTGAAGATGAAAAAACGGACAAGGTGATGAAGGCGGCGCGTGAATCTGGCGCAACCGGGGCGACCGTGATTAATAATGCGCGAGGTGAGGGCCTGGATAAAGGTAAAACTTTTTTTGGGCTTTCGCTGGAAACGCAACGAGATGTGGTGCTGTTTTTAGTCGAGGAACATTTGAGTAGGCACATACTTGAAAAAATAAGTGATGTCGGTGAGTTTGATAGTTCACCCGGAAGTGGTATTGCATTCCAGATTGATGTCGAAGATGCCGTCGGTGTTGCCCACCAGATTGAAAAATTGACTGATTTTGTTGAGGAGGTTTTGTGATGAATCTTGAAAAAAAAGTAGTTCGTGTAAGAGATGTGATGAAAGCCGATTTTGATATGGTTGATGGAAAAATGACGGTGATGAATGCGTTACGTACCATGAAACATGTTGAAACTAAAACCTTAATTGTAGACAAGCGTAATGAGAATGATGAATACGGGATTCTGTTGATCTCAGATATTGCTAAAAGTGTAATAGCAAAAGATCGTTCGCCAGAGAGGATAAATGTTTACGAGATTATGTCGAAGCCTTTATTGCCGATCGATCCTGAAATGGATATTCGTTATTGTGCAAGATTTCTCGAACGCTTTGGTTTGTCCCGTGCGCCAGTGCTAGAAAACGGTAAGGTGATTGGTATCGTGAGTTTTACCGATATAGTTTTACATGGTTTGGTTGATTTTGATGGTACAGGTAATGAATAGTCGCTAGCTATTTGAATTGTGGTTGTCTGCCGCTTGCAGTGTGTTGCGTAATAACATGGCAACCGTCATAGGGCCGACGCCTCCGGGTACGGGGGTAATGAATGCGGCTTTTTCAGCAGCGGCTTCAAAATCAACATCACCGGTTAGTTTTCCCTCTGCAGTACGATTGATGCCAACATCGATCACGGTAGCTCCAGGCTTAACCCATTCGCCTTTGACGATGCCGGGTTTACCAACAGCGACAACCAATATATCTGCACGTGCAACGTGCGCGGCTAAATCATCGGTAAAACGATGACAGGTTGTAACGGTAGCACCTGCTAAAAGTAATTCCAGTCCCATTGGGCGACCCACTATATTAGAAGCACCAACGATGACGGCATGGCGACCTTTGTATTTTTCGCCAATACTATCCAGCATATGGATAACGCCATGCGGTGTGCAGGGCCTTAGTGAGGGCATGCGCTGCGCCAGGCGGCCAATGTTGTAGGGGTGGAAACCATCAACGTCTTTATCAGGGTGGATGGCTTCGAGCACGGTGGTTGAGTCAATGTGTTCAGGCAAGGGGAGTTGTACCAGAATACCGTCGATCTCATTATCATCATTAAGCTGTTTAATCAGATTTAGTAAATCGCTTTCGCTAGTGTTATCAGGCAGGTCAAAAGCTTTTGATAGCACGCCTGCTTCGGCACAAGCTTCTCTTTTTTTGCGCACGTACACCTGGGAGGCGGGTGACTCTCCAACGAGGATTACGGCCAGGCCAGGTGCTGCCATACCATGTTCAGTCCTTTTTATGACGGCTTGCTTCACTTGTTCACGTATTTCTGCCGCGATAGCTTTACCGTCGATAATGTTTGCAGGCATGGAGTTTTCCTGTCCGTATTGATGTGGGGAATGAAGATGCGAATTCTCTCATGTGCGATGTACTAGCGACAAGTAAAAAACAGTCGTTCAATTGATGAATTCTATCTTGACCAGAATAGGGGTAGCGCGTATCATGCCCGCCTCCACATATCCAGCTGGGTATGTGGGTATCGGGGTGTAGCGCAGTCTGGTAGCGCGCCTGCTTTGGGAGCAGGATGTCGGGAGTTCGAATCTCTCCACCCCGACCAATTTTTGGTTGTCTGGTTTAAGGTATAGCAGTAACCCAAAATACTGCGCCTGTAGCTCACTCGGATAGAGCATCGGCCTTCTAAGCCGAGGGTAGCAGGTTCGAATCCTGCCAGGCGCACCATTTTTGATTTATGGTGGGTGTAGCTCAGTTGGTAGAGTCCCGGATTGTGATTCCGGTTGTCGTGGGTTCGAGCCCCATCATCCACCCCATTTTTTGTAGTTAAGTACCGGTAAGTTCGGGTCGTTAGCTCAGTTGGTAGAGCAGGAGACTCTTAATCTCTTGGTCGAGAGTTCAAGTCTCTCACGACCCACCATCTTTTATTCCTTTAAAAACAACGAGTTATGTTCTTATCATTGCTTCGGTGCTCTGCTTTTTTATCTCGCTTCAGGGGCGTCTCAAGGACGCTCAAAAATAACACCTTACAAAACAGTTAGTTACAGCTAATGATTTCCCTTTTTTACCTCAAAAAATATTTTTTGTCACATTTTTGTCGTTTTGAAAACAACAGTTAGAAAATATAACTTGTTGATTTCAAAGCAACATTATTTCGAACAAGAGATTTTTAGTCTCTTGTTCTTTCTCATACGCTACCTGCGCCTAGATCTGAGTGACTGTTAACGACCAAAGCGGACGTTCGTGATTAATCTCTTAAATATTTTTTCTTTACACTTTTAATACTGTTAGAATGATGTTTTTTATTAATTCCTATTAAAACAGCAGCTTATAAATAAGGCTTCAATCTTGCATTTACTGTGTGGAAATTATAAATTTGGACAAATGTGTAAAGGAGTATGACAAATGAATAAAGCAATACTTGCAGGTGCTATGGCTTTAACTCTGGGTACTGCTGCAGCTCCGGCTTCAGCACTGGTAATTAACATCACAGGCATGAACTTCCCTAGCCTGAGCGCTGCGACTGGTGTTGTTGATACTGACACTCTGGGTACAACTTTTGGTGGTACATTCTTCAGCCAGCCCTGGACTGCTACTACTTTAACTTCTTATGCATCTTCTAGTACTTGGGCAGGTACTTCATCACGGGGTGCTTTCTCATATAACTTTACTCTGACTGCTGGTCAGGTTGCATTTGGCCTTGCTTTTGACTGGAGTCTTTCTTCACCTATTCCCGTTCTTGCTATTTTCAATGCGGACGGATCTGCTGGCCCAGGTGTACCAATGCAGACTTCTCCATTCCCAGGTCAGGCACCATCTTGGCAAGGTACAGTTTCAGCTGTTCCAGTTCCTGCAGCTGCATGGTTATTCGGTTCAGGTTTAATTGGTTTAATAGGTTTTGTTAGACGCAAAAAATATAAAAGTTAAATCATATGGCTCTATAAAAAGGCGGCTTTTAAGTCGCCTTTTTTATTTAGGTCGAACGTCCGCTATTGGCGGTGACCTCAACCGGTCAACGCAACACTATAATCTTTAATTAAAAAGATGGAGTGTTGTAAATGGCCTACAGAACACGAATAAAATACACCACTGAACAAAAGAACGAAATATGGAATCGCTGGCAACGAGGTGAATCCCAAAGTTCAATTGGTCGGCTATTTGATAGAGAATCATCCTCAATCTTTAGCATACTGTCACCCAGTGGAGGCATTCGACCTGCACCTCGTGTACGATCAAAACTTGCCCTGACGATTTCTGAGCGTGAAGAGATTTCAAGAGGCATCGTCTGTCAGCGATCATTACGCTCAATCGCGTCGCAATTAAACCGTTCACCTTCAACCATCAGTCGTGAAATTAAACGCAATGGTGGTTATGATGACTATCGAGCTGCACATGCTGATCAAGCCGCCTGGGATCGAGCCTGTCGCCCCAAGCTGTGTAAACTCGCGACTCACCCATCGCTAAGTCGAAAAGTGGCGGCAAAGCTCATGAAAAACTGGTCACCTGAACAAATAGCGGGATGGCTAAAAAGAACCTACCCCAACAATGAGAGCAGCCAAGTGTCACACGAGACTATCTACCGAAGTTTATTTATTCAAACCCGTGGTGTGCTTAAAAAGGAGCTACAGCAGTACCTCAGGACTCAACGAGCGATACGCCGCTCTCAACATGCCAGCCTCAAGAAAGATGGCCTTGGAAAAATCAAAGATGCCGTATCGATTAGTGAGCGGCCTGCATCTGTAGAAGATAGAGCCGTGCCCGGACATTGGGAAGGTGACCTTATTGCAGGCTCAAATAATAGTTACATCGCCACTTTAGTTGAACGACACACACGTTACGTCATGCTAGCTAAAGTTAAAAATAAAGATACCAAGAGTGTCGTATCCGCACTGATAAAACAATCAAAGAAACTACCGGATGAATTATACAAATCACTGACCTGGGATAGAGGGAAAGAACTGGCCGATCACAAACGGTTTACTCTAGAGACTGACATTGATGTTTATTTTTGTGATCCACGTAGTCCCTGGCAACGAGGTTCTAATGAAAATACCAATCGGTTACTCCGACAATATTTTCCAAAAGGAACTGACTTAGCGGTACACTCACAAACAAAGCTCAATGCTGTGGCTCGTCAGCTAAACGAGCGACCAAGAAAAACATTAGAATTTGAAACACCAGCAGAGAGATTTAACGCATGTGTTGCGTCGACCGGTTGAGGTCACCGCCGAAAGCAGACTTCGGCACTAACTTCATCTTAAATATCAGTTATCGGCCATTCCTGGTCTTTAGTTTTAACGTGGGTGATTGAACGTAGCCCGCCAATCATGCCTGACTTGTATAGTGATTCAATAAAAGTTTTTGAGCTGGAGCCAAGTGCTGAGAATGCTTCTTTAGCCTGATCTTCCGGCAGACTTTTCATTGGATAATCACCGATTTTTATGTTCACTGGTTGAATGCTTGGGTACTCGTTATACAGTAGTCGCATGTAACCATCTTTATCAATAGCAGGCTTTTTTCTAAGTTTATTGTTCATTGCAACCTTCCACTTGACCCGGCCATCAGGTAGTATCCCCGACTCATTAGCAAGTGGTAGCTCAAGGGACGGTTTAGGGGCGCTCAGGGTCTGATTACGGACGCTCTTATTGTTGTTAGAGTGCACTCAGATCACCGCTATAGAATGTAAGTGATTGAGTGGATTGGTAAGTTGTTGTTTTGAAAACAACGATATTTGGGCACGAAGTTCTCTTAATCTCTTGGTCGAGAGTTCAAGTCTCTCACGACCCACCATTTTTAGTTACGATCATCAAGCACTAGTCGTTAAATCTGTCTTTATCGTACAAGTTCCTGGGTTATTGGATATATAACTATAAAATGTCAAAAAATTGCTGAATTTATTCTGAATAAGGCCGTGCAACGTGCTTTTTTTTGATATGATTCGCACCCACACATGCGAGAGTGGCGGAATTGGTAGACGCGCTGGTTTTAGGTACCAGTATCTTTGATGTGGGAGTTCGAGTCTCCCCTTTCGCACCATATTATTATTTCTTCTTAAAAATTAAGTACATACACTGAGGTATCTATGCAAGTTTCAGTTGAAACAGGGGAAGGTCTTGAGCGCAAATTGACGGTTCAGGTGCCAGCAGAGACAGTTGATGCTCAAGTTGAGAGCCGACTTCAATCAATGCGTCATCAAGTTAAAGTAGATGGCTTTCGTCCGGGCAAGGTTCCGTTTAGTGTCGTTAAGAAGCGTTATGCGACCCAGGTGTTTCAGGAAGTGGCTGGTGAAGTCATTCAGAACACATTCCGTGATGCGGTAACTCAGGAAAATCTACGCCCTGCTAGTGACCCTGCTATCGAGCCTAAAAGCTTTGAGCTTGGCAAGCCTCTTGAATACATTGCAACTTTTGAGATTTATCCAGAGCTGGTGCTTGCTCCCGTTGGTGATATAAAAATCGATAAACTGGTCGCTGAGATCAAGGATGCGGATGTTGAAGGTTTGCTGGAAACTTTGCGTAAGCAAAAAGCCAGCTGGAGTGAGGTCGATCGCGCTGCTGAAGACGGTGATCGCGTGACCATCAGTTTTAAAGGCAGTATTGATGGTGAGCTGTTTGAAGGTGGTTCTGCTGACAATGTGCCTTTAGTGATTGGGTCGAACGGTATGATCCCCGGTTTTGAAGAGCAAATTATTGGTTTGGCTAAAGATGCTGAATCTACTATCACCGTTTCTTTCCCTGAGGATTATTCAGCGGCAAATTTAGCAGGTAAACCTGCCGAGTTTGCAATCACTGTATCTAAGGTTGAAGTTTCTGAGTTACCAGTACTGGATGATGCCTTTGCCAAAGATTTTGGTATTGAAGAGGGCGGTCTGGAAAAATTGCGTGAAGATGTTAGGAACAACATGCAACGTGAACTGGATAACCGTATTGCGAGTGATTTGAAATCTAAAGTGATGGATCAATTGTTGATTGTGAATTCCATTCTAGTGCCTAAAGCCATTGTACTGGAAGAAGCTGAAACGCTGAAGCAGCAAGCTAGTGCGCAAACAGGTGGTAATGAGCCTGTTGATGCATTCATGGCTGATGCAGAGCGTCGAGTTAAACTGGGTATGATTTTGGGTGATCTGGTTAAACTTTCCGGTGTGCAGCTTGATCCGAGTAAAATTGATGAACGTCTTGAGCTGATGGCTAAAGATTATGAAGATTCAAGCGAGTTTGTGAATTATTATAAGAGTAATCCACAGATGATGCGTGGTGTTGAATCCCTGATGATTGAAGATATGATTGTTGACTGGGTAGCAGATCAGGCTAAAGTTTCAACCGTTGAGAGTTCATTTGATGAGGTAATGAAGCCTACATCAACTATTTAACAGGTATAAGGCATGCATAAATTTTCACAATTTAATGGTCACACCGGTGGCGCGCTTGAAACTGAAGCATTGGGACTAATTCCAATGGTGGTAGAGCAAACTGCGCGCGGTGAACGTTCGTACGATATCTATTCACGCCTGTTAAAAGAACGAGTTATTTTCATTGTTGGCCCGATTGAAGATCATATGGCCAATTTGATTGTGGCTCAGTTGTTGTTTTTAGAGTCAGAAAACCCGGATAAGGATATTTCCGTTTACATCAATTCTCCGGGTGGATCGGTGACTGCTGGTATGGCTATTTATGACACCATGCAGTTTATTAAGCCTGAGATCAGTACCTTATGTATCGGCCAGGCTGCCAGTATGGGTGCTTTTTTACTGGCAGGTGGTGCCAAGGGTAAGCGTTTTGCTTTGCCTAATTCCAGAGTGATGATTCACCAGCCTTTGGGTGGTTTTCAGGGGCAGGCCTCAGATATCGATATCCATGCCCGTGAAATTCTTAAAATTCGTGAGCAACTGAATCGTTTGTTAGCGCATCACACCGGTCAGGACATCGAGACCATCGATAATGACACTGAGCGTGATAACTTCATGGGCTCGGAACAAGCTAAAGAATACGGTCTGATCGACGAAGTATTAGAGAAAAGAATTTAAAGTCAGTATTATTTCCCCTTGAAAAAAGGTTTTTTCAGGCTTGATTTTCTGTTGAAATGACGCTCATGGGCTATATATTGACGTTATACCTACAATTAAGGCCTTGCTGCTCTTACACTGTTAAAGCAAGGTGCAACAGATAACGAGGCTAAGCCTGAGGTTTGATAACTAGATGAGCGACGATAAAAACCATTCTGGTAACGATTCTGAAAAACTACTCTACTGCTCTTTCTGCGGTAAGAGTCAGCACGAAGTAAAAAAACTGATTGCAGGTCCTTCAGTTTATGTCTGTGATGAATGTGTTGAACTGTGTAATGACATTATTCTTGAGGAGATGGAAGAGGAAGCCTCATCGGCAATTCGAAAGTTACCAACCCCGCACGAAATTAATGACCTTCTTAACGATTATGTCATTGGTCAGGAAAAAGCTAAAAAAGTTTTGGCTGTTGCAGTATATAACCATTACAAACGTCTGGAAGTTAAACATAAGAAGGATGAAATAGAGCTTTCCAAGAGCAATATTTTGCTGATTGGCCCAACTGGTTCGGGTAAGACCCTTCTGGCTGAGACACTGGCTCGTTTACTCGACGTACCTTTTACTATCGCTGATGCAACCACACTGACCGAAGCGGGTTACGTCGGTGAAGATGTGGAAAACATCATCCAGAAATTGCTGCAAAAATGCGATTATGATGTTGAAAAAGCACAGACCGGTATCGTTTATATCGATGAAATCGATAAAATTTCACGCAAATCTGATAACCCTTCTATTACCCGCGATGTATCTGGCGAGGGCGTTCAGCAAGCACTGTTGAAGCTGATTGAGGGCACGATCGCCTCGGTGCCGCCTCAAGGTGGACGTAAGCATCCTCAGCAAGAGTTTCTACAGGTCGATACTGGCAGTATCTTATTTATTTGCGGCGGAGCATTTTCAGGACTGGATAAGGTCATTCGCCATCGCTCAGAGAAAGGTGGTATTGGATTTGGTGCTGAAGTACGCTCAGTTGATAAGGATAAAAGACGTCAGTTCAGTGATGTGCTGGATGATCTGGAAGCAGATGACCTGATTCAATATGGTTTGATTCCTGAGTTCGTTGGACGCCTGCCGGTAGTGGCTACACTGAACGAGCTGGATGAAGATGCACTTGTGACTATTCTTACTGAGCCTAAAAATGCACTGGTCAAACAATATTCCAAAATGATCGAAATGGAAGGTAGTGAGCTTGAGCTTCGTAACGATGCCCTGCATGCCATCGCCAAAAAAGCGATGGAGCGTAAAACAGGTGCTCGTGGTTTACGTACTATTCTGGAAAATATTCTACTAAATACTATGTATGAGCTTCCTTCACAGAATGACGTATCTAAAGTAGTCATCGATGCTTCGGTGGTTGCGGGCGATAATCAACCACTGCTAGTTTATGAAGGTGGTGATAAGAAGCAGGTTTCTCAAGAGTAAGAGTTTTGCCTGACCGCTAATTAATTCTGCTTGTGTGTTGTAGGGCACTTGAAATCCCAGCAAGCTGCCCCCACTGGTGTAAAAGAATCCATAATATATAGAGGCATACATGGCCAGTTCAAGTGATAAAGATCAATCCAGCTCATCCGTGACAACTGAAATTCCGGTTTTACCGTTACGTGATGTTGTGGTTTATCCCCATATGGTTATCCCTTTGTTTGTCGGGCGCGAAAAATCAATTCATGCACTCGATACAGCAATGCAGGGTGATAAAAAGATTTTATTGATTGCTCAGAAAAGTGCGGATATCGACGAGCCCGGCATTGATGATGTGCATGAAATTGGCACATTGGCGACGATTCTTCAGTTGTTAAAATTACCCGATGGAACTATTAAAGTTTTAGTAGAAGGCGTGCAGCGAGCAAAAGTTGAAGGCCTGCATGAAAGAGGTGATTTTTTTGTCGCTAATTATTCAGCGCTGGATGAGGTTACAGATGAAGATGATCGTGAAATCGATATTTTGTCGCGTTCTATCCTGAACGTCTTCGATCAGTATGTGAAACTCAATAAAAAAGTACCTGCTGAAATTTTAACCTCATTGGCGGGTATTGACGAACCCTCAAGATTATCCGATACCATTGCGGCACACATGTCGCTAAAGCTGGATGAAAAACAGAAAATTCTTGAAATTTCCAGTGTGCATGCGCGACTTGAATATCTAATGAGTTTGATCGATGCTGAAATTGATTTGTTACAAATCGAAAAGCGTATTCGCGGACGAGTTAAGCAGCAGATGGAAAAAAGTCAGCGCGAGTATTATTTGAATGAGCAGATGAAAGCGATTCAGAAAGAATTAGGTGATATGGATGATGTGCCCAATGAAGTTGAAGAGCTTGAAAAACGCATTGCCGAAGCGGGTATGAGTAAAGAGGCTGAAAAGAAGGCCACTAGTGAACTTAATAAACTAAAAATGATGTCGCCGATGTCTGCAGAAGCGACTGTAGTTAGAAACTACATTGATTGGTTGGCGGATTGTCCCTGGAAGAAAAAATCAAAAATACGACGTGATCTTGCGGGCGCCGAACAGGTGCTCAATGATGATCATTATGGTCTTGAAAAAGTTAAGGAACGCATTCTCGAATATCTTGCAGTACAGCAGCGCGTGAAAAAACTCAAAGGACCTATTTTGTGTTTGGTGGGACCACCGGGTGTAGGTAAAACGTCACTAGGTGAATCTATCGCGCGTGCAACTAATCGTAAATATACCCGTATGTCTTTAGGCGGTGTACGCGATGAGTCTGAAATTCGTGGTCATCGCCGGACTTATATTGGCTCCCTGCCAGGTAAGGTGATTCAGAACTTGAGCAAGGTTGGTACTCGTAATCCATTGTTTTTGCTGGATGAAATTGACAAGATGGCGGCAGATTTCAGGGGTGATCCTGCATCAGCTTTGTTAGAAGTGCTTGACCCAGAACAAAATCACACCTTTTCCGATCATTATTTAGAAGTCGATTTTGATCTCTCTGACGTGATGTTCGTTGCGACATCGAATAGTATGAATATCCCCGCGCCTTTGCTGGATCGTATGGAAGTGATTCGCCTACCGGGTTATACCGAAGATGAAAAAGTGGCTATAGCAACAAAATATTTATTGCCTAAGCAGCTGGAAGAAAATGGCCTGAAAGATGGTGAGTTACAGGTTAATGAGTCAGCCTTGAGAGACATTGTTCGACTTTATACTCGTGAAGCGGGTGTTCGTAGCTTGCAGCGAGAACTGGCCAAGATTTGTCGTAAAGTGGTTAAACAAATGGTACTCAAGCCAGAGAGCAAAGTCGTCTCTGTGACCTCAAAAAATATTGAAAAATATCTGGGCGTAAAACGTTTCCGTTATGGCGTGGCTGAGAAACACAATCAGATAGGTCAGGTTAATGGTTGGCGTGGACCGAAGTTGGTGGTGAAATATTAACTATCGAGTCGGCCGTAATGCCGGGTAAAGGTAAACTATCTCACACCGGTCAGTTGGGTGATGTTATGCAGGAATCTATCCAGGCTGCAATGACGGTGATTCGTAGTCGATCTGCGTCGTTAGGCCTGATTAGTAATTTCCAAGATGATAAAGATATTCATGTGCATGTGCCTGAAGGTGCAACACCTAAAGATGGTCCTAGTGCTGGTGTCGGCATGTGCACTGCGTTAGCTTCATCGCTAACGGGTATACCTGTTAATGCCAATGTTGCGATGACCGGTGAGATTACATTGCGTGGTGAAGTTTTACCTATTGGTGGGCTTAAAGAAAAACTGTTGGCAGCTCATCGTGCAGGCATCGAGGTTATTATTATTCCGCATGATAATGAAAAAGACCTGGTTGATATCCCAAAAAACATTATGTCTAAATTGGATATTAAGCCGGTGCGCTGGATCGATGAAGTACTTGAAATAGCACTTGAAAAAATGCCTACTCCACTTGAAGATGACTCTGCAAGTAACAGAAAAACAAGCACAAAAGGAAAGAAATCTGGAGTTAGAGTACACCATCACTAATGACCTGAAAGCGGCGATTGCTACATTAATTCATCATGGATGATGAGCTAAAAATAGGCGAAAGCCGCATTTTTCCTGCATTTTTCATTGACAGGGCTAGTAGCAGGCTGGTATAAAATGCACGGCGTTTATATTTCAAAGCCATGGACATCTCATAATAAGAGCAAAAATATAAAAGTATTGAAATACAATTATAAATAAGAAAGTAAATCATCTTAAATACATAGGAAACAATAATGAATAAATCTGAACTAATTGATGCAGTTGCAGAAGCAGCTGGTTTATCTAAAGCTGACTCAACTCGTGCGTTTGACGCAGTTATCAGTGTTATAACTGGTGCCATGAAAGGCGGCGATCAAGTGAGTATCGTCGGTTTTGGTTCTTTCCTGGTTCGTGAGCGTTCAGCTCGTACAGGTCGTAACCCACAGACTGGTGCAGAAATTCAAATTAAAGCCGCTAAAGTACCTGCATTTAAGCCTGGCAAAGCGCTTAAAGAAGCCGTAAACTAGCGCGCACTTTTGGCGGGGTGGTTAAAAAGCTTAGCTGGTAGAGCGTCGCTCTTACAAGGTGAGCGTCGGGGCTTCGATCCCTCACCACCCACCAATTTTAGGACCGGTAGTTCAGCTGGTTAGAATGCCGGCCTGTCACGCCGGAGGTCGCGGGTTCGAGTCCCGTCCGGTCCGCCATTTCCAATTTCTTAGTTAACTAAAGTAAATGCTAATTTTTTACATTAGTTAGTTAGCTGACATTTCACTAATAATGACTAGGCGCTAATATCGCGTTTATATAATCCATACAAGGTCAGTTTCATGTTACAAGCTATTAATGATCGAATTAAAGGTTGGTTAGGTATTGCCATTGTTGCGTTAATTGCGCTTCCATTTGCTTTTTGGGGTATTAACTCTTATATCGGTGGTGGTGGCGAGCAGTATGCGGCCAAAGTCAATGACATAGAAATTTCACCACGTGAATTTGAATATACGCTTTCTAATCAGCGTCAGAAACTGCAAGAGCAGTTTGGTGGCAAACTGCCATTTGAAGATATAGTTTTGAAACAGCGCGTTATGGACCAGTTAGTAAATCGCAAATTACTGGAAGCTAGAGCGGTTAGTTCTGGCTACAGTATTTCAGATGCACAATTAACCGAAAATATTAAAAAGGTCTTCTCACGGGATGGGAAATTTGATCGGTCATATGTGGATCAAATATTACAATCTAAAGGAATGACTGCTTCTCAAATGGAATATCAATTGAGAAGTGATATGCAGATTACGCAAGTAATCGATGCCCTGATTAATACAAGTTTTATTACTGATGAAGAAGCTCGACGATTAGCTGATCTTGAAAATCAGCAACGTAAAATTAGTACCTTGATTTTTAGTCTTGATCATTTTTCTTCAGATATCACGGTGACAGATGAGGAAATTAAGGCCGCCTATGAAGTTGATTCAGATCGTTATATGTTGCCTGAGAAAATTAGTATTGAGTATGTTGAGCTAGAGAGTGGTGCATTATCTAATGATGTTGCAATTGATGAGGCTGAAATCAAGGCCATGTACGATGAATATGTGGCATCTATTTCGCAAAAAGAACAACGTAAAGCTAGACATATACTTTTGAAAACGGATGTGGATGAGGCTGCAGCTCGTACGCAAATCACAGATATAAGAAAGCAGTTGGCTGATGGTGCTTCATTTGATGATTTAGCACGCAAGTATTCACAGGATATTGGTTCGGCAAAACAGGGCGGTGATCTTGGTTGGGTAGAGTCTGGTCAGATGGTGAAGCCGTTTGAAGATGCGCTTTATGCCTTGAAAATGGGCGAAGTTAGTGATGTTGTTGAATCTCAGTTTGGTCTACATTTGATCAAGTTAGAAAAGATTCAAAGTGAACCGGTTCAACCTTTTCAGGAAAAGAGAGCTGAGTTAGAAAAAACTTTCAAGCAGGAAGTGATTAGTAACAAGTTTTATGAATTGAGCGAGCTTATGGCGACAACGGCTTATGAAAATTCTGATTCACTATCTTCGGTAACTGACGCGCTAAAGGTTCAGCAAAAAACTAGTGAATACTTTACTCGTAATAGTGGTGCCGGTATTGCCAATAATGAAAAAATTCGCGCTGCAGCTTTTTCCAAGCTAGTCCTTGAGGATAAATCAAACAGTGATGTGATAGAAATTACACCTGAGCATATTCTAGTCTTGCGTATATTGGATCGTAAACCAGCAAGTTTGTTGCCTTTGGATAGCGTTCGTTCCGCTATTGAAAACAATTTGAAACTTAAAAAGAGCCATGAAAATACCCTGGCTGCTGCTCGTGAAGCTAAAACTAAAATCAATACCGGGCAGGCAGCCGTTAAAGATATTGTCAGCGCAGGTATCAAGCTTGAGAGATCGGATATGCTGACACGTAAAGACACTACCAGGGTAGATCCAATGATTTTGGAGGCGGCTTTTAATATGTCTGCACCTGAAGCGGGTAAGGTGGTTGCTAATGATGTCGCTATGTCCTCTGGTGATGTCGCACTGGTTATTCTGGAAGAGGTTCATGTCCCTGATAATATTGATCAGGCCCAGATTGACACGATTAAGAAACAATTGCAGCAGGATGTATCAAATATAGAATTTACCGCGGCGCTCAGTGCTATCAGGGAAAAGGCTAACGTGCATATTAATTCTAAAGTTTTTCAATAATATATATTAATCAGGGTTGCCGGGAATTGTTCAATGCTTAAAACATTAACCCGGCTGCCCTTGCACTGGCAAATCCTTGCCGCACTGGTTTTAGCTATCATTCTTGGTGTAATAGCTACGCCTGAATCTGGTTTTCTAGGACTATCTTTACTTTCTATCCTTAGTTTTTTTGGCACGCTTTTCCTTAATGCCCTGAAGATGCTAATCGTACCGTTGGTGGTTGCATCCATTATTACCGGTATGATGGAGCTAAAGCCTAATACCCTTGGCCGTCTTGGTTTAAAGACATTGCTTTTTTACATGGCGAGCAGCCTTGTGGCCATTCTGATTGGTTTGCTGATGGTGAACATCTTGCAACCGGGTATTGTTGATGGTCAGCCTGCGCTGGAGACGATGGCTCTGTCTTCAGATACTGATTTGGTACTGGCTAAGGTTGAAGGTAAGGGCGCAGGTGATATTGCTGAAGTCTTTTTGAGAATGGTTCCTGCCAATATTGTCTCGGCGGCAGCCGAAGGTCAGATGTTAGGTCTGATATTTTTTAGCCTGTTATTTGGTTATTTCCTGTCACATTTGAAAGGTTCACACGGTGAGGTTCAAAAAGACTTCTGGCGTGGCCTGCTCAGCATAATGATACAAATAACCAATCTGGTGATGAAATTTGCACCCATTGGAATTTTTGCGCTGGTTTGTAAGGTAATCATAATGTCAGGTGCTGATGCATTCAGACCACTGGCGGTATTTTTTGCCGCTGTTATTCTGGCATTAGCACTTCATATGCTTGTTTTTCTACCCCTGGTATTGAAGTTTGTAGCAAAGGTAAATCCTGCGCTGCACTTCAAGGCAATGATGCCGGCATTGCTGACGGCGTTCTCGACCAGTTCTTCCTCTGCTACATTACCTTTAACATTAGATTGTGTTGAGCGCCGTGCTGGTGTATCAAATCGTGTCAGTGGTTTTACACTGCCTTTGGGTGCAACGGTGAATATGGATGGTACTGCTTTGTATGAATGTGTTGCGGCCATGTTTATCGCGCAGGCCTATGGCTTGCAACTGGATATTGTGACTCAATTTACGATTGTGTTGATTGCTTTGCTGACATCTATCGGGGTTGCCGGTATTCCTTCAGCCAGTCTGGTCGCTATAACTATTATTCTGGGTGCGATAGGTTTGCCTCTGGAGGCGATTGGTTTGATTCTGGTAGTCGACCGCGTGCTGGATATGTGTCGTACATCGGTTAATGTCTTCAGTGATTCCTGTGCAGCGGTCACCATCGCTCGCCTTGAAGGTGAGGGTGGTGTGCTACAGGAGAAAAGATAGGTTCACCCAGATAACCTAGTAACGAATTATTTATCTTTGACGTCTGTATCTTTGACTTCTAATATATCGCCCATCAGGCCCGCGGTGTGATAACCGGCATCGACGTAAGTCACTTCACCCGTAATACCACTCGCCAGGCTTGAACATAAGAAGGCGGCGCAATTACCCACTTCCTCAATGGTGATGTTTCTATGTAAAGGGGCACTTTGCTCAACATGCTTCAAAATAGTGCTGAAGTTAGAAATGCCTTTTGCTGCGAGGGTTTTGATCGGGCCTGCTGAAATGGCATTAACACGAATACCCTCAGCGCCGAGTGAATGCGCCAGGTAACGGACATTGGCTTCCAGGCTGGCCTTGGCCAGACCCATGACGTTATAGCCAGGGAATGCGCGCACTGCGCCTAGATAACTGAGTGTTAAAATTGCAGCATCTTCACGGTTTTGCATCATGTGGCGGCCAGCCTTGGCAATCGCGGACAGACTATAAGAGCTGATGTCATGAGCCTGATTGAAACCGTCCCGTGTCAGATTGTCCAGATAGTCACCTTCGAGCATTTCTTTAGGTGCAAATGCCACCGAATGAATAATGACGTCGAGAGAGTCCCAGTAGTCGTCAAGATGCTCGAATACTGCTTCGATTTCGTCATCATTTTCTACGTCACAGGGAACCACAATATCAGAATCACATTCACCGGCAAGTTTTTCTACTCGCTCATGTAGGCGTTCTCCCATATAGGTAAATGCAAGTTCAGCGCCTTCGCGATGCATTGCTTTGGCAATGCCCCATGCAATAGAACGGTTACTGGCGACACCAAAAATGAGAACACGTTTGCCACTCATAAAACCCATAAGAATTTACTCCCTGAAATAAAGTACTGTAAACTGTGAGTACCTGATGTTAGGTGGTTTATACATTTAAAACAACAATAAAATCATGCCGCATAGATTACTTCAAATAATATTAAATTTTTTAATTATTTCATGCACTCTGGTATTTACTGTAGAAGCATCAGCAGTACCAGCCATGGGTATGGGATATGCGCCAAAGTATCCGCCTGAATTTAAAAATTTTGATTATGTTAACCCACAGGCTAAACACGGTGGTGAGTTAGTGCTTTCGGGTTTGGGGGCATTTGATAGTTTAAATCCATTTTTACTCAAGGGGATTCCTGCGGATGGCCTTAATTTACTAGTTTTTGAAACTCTACTGGAAAAAAGTCTGGATGAGCCGTTCAGCATGTATGGCATGATTGCGGATGATTTTTTTCTTGCTGAAGACGGTTTGTCAGTAACTTTTCACATTAATCCCAAAGCACGCTTTTCAAACGGAACGTCAATTAATGCAGAGGATGTAAAATTCTCCTTTGATGTGCTTATGAGCCAGGCTGCGCATCCTCAGTTTAGAATATATTATCAGGATGTGGACTCAGTTATTGTGCTTGATGATTTGACTGTGCGTTTTAATTTCAAGCGACAAAATCGTGAATTGCATATGATCCTGGGTGATATTTCTGTATTCTCAAAAGATTGGTTGCAAGGGCAAGAATTTTCAGAAACCGATGATATTAAGCCAATTAGTAGTGGCCCATATGTTGTTGATAAGTATGAGCGTGGTAAATACATAAAATATAAACGTAATCCAGATTACTGGGCAGTTGATTTGCCAGTACGCAAAGGAATGTATAATTTCGATACGATTAAATACACGTACTATAAAGACTCGTCTATAGCTCTGGAAGCATTTAAGGCCGGAGAATTTGATTTCTTTTTCGAGAACTATTCAAAGCGATGGGCGCGTTCACATGATGGCCCGAAATACCAGTCTGGTGAAATTCTTAAAACAGAATTAAAACACAGTAATAATGCAGGTATGCAGGGTTTTGCTATTAATACTCGGCGAGACCATTTCAAGGATGTACGAGTTAGACGTGCCTTGTCACTGGCCTATGATTTTTCCTGGGCAAATAACCATCTTTTTTATAATCAATATGTGCGTTGTGACAGTTATTTCAGTAACAGTGAACTAGCAGCTACGGGCTTACCTGAAGACGATGAACTTGCCTTGTTGAATGAGTTTAGAGATCAGTTGCCCGAGACAGTTTTTACCCGGGCATGGTCTCCTCCTGCAACAGACAAAAAAGGGGCGCTAAGAGAAAATTTAAAACAGGCACGAGATCTATTAGAAAAAGCAGGTTGGTTTGTTAAAGATGGCGTGCTTAAGAATAGTGAAGGTGAAAGTTTTACAGTTGATGTGTTGCTGGCACAAAAAGGTTTTGATCGAATATTGGCACCTTACGCACGTAATTTAAAAAAGTTAGGCATAGAAATGAACTACCGAACAGTTGATCGATCTCTGTATAAGCGAAGAGTTGATACTTATGATTTTGATATGGTGGTGACAAGTTATTCATCGTCGATGTCACCAGGTAATGAGCTGAAAAATAGATTCCATTCGCAATCAGTAAGTACTAAAGGTTCAGATAATCTGCCGGGTATTAATAATCCCGTTGTCGATGCCTTAATAGAACGTGTTGTTAATGCTGAAAATCGTCAGCAATTATTGATTGCTTCACGTGCGCTGGATCGTGTTCTATTGTCTGGTGAGTATCTGGTGCCAAACTGGTATATTGATAAACATCGTATAGCTTACCGAAAAGCTTTTGATTATCCGAAAAAGTTACCTTTATACTATGATCCGATCACCCTGCTGATTAAAACATGGTGGAAAAAAACAACAATCTCACAGACTTCGCCTCTCCAATAAGAAAATTATATGTTTAATTATATTCTTAAACGTTTGCTTTTGATGATACCAACCCTGTTCGGCGTCATGCTGATTACTTTTGCCGTGACTCAGTTTGTCCCGGGCGGCCCCGTTGAGCAACTGGTAAGTCAATTGGAAGGTAACACAATGAGCGGGGAAGCCAGTAGTGGCTCACATGGTTTGTATCGTGGAGCAACTGGTCTGGATGAAGAATATATTGAACAAATACGCGTGTTATACGGTTTTGACAAGCCAATTCACCAGCGTTTTATAGGAATGCTAACTAACTATCTGCAATTTGATTTTGGCGACAGTTATTTTCATAATCAATCGGTAATTGATTTGATGGCGTCAAAATTACCAGTCTCAATTAGCCTCGGAGTGTGGACTTTTTTCATTGTGTATCTAACTTGTATCCCCTTAGGTATAGCCAAAGCAATTCGTGATGGCAGTCTGTTTGATGTCGCGACCAGCACACTGATTCTGATTGGTTATGCAATACCGGGCTTCGTACTGGGTTTGACCCTGATTGTTTTTTTTGGCGGCGGGAGTTTTTTTGATGTGTTCCCACTAAGAGGTCTGACTTCGGATAACTGGGATGCCATGAACTGGTATGACAAAATACTGGATTACCTGTGGCATATGGTATTACCTATTATTTCTTCTGTTATTGGCAGTTTTGCGGTAATGACTATGTTGACCAAGAATAGCTTTATTGAAGAAATTAGAAAACAATATGTACTGACAGCGCGCGCCAAGGGTTTATCTCAAAACACGGTGCTTTATCGTCATGTGTTCAGGAATGCCATGATTCCACTAGTCACAGGTTTTCCGGCTGCTTTTATTGGCGCATTCTTTACCGGTAGTTTGTTGATTGAAACCATCTTCTCTCTCGATGGTTTAGGTTTGTTATCTTATGAGTCGGTGCTTAAACGTGATTATCCTGTGGTACTTGGTTCACTTTTCCTGTTTACATTGATGGGTCTAGTTGCAAAGTTATTGGCCGATCTTAGTTATGTGTTGATTGATCCACGTATCCATTTCGAATCGGTGGAGCATTAAGCATGGATAACAATAACTACCTGACACCAGGCCAGCGTTCCTGGCTGCGATTTAAATCAAATCGTCGTGGTTATATTAGTTTATGGCTGTTTGTTATTTTATTTTTATTAAGTCTCGCTGCCGAAGTTTTGTTTAATGATAAACCGCTACTAGTTAATTATCAGAATGAATATTATTTCCCCTTTGTAATTTCATATCCTGAGACCACATTCGGTGGTGATTTTGAAACAGAGGCCGATTATTCTGATGAATATGTGCGTGAAAAATTGACGCAAGATTCAAACTGGGTAATTGATCCTCCCATTAGATTTAGCTATAACACGATTAACTTTCTTACTGATGCAGCCAATCCAGCTGCGCCTTCGATAGATAATTTGATAGGTACAGATGATAGGGGTCGTGATGTTTTCGCTCGTCTTGTTTATGGTTTTCGTCTGTCGGTATTGTTTGCCTTTGCATTAACAGCTCTAGGTGTTGTCATAGGTATAGTGATGGGTGCTATACAAGGTTATTTCTCTGGAAAGATTGATTTATTTATGCAGCGCGTCATCGAAGTGTGGTCTTCTATGCCTGAATTATATTTATTGATTATCTTTGCTTCGATTTTTCAACCCAGCGTCTGGTTGCTAATAATTTTATTATCTCTGTTTGGCTGGATGGGTTTGTCAGATTATGTTCGTGCCGAGTTTTTACGTGGTAGAAATATGGATTATGTGCGCGCTGCTAAAGCTATGGGTTTGAGTGACTTTGCGATTATGCGTCATCATTTATTGCCGAATAGTCTGACACCGGTAATTACTTTTTTGCCGTTTCGCATTAGTGGTTCAATTTTAGCGCTAACCAGTTTGGATTTTCTTGGTTTGGGTGTGCCGCCAACTACACCAAGTCTTGGTGAGTTGTTGTCGCAAGGCAAAGAGAATATAGAAGCCTGGTGGTTGTCGTTAGGCGCTTTTGTTGTACTGGTAGGAACTTTAATGTTGTTGATATTTATAGGTGAAGCCTTACGTGAGGCCATGGATACGCGTAAAAACTGATATGGAAAAGCAACTTTTACAGGTAGAAAATCTCAGTGTCACTTTTCGTACGCAAGGTGGTGATATTGCTGCTGTACGTGATATTAGTTTCGATATTCATCAAAGTGAAACTTTGGCGATTGTCGGCGAATCCGGTTCTGGCAAGTCTGTGACGGCACTTTCCATTTTAAAACTCCATGACGAAAAACAGGTATCTTATCCTGCTGGGAAAATCATTTATCACAATGCTAACCATGCTAATAACTTAATGTCTTTCGATGAGAATGACATGCAAGCTATCAGAGGCAGTGATATCTCTATGATCTTTCAGGAACCCATGAGCTCCCTGAATCCTGTCTTCACCGTTGGTGCTCAGATTCAGGAGGTTTTATTGTTGCATACTTCTTTGAATAAAACTGAAGCCAGGCAGCGCTGCATTGAATTACTGGATCGTGTTGGTATTCGTGATCCACAAAGACAAATTAATAGTTTCCCTCATGCCTTGTCGGGTGGTCAGAGACAGCGAGTGATGATTGCCATGGCATTAGCCTGTAAGCCAGCATTGCTGATTGCTGATGAACCTACAACAGCGCTTGATGTCACTATTCAACAACAAATACTTGATCTGCTAATTGATCTACAAAAAGAATTCAATATGTCGGTGTTGTTTATTACCCACGATTTAAATTTGGTTAGACGCTATGCGCAAAGAGTTTGCGTAATGCAACAGGGAAAAATTGTCGAGCAGGGTGATACATCAGATATTTTCTCAAAGCCTCAGCACGAATACACGCAGTATTTATTACAAAGTGAACCTGATCAGCGTATCGTCGAAGTTGAACCTTCCTCTGTTGTAGTAATGAGTGCAAAAAATGTGCGTTGTCATTTTCCCATCTATAAAGGTTTCTTCAAACGTCAGGTTGATGTTGTCAAAGCCGTGGACGATATCAGTCTCAAAATCCATAAAGGGGAAACCTTAGGTATTGTCGGCGAGTCAGGTTCTGGTAAGACCACCCTGGGTATGTCTTTATTTCGCATGGTGCAATCAACCGGGGATATCTATTTTGGAAAAAATAAAATCTCTGATTTTCGAGAAAAAGAAATCAGGCCTTTTCGGCGTCATTTTCAGGTGGTGTTCCAGGATCCATTTTCATCTTTATCACCTCGTATGACGGTTGAGCAGATTATCGGTGAAGGTTTGAAGCTGCATTTCTCTGAGCTGGATAACCTTCAGAGAAAAGCCAAAATTCTCTCGGTGCTTGAAGAGGTTGGCCTGGAAAGCGATATTTTATGGCGCTATCCGCATGAATTTTCAGGTGGTCAGCGCCAGCGCATTGCTATCGCTAGAGCCGTGGTTCTGGAGCCGGATATCATTCTCCTTGATGAGCCAACCAGTGCGCTCGATGTCTCAGTTCAGAAGCAGGTATTAAGATTATTAGCTGATCTTCAGAAAAAACGAGGTCTG
This sequence comes from Gammaproteobacteria bacterium, assembly GCA_029882355.1. GTDB lineage: Bacteria > Pseudomonadota > Gammaproteobacteria > SZUA-229 > SZUA-229 > LH-M37. Next base: position 33,697 of record JAOUKV010000007.1, on the reverse strand, counting down.
AGTTACATCTTCATTAGTCACGATTTACGGGTGATTCGCGCCATGTCACACCGAGTGATTGTAATGAAAGAGGGGGCGATTGTAGAGCAAGGCTCTACCATTGAATTACTCGACCAACCACAACATACCTATACCAGGCAATTAGCTCAAGCATCTACCTGTTTGAGTGCTTCAGTACAAAAATAGATTCACAACAACGTTTTTTTCGACATCATCTGGTCATCGAGTTGTTTTCGGTGATGATTGGGCTGATATCATTTTCATATATGCGAAATAGGAAGTTTCCCTACTTCTTTCTTGGTTTACCTGCGTTAATTTAAAGTCAGATTGTGTAATTGCGATCGAAAACACTAAGCATTCGTATTAGTTTGCACAGAAATGTAAAGAAATGTAAACAATACTTGATTAGTTTACTGGGTAATTATTACAATGAAACCGTCAATTTAATTAGGGAAATTTTGGAGAGCATAACTATGAAACTATCTACTAAAGGACGTTACAGCGTAACAGCAATGCTTGATCTGGCCATACATGATAAGGCAGGGCCTGTAACACTGGGCGATATTTCACAATGTCAGGGTATTTCCCTGTCTTATTTAGAACAATTATTTTCCAATCTTCGTAAAGCAGGTTTGGTGAAAGGTGTACGTGGTCCAGGTGGAGGATACCGTTTGGCCAAATCCGCTAGTGATATCAGTATTGCACAGATTATTCGTGCTGTTGATGAAAAGGTTGATGTCACCAATTGTAATGGTGAGGGTGATTGTCAGGATGGCGAACGTTGCCTAACTCATGAGCTCTGGTCCGATTTGAGTGATCGTTTATATGCCTTCCTGGACGGAATTACATTGGCACAATTTGTTGAGCGTCCAGGTATTCCAGAGTTATCAATGGAGCGTGACAAGAGTATTGGACGCTTTATGTTGGCTCGTAAGCAAGCTGAAGCTATTAGTCAGGGTTTAGTTTAGTCACTGATTAACTGTCTATGTTTGTATGATTGCCTGGATGGCTGTATAGATAACTCAAAAGTCAGACTTATTGAGCAAAAAAAGCCCGCATATGTGGGCTTTTTTTGTGGTGAGCTCATACAAAAGCTATAATACGCTCCTTTTATTTGCACACTGAGGAATACGCATGCTTGAGGCTTATCGCGAACATGTCACACAACGTCAATCAGAAGATTTACCACCACTACCACTGAGTGCTGAGCAAGTCGCTGAACTGATCGAATTGATCAAAAATCCACCAGCTGGTGAAGCTGAATTTCTGATGGATCTGCTGGTTAATCGCGTACCACCCGGTGTCGATCAGGCTGCCTACGTTAAAGCAGCTTTTCTCGCCGATGTTGCCAAAGGCGGTACAGCCTGTGAACTGATTTCACAGGTTCGAGCGACTGAGATTCTCGGTACTATGCTGGGCGGTTACAACATTCAACCATTGATCGAGTTACTGGATGTTGACGTAAGCGCCGATGCAGCCGCTACCGCTTTATCTCACACCTTACTTATTTACGATGCTTTTCACGACATCTCAGATAAAGCCGCTAACAATGAATACGCAGCACGCGTAATTCGTTCATGGGCTGATGCCGAATGGTTTACTTCAAAACCAGAAATGGCGGAAGAGATTACCGTCACTGTTTATAAAGTACCCGGTGAGACCAACACTGACGATCTGTCGCCAGCGACGGAAGCATGGAGCCGTCCTGATATTCCTTTGCACGCCAAGTCAATGCTGATTAGCAAAATGGATAAGCCGCTGGAAACAATCGCTGAACTTAAGAAAAAAGGTCATCCTGTTGCTTATGTAGGCGATGTGGTGGGAACTGGTTCATCAAGAAAATCAGCGATCAATTCGGTGCTCTGGTATATGGGCGATGAAATTCCATTCGTACCTAACAAGCACGAAGCAGGTGTTGTACTGGGTGGTAAGATTGCACCTATTTTCTTCAATACCGCTGAAGACTCAGGTGCTTTGCCGATCGAGTGTGATGTTGAAAATATGCAAACCGGTGATGTGATTCGTATCCGTCCTTATGACGGCGTGATTTTGAATGAAGCCGGTGAAGAAGTTTGTAAATTTGATTTGCGTCCAACCACTATGCCGGATGAAGTGCGCGCTAATGGCCGTATTCCACTTATTATCGGACGCGGCTTAACTGATAGAGCAAGAACATTTCTGGGTGAAGACTCTTCAGACGTTTTCCTGAAACCTGAAACCGCTGACGATACCGGCAAAGGTTACACACAGGCACAGAAAATTGTTGGTAAAGCCTGTGGTGTTGAAGGCGTCCGCCCCGGTACTTATTGCGAACCAAAAATGACTACTGTCGGTTCACAAGATACCACTGGCGCTATGACCCGTGATGAATTAAAAGAGCTAGCCTGTTTAGGTTTTTCTGCTGATTTGATCATGCAGTCTTTCTGCCATACCGCAGCCTATCCAAAACCGGTTGATGTTAATTTGCAACATGAACTGCCAGATTTTATGCAGACTCGTGGTGGTGTCGCCCTGCGACCCGGTGATGGCATTATTCACTCCTGGCTGAATCGTATGATCCTGCCTGATACCGTCGGTACTGGTGGTGATTCACATACCCGTTTCCCGATGGGTATCAGTTTCCCTGCTGGTTCCGGTTTAGTTGCTTTTGGTGCTGCACTGGGTGTGATGCCATTAGATATGCCCGAGTCTGTACTGGTTCGTTTCAAAGGAGAAATGCAACCGGGTGTGACTTTGCGTGATCTGGTCAATGCCATTCCATACGTAGCCATTCAAAAAGGTCTGCTCACCGTTGAGAAGAAGGGCAAGAAAAATGTCTTCAATGGTCGCGTGCTGGAAATAGAAGGTCTGCCTGATCTGAAAGTGGAGCAGGCATTTGAATTATCCGATGCTTCTGCCGAACGTTCCGCTAATGGTTGTACTGTTCGTTTAGGTAAAGAACCTATTATTGAATATTTGAAATCGAATGTTACTTTGTTGAAATGGATGATTTCAAACGGCTATGAAGACAAACGTACTTTGTCACGTCGTATTGTTGCGATGGAAGCATGGTTAGCTGATCCACAATTGCTGGAGCCGGATGCCAATGCGGAATACGCAGAAATCATCGAAATTGATTTGAATGAAATCAAAGAGCCGATTTTGGCCTGTCCGAATGATCCCGATGATGTGAAAACATTATCTGAAGTGGCTGGCTCGAAAATTGATGAAGTCTTTATTGGATCATGTATGACTAATATCGGTCATTATCGCGCCGCAGGCAATGTGCTGAATGGTGTTACATCTTTGCCAACACGCATGTGGATTGTGCCACCAACAAAAATGGACGAACGTCAGCTGATGCAGGAAGGTATTTATAATATCTTCGGCAAGGCCGGTGCGCGTACTGAAATTCCAGGATGTTCATTGTGTATGGGTAATCAGGCACGTGTTGCAGATAACGCAATTGTGATGTCAACTTCAACACGAAACTTCCCAAACCGTTTAGGTGATAATGCCGATGTTTATCTGGCATCTGCTGAACTGAGTGCGGTGGCTGCAACACTGGGTCGCATTCCAACAAAAGAAGAATATATGGAAGGCACAAAAAATATTGATACATCCTCTGCTGAAATTTATCGCTATCTCAATTTTCACGAGTTAGCGGAATATCAAAATGTTGCAGATGGTGTTGAGGTAACGCTGTCCTAAACGCATGAAAATGATTCTATTTATCGCTGGCGGTGGTGCTATTGGTGCAGTCATGCGTTACGGTGCATCATTGGGCGCGTATAGCCTGTTCGGGCGAGGTTTCCCCTACGGTACATTGTTTGTCAATGTTACTGGCTCGCTGTTAATGGGCGTGCTCAGTATTATTTTGTTAGAACGTTTTAGTGTAGGCCCGGAATGGCGTGCCGCAATTCTCGTTGGCTTGCTGGGCTCGTTTACGACTTTTTCTACCTTCTCATTAGAAACGCTCAGCCTGTTAGAGCAGGGCGATATGATGAGAGCCATGGTGAATATCGCTTCCAGTATTATTGTATGCCTCGCTGCTGTTTGGCTGGGCGTGGGTATAGGAAGACAATTATGAATGTAACGGTTGCACGAATTTATGTCACAGAAGGACAGCATGTACACGAAAAGATATTCGAGCGCCTGCACGATGAACACAAAGTAAAAGGCGTGACTATGTTTCGTGGTATTGCGGGTTTTGGTGAATCAGGCGAAATGCATTCTAGTAGTTTGTTAGATATGTCTTTTGATATGCCAGTCGTTGTTGAGTTTTTTGATGAGGATGATCATGTGCGTGCAGCACTTGAGTCCTTGTCTGATTTAACTTCATCTTGTCGTATTATTACTTTTTCAGCAGAATCCTCTTAGGTTTGTTGCTTACCATTTTATCGGATAAAAATAAAAATGCTTGATCCAAAATTAATTCGTTCTGATCTTAACGCTGTTGCCGAGCAACTAAAAAAACGTGGTTATGATCTTGATGTGTCAGTCATTGAATTGCTTGAGAAAAACAGAAAGGATTGCCAGATAAGAACTGAGCAGTTTCAGAGCGAGCGTAATAGCAAATCAAAAATGATAGGCAAAGCCAAAGCCGCAGGTGAAGATGTTCAACCTTTGTTAGATGCTGTTTCTGGTTTAGGTGAATCTCTGGACCTGGCTAAAGCAGAACTTGATGATGTGCAAAGGCAAATGGATGAAATTTTGTGGTCACTGCCCAATCTGCCGCACGAAAGTGTGCCAGTGGGTAAAAATGAAGATGATAACGTAGAAATTCGTCGTTGGGGTGAGCCAAAGACTTATGACTTTGAAGTTAAAGATCATGTTGATTTGGGTCTGGTTAAAGGTCTTGATTTTGAAACCGCGACTAAATTAACCGGTTCGCGTTTTTCAGTCATGCGTGGATCGATGGCAAAACTGCATCGCGCTTTAACTCAATTCATGATTGATTTGCACACCACAGAACATGGTTACGAAGAAGTTTATGTTCCATACATTGTTAATCGAGATAGCTTGCGCGGTACCGGTCAGTTACCCAAATTTGAAGAAGACCTGTTTTGTGTCGATGCTGAAGCGGGTTACTATTTAATTCCTACGGCTGAAGTGCCAGTGACCAATCTGGTGCGTGATGAAATTATTAAGGCAGAAGATTTGCCGATTAAACTCACCAGTCATACTCCCTGTTTCCGTTCAGAAGCGGGTTCTTATGGCAAAGATACTCGCGGCATGATTCGCCAGCATCAATTTGAAAAAGTTGAGATGGTGCAGCTGGTTAAACCCGAAAATGCCTGGGATGCGCTTGAAGAATTAACTGGTCACGCCGAAGCGGTGTTGCAAAAACTAGGGCTTCCTTATCGCGTGATGAATTTGTGTACTGGTGATATCGGTTTCTCAGCAGCAAAAACTTACGATCTGGAAGTCTGGCTGCCCGGGCAAGATGCTTATCGCGAAATTTCATCTTGCAGTTGTTTTGTTGATTTTCAGGCGCGTCGTATGCAGGCGCGCTGGCGCAACCCTGAAACGGGTAAACCTGAGTTGATTAATACGGTGAATGGCTCAGGCCTGGCAGTAGGTCGTACCCTGGTAGCCGTGCTAGAAAATTATCAACAGGCAGATGGTAGCATTGTAATACCGGATGTTTTGAAGTCATATATGGGCGGTGTGGAAGTACTTTAATGGCCTAATGATCTCTGTCAATTAGTTTTCTTCCAGGAAAGTTTTATTAGGAATATTACCTATGTGAACGCTTAAAAAAATCTATTATAGTCGGCCGTAGTATGCCGTATTTTTTTGAGAATCTAATGAAAAAACTATTTAGTCTTATTGCAATTTTTGTAGTAATCGCAATCGGTTCTGTGATTTATCTTCATAATGGCGTTTCCGATCAAAATCTTTATATAACCTCTGAGGAATGTCGTGATTGTCATGCGTCAAATTATGATTCATGGAAGTCAAATACCCTACATCCATACATGTTTCTCCCGGTAACAACGGGAGAACGTATCTTAGGCGATTTCAATTCTACTGACCCCGCGCTGACCTTTAAAAAAGAAGACGTTGAATATGTTCTCGGTAGCAAGTGGGAGCAGGTTTATGCTCGCATGATTGATGGTGAATATTATCCTCTGCCCGCAAAATGGCACGTTATGTTGAAGAAATGGGAAGCCTATAAAGTCAATGACTGGAAGCAAACGCCCATGTCAAAGAAATGTAATGGTTGTCACACCACAGGCTTTGATCCAGCAACGCTGAAATTTGCCGAATTTGGTATTGGTTGTGAAGCCTGTCATGGCCCTGGAAGTGTACATGTGCAAAATAAGCGAAAGATAACTTCATCTCCTTGTATACTTTGCCATGTAAATGAATCGGCTGATTTGTCAAATAAAAAAGATATTGTTCGTAGCGTTTCTGCCACCGTTTGTGGTCAGTGCCATAATCGTGGACAGAACACGCCTAAAGATGGTGTACACGGTGCTATATTTAATTTCCCTGTCAATTACAAACCTGGTGAGGATCTGACATCTGCAATCTCACCTATGACTCCTAAACAGGACGTAAAAGGTAAGTTTTTTTGGGGTAATGGTATCGCTAAGAACCGCCATCAGGAATTTGGTGACTGGTCTAAATCTAAGCATGCTAATGCAGTAAAAAAACTTAAGGAAGAACATGAAAAAGGTGGTGATAGAGGCGAGTTGACCGACGAGTGTCTATATTGCCACTCTACTGACTATCGCCACGCAGATAAAGACAAAAAGCCTACTCTAGAAACCGCCAAATTTGGTGTGACCTGTGTTGCATGCCATGAACCACATGGGCGTGATAAAGCGTTGCCTCATTCTGGCGATGGCGTTACACAATGCGGTGGCTGCCATATTGATAGTATGTCGCATAATGTGGCGAAAACTGGTGTGCCTCATTACCCCTGTCCCACAGCGACCGTGACCTGTGCGGATTGCCATATGCCACGCATTGTTACGACTGGTGGATTTTTAAGTATCCGTAACCATGCTTTTAAAATCATCACACCAGAAGTCGCACAGAAAAATGATATGCCCAGCTCTTGTCAGAATAGTGGTTGCCATGATGATAAGTCAGTGAAATGGATGATCGATGCTTATCGACAACATTACCCTGAAAAAAACTTAAAATAAGACCCAGTAAACATGAATGTTAAAATTCCTTTTTATCATAGATTACGTTTCAAGGTTATATCCCTGTTTGTCGTGGTTGTGTTAGCTGTTGAAGTTGTTTCCGGGATTATGGTGCTCAGGTTAGCAGAAGATGATTTTTACCTTGCTATGCATGAAAGTTTTCACACTACAGAAGCCATGGCTGAAAATTTCCTTTCTCTTGTAGGTCAGGTATCGGAGAACTGGGCTCGGCATTTTGCTAACGATAAGCATCTGCCTGGTATGTTTTCATCACATGGCTCAGAGGAAAAATCTGCCACCATGGCATACTTTAAAGAAGCGTCGGCTGCTGATGTTGTTGTCCTCATGAATGCTGAGGGGCGCATCATTGCACACTCGGAGACTCAAGAGTTACTCGGTGCTTCTTTAATGTCATGGAAAGTCGTGCGTACAGCACTGCAGCAGAATGAAACTAAATTCTCCATAGTTCAGGATTTAAATAGCCTTATTATATATGCACCATCAATATATTACGAAAATGAAAGTGGAAAAATTCTTGGTGTTATTCTTGTTGGTTATGTTGTCAATGATGCTCTAATTGCGGGCATGAAAAAAGACACCCTAACGGACATTACTATTGTTCGTCGGCGAGGAGTGATGGCCTCGACTTTTAATACGAGTGAAAATCGTATGATTGATATTCCGATGAATTATATCTCGTATAAATCGTTATTGTCTGAAGAAGAAGCTATTAGCCATGTCATGGCCATGATGCAACTCAATGGTGTTAATCACTTTGTTTCTGCACGCAAATTACAATTTATAGACCCGAGCATGGAAGGCTCAATTTTACTTAGTTATCCAAAAAGTAAACTGGATTTAATTAAAGATAATCTGGTTGAGCGATTTTTTGTTATTGGTGGGGTCAGTTTTCTATTAATCACAGTTATAGGCTGGGTTTTTGCTGAGCGCTTGCTTATTCCTCTTAAGGTTTTGATGAAGAATACGGATGAATTTGAAAACATAGATTTTATTAGGGAAATTAAGATTGAAGATAAAGGAGAGATTGGACTCCTCGCGAAGCGTTTTAATGCCCTTTTACAATCAATCAATTTTAAAAATATGGCGCTTCACCAACATAGTGATGAGCTAGAGATCGCTGTTGAGCAACGGACACTGGAACTGGCTGATGCACTAGACCTGGCTAAGTGTGCTAACCAATCCAAGAGTGATTTTCTTGCGAATATGAGTCATGAAATACGTACACCAATGAATGGTGTTATTGGTATGAGTGGTCTTATGCTTGAAAATGATTTGAGTCAGGCACAGCATGTGCGTGCTTTGACTATTAAAAATAGTGCTGAGTCACTACTCTCTATAGTTAATGATATTCTGGATTTTTCTAAGATTGAGGATGGCAAACTCATGCTGGAACTTTTGGACTTTGACATAGTAGAATTGATGGAGGATTTTGCCCGCACTATGACATTCAGTTCCGAGGATAAAGGGCTTGAACTGCTTTGTCCTGCTAACTTTATTCAGCAATGTAATTATCGAGGTGACCCTGGACGTATTCGTCAGATTTTGACTAATTTGGTTGCTAATGCCATTAAATTTACTGAACAGGGAGAAGTTAAAGTTACCTGTGAGCGTATAGATGATCCAGAGAAAGGTGTATTACTGTGTTTTTCAGTGAGCGATACCGGTATAGGTCTTACTAATGAGCAGCAACAGAATTTGTTTGAACGTTTTAGCCAGGCAGATGGATCAACAACACGCAAGTACGGTGGTACTGGACTCGGGCTTTCTATTTGTAAGCAATTAGTCGATCTTATGAACGGTGAAATCGGTATAGAAAGTAAACCAGGCATAGGAAGTACTTTCTGGTTTGTACTACCGTTGCTAGTTTCAGAGCAGCAAAGACCATTACTCTCAAAAAACAAGCTTCATGTTGATAGAATATTGGTTGTTGATGACAGCATCGCTAGCCTAAAATTGTTTGGTGAAATTTTTGATTCATGGCAGATAGAAAATACTCTGGTCGAAAATGGATCTGAGATACTTCAGATAATGCAGGATGCTGTCTTGCAGAATAAGCCTTACACTTTTGTACTAGTTGATATGCATATCTCAGATATAGATAGTATGCTACTGGCTAGGCAAATCGCTAACGATAAGCAACTGTCAGCAACTCGCCTGGTGTTACTTGGTAATCAGGGGCAGATTGGTGCAGCTCAAAAAATCCTGGAGGTTAGCTTTTGCGGTTATATCAGCAAACCTGTCAATCAGTCGGAACTTTATAATTTAATGCTAGCTGTCGATGATGACAGTAATCCGGATGACCAATTTACTATTCATAAAAAAAATATAATGGTAAAAACGTTTAATGCACGTGTCTTGGTAGTGGAAGATAACATGGTTAACCAGAAGGTCGCAAAAGGCCTGTTAGAAAAGTTTGGTGTACGTATTGATTTTGCTGCCAATGGTGCTGAAGCGATCAGTGCACTTCAGCAGTTGCCCTATGATCTTGTTTTCATGGACTGTCAGATGCCAGTACTTGATGGCTTTGATGCTACACGTCAGATTCGTGACCCGGCGACCAATGTTAAAGACCATAAAATTCCTATTATCGCTATGACTGCTAATGCTATGCAAGGTGATCGTGAACATTGCATTGAAGTTGGCATGGATGATTATATTTCTAAACCAATAGACGTTTTGAAGGTTCAGCAGGTGCTTGAGCACTGGTTGCCTGAGGAACTCCGTAAACAATCAGCTCCAGGTGATAATAAAATAAGGTTATCCCAACAAGCATCCATGATAAAGCCTGATGGTGATAACAACGATGAAATAATTAAAAAGCTAGTGTTTGATCGGGTGGCAATGAGTGAAAGATTGATGGGCGATCAGGATCTCATTACCACAGTGGCAGAAGTTTTCTTGCAAGATATGCCTATACAGATCGATCAGCTTAGATCATTGGTGAAAATTGGGGATGCCAAAGAAATTGCAGGAATGGCTCATAGGATCAAGGGCGCCTCTGCAAATGTAGGCGGTATGGCATTGAGTTCCATTGCACTCAAAATAGAACTGGCTGGAAAAAAAGCAGATATAGATACTATTCAACAGTGTATACACAAACTTGGGCAGGAATTTGAAGAGCTAAAGGTTGAGATGGAGAAAATCTTATGAAGTTGCTGATCGCTGAGGATGATGTTACATCTCGTTCCATTCTGTCAGGTGTAACAGTTAAGTGGGGCTATCAGCCTGTGCTAGCTGAAGATGGTATAGTTGCCTGGGATATTTTGCAGGGAGATGAAAGTCCTCGGTTGTTGTTACTTGACTGGGAGATGCCAAAACTGGATGGCAAGGCATTATGCGAACGTATCCGTCAGCAGAATACTGAAGACCCGCCTTATATTGTCCTGTTAACCACGCGTAATAAGTCGAGTGATATTGTTGAAGGACTTGAAGCAGGTGCTAACGATTATATTGTTAAACCCTTCGAAAATGCTGAATTGCAAGCGAGGCTGAAAGTTGGTAGACGAATGCTGGATTTGCAGGCTGAACGAATTGAAGCTGAGGCGAAAAAGGCCGAGTTACAAAAACAATTAAAGCAAGCACATAAGATGGAAGCGATCGGGCAGTTAACCGGTGGTATTGCTCATGATTTTAATAATCTTCTAGGCACTATTATGGGTTATACGGAACTGCTAAAAGATAAAGTTGAAGTCGTTGGTGACAGTAAAATGCAGCATTATGTTGAGCAAATATATTCATCGAGTGAGCGTGTGCGCGACCTTGTAGCAAAAATGCTGACATTCACACAAGGGCATGGTCGCGTGGGGGAGTTGGAAGTTTGCATGCTAGCACCGTTGATTAAAGAATCATTAACAATGATCACATCTGATATTTCGTCGAGTATTGAGCTTAAGCTGAAACTGGAAGATGTTGATCTGGCAATCATGTCGCGTCCAGAACAAGTACATCAACTGATAATAGAGCTATGCCTAAATGCACTAGATGCTATGCAGGGAAAGGGGAGTATTACTATTGGCCTGCAGTATGCTAAAAATATTGTAAACGGATGTTCCTCGTGCCATGAAAAATTTGAGGGTGACTATATACGGATTTCAGTTTGTGATACTGGATGTGGCATAAAATCAGAATTTTCAGAACGTATTTTTGATCCGTTCTACACGACCAAAGAATTAGGTACAGATAAGGGAACAGGAATGGGGCTGGCCATGGTGCATGGGATTATGCATGACCATAGAGGGCATATTACTGTTGAGACAGAAGTAGGAAAAGGTAGTTGTTTTGTTCTATTGTTTCCTGTGATAGATACGCAGGCTGATTGAAGTACTAAATAAATCATTATGAAAGACGTATGTTGAATAACAATATTAATCAGACGAATCTAATATTTTAGAGTGAATTCTTATACATGATTACATTTAAACTTGATCATAAATTATTGTTTTTTTGGCTTAGTTCAATAATTCTCTCTTTGTTAATTTTGGGATCAGTCTTTTTGTTTCTCAATAATGAGATTAATCGAGATTCCGCTCATAAACAAATTGATGAGGCTTTTGATGATTTAAGTGTTTATATCGATAATCGTAAAAATCTACTTAGAAATGTGCGCTCATTTTCCATGCGTGAGGATGTTGTTTCTTCGTTGAGTATGATCTCTCACTATCAGAATCCAAAGGATTATCAGTCAATTGTTTTTGATTCTGAAAAGAAAAGTTTGGCTGGTGAGTTGGTTAAGTTGCTAAAAGCAGAGAATGTAAGTGTTATCGCAGCCTATGACGGATATATGCGTCTAGCGAGTTTTGCTTTTGTTGATGAGAAATATCAAAGTCATATTGGCTATATTTCATATGACAAAGGAATACCCCAGTATTTTATTTCAGACATTACACTGAAAAATTATCAGCCAGTAGATAAGTTACCTTTCTGGCTTGAGCCGGTAAAAGAAAAAGCAATGAATTTTGAAGAACATGAGAACGATCAAAACAATGTCCATATTCATGCTCATGGTGACAGGTTTACTGTGGGTTTTCATTCACCTGTTTTAATACCTCTTCATGACAAATCTAAAGAGAGGGTAGGCCTGATTACGATAGGAGAACTGGGGCGATCATTTGTTGAAGGTATTAGTAGGTATGCAAAGTTGGATTTTTATCTGTCCTTTGATGATGGCAACTGGATTTCTACTGGGGATCAAGCTCAGATTGGTAAAAGAATTGATGCATTATCCTCTAAAGATTTAGCTGCAGGAAATTTACAGGGCTGGCATTTTGTCGAACAGCCAGATTATATTTATGGCATTGCAAATTACCCAGTGAGTAACGGAAAAAGTCTAAAGTTTATCTTTGAGTTACCCAGGTTGTACCCTGAATTTACTATTCTACAAAAAGCAATGATTGTGGTGCTGTTGGTCAATGTTTTTTTGTTATTTCCATTGGGCGTTTATTTTTTAAGACGTACAATTTTACATCCTGTGAGTCGTTTGGTAGCGGGAATAGAAGCTCTGAGTAGAGGCCGTTATGAAGAAATTTCTGTGCCATCAAGTAATGATGAGTTAGCTTTTCTAACAAGCTCTTTTAATTCAATGGCTCGTTCAATTAAAATTCGAGAAACTGAATTGCAAAAACTATCTCTGGCAGTTGAGCAAAGCCCTGTTTCAATGATTATCACCAGCATCAAGGGTGATATTGAATATACAAATGCTGCATTTACAGCAATAACCGGCTATAGCGCGGAAGATGTGATTGGAAAAAATACAAAAATATTTCAAGGAGGTGAGACGCCCGTTAAAGTATATCAGCACCTTTGGCAAACTATTACTAGTGGGCAGCAATGGAATGGTGTTTTCCATAACAGGAATAAAAATGGTGATTTTATTTGGCAATCCACAAGGATTATTCCCATAAAATCTCCGAATGGCAAGATCATAAATTACCTGTCCTTAAACGAAGATATTACTCTACATCGAGAAGCGCAAGAACAGATGTATCTACAATCAGAAGCTCTGCAAGCTGCTGCCGATGGTATTGTCATTACAGATAATGAAGGAATCATTCAGTGGGTTAACCCGGCTTTTGAAAATATGACGGGTTATGCCTTTGCAGAGGTCATAGGTAAAAAACCAAATATATTAAAGTCCGGTAAGCAGGATAGTTCTATCTACGAGCAGCTGTGGCGAACTATATTATTAGGAAAAACATGGCACGGCGAGTTATATAATAAACGTAGCGATGGTGAGATTTATCTGGAAGAGGAATATATCACTCCGGTGATGGATGCGTCGGGGAAAACCACTAACTTTGTTGCGATAAAACGTGATATTACAGCGCAACGTAAACATGAAGAAATTATCCGTCAGTCACGAAAGCTGGAAGCGATTGGAGAAATGGCGGGTGGCATCGCTCATGACTTTAATAATTTACTTGGCATTATGAGTGGTAATCTGGAAATCTTGAGACGTTTTTCAGGTGACAATGCTGATATGAATAAATGGATTGATAGTGGGATTAAGACAGCAAAACGTGGTAGCGCATTAACCAAACGTCTGCTTAGCTTCTCAAGGCTGAATGCTGCTGAGGTGAAGACCATATCTGTAAGTAAAATGCTTGAAGATATGCGATCTATGATAGACAAAACCGCCGGGCTAAATATTGGCGTGAACTATGAGTTGGAGCATGATCTCTGGTTGACCGACATTGATGCCGGCGATCTTGAGGATGCCATGATTAATCTGGTAATTAATGCTAGAGATGCTATGCAGGAAAACGGCAGACTGGATATTAGCGTGTACAATGAAATCGTAGATGAGGATAAAGCATCATATATGCATGGTAGCAGTGCGGGTGATTATGTTGTTTTATGTGTATCGGATTCTGGTTCTGGCATTAGTAAAGATGTGCAGCAACGTATGTTTGATCCTTTTTTTACTACCAAAGAGAAAGGTAAAGGAACTGGTCTGGGCTTAAGCATGGTGCATGGTTTCGTTCGTCGTTCTCATGGATATGTAGATGTTGTTTCTGAATCTGGCGCTGGTACAACCTTTTATATATATCTGCCAAGATCTGATAAAGATGAATTAAATGTGCTGGATAGTAAGTTGAAGGTTGTATTGCCAACTGGAACAGAAACGATATTAGTGGTTGATGACGAACCTCAACTCGTTGAAGTGGCGACTATTTATCTTAGCGAACTTGGTTACCGAGTATTGCAGGCCACGAATAGCAAACAAGCTATGACATTTCTTGAAAGTGGAGAAAAAATCGACTTACTGTTCAGTGACATTATTATGCCCGGTGGTAAGGATGGTTATGAATTATCGACAGCGGCACTGCAGCTGCATCCAAAAATTAAGATATTACTGGTCTCGGGATATACCCGGGGAGGAAGTGATCTCAGCAAAGATTTAAGACTTTTGGCTAGTAAACGATTAGCTAAACCCTATAGTAAGCTTGAGCTTGCACAGCGTGTCCGATTTGAGATTGATGGAGAAGAGAATAATGAGTAAACCAATTTTATTAATTGTTGATGATGAACCAGATATGGGCGAATTTGCCTCTTTTGCCGGGGAGGTTACAGGTTATGAGGTTATTACCATGTCCAGCGGCAAGGATTTTCAGGAAGCCTATTTGCTTATGTCGCCTGACTTGTTGCTAATGGATGTTGCGATTCCAGATATTGATGCAATTGGTTTACTTGAGTGGTTAGGCTCTGCGGGTAATCGCTGTCCTATTATTTTAATGAGTGGTCACGGTGACTATATGTTGAATTGGGCAAAAACAGTGGGAACAGACTTGGGTATGTCAGTTATAGATACATTGAGCAAGCCTATAGCCCTGGAGGATTTAGAAAAAATTCTAACTGAAATTAAAACAAAGCTATGAGGAGGCACTAGCACAGTGCTACATAATCCTTTTCAAATGGACTCGATTCCGTATCCAGTGATTATCATTGATCATTCAGGTAAAATTATTCAAGTCAATAAAGAAGCTATTGCGTTTGCAGGCATGAAAGAAAGCGTTCTTTTGAACGCAACTGTCCATAAATTTTTTCATTCTAACAAACTTCTAGAGGCAGACTGCCCCTTATGTAATTATATTAAATATCAAAAAGCTCCAGCATTTTATGATACCTATTACGAAGATAAAAAAATCTGGCATAAAGTCTCTTTCTCGCCAGTTATTTTAGATAATGGTAAAGATGGTTTTCTGCAGATGGGTGTCGACATTGCAGAGCCCATTTCAGTTATGAGAAAACGGGTAGAGCACGATAAGTCTATACGCTCATTGTTGAGAAAAATTCCCGTTATTTATTATCGCGTCGATCAGCATGAAATGATTCAGGAAATGGTGGGTGCTGCCTTATCAAAACTAGATTTAAATGTGGATGTTCAGACTGGGGTGCCAGCGACGGACATTTTTCATGATCTTACAGGCAAATATGAAATGATCATGCGACATGGACAATATTTTTTTGAAAGCCAGCATGCCACCTCACAGGGAAAATTATGGTTGATGCACTATATCTTTCGTACTTCAGGAAATAATGAATTAGCAGGTTTTGCGCTTGATGTAACAAGCATGAAACGCGCGCAGAGAGCAATGTTAAAACTCAGTATCGATAAACGAAATCTTGCACGCAGAATGCTGCAAGTTCAGGAGGATGTACGCCATGAAATTGCAAGAGAGCTACATGATGAGATAGGCCAGTCACTTACTGCGGTGCGAGTTATAGCTTCAGCAATGTCCGGGGCAACTAATGTTACTACAGATTTCTATCAACAAAGTGCAACAAGTATTTCAGACGTTGCGGATAAAATGTATGATTCTGCACATGAGTTGATGTATCGGCTGCACCCCGTTGTATTAGATACATTAGGTTTAGAGGCTGCGATACAGTCATGCATTCATGCTTCCGGTCTCCACCATACAGATGTGGATATCAAACTGGATATAGCCGGCGAAGTAGAAACAATGGATCAGTTGGTCCAACTAACAATCTACCGAATTGTGCAGGAATCGTTAACGAATATTGCCAAGTATGCAAAAGCATCGAAAGTACAGATAAAAATGCAAAGAAAAAAAATACTCAATGAATCTGCGGCATCATCTGATTTTTTTGAGCTTGAAATATCAGATAATGGCATTGGTTTTTCAGAGGATAAAAAACAAAATAAACATGGCATGGGAATTTTCGGTTTGCATGAACGTGTAGAGGCACTTGGCGGTGTTATTAATATATCCAGTCGTGATGGAGCTGGAGTATCACTATTTGTACGTATTAATTTAAAAATAGCAGAAATTGACTAAATATGAGCAATCTAAAAATTTTACTGGTTGATGATCATGAAGTTGTGCGCGCAGGATTTAAGAGCCTGCTATTGTCTAATGGGCGTTATGATGTGATCGAAGCAGGTAGTGCAGAGACTGGCTATAAAGTTTATTTGGAACAGAGCCCTGATCTTATTGTTTGTGATATTAATATGCCTGGTATGGGTGGTGTGGAGCTGGTACGACGAATTAAAGCACAAGATGTTCAGGTCAAAGTTATCGTTTTAAGCATGTATGATGACATTAGTCATGTTGAAAATATGAAAAAGCTCAGTGTAAATGGTTATGTCACCAAGCGCAGTGCACCGACAGAGTTGCTGGAGGCTATTGAAGCTGTATCGCTAAATCATTTCTACCTTAGTGATGATCTAGTCGATAAAGGCGCTGATACAGGTTCCAGGCCCTCTGAAATCAATGAGTTATCTAAGCGTGAGTTTGAAATCTTTGTTTTGCTCGCACAGGGATCTACAGTGACTGAGGTAGCGAGTAATTTGAACATTAGCCCCAAAACAGCCAGCAACCATCGTGACAATATTATGCATAAACTAGATGTTAAAAACCTTGTTGAGTTATCACGCTATGCTATACGCCACGGTATAGTTACTGCGTGATAATACTTCTTGTTCCTTCTTTTTTACCCGCAATTCAACAATAAAAATATACACGCACTCTAAGTCAGGTTATAACTTCCGCTTGCTGTTTTATATAAAACAATGCTGATTAATTCTGTATATCCATAGTTTATTGCTAATAATTAACACCGCATTTTTTGACTGTTGCTGCAGTAAATAGGGAGTATTCCTATAGGTTTATTTGTCCCCTGATAATAGTATTTGCTCATGGTTATTTCTCAGGAGAAGACATGATGGAAGTGCAGCATAAAATTACCTCTTTTGGTTTAAATCAGCATGATCAAGTCATATTGAAGTCATTTTTAAAAGTTATAAATTTGGACCCGTCTTTACTCTGGGTATATTCAGATGAGGATAATGCAGAAGTTGTTATTGTCGATTTTGAGCAAGACGAAGGTAAAGAGTTTATTTACAACTGTGAAATTGGCATGTATAGCGGGAAAGTAATGGTTTCTATTGGTGAGAATGTCTCAGGTGTTAACTCTGCTTACTCTATAAGTCGGCCACTGAATTGTAGTAATTTACATAAGGTATTTGATGAGTTGATCGATTCAAATGGAAGTCTGATTAGTAGCAGTATTTAGTATCGCGATGAATATTTTTAGGTGCTTCAATAATTGAGATAAAAAAGGATAGAAAAATGGCTAATAACGCACTTAATACATTTCGATGGTGTTCAGATTTTAGTGTGGATATTGTTGAGCTGGATGATGATCACCAGGTGCTTTTTGAGTTACTTAATCACTTGCAGGCAACCATAAAGAGTGGTGAAGCTTCAGCGTTACCCATGATCATTGATGATTTGCTACAGTACACGATATATCATTTTCGTCATGAAGAAGACATGATGGAGTCCTGTCATTATCCCTTTTATGAAAATCATAAACTAGTTCACCGCATGCTAGAAAATCAACTTAAAGATTTCGTGAAAAACCCAGAATTTAGGGGTGATATAAATGCGGCGGTTTGGTTTATGGGGTTTTTTGAAGATTGGCTAAAGGATCATATTGAAGGAATGGATAAAAATTATTCTGATTGTGTACATAATTACGAGATGGGAGTTAAGCATGAATAACAAAGCCCCACGTCTTCTTGTAGTTGATGACGAAGATGATGTTTGTGAGTTTGTAAGCTTTGTTGCTAGAAATATTGGCTATGAAGTGACCAGTATTAGCGATTCTCAGGAATTTATTGAGCAGTACAGCCATGATCTAAATATTATTATTATTGATCTCACCATGCCGGGTATGGATGGAGTAGAACTGATTAGATATCTCGCTAGTGTTGATTCAAAAGCTGAAATTGTACTCATGAGTGGTTTCGATCTTAGTGTTCTTTATTCTGCAAGAGGGCTGGCTGATAGTCGTGGGCTTACAGTAAAAGGTGTATTAGAAAAGCCGATTTCGATTGATAGTCTTGAGAGGATTCTAGATAGAAGAAGTAAGCCTCGAGTACCGTCTTCCGAGACAAAAAAAATCAGTGGTCCGATAACTGCTGATGAGTTGAGACAGGCTATAAACAACAAAGAACTTGTAAATTATTACCAGCCAAAGATTGACATACCCTCGCATTTTTTGACCTCTGTTGAAGCGCTTGTAAGGTGGCAACATCCAGATAAAGGTTTAATTATGCCAGATGACTTTATCGCTCTTGCAGAGGAGGCTGGCTTGATAAAAGATTTGACTTCCTTGGTGTTGGATAACGCATTAGCAGATTGTGGTGGATGGAAATCTAAAGGAATTGTGATTCAGGTGGCAGTAAATATTTCAATCAAAACTTTGACTGATCTTAATTTTCCAGATCAGCTTCAGAAAAAACTGATTGAGCATAAACTAGATCCTTCGCAGTTGATTATCGAAATCACCGAAAGTGCATTTTCAGATGATATTTCTCATGTGCTGGATATTTTGACTCGCATACGTATGAAAGGTATTCATCTATCAATTGATGACTTCGGTACTGGCTATTCGTCTATTCAGATGTTGCACCGAGGTCCATTTGATGAGCTCAAAATCGATCGTTCTTTTGTTCAGCATATACAGACAGATCCAAATGCTCATGTCATTGTTGAAACATCCATCGACTTTTCAAAAAAAATGAATATTAAGTCTGTCGCTGAAGGCGTGGAAACTCAGGAGATATGGAACTCAGTAGAAAAGTTGGGTTGTGATGTAGCACAGGGTTATTTTATTAGTCCTGCTATTACTGCTGTTGAGATTCCACTCTGGCTCGTTGCCTGGAAACAAAAACAGTTGCTTCATTGTTGTGCTTAATAATTTTATGAAAATTAAGTTGAAGAGTTAAGAGGAAGGGTTGGTGAGTCAAGAGAGAGTGACAGTGTATCAAAGCAACCTGGTGGCTTTTGATGAAGTGAAAAAATTACTTTCTTTGGCGTGTCATGAAGATTGGGATGGCGTTCTATTACTGGTAACCAATAATGGTGATGGTGCAGGTTTTTCTTTCAATCATGGAAAAATTATTGATGTAGGATATAAAACCAAACGCGGTAATGCTGCATTACTAGATATTAAAAATATTGAGTATGCACGTTTTTTCTTTGAACAGGATGTCTCGGGTTTACCCTATATAAGTAATATTGTGGAACATGATTTATCTGATACTGCTGAAGTTCTTAAACTTCTTGATATAGAGAAAATTGAGAAGGCACCCGCTGTCGTTGAGAAACCATTAAGCATAAAAAAAGTTATGGTGGTAGATGATAGTCGTATGGTTCGTGCTATAGCGAAAAAGATATTGGTTAAGGCTAGCTATGAAGTTGTTGAAGTTGCTGATGGTGAGTATGCGCTGGAAGAAATAGAAAAGCAGTGCCCCGATTTGGTATTGCTCGATATTGTAATGCCCGGCATTGATGGCAATGAGGTGCTGAGAAGAATTAGACAAACTGAATTTGGTCAACACCTGCCAGTTATTGTAATGACATCGACTGATTCTGTGGTTGAGGCTGACAGTAGTGAAACTGGCCGTCTGGCCAAGCCGTTTAAACCCAATGATATAGTGGCAAGACTTGATGAATATTTTTTACAATCTGAGTCAACAGCAACATGCTCATGTAATAACACCTTTGAAGACGAAATGAGTTAGATAGGTCATAAGGTAACCTCGGTTCTTTATTAATTCGAAGTCAGTTGTATAATTGGCTTATGCAAAAACTTCCTTCTTCACTATATACGCCTGAGTCCGTCAGGCGTATTGATCACAAAGCCATCCAGGACCACGGTATTTCCGGCTACACCTTGATGCGTAGAGCAGGCAAAGCAGTCCTTGACGTTTTGTCCAGAAACTATCCTCAGACAAAAAGAATTCTGGTTTTATGCGGTGCAGGGAATAATGCAGGCGATGGTTATGTCATTGCGCGTCTGGCTCAGCAGCGAGGCCTGGATGTAAAAGTCGTGAGTTTGACTGATCCGGAAAAACTTCAGGGTGATGCGCGTCAGGCTTATCTGCAATGGCATGAAACTGCGGTGCTTTCAGTGAATGATGTTGCCTTAATTAACGATGCAGATGTTGTTGTCGATGCTTTATTGGGAACGGGATTAACCCGTGAAGTGGAAGGCTCATGGCTAAACTGGATTGATGCCGTAAATTATTCGGCTAAGGCAGTTATTTCTGTCGATGTACCATCAGGTCTTGACGCTTTAACTGGCTCAATAAAAGGTGCAGCAATCTCGGCTGATATTACTGTCACTTTTATTGCTTTGAAAGTAGGTTTATTTACGGCGAGCGGTAAGGCCTGCTGCGGTGAGGTTATTTTTGATTCACTGGATGTGCCTGAGTCTGTCTATGAGTCCGAACTACCAGCCGCTGAATTATTGATATCACCCGAATATTTTCATCTACCTAAAAGAAGGCACGATTCACATAAAGGTCTGTACGGCCATGTGCTGGTCATAGGTGGTAATGATGGTATGCCCGGCGCGGTGATACTGGCAGCTAGAGCAGCTTTACGCAGTGGTGCTGCTATGGTCACCGTGGTGACGCGTGTTGAGCATATTGCCGCTGTTGCTGCGGCCTGTCCTGAGGCCATGGTCTACGGCAGTGTAAATGGTGACCTACCTGAATTGTGTGTAGAGAGAATATCGGTGGTTGCTATAGGACCAGGTTTAGGGCGGGATGCCTGGGCACATCGATTATTGACGCAAGCTATCGCGCTTGATCGACCAATGGTACTTGATGCGGACGCATTAAATCTAATTGCAGAGAACAATTTACATATCACTCCAGCTCATATTATTACTCCACACCCTGGTGAGGCCGCTCGCTTGCTATATTGTCATAAAGCTTCGGATATTCAGCTTGATCGCCTTGCTGCAATCAAACAACTCTATGATCTAATGAAAGGTGTCGTTGTTTTAAAAGGTTCAGGCACGCTGATTTATGATGGTGATAAGCTGCGTGTTTGCTCATTGGGCAACCCTGCCATGGCGGTCGCTGGTATGGGTGATGTCTTGACCGGGGTCATCGCAGGCTTTGTCGCACAGGGTTTAAATTTAAATGAAGCTGCCACGCTGGGTGTTTGTGTACATGCGCGTGCAGGTGATTTGGCGGCAGCGGGTGATACCTACGGTATGGTGGCCTCAGAGCTAATTGACATGATCAGACGAGTTATAAACGCATGAATGATGAACTTGCATCAATATCCCAATTTATTGACTCTGAATCCAGTCTTGAAGCCTTTGCAGCAAATATGGCTAAAAAGTCCAATCTTGATCTGGTGATTTTTTTAGAGGGTAACCTGGGGGCTGGTAAAACCACCTTTGCGCGGGGGTTCCTGCGTGGCTGTGGTTATCAGGGAATGGTTAAAAGTCCAACTTATACACTGGTCGAACCCTACGAATTAGAAACTGAAAATATGCTCTATCACTTTGATTTATATAGGCTTAGTGATGGTGAAGAGCTGGAATTCGCTGGTGTAAGAGATTATTTCGATGATCAGTCTGTCTCGCTGATTGAATGGCCGGAAAAAGCAGAAGGATATCTACCTAATCCGGACATCGTTTGTTCAATCGAATATAAGGGTCAAGGGCGACAGCTTAATGTATCTGCGAAGAGCATAAAGGGTAATGATGTCGTCTTACATTTAAATGCTAACTAACTACTATAGAGAAGTCCTCTATCTATATAAAAATATTAGAGAAAAACTTGCAATAGTTGAAAAAATAGCCAGACTGTAGGTGTACGGGTGTATATTCTTTTGATGTAATAACAGGGTTCTGAGCAGATGGGAAAGGGGCGTCGAAAATTTCTTCAGCAGTTGATAGGCGTTAGCGGTGCGGCAGGTTTGTCTGCTGTTCCGAGCTTATCGCATGCCAGCACGCCCAAAGCACAGGTAAAAGATATCAGACTTTCCAAAAGTGACGGCTATGTTCGCCTTGTTTTTGATATGGATCGCTCTGTTCAGCACAGCATTTTCTCCTTACATCAGCCAGAACGCATTGTCCTTGACCTGAAAAATGCCAGTATGCCACATGGCATGATTGATATGATTCAGGCTAATTCGTTGATTCGTGGTATTCGCAGTGGTATTCAAAATGGTCACGATTTACGCGTAGTCTTTGATCTGCATGAGCAGGTTTCTCCTCGTAGTTTTATATTGACACCTTCAGGTGAAGCTGGACATCGTTTAGTACTGGATTTACATGATTCAGAAAAAAAATCAGAGAAAATAGTTTCAAAGAAAGCGCCGAAAAAAGAGTTACGTGATGTGGTTATTGTTATAGATGCCGGTCACGGTGGTAGAGATCCTGGCGCAACGGGTAGAAAAGGAACGAAAGAAAAAACTGTAACACTGCAAATGGCTAGAAAGCTGGAAAAACTTATCAACAATCAACGTGGAATGAAAGCCGTGTTGACACGTAAAGATGACCGTTACATGAAGCTTCGTCATCGTATAGAAAAAGCCAGAAAGAGCAATGCAGATATGATGATTTCAATTCATGCTGATTCTTTTCCTGATCCGCGTGCTCGTGGTTCCTCAATTTTTGCTTTGTCAGTAAATGGTGCTAGTTCTGAGATGGCGCAACAGCTGGCAGAAAATGAAAATGCATCTGATGTGATGTTTGGTGATGTGTCACTGACTAATGACGATCCCATGGTCAATAAAGTTTTACTTGATCTTTCTTTTACTGGCGGTATTGAGTCAAGTCTAGATATTGGCGATGAAGTATTGAAACAGATTGGTACGGTCAATAAGGTTCATAAAAAAACAGTTCAACAGGCCGGTTTTGCTGTGCTGAAAACACCTAATATTCCTTCAGTATTGTTAGAAACAGCATTTATTTCTAACCCTAGAGAAGAAAAGAATTTACGTAGTTCAGCACACCAACTAAAAGTGGCCAAAGCAATTAGCCGTGGTGTAAATAGCTACTTCCTAAGAAAGGCACCACCAGGTACCTGGCTATCTGAAGCAATTACAGATTATAAGGTTAAACCGGGTGATAACCTGGCTGTAATAGCCAATAGATTTAATACCAGTGTTGATAATTTACGAGCAAGAAATGCATTGCAATCGAATAACCTGAATGCAGGTCAGGTTCTGAAGATACCAGTGAGTTAATAATAAGCTAGCTGCTTAGCAATAAAATAAAAACTCACAGCTTCCTGCTTAATGGCCCTGAAATGGGTCATTTTTTTATCTACGAATAACTGCTTAGTTAGTTATTGTTGGTCTCAGGATGAAGTCGATACCATTAATAAATGGTTCATCACCATTGATGCTGATCTTTTCTTCATTAGCCGATACCAATCCAAGCTTATCTAACTGTTGTTTTGATATACGTACGCTGTATCCACCCATAGGAATATGGCTGAGAATATAGAAACCATCATAGGCTGTTTCTGTTGTGCTTATAACTCGGTTATTTTGATCAACTAGTTCAACTGTCACGTTACCAACACCGAATTGTCTGCCAGCCTTAACGAGCTCAACTGTGCCATCGATTTCACCCGTCGTAAAGACAGGGTAGTCGATTTCTATAGCATGTCCCGGCCTTGGTACAACACGTACGCCATCTAGAGCGGGTGTCCATAATGGGTCGCTAAGTGTTCCCGACGCGATAATGATATTAGCAGGGTCGTGCGCAGGAAGACCGGTGAGGAATAAGATCCCGTCCTTATCAGAGCGTTCTTTGTTGTAACCACTATTCACACGCACACCTATATCTTCAATAGGGCTATCACCTTCGTTAAATATGCCATCTTTATTTGAATCAACGAAGAAACGAGCTGATACACTACCCTGATTGGCAAGGCTTCCTGAATTCTGGTGCCAGTTTTTACGTCTTGGTTCGTAACCAAATCCCACTGAAAAGTTAACGTCAATATTTAGTTCATCATCACTGTTATATCTAACGCCATAACTAAGGCCGTAGTTTCCTGATAATTTAGTTGCTGTAACACTAATTTCGGTTAAATTTTGCTGGATAGCGCGATTAATACCAAAACTAAACCGATGGTCTTTGTACTGGCCAGGATCTAAAGTCAGTGCAATATTAGAGAGTTCATTAACGGGTTTAAGTGCATAGCCAATAGTTCCACGCAATCTTACGTTATTGATATTAGTGCTAATTTGTAAATTACCACTTCTCGTGGTTTTTTGGCTGCTTATTTGTTGATTGGTAAGTTGGTTGGTAAAAGCAACACCGTGAGTACTTACTGATAACTGATTAGTAATTTCAAATAACTCATCACCATTTATATACAAGTCACGTTTAATACTAAATGTAACGGGAATGCGTGGAATAAATGAAGGAGGTATTGCGGTATTAATATCGATTTCGGTACGTCGCGTTATTTCCGTTGCGCTAGGTATAAATTCTTCACTAAAAAAATGATTCAAGTGAATGTCTTTAAAACCAATCACTGTTTCATAAACGCGAGTTTGTAGGTCAATTTCTGCGGCACTCCCACTCGCCGAGTCAGTTATGATGTTTGCTGATGCTAACAATGCATCCCAGTAGCCTATGAGTCCTGTTCCAAGGTAGTCGTGCTGCACTATTGTGTTTGATTCATTAAGGGGAATGCTGACAAGGTTAAATGTGCTTGAAATGTTTTTATTAACACCGTAATCAAATTGAGCAACTGTTCGCTGTTCGCCATCATCATCGGTGATAGTAGACGCTTTATAATAATGCTGGCCCTGCTGTGTTAAAGCATGACTTAATTGAAAGTTTTTAGTTTCTTCTTCAATTTCACCTTTTGGCCCATAGAAAGCGAGACGAAAGTGATTGTTACCAAATAGCAGCGGTACATCCTTAAAGTCATATTGACCATTAATGGCTGTTTTCTGATAACCAATCAAAGCATTATTTTGATAAAGTTCAACTTCCCAACCGGGTAATAGCTCGCCGACAAAACGGTGTCGGTCATATTCAGTTTGCTGGCCGATTGGGTTGCTACTGGCGTAAACACCGTAGTTGAGATCACTAGCAGAATTTATCAGTCCAATACGTGGTTCTGTTATATGGCCAAATTTATATTCTTTGGCGTCAATGGGGCCAAGTAATCCACCATCAGGATCTGTGCGTCCAAAGGTAACACGAAAATCACGAACTCCTTCCTGATCATCCATAGTGAGAAACCAGGTTGACTCATGTTGTAAAAGATCGGCTGTTGCATAAGTTGTTGAGTTAAATGTGGTTACATTGCCTTCATCAGAAAAACGCTGAGCTAGTCTCAACGATTGATCTACAAAAGGTAGAGTGTAATCTTTATATGATTCATGATGACGTGGGTATTGTTGTTCGACCAGGTTGATCCTTGATAATGCTTTCTCCATACGTTTTTCACGATCAATGCGTGCAAGGAAGGGCAGTTTTGCATCTGATCTAACAATCATCCTTGATGAGAATAAATCGACATCAAGCTCCATGTTTAGCCATTCACTTAGTAGGCTGGATTCTACAAAAATATCGTTATTGAGAATTTTGACCCGTTCAGCCTGATATTGTTTGGCTATGCCGTTCAGGATAACTTCATTACGAAGCGTATCCAGTGCAAATGTATTAGCCTCTTTGATAATAAAGCCTTCTGCAAAATCTGCTTTAACTTCAATGGCAATATCAGTAATACTGGAGAATGCACCCAGCGGTATCATAATCATATCTTTATACTGATAAGCGCCAATGACATCCTCAAATACATAAGTCTCAACACGGATCTCAAGAATACGTAGGTCAGAGTCTTTTGGAATCCAGTCGAGACCTTCTGTTTCTTCATGAAGTTGAGTTGTTTCCTTTTGCGGTGTCACTTCGACAATCACTTCAGTGCTCTTAGTGGTAGTCGGTGGTACTGGTGTTTTTATTGTTTCACCAGTAACCGTTTTGTTATCCAATGTTTCGATTGTTTTTGGGACTGTAGTTGTATCTTGTACTACAGTTTTATCTACTGATTCATTCGTGACTTCTGAATTCATCTTGTCAATAAGCGGAGTTATTAGTTCGTCAATATTGTCAATTCCGCGCCTGTTATCGATGAGTAGTGTGCGAGTTTCAGTATCGATATTGTTTTGAACATCCTGTGCAGGTTCAACTTCGATGTTTGTATTCAAATCTGTTATAGCATCCTGTTTTTTTTCTGTTTTTTTATCAGGCACGATAAAATCGAGGGATTCACTAATATTATTGAGTTCGTTAAGAATAGTTGAACGGGTATTATCTATTCCCCGTGCACTATCGATGAGCACTGTACTGGCACCATTTTTTTTGTTTACGGGCTCGACAGTTGTATTGTCTTCAACTTCTTCGTTGGTCTCAACTTCCGTGAGTGTATGCTGTTCAGTATCTGTTTTTTTATCAGACAACATGTCGTTGATTGATTCACTACTTTTATTGGATTTCTGAGAATCAGAATTATTAGGTTTGATTTTTGTATCCGTTTCTGCCTGAATATCCTGCTCAGTATCAACGTTGATATCAGTTACTGCATCTTCTTCGGGTTCAGTTTGCTCATCGGGTGCGATACTATTGAGTGATTCACTAATATTATTGAGTTCATCAAGAACAGTGCTGCGGGTATTGTCAATTCCCCGTGCACTATCGATGAGTATGGTACTTTCTTCGGCACTAACACTGGCAGTTATTAAACATAGTGAGATCAGTGGCAAGCAATAATGTGAGACAAGTTTGTGAACCATGCTTCAATTTATAATGTCAAATGGGTCTCAGCAATTAAGCCTGTTTCTTCATCTTTTCCAAATTCGAGAAAGAGGATGCGCACTTTGCCGTCTTTAAGTGAAGTGCCTGAAGGCATATTTATTGGTATCGTAAACTGCCTGAATGCATTCGTTGCATAAATAGCAACCCCATTTGCCAGAGCAATGATGACAGATTCACTCCCGTCATTTGGAGTGAAGATGGCGCGAAAATCACCATAAACTGACTGGTTACCACTACGGTGCATATCAACAGAAATACTTGATTTTGGATTGGCTTCTGTAGCAGGAACAATGGCTGCGTTGTCCAATTTTAATTCACTATGCAGTTTTCCATGACGAACGATGACTGGGATGGAAATTCCTACGACAGGAATAATTTCGACAGTGATACCTTCTGGATTGGTATCCATTGCTGAAGCTATACTGCTTCTGGAAGCTTTTGGAATGGACTGAAATAACAAGTGAGAGCGATATTCACCATTGGCGAGTTCACGTGGTTTTCTTAACATTAAACGCACAACTTGTGACTGACCAGGTGCCAGGGATATTTGTCGAGGTGAATATCGAACCATTGAGTTCGCAAACAGGCCTTTTTCATCGGCTTTAACGGCTTCAAATTCACCGTCATCAGTCATTACCTGGTTGATGAACGAAATTCGGAAGTCACCCTGTTCAGTGCCATTATTCATTAATGTTATCTGTGCGGTGCGCATACGTTCTTCGAATACAATGCGCGTTGGTGTAACCATAAGGTTTGCACCAGCATTTGCAATGGATGGTACAAACCCAAAACATAGTAGGCTTAATGCAATAAATTGGTTCAGATATCTTTTGGCTGTAGATATATCGTTAAATGACTTGTTTGTTATTTTGTTCATTTAATAGCTCCACTTATATTTATAATATTCATGTAAAAAAGGGCAATCAAAAATGATTGCCCTTTCTTTAAACGAGTTGCACGAAAACGACTCGAAAGACCAGTGTCCTACTGATAGTTTACAGTCACTGTGTATGCAGTGGCACTAGAATAGAGGCCAGCAGGCGCACTAGCAACTACAGGTATTGTTAGGGTACCACCAACGTAGATAATGTCCGTACCTGAGCCAATAACATAGTTACTGACAATGTCAGCTGGTGCTGTTGGTGTAAATACCAAAGTGTTAGCACCGTTGACAAGATCAGTTGCACCATCTGCGATAGCAACATTTACGGCTAAGCCAGCTTGCCCGCCAATTGTAAATGCACCAGAAGAAACTGTTCCAGCGTGAAGGGTACCTGTAGTAATAGCACGGACTGTTGCCGCAGCAGCAGTCAGTGTCACTGTATCACCTAATGGACTAGGTGAAAAATCACCGAAATTGAGTGCGGCTCCAGGAGTTAGTGTTACCGGAGCAATGATGGTGGCAGCGGCAGTGCCGTCAACAGGACCTGCGGCTGAAGCACCAGAGCTATAGATACTGGTGATTAAAGCCACTAAGCCTACTTTTAAAAGTTGTTTGTTCATGATTATTTCCTCTTACAAAATATTTAAATTTGGTTGTTTGTATTCATTTAGTCAAACATTGACACGAGTATAGTATTCAGTATTAATGTTTCAAGTTATGTCACTGATTTATTTAGTTTATTTGCATGTTTTTACATTTATGTTTGCTTGCTGTTCAACTCTTTTGAACAGATTCTTCCATTCAGTTGTAACCTACTGTGACGGTCATTTGGCCTGAATATGAACCAAAGGCCTGGTTAGCACTTACATTCAAGGTAGCGCCAACAAACAGGGTTTGTTGACCACTGCCATCTAACACTCCAGAAGGTGTTGGTGAACTAGTAAAATTATCTACCGTCATGCTGTGTGATGCTGCATCAGTCAATAAAACAGAAATGGGTAAGCTAATAGAGAAGCTCGCATTCGGTGTGCCTTGAACATTAAAGCTCGCTGGGTTGCCAGGCGCGGATGAATTGATGGTAGTGCCACCAGTTGCAGAGCTTGCGCCGCCAGGTGTAAAAATAACCGTGCCTGAGGTTGCCCCGGCAGAAATATCACCAAATGAAAGGCCATTATTTGTGGTCATGCCAATTGCTTGAATGATATTAGCATCGACCGTTGCAGTTGCTGTTGCTGCCTGTGCTGGTGTCCACGAGATAGCAGCAACTACGCCAGTAATGGCGTAGGCATAATAGCCTGCTTTCTGATAATGGTTCATCAGGGTTCTATATTTTTTACACATAGTTAGATGATAGTCTTAATTTTATGGTTTCAAAGCTTTTACACGATGTTTTTGATGAAAAGTCGTGTTTATGAGATTAGCGGCTATTAATCTAAATTTGGATTAATTGTAATTCACTGTCACCGTATAAGGTGAACCCGCTCCAGTGAATGTTGAGTATGTACCTGCTGCTTGTAATGGGCCTAGATTTAGAGTGGCGCCTACCTGAAATAATTCAATGCCCGCTGCTGGTATGGTGCCGCTACTGTTATTTGTAAAGGCGGTGGCGGTGACTTGTTGTCCACCGGCGCTTTCAAGCACTGCAGGACCAGTGATGAGTAACGCATAGGTTAGATTCGGTTCCCCGGTAATTTGAAATGAACCGGCATTGCCGGGGCCGGTCGCCAGTATATTGCCATCACCTGTTACAGTTCGAGCTCCAGCTGTATTCATGATCACCGTCCCAGCCAAGCTTCCACCTGCTACAGTACCGAAATTCATCGGTAATGTCTCAGTAAGGCCAATAGGCGTCAGCGAGGTTGCACTGGCAGTATTACTTACCGATGTTATTGTGCCATCTTGAGTCAGATCTACTGTAAAAACTGGTGAGATATAAGTCCCCGCAGCCTGTGGAAAAGTGGTGTTCAAATTCCCCTGAAAGGTAAGGGTGATCGGTAAGTTGGCTGTATTTAAAATTACGGGTAGAGCAGTAGCCGTCGGAATTAATGTGGCTTCACTAACGAGTACGTTAGTTAATGGCATGGCTGTACCGGGGCCTGCAAGTGGAGTAGGTAGTACGCCCCAACTGATGGTGAAGCCATGGGCGCCACAGGTGAGAGGGTCAACAGTGTTGTTGATGGTGACGGTAAAGTTGGTTACGGGAACTGTTGTTGATGTAGCGATGTTACCGGGCAGGAGATTGAAAGTGCCGGTATTGTCCATCATTAATGTAGCCGCGCCGGAGTCAATAGCAAAAGCACCGAAGTTAAATGCTTGAGCGCTTGTCAGTACCCATTTGCTTTTACATTGCTTAATGCTAGGTGGTGGTTTTGCCGCCATGGCATTGGCCGTAAAGAGAATGAAAATAACGCTGCTAAGAGCGTTAATAATCTTGTGTGGCATCATAATTTGGCCTGCTGTGCAGAAATATTGGAACGCACCAGGCGTATATGTTTGGCTCGTCCTTTTAAATCATTAAGTGCAATGCCATTACGAAATAAAACATACCATGCGTGTTCAGCATGTTCTTCATTGGATGATGCTGTCCAGTACCAGCTAGGTAAGGTTTCTGGGAAGTAATCATTGTTTATCGTGGCCATAGAGTCAGCACTTTTATAGCTAACAATTGAAAGCATTTCTTCGCGTGTAGGCAGTCGCCAGTCAGAATAACCACAGTAGTTCTGTTCGTTAATGGCTTGTACGTATGACAATGTATCGCAATCAGTATCACCTTTACATTTGCCGCCGTCAGCGACACCTTGAGAAATTTCTGTTGATGAAGGCTGGAGCCAGGTATATGAGTTATTTTTATCGTGCATGCCGCTATCTTTGGATTTTACTTCCCAAATTAGACCATTATTAATGTCTTCAACGCACGACCATGTTGCAGAATTATTGGTTAATGTTTTCCCGTCAATACCTTTCTTTATAAACTTGTTTGTTCTTGTGTCTTTGTACTTTTCTGTCGTCAATGGTACAGGATTGTTTGGCGATGGGCCTGAATTGGTGATCTGGCTATTTTCAGAATAGGCGGCAGGGGAGATCAAAGAAGTAATTAAGCACAACATCTGGCCAATAGCTGTAGCTTGCTTTACAGAGGAAGCAGTCAGGATTTTATGTAGTATTGTTGTGTTGGTCATTTCTTATTTGGCCAGGAAAAAATTACCGTTGATTAAATAGGGGATATAAGTAGTCACATTATACCCCGGCAATGTGGGGCTAATCTGAAATTGTGCAAGCATATGTAATTAAAGCAAAAATAAACAAAATGTAAAGATTTGCGTGGACATTAAGTGCTTGAGATGTCGGATACGTCAGATAAGTGGAAATCAGTACCAATTCATGGTGACAAGATTGTAGTTGGTTTGTACTGAGTTAAGGAGATCATCTTTTGATATATGAAAAATTTTTTTTAAAAAATGTGTCGCATTATCAACAGGGAATAATGATATTTATTTTTTATGACTTGTAAATATACATATATTGAAGATAAGAGGCTAAAAAAATAGGATAAGTGGTGACACGATGATCAAAAATTTACCTCAATACTCAGTTCTGGGTAACGATTTCTAATATTGTTGAAATCTCAACGAAAATGTCGCAAATTGACGATATTCTTTAACTAATTATTTTACTTATTTCCTTTGTTTTTCACATACTTAGAGTCTATAGTTGCTGTTAATGGAATGCAGTTGATGACAAGGAAAAAGTGGGAGTAACTCGCGCATAAAGAGGCCAAAAAGATAAGCGCTGGTTATGAGTCGATAGTAAGGCCGAAATGATAAAAAAAATTAAATAAATGTAAAAAATCGGGTGAGATATCTTTGATGTTGGAATGTTGTGAAAACCTTGTCTAAATTTAATTATTCTTTGAGAGGCTTAAAGCTATACGAATTTAATTTTCGTTTGATAGCTTTGCTCACGCTGATATTAAATTCCTCACCAGTTTTCGCAGCCGCTGGTGATATCATCAATAACACCGCAACAATAGATTTTGTTTATCAGGGGAGTTCCTTAATTCAGGAATCTTCGCCTTCTGGCAATAGCCTGCCTGGTATTGGTAATGGTACGCCTACTTCATTTATCGAAGATCGTCTGATCAACTTTAGCGTTGTTTCATCAGATGCCTCCGTGGTTAACGTTGCATCCTCACAGCCTGCCGCAGTTCTTACCTTCAGTGTTACCAATAATGGTAACGCGCCACAGGATTTTTTACTGGCAGCGATTAATACAACACCAAGTCCCTTTGTTGCAAACCCTGACAATTTCGACCCTGTATCGCCTATGCAAGTTTTCGTAGAAAACGGAAGCAACGCCGGTTATTTATTGGCCGAAGACACAGCCGTCTTTATTGACGATTTAGCGGTAGGCTCATCGGCGACGGTTTACATTGTTGCAACCATGCCAGTTACCAACATTGGTGATGCCGCAGCGGTTGCACTGGTTGCGCAGGTTGCAGAGGGCGGTGTCGTCGGTCAGGGTATTGCTATTACTAATGATGATAATGGCAATATTAGCCCTGGTGGCACAGCTAACATAATACCTAACACGGCAGGAATGGAAACTGTCTTTAACGATCCTGCAGGGATTAATCCTGAAGATGTTGATAGTGCCGGTGCACAGGATATTGCATCAAATGGCCAGCATTCCGATGTCGGTGTGTTTTTTGTTCAGGTAGCTGTTGCCACTGCGGTCACTTTGAATAAAACAGTGACGGTTATTGATGCTTTAGGCGGTACCAATCCTCATGCAGGTTCAACCTTACGTTACCAAATTGATGTTGTCGTCAGTGGTGGCAGCAGTGTTAATAATCTCGTGATTACTGATCCAATTCCGATAAACACCACATTTACACCATCAAGTCTGTTACTCAATGGCGTTGTGCAAACCGATGCTAATGATACACCTACCGACTATTCAGAATTTAACGGCAGCAATATTGTTGTCGATTTAAGCCAGAACGGAAGCGTTTCTGTTGCACCAGCCACACCTAACCTAATTACTTTTGATGTCACCATTGACTGAGGTATTTTTTATGAAAAACAAGAAGCCAGGTTTCAAATTATTATTTAGCATGATGTTGTTAACTTCATTGCTTTCAAGCAATGTTTTTGCGGAAGACGGAAAGATAGTTCTGACCAATAAAGTTTTTAAACAAGTTATAAAAAAAGATAAGGATGGCAATAATACTTACGACTACATCGAGCCGAAAACGGCACTGCCTAAAGATGTGATGCGGTACATCATTACCTTTGAAAATATAGGTGAAGAAGCTGCCACAGATATTGTGATTAATAATCCGATTCCCAATAACTCAAAATACCGTGTTGGTTCTGCAAGAGGTAAAAACACAAACATTAGTTTTTCTATTGATGCTGGCAAAAATTATGGTAATCCAGAGGATTTGATCGTTAAAGATAAAAATGGAAAAGAGTGGACGGCAAAGCCGGAAAGCTACACCCATATCCGTTGGGTATATAACAAACCACTG
>JAOUKV010000048.1 GCA_029882355.1 Gammaproteobacteria bacterium | reverse complement strand
AACATGGGTGTACCTCCCTTCAATATTGCTGCTGCTGTCAACCTGATCATTGCGCAGCGTCTGGGGCGTCGTTTGTGCGAGAAATGCAAAACGGTTGAAGACTTGCCCAACAATGTGCTGGAAGAAGAAGGTTTTACCCCTGAGCAAATCAAAGCCAAACCCACTTTGTATAAAGCCGTTGGTTGTGACGCCTGTGACAAAGGTTATAAAGGTCGTGTGGGTATTTACCAGGTCATGCCGATATCAGAAGCGATTGGAAAAATCATAATGGATGAAGGCACCGCCCTGGACGTTGCTGATCAGGCACAAAAAGATGGCATTAATAATTTGCGGCAATCTGCAATATTAAAAGCAATTTCTGGCGTTACCAGCCTTGAAGAAATTAATCGTGTCACCAAGGACTAATTAAAAGGTAATAGACCATGGCAAAAGCAAAAGCAAAAAAAGCTACGACAAGTAATTTTTCCTGGGAAGGCACTAATAAACAAGGAAAGCCCCTTAAAGGCGTGAGCACAGCGATGAGCATTGAAGACGTCAAGGCTCAATTACGCAAACAGGGTGTGACCGTAAAACCAGGGAAAATTAAAAAACAGAAAAAGAAAAAAAGTGGTAAGAAAATCACACCCAATGATATTGCAGTCTTTAGTAGACAACTTGCTACCATGATGAAAGCGGGTGTGCCACTGGTACAATCTTTTGACATTGTTGGTGGAGGACATTCCAATCCCAACATGACTGAACTAATCATGCAGGTAAAAATCAGCGTTGAGGGCGGTAACACACTGGCTGCAGCCATGGCTGAACACCCCCTTTATTTTGATGATTTATTTGTCAATCTGGTTGATGCTGGTGAACAATCAGGTGCCCTGGAAACTCTGCTGGAAAAGGTGGCGACCTACAAGGAGAAATCTGAAGAACTGAAGAAAAAAATTAAAAAAGCAATGACCTATCCAATTTCCGTTCTTGTGGTCGCCCTGGTTGTATCTGTCATACTTTTGGTATTCGTGGTGCCAACATTTGCTGAAATGTTTAGCAGTTTCGGTTCTGAACTGCCTGCATTCACTCAAATGGTGGTAGGAATGTCGGAATGGATGACTTCAGATGGCTGGATAGCGGGAGTAATTGGTGTTGGCATTTTTACCGGTTTTGCAGAAGTAAAGAAACGTTCCAGAAAATTTAATGAAAAACTGGATGAGCTTTACCTTAAAGCACCTATCATTTCAGGCCTTACTCACAGTTCAGCTGTCGCTAGATTCTCTCGAACACTGGCAACTATGTTTGCAGCAGGGGTGCCACTTGTTGATGCTATGGATTCAGTCGCTGGAGCCGCAGGTAATGTCGTTTATAAAAAGGCAATCCTGAATATTCGTGATGAAATTGCACAGGGCTCAACATTGCAATCCAGTCTTTCACAAAGACCTGAACTTTTTCCCAATATGCTGATACAAATGGTCGGTATTGGTGAGGAATCTGGTGCTCTAGATGCCATGTTATCCAAAGTTGCCGATTATTTTGAAGCGGCAGTTGATGATGCAGTAGAGAATCTAACCACCCTTATGGAACCCTTAATTATGTCATTTCTAGCGGTTGTCATTGGTGGTCTGGTTGTTGCAATGTACCTGCCCATCTTCAAAATGGGCGAAGTGGTTGGTGGCTAAGACATTTAAACATGGAAATTCTGAACGTTTTTGAAACTACCCCCTGGCTTTTTTATTCCGCGACGCTGGCTTTAGGTCTATGTGTTGGCAGTTTTCTCAATGTCGTCATTTATCGACTACCCGTAATGCTGGAACGAGACTGGCGCATTCAATGCCATGAATACCTGGAACTTGGTGACGCTAAAATTGATGACAATCTACAGCAACTCTCTTTAGCAAAGCCTGATTCTACGTGTCCGCACTGTGGTCATAAAATTCATGCCTGGGAAAATATTCCCGTAATAAGTTATCTTTTTCTTAAAGGTAAATGTTCATCTTGTGGTGTCGCAATTTCTTTACGATACCCATTAATTGAACTAATAACTGGAGTATTATCTGTTGTTATCGCTATACAATTTGGCGTTAGCCTGGCTACACTGTGCGCATTGTTACTTACATGGGCCCTGGTAGCACTTACACTGATTGACTATGATAAACAATTGCTGCCTGATGACATCACATTACCCCTGCTCTGGCTTGGACTTTTAATCTCATTTTTCGCTGTATTTACAGATACTCAATCCAGCCTTATTGGAGCTATGCTCGGCTACATGATTCTCTGGATCGTCTTCCAGACTTTCAAGATAGTTACCGGCAAAGAAGGCATGGGTTATGGTGACTTTAAATTATTAGCCGTTCTAGGTGCATGGCTGGGCTGGGAATTACTACCGCAAATAATCCTGCTCTCATCCGTGGTTGGCGCAGTAACTGGTATTTTCATGCTGATCACTGGTCTAACCAAAAGGCAGCAACCTATCCCCTTCGGCCCCTATCTGGCAGCCGCTGGCTGGATAGCTTTAATGTGGGGACATGATATCAATCGTCTTTACCTTTCTTCTATTCAATAATGTTAAGGATTGGCCTGACGGGGGGTATAGGTAGCGGAAAATCAACAGTCGCTAAAATATTTTCCAATTTAGGCATCACGATTATTGACGCAGATATTATCGCTCATCAGCTTACACAATCTGGAAGCGACAGCTTCAAAGAAATAAAAAAGCTATTCGGTGAAAAATTCATTAATGATAACGGCGAGCTTGATAGGAAAAAAATAGCGCAAACGGTTTTTTCAAACCCCTCAGCAAAGATTGCTCTGGAAGAAATCCTGCATCCGAAGATCAAGCAACGCATACTGCAGGAAATAGAAAAAGCACACTCTAGTCAGTATATTATTCTG
The DNA here is from genome assembly GCA_029882355.1 of Gammaproteobacteria bacterium. Taxonomy (GTDB): domain Bacteria; phylum Pseudomonadota; class Gammaproteobacteria; order SZUA-229; family SZUA-229; genus LH-M37. Next base: position 4,563 of record JAOUKV010000048.1, on the reverse strand, counting down.
GCAATCCCTTTGCTTTTAGAGAGTGATTTCACAGACTTGGTTGATCGAACTCTCGTTATTGATACCAATGACGATATAAGAATTAAACGTATCCAGCAACGTGATACACGCACAGAAAAACAAATTAGGGAGATCATGGCTAATCAGATAGACCGTGAGCATCGACTACAACGTGCAGATGACATTCTGAATAACAATGGTAACCTTGAAGATTTAAATAGTGCCGTCACCCGTCTTCATAGACAATACATGATAATGGCCTCCTGAAAACCGGATCAAGAATTTTGAATATGAAGGAATATATGCAAAAATCACAAACTAATCAGCCTTAAGGCATATACCGTGACAGAGTTATACACATACGAGCAACCAACTAATGAACGCATTCGTGCCTTCCTTCGTCTGGAGAAGCTGTTCAGACAATATGATTTTCATCTAAGACAGGGCAGCACATGGAATAATGCCATTGCTATTGATTCGATCAATGAGCTTTTAGGCCTAACCAACCGCTCAGATGTTAAGCTGGAAGCATTAAAAGAGCTAGAACGCCAAAATGCACGTTTACAACGATTATCAAAACGCTCACAAATTGATCAGAATCAACTTGAGTCACTGCTCACTAAACAGAAAAATTTAATCACACAGCTTCATTCAATACAGGGACAGGTAGGGAAAAGTGCACAATCGGTAGAGCTTCTCTCGGCCATACGGCAAAAAAACTCTTTACCTGGCTGCATCTGCGATTTTGATCTGGCAGCGTATCAATTCTGGCAAAGCCTACCCGATCAGGTACGCAGAAGTCATATACAAAAATGGTTTGAACCCTTCAGTATTCTTGACCAATCTATCCACTTAATCTTAGATATATTACGTCACAGTGTTGAAACTAGTGACGAAGTTGCTGCTAATGGTTTTTTCCAGAAAACCATCGATAATAATCAAGCCATTCAGCTGATAAGAATAAGCATAGAACCTGACAGTGACTGCTATCCTGAGATTAGTGCAGGGAAACATCGTTTTTCTGTTAGATTTATGAGCAATAAAGACCCTGAAAAACGCCCCGAGCAATGCAATGACAATATAAACTTCAAACTTAGTTTATGTACTATCTAGCTAGCGATTAACAGTTTCATCTTTCCTATGGGCTCCACAGTGCTCCTATAGCCGCAATTCCCTGACCGCCAGCTAACCAGGATTTTTCTGTATCATCTCTTGATACACCACCCAATGCATACACAGGCACATTAACCTGAGCAACCATTGTTGAAAACTGTTGCCAACCTAAAGGTATTACATCTGGATGAGACGTTGTTACCTGCACTGGTGATAACACCATGAAATCAACTCCCAGTGCCTGTGCATCCATCATCTCCTGTGCATTGTGACAAGAAGCTGAAAGGTAATCACAGTCGGGTCTTTCTTTATATTGTTGTAGTTTTCTACTATTTAGGTGCAAGCAGGATGGCGTTATAATGTGATTGAGTTCATCGGGGATATTGAACATAAGCCTGACCTTAGATTGCTCACACACGTCTGTCGCAAGTTTCATAATTTCAGAAGCCTGCTTTACATTTACTGTTTGCAGCCAGTCATTAGTTAGCCTTAACTGCATCAGTCTAATACCGTTATCTATAGCACGTCCAAGTCGTTCTTCAAACTCAAAAATAGAGCCAAATTTTCCAGAAATTAGATAATGCTCAGGTAAATTTATAGCTTGAATCACCGGAATATTTGCAGCTGGAAATTCAGCCTGATTAAGCTGATCAATGGATTGCCAGCGTACTACTTGTCCTTCTCTACCGATAGCTTTTCCGTGATAGTCGTCCACCTTCCAAACATCGAGTAAAATAGTTCTCTCTGCATACTGGTGTGTTATTTTTATCAATGGACGATATGAATTTGTACGAATGCCCAGCTCTTCTTCAAGCTCCCTTAATAGTGCGTGCTGAACTGACTCGCCAGATTCGAGCTTACCACCAGGAAATTCCCACAAACCGCCCTGATGTGCATCAGCTGCACGCTGACTGATTAAAATTTCATTATTGCCATTCACAATTGCAGCAGCAGCAACATGAATCACTTCAGAACTCAAAATTCTAACTACGGTAATCTGAGTTGATAGTCACGTAATCATGGGACAGGTCAGTGGTCCAAATGGTCGTTGATACATCACCGCGACCAAGGATAACCTTGACGGTAATTTCAGATTGATCCATGACTCGCTGACCAGCTTCTTCAGTATAAGCAGCATCTCTACAGCCACCACTAACGATACAGATATCATTAAGATAGATGCTGACATTTTCCGCAATGAGATTTTCAACGCCAGCATTGCCGACAGCAGCAAGAATTCTTCCCCAATTGGGATCGCTGGCGAATAATGCCGTTTTGACCAATGGCGAGTGCGCGATAGTATAAGCTACATCACGCGCCTCGCTCAAAGATAACGCATCAAGCACATTTACACTGACAAATTTTGTCGCACCTTCACCGTCACGAACTATCGCCTGGGCAAGATGTAAACATACTTCATTAATTGCCTGTGAAAAAATAATAGCATCGGTACTGCCTGCATTTATAAGTGCTGATTCCGATGCTCCAGAAGCTATCAATATGCAGGCATCATTAGTTGAAGTATCACTATCAACTGTAATCGAATTAAAACTTTTTGCCACAGCCTCATCCAGACAGTACTGTAAATAGGCATCTTCAACCTTTGCATCCGTACAGATAAAGGCCAACATAGTCGCCATATTGGGACAAATCATGCCTGAACCCTTTGCAATACCAGTGATAGTAATCAACTTGCCTGCAACTGAAATTTGCTTAGATATCGCCTTAGCGACTGTATCGGTGGTCATAATGCCTTGTGCGGCAACCATCCAGTTATCGACTGATAACTGCTGACTAACAAGCTTCACACCAGAATTTAGTACTTCCATCGGCATGGGCTCACCGATAACACCAGTTGAAAAGGGTAATACTTCTTCGGCATTACACTGAATTGCCCTGGCTACCCATTCACAACTTTGTACAGCATCCTTGAGACCTTTCTCTCCAGTTCCCGCATTAGCATTGCCTGAATTAATTATAAGTGCTCTAGGCAAAGTCTGGGAGAGATGTTTTTTAGCAAGAATAACAGGGGCAGCACAAAAGCTATTTTTTGTAAAAGTTGCGGCACAGCTTGAGCCCGGACTAATTTTAATCAGGACAAGATCATCTCTACCACTGGACTTAATGCCACTAGCAACTGACGCGAGTTCGATTCCTGTAACAGGAAGAATATTTACGGGCTCTGAAAGACCTACTGCCACATGACACCTTTAATAATCAATATTTACAATCAGGTCAGCTTGCCATGACACTGTTTGAATTTTTTACCTGAACCACACCAACATGGTTCATTACGACCAACTTTTCTCTCACCACGAACAAAAGGTTGTTCTGCCGTCTCTTCATTTTTGGAATGCTGCTCCTGATGCATAGCATCAACATGATCATGTTGATAATTAACATTTTCAGTCTGAGCATGACCTCGTTCTTCAATATTTTCAACTTCTTCACGTGCCTGAATTTGCACCTTAGACAAAATTGAAATTGCTTCATGCTTAATTTTGTCCAGCATTTCAGAGAACATTTCAAAAGATTCACGCTTATATTCCTGCTTTGGATCTTTCTGTGCATAGCCTCGCAAACCAATACTCTGACGCAAATAATCCATGGCTGCCAGATGTTCCTTCCAAATTCTATCTAGCACATTCAACAATACATATTTTTCGTAATTGCGGATACCTTCTTCGCCCGCCAACAATTCCTTGGCATGATAATCTTCAAGCAGGGTATCTAGAATACGACGTCGTAGGCCATCTTCATTTAAATCATCTTCCTTATTAAGCCATTGCTGGACTGGCATATCACTACCAAACTCTTCATACAGTGCTTTTTCAAGACCTTCAATGTCCCACTGCTCATCCAAACTACCGGGCATAATAAAACTAGAAATAACATCATTCAACACATCTTCACGAATAGCTTTAACGATGCCGGATAAATCATTATCTGACATCATTTCATTTCGTTGCGCATAGACGACTTTACGCTGGTCATTGGCCACATCATCATAATCTAGAACTTGCTTACGTATATCGAAGTTATGACCTTCAACTTTTCGCTGCGCATTTTCAATCGCTCGATTTACCCATGGATGCTCGATAGCCTCACCACGTTGCATACCTAATTTCTTCATCAGTCCCGCAACACGATCCGAGGCAAAGATTCGCATCAAATCATCTTCTAACGATAAATAGAAACGGGTTGAACCGGGATCACCCTGACGTCCTGACCTACCACGTAACTGGTTATCAATTCGCCTGGACTCATGACGCTCACTACCAATTACATGTAGGCCACCTGCATCCAAGACTGTCTGGTGTCTAACCATCCATTTGGAGTTAATCTCATCAAGTTCTGACTGGGTCGCATCTGCCTTTTTCTTTAATTCGGCCTCAAGATTTCCACCTAAAACAATATCCGTACCACGACCAGCCATATTAGTTGCAATCG
>JAOUKV010000006.1 GCA_029882355.1 Gammaproteobacteria bacterium | reverse complement strand
GAAATCAAAGTTCTTGCCCTTCTTGAGTTTCTTGGCCAGTTTTTCAGCTTTGGCATGATCGACCTTGGCGTGAACTTCTTCAACCAGCGACAGCACATCGCCCATATCCAGAATACGTGAGGCAACACGATCGGGATGGAACGGCTCCAGAGCATCAATTTTCTCGCCTGAACCCATGAACTTGATGGGTTTGCCGGTGATCTGGCGAATAGACAGCGCGGCACCGCCGCGAGCATCACCGTCGGTCTTGGTCAGGATGACACCGGTTAGAGGCAATGCTTCATCAAAAGCTCTTGCGGTATTGGCCGCATCCTGGCCGGTCATACTATCGACCACGAACAGGGTTTCGATGGGATTAACCGCAGCATGAATTTGCTGGATTTCGGTCATCATTTCGGCGTCGATATGTAAACGACCGGCGGTATCCACGAGCACTACATCAATGTGATGATTGCGTGCGTATTCCAGTGCTGACTTCGCTATATCGGTCGGTTTCTGATCAATGCTGCTGGGGAAAAATTCGGCACCTACCTGTGCGGCCAGCGTTTTCAGCTGTTCAATCGCGGCCGGACGGTAAATATCACAACTCACTACTAGCGTTGATTTCTTCTCGCGCTCCTGCAGCAGTTTGGCCAGTTTGGCGACGGTGGTGGTTTTACCCGCACCCTGCAAACCGGCCATAAGGATAACCGCAGGGGGCTGCGCAGCCAGGTTGAGCTTTTCATTCTGCTCGCCCATCACCCGTACCAGCTCCTGCTGGACGATGCTGATAAATACCTGGCCCGGTTTCAGGCTGGTGAGCACTTCCTCACCCAGGGCTCGCTGCTTAACTTCATCGATAAAAGTTCGCACCACGGCCAGTGCAACATCGGCTTCGAGCAGGGCGCGTCGAACATCGCGCAGGGCATCTTCTATATTGGCTTCGGTTAATCGGCCCTGCCCACGTATTTTCTGGGCGGTGGAGGCCAGACGTTCGCTGAGTCCGTCAAACATGGTTCACCTGATTTTTGAATTAATTATTGAGTTTAATCTGCCGATTGTATTGGCAGACGGGCATTATAACTTAAAACGATCACCACTCTTGAGTTGATACAAATTCCAATCCGGCAGCGCTTTGTTACATTCTTTCATGATGAGTTTTTCTTCACCCGGCATGAGATGTGAAATACAGACTTTGGCACGGTGTTTCAGTTTTGGTAAATCTTCGGCCAGCGTTTGCGGGCAGTAATGAAAAGCTAAACGCGCGATCTCAGCATCCTTATTGGCGAAGGCGGCCTCGACAAACAACAAATCCAGATTATCGTGCTTATTCAAGGCTGACCATAAAGTGTCATTAGTCGAAGTATCACCACTAAAAGCAAAAGACTTGCCCTGGGATTCAACCCGATAAGCGACACCGGGCACAGAATGATTAACCGTAATCATCTCAATACAACGCCCTTCTAGCTCTCGTTTGGTTTTTGTCGACATCGCTTTCAGCTTCAGCACTGCCTTGGATTTATTAGGTAGAACTGTGAAATCAGGCCAGATCGCCCAGTTTAAAACATGCTCCTTCAAGACCTTAATGGTGCTGCGCTCTGCATGCACGGTAATGGGTTGACCGACCAGATGATCAAACAGAGTATCCGCCAATAAGGCAATCGAGCAGGTATGATCAAGATGGGAATGGGTAATGAAGATATGCTTGATGCGCCGCATTTCACTAATGCTGAGATTACCAACACCGGTACCTGCATCGATCAGAATATCATCATCAATCAGAAACGAAGTTGTCGCCACACCTTTGGCTATACCACCGCTACATCCTAAAACACGGATTTTCATTTTCTCTCCTGCTTATTGCTCATTTCTGTTTCTGTCACTTGATGCTAACATGGCGCTCATTGGTATGACCAACCAAGTCGTGCATTATGCCTTTTACAAACGGCTTATAATACAGCCGTAATAATAAATTTTTGTGACAGTATAGACAAACATGAACATAATTTTTGCAGCACTTACCGCCACTACCCTTTACCTGTTATGTACGCTTGGGCTTTTACTACGCCTGAGGCAAAGCCCTGCCTCAAAAAACCTGGGCAAAGCCACACTATTGGCACCTGGCTTTCTGGCCCTGATTGCACACGCTTTTATTCTTTACAGCACCATGATTAATTCCGTCGGCATTAATTTTGGTTTTTATAGCAGTCTGTCACTGATCAGCGCCAGCATTACCTTGCTGATACTGATTTCTGCTATCAGACATCCTATTGAAATCATAAGCATCCTGATCATGCCTGTCGCCGCTTTGATGATCATTTTGGATACATTGCAATCGACCAGTCACATCATCGCCACTGGTGGTTCAGACGGCCTATTATTTCACATCATGACTTCAATCATTGCCTACAGCATTCTAGGGCTTGCTGCGGCTTACGCCATCGTGCTCTCAATACAAAACAGTTTATTACACAGCCATCAACCCGGCGGTTTTATTCGATTCCTGCCACCATTGAAAACCATGGAAGCATTATTATTCGAAACCATCACTATCGGTTTTATCTGCCTGAGTATCGCTCTGGCCAGTGGACTTATTTTTCTTGATAATATATTTGCACAACATCTGGTTCACAAAACGGTACTTTCGATTATCGCCTGGATAGTTTTTGGCATTTTATTATTCGGGCACCAATTTATCGGCTGGCGTGGCCGCACAGCTATTCGCTGGACACTCGGTGGTTTTTTTAGTTTGATGCTGGCTTACTTCGGCAGTAAATTTGTACTAGAAGTGCTGTTAACTTAACAACACAGACTTCTCTTAACAGTCCTCACCGACCGCATTACACCAATCCCATTAGTAATATAGAGAACTGAATTCTTGAACGAAATATCAACTGGTATTCTACTGACAATACTCATTGCACTTATTCTGCTATCGGCATTTTTCTCCGGCTCAGAAACGGCACTAATGACACTCAATCGTTATCGTTTAAAACATTTAGCCGATGAAGGCCATCGCGGTGCAAAACTAACCAAGCGTTTATTAAATCGACCTGACCGTCTACTAGGTTTAATCCTGCTCGGCAATAATTTCGTTAATATTCTGGCCTCTGCTATCGCAACAATTATTGCAATGCGCCTATACGGTGAGGCAGGCATTGCGATAGCCACTGGTTTATTGACACTGGCTATTTTAATTTTTGCCGAAGTCACACCCAAAACACTGGCTGCACTCAAGCCGGAAAAAATCGCATTTATTGCGGCTTATGTTTATACACCATTATTAAAATTACTTTATCCCCTGGTGTGGCTGATCAACATATTTGCCAATCGCCTGTTAGCGCTGGTAGGTGTTCATGCTGCCGAAGGTAAAAAGGACAATCTCAGTGCTGATGAGTTTCGCGCCGTGGTTCACGAAACCAGGCACTTTATTCCTGACCAGCATTCGGAAATGCTGCTGCGTATTCTTGATCTGGAAAAAACCAGCGTTGAAGATATTATGATTCCGCGTAATGAAGTTACCGGTATTGACCTGACCGATGACTGGAGCGATATAGAGCGGCAAATTACAAATAGTCAACGTACCCGTGTGCCTGTTTATCACGACAGTATCGACCACACTGTTGGCATATTACATTTACGCAAAGTGCTTAATCTATTGGCACGCGGTGAATTGAACCTTGACAGCGTCAACGCACAAATTCGCAAAGCCTATTTCATTCCAGCAGGCACTTCGTTAACGCGACAGCTATTAAACTTCCAGAAGAAAAAAAGACGCTCTGCATTAGTCGTCGATGAGTACGGCAGCATTCAGGGCTTAGTCACGCTGGAAGATATTCTGGAAGAGATTGTTGGACAATTCACCACCGATTCGCCGACACGAAATTTTGATATTCACACTCAGGATGACGGCAGTTTTCTGCTTGATGGCGGCACCCATATTCGCGATATAAATCGCAACATGAACTGGTCACTACCTCAGGGCGGCCCTAAAACATTGAACGGTTTGATTCTGGAACACATGGAGATGATTCCCGAACCGGGCACTAGCCTGTTGATTAATAATTATTCGATTGAGATTATGCGCACCAGCAAGAACGCAGTGCAATCGGTACGTATACTGCCCTTACACAAAGACGAAGATGAATCAGATCAGGACGATGATCAATACGGAGATAAGAATTAATTATGGCTAAAGCAAAAGTCCTTTACGTTTGCAGCGCATGCGGCGCTAGTCATTCAAAATGGGCAGGGCAATGTGGCGACTGTGGTGAATGGAACGCCATGACCGAAGCCGTTGCCGCCACTGGCGATAAACGTTCAGGTTTCGCCGGAAAAAGTAAAACTTCTGCACGCATCCAGCAGCTCGAAGATATCGAAATGGAAGACGAGATCCGAACCACTACCGGTATCAGTGAACTCGATCGTGTTCTTGGTGGCGGACTGGTTCACGGCTCGGTGACTTTAATTGGCGGTGATCCCGGCATCGGTAAATCCACCTTATTAACCCAGGCGCTGGCTGCAATTTCTGGCTCCCTACCCAGTTTATATGTGACAGGCGAGGAATCGCTGCAACAGGTTAGCCTACGCGCCAAGCGCCTGGGCCTGGCTGAAAAAGGCCTGCAGCTACTCTCTGAAACCTGCGTTGAAAGCATCATCACCCTGGCGGCTAAAGAAAACCCCAGGGTCATGGTAATTGATTCCATTCAGACCATTTACACCGAGACCTTACAGTCAGCACCGGGCGGTGTCGCTCAGGTACGAGAGAGCGCCGCGCAACTGGTTCGCTTCGCCAAGCACACTGGCACCTCATTATTTCTGGTTGGCCACGTCACCAAAGAAGGTACATTGGCCGGCCCGCGTGTGCTAGAGCACATGGTCGATACCGTGCTTTATTTTGAAGGCGACTCCGGTGAGCGCTACCGCATGATCCGTGCCGTCAAAAATCGTTTTGGTGCGGTCAATGAACTCGGCGTCTTCGCCATGACCGAACAAGGCCTGAAAACGGTCAGCAACCCCTCGGCGATTTTTCTATCACGTCATGAAAAACCGGTTCCCGGCAGCATCGTCACCGTTACCCGCGAAGGCAGTCGTCCCATGCTGATAGAGGTACAGGCGCTGGTAGATGACAGCCACAGCTCCAACCCGCGACGTGTCAGTCTGGGCATGGATGCCAACCGTTTGAATATGTTGCTGGCCGTGATGCATAGACACGGTGGTATCGCGATGTACGATCAGGATGTTTTTATCAACGTCGTTGGTGGTGTGCGCCTCACCGAAACCTGTGCCGATACGGCACTCCTGCTCGCCGCCTTATCCAGTTTTAGAGATAAACCACTACCCACCCATGTTTTCACCTTCGGCGAAATTGGTCTGGCTGGCGAAATTCGCCCGGTCTCCAATGGTCAGGAGCGTCTACGCGAAGCCGCTAAACACGGCTTCAAAGTGGCGATTATTCCCAAAGCCAATATGCCCAGAAAGAACGATATCATCGAGGGCCTGGAAATTATTCCCGTGCAACGTATTAGCGAATTAATGGAAGCGGCTATATCAATCAGTTAGTTTGAAACCCCAGATTCCGTTGCACTTCATCCAGGCTACTAGCTATTTACATAGTATCTAATAAGGCCTATATTTAGCACCATTGAAATATAAAAGAGTGCCATCTCATGAGATTAAGCAAATCAGTCAAACCAATCAGTTACTTAAAACAAAATACCGCAGAAGCCATTAAAGAGGTACATGTTAATCATTCATCAATGGTGATCACACAAAACGGTGAAGCAAAAGCAGTTCTTCTTGATGTCGCAGAATATGAGCAAGACCAGGAGTCACTGGCCATGCTCAAAATGATTGCACAGAGCAAAGAAGCTTATGCCGCCGGAAATTTCAAAACCGCCAAAAAAGCATTTTCTGACATCAGAAAAACCATTAAGGATATACAGGCTTGAAAAAATATCAGATCAAAATCACATCTGAAGCTGAAAAAGATATTGAAGATATATACGACTATGTTGCCAAGAAAGACACACCCCAGAACGCAGAATATATTCTAGATAATTTAGAGTCATTAATTTTATCTCTAAGTGAAACGCCTGAGCGTGGGCACTATCCACCCGAGTTGAGTATTCAGGGCATAAAAGAGTTTAGAGAAGTTATATTCAAACCTTATCGAGCCATCTACGAAATAAGCAACAACACCGTCATCGTTCATTTATGTGTTGATGGTCGCCGGGATATGATGTCACTGCTGGAAAGAAGAATATTGAGATAGGGAGTGATGCTTTTAAAAACCTTTCTTTAATTTTTTACACTACCGCGACAATGCTTTAATGTAGGTTGGCAACCCTTTGCCAACGTTTTTTAATGCAAACAACATTTCTTATATTTTTTTCCGCTACCACAGGGGCAGGGTTCATTTCTACCAACACGGGGTTTGTTATGCTTAACGGGTAGCTCAGAAGATCCATAAATAGGCTGTTCTTCCCTGCGAGCTAACCAGTAAGCATGAATTTCACGGACATTAAGCTTAATTGCATTATGTAGATTGACAACTTCCTGTTCCTTAAAGGAATTGTGTGTCTGTACAACTCTATCTACAGTAAAAGAAATTATCGGCTCAAGGTATGTTTTTATTTCAGGTTTATCTAAACGCCACTGCTCAGCGGTTAACATCACGCCTCGCATATAACCTTCACACCATTCATCAACAATGGTAAAAGTTTTATCTTCAGTAATATGCTCTAAAAAAAGGGGTTCAAATTCCTGAGGATTTTCCATTAAATAAGATACTATGTTATTCATATGTCGTATCAGTAATGAAAAGACACCACTAAAGTCAGATTCATCTTTCCATTCAGGCTCATAATCACCCCACAATGCAGCCATCCATTGTGAAGGAGGAATCATCGTCGGGCCGCTGACAATAGCTGTAAAAAAACCATCTAGTTCTGACACATTTATCACGCCTTCATCTGAATCAGCGATGTAGTCATCATCATTGATCCGATTCAGCAAAAACTCATCGAGTTGTTCTATTTCAATATCGTTTAAGGGAGTGAATGGATCGGTCATGGTTTTTGCCTGTTTTTTGTTTTTTTGTTTTTTTGTTTTTTCTTCTTGTGGTTATAAAATGAGCTCTGTTAACCTCAGAGAAACGGCCTTTTCATAACTCAAAGTAACTCATACTTACATCCCTGTTTTGTTCGAATGAATTCGAACCTACATAAAACTAATTCTCTCATTGATTCGTTTATCGCACCCTACTGGCTATGAGCAGGGTGCTTTGGATTGTTGGAGTGATAACGATAAACAACCCGGATTGCGGTGTCACTTAATGGCTGGGATAGTCTAGTGGTTAATGCCAATCCTTTTTCATCAAGTTCTTCCCATGGAAAATCTGGCGCATTATCAACATCTGCTTTATCTATCCAATCAGCCAGGCCATATAGTTGATTTTCAATTTCACGTGCTTCTTCAATACCTGGATGGTCTTTAAAACAATCGGCCACATCAATGCGGTAAGTTTTTTTCACGAACCGCATCAATCACAGAACCTTATCCACACCAAATTCTAACAAATATATTTCACTCGGCAGATGCGGTTCGCAAACTCACCACATTCTACAGTTATGATGATTGCAATGCAGAATACCTATTTTTTTATAACCTGTCACATAATATGGAGGCTATTACCCCAATCAGTTAGAATACGCCCCTGCATTAATACTTGAGGCGCCATTCATGGCCAAGAAAAAGATAAATTTTGAGCAATCACTGTCCGAACTCGAAACCCTGGTTGAAGAGATGGAACAGGGTGATTTAAGCCTGGAAGACGCCCTAAAACATTTCGAAAAAGGCATTGGTTTGACCACGGAATGCCAGCAGGCACTACAAAATGCCGAACTTAAAGTGCAGGAACTGGTCGAGAAAAACGGCAAAATCCTGGAAAAAGACTTCGATCTGAACGATTAATGTCTCAATCTGAACAATTACAGTCTTTTATGAACAACTACCAGCAGCGGGTTAATCTCGCGCTTGAAAACTGTCTACAAGTCATGCCCTGCCCTGACCCCAAACTGGACGAAGCCATGCATTACTCACTGACAGGTGATGGCAAACGTATCCGTCCCATTCTTGTCTATGCGGCAGGTAACGCAACTGGTTCCAGTGACAAACAATTAGACATAGCAGCCTGTGCGGTTGAAATGATCCATGCTTTTTCCCTCATCCATGATGATTTACCTGCCATGGATGATGACGATTTACGTCGAGGCCGTGCCACCTGCCATAAGGCTTTTGATGAAGCCACGGCAATACTGGCTGGTGACGCCTTACAAACTATGGCGTTTGAAATTCTCAGCAGTGGTGATACCCATTTATCCAGCGAACAACGCTTAAAAATGATTTCACAGCTGGCCAGAGCTACCGGTGCCCAGGGCATGACCGGCGGCCAGGCTATTGATCTGGCAGCGGTTGGCAGCGATCTTTCGCTGCAACAACTGGAAGCCATGCATAGCCTCAAAACCGGCGCACTGATACGTGCCAGTGTTTTACTGGGCGGCTTGTGCAACCCTGAAATTACCGACGCTGAACTCGATATGCTCGACCAATATGCTGCGTGTATTGGCCTATGTTTCCAGATACAGGATGACATCCTTGATGTGATTGGCGATACTGAAACTCTGGGTAAGCCTCAGGGCTCAGACCAGCAGCAGGCAAAGCCAACCTATCCGGCACTGCTGGGACTGGAAGCGGCCAAACAACGCGCACAGGAACAACACGATATGGCAATCGAACATCTTGCACCTTTGGGTGAAAAGGCCAACACACTGCGCCAGATAGCTGATTACATTATCAAGAGAAATTTTTAACTATGTCGAGCGAAAATCTACACTGGGCACTGCTTGAGTCCATCGACTCACCTGAAGACTTACGCAAACTGCCGCAAAGTCAGCTGTCCTCGCTCGCGCAACAACTACGCAGCTTTCTACTGGAAAGTGTTTCCAATACCGGCGGGCATTTATCTGCCGGCCTGGGCACCATCGAACTCACCATTGCCCTGCATTACATCTTTAACACCCCTGAAGACCGGATCGTTTGGGACGTAGGGCACCAGACCTATCCCCACAAAATTCTCACTGGCCGTCGTGAACAGATGAAATCACTGCGTCAGAAAGATGGCCTGGCCGGCTTCCCCAAACGCGAAGAAAGTGAATATGATACGTTTGGCACCGGTCATTCCAGCACCTCGATCAGTGCCGCTCTGGGCATGAGCATCGCTGCACGACAAACTGGCTCAAACAGAAAATCTATCGCAGTTATTGGTGATGGCGCTTTATCAGGTGGCATGGCCTTTGAAGCTTTGAATCATGCCGGTGATAGCGATGCTGATCTGCTAGTTATTCTCAATGATAACGATATGTCGATTTCAGCCAATGTCGGTGGCCTGTCCAATCACCTGACTCGCGTGCTCTCCGGCAACCTCTTTTCCACGGTACGTGAAGGCGGCAAAAAAGTACTGGAAAATATACCCATACCCGGTTTTATGGAAATGGCTCGCCTCACCGAGGAACACGTCAAAGGCATGATCGTACCAGGCACTTTATTTGAAGAGCTGGGATTTCATTATTTCGGCCCGGTTGATGGTCACGACCTGAGCGCTCTGCTACCGGTTTTGAAAAACCTGTCCACGCACAAAGGCCCCTGTTTTTTACATGTGGTCACGCGCAAGGGCAAAGGTTACTTCCCCGCAGAAAATGATCCTGGCAAATATCACGGCGTAGGCAGTTTCGATACTTCTACCGGTGAATCCAGTAACAAAGCACCTGCTGCTATCACCTTTACTCAAGTATTCAGTGACTGGCTCTGTGATATGGCTACTGAAGATAAACGCCTGGTCGGTATCACTCCCGCCATGCAAGAAGGTTCCGGCCTGGTCGATTTTGCGGAGAAATTTCCAAAACGTTATTTTGATGTCGGTATTGCCGAGCAACACGCGGTGACGCTGGCAGCCGGTATGGCCTGCGATGGTTTGAAACCGGTAGTCGCCATTTATTCAACTTTTTTACAGCGCGGCTACGACCAACTGATTCACGATGTCGCACTGCAAAACCTGCCCGTATTGTTTGCTATCGACCGCGCAGGCATCGTCGGAGCTGACGGCCCAACCCATACAGGCGCATACGACATCAGCTTTTTACGCTGCATTCCCAATATGGTCATCATGACGCCATCCGATGAAATCGAGGCTCGGGCCATGCTCACCACTGGTTTCCTTCATGATGGACCGGCGGCCGTGCGTTACCCTCGCGGTAGTGGTACTGGAAAAATCCCGGCTAAGACCTTGAAAGCTGTCGATTTTGGCAAAGCTCAGATTTGCCGTCAGGGTGAAAAAATAGCCCTGCTGGTTTTTGGCCCACTATTGGCAGCAGCTGCTACCGTTGCCGATGAATTAAATGCCACACTGGTAAACATGCGCTTTGTGAAACCGTTGGATGAAAAGACGATTAACCAGATTGCCAAAAATCACGAGCTAATCGTAACCATCGAGGAAAATGCCATTGCTGGTGGTGCCGGTAGCGCTGTTAGTGAATATCTGGACGCACAATCAATCAACATCAACCGCCTGCATCTTGGTTTCCCCGATGAATACGTCGAACAAGGCGGCCAGCAGGAAATATTAAGTGACTGGGGGCTGGATGCTGAAGGCATCAAGCAAAGCATTTTGAACTGCGTTAATCAGCAATTGCCAATATAAGGCAATTCGTATAAAATACCCTACCGTTTTACTCAAGTATTATCAACAAGCCAAAAAACATAATGTCTGCCCGCTACCAGTTAAAAGTTATCACTGAATTCGCTTCTGCGCACACATTACGCGACTATCCCGGGGCCTGCAGTCGTATGCATGGCCACAACTGGAAAGTTGAGCTGGAAGCCATTGCCACTGCATTAGATAATGTTGGCATGGGCATCGATTTTAAAAAAATGAAAATGGTAGCACGAGAAGTCGGCGATAGACTAGATCACCGCTACCTGAATGAACTGGAACCCTTTACCGAAATCAATCCGACAGCGGAAAATATTGCGGCATATTTATACCGTGAAATTTCGGCACAATTAAACACCGACACCATTAAAGTCAGCGCCGTGACCTTATGGGAAACCGAACGAGCCTGCGTAAAATACAGCGAAGAGAACGTATAAAATGACCGATAAAAACAGCGCAAAACCAACAACTGCAGGAAAAATGCAGGATGTACAAAATAGCCATGATCATCGCGCTATCGCCATCGACAAAGTCGGCATCAAGGATATTCGCCATCCCGTTCAGGTAAAAGATCGCGAAGGAAAAATTCAGCATACTGTCGCCAATTTCAACATGTACGTAGATCTGCCGCACAATTTCAAGGGCACGCACATGTCACGCTTTGTGGAAATTTTAAATAACCACTCGTGGGAAATTACCGTTGAAACATTCAAGAACATGCTCGCAGAAATGACAGAGCGACTTGATGCCGAATGCGGTCATATAGAAATGACCTTCTACTACTTCATCAATAAAAAAGCACCCGCATCCGGCGTAGAAAGCTTGATGGATTACCAGGTAAGCTTGATCGGTGAGCAGAAAAATGATAAAAAAACGGTTAACGTAAAAGTTGTTGTTCCCGTAACCAGCCTTTGCCCCTGTTCTAAAAAGATTTCAGACCGTGGTGCACACAATCAGCGCTCACATGTAACGGTTGATGTCTGCACTGAAGAGTTTATCTGGATTGAAGAAATCATCGACATCGTAGAAAAAGAAGCCTCCTGCGAACTCTATGGCTTACTAAAACGTCCTGATGAAAAAATTGTCACTGAACGAGCTTATGATAATCCAAAATTTGTTGAAGACATGGTTCGTGATGTAGCTGCGAAGCTGAATGCCGATGACCGCATTCTGGCTTATACTGTCGAATCTGAAAATTTTGAATCAATTCATAATCATTCGGCTTACGCTTTGATAACCAGAGACAAACGGTCTTAGAATCAATTTTATCCACCAGGGTAAAAACATATAGAAATAACAGATATTTAATGTGGAGATAAAGTAATGAAAGTTTTTAGCGTTATTGGGATTTTTGCAGGCATGGTTATTATGGGCAGTCTAACTGCCGCACATGTGACAGGACAAATAAATCTGACAAATATGAGCTGGTTATGGCTTACCTTCTTTGTTGGTGCAAATTTATTCCAGATGGGTTTCACCGGGTTTTGTCCTGCAACTAAAGTACTCTATGCCATCGGTATTAAAGACAAACAATCTGGCTGCAAATTATAACTTTATTCAGGATTTTTCAGAAAAATCAGGTAGTAGTTTCTGCTACTACCTGATGCGACTAAAACCACTACATTCTCTTTAATGTTTTATTTTTTTAATTGAATTGAGTACTCATATCTATTCATCTATAGTCGAGAGATGAAATTCACTAGAAAATTTAATACAACACCCGCTACACAAGTCCGCAGCACTTTTTTCCCTCAGTCAAACAATACCGCTTTTTTTACGTGGTTCCTGGTTTTTTTTACTCTCCTGACCTTCTCGGGTACAGCAACAGCTAAGCACGCTCTCAATTCTGCTGCGGAACCAGATTACCCCCCACTGTCCTTCAAAAATAATCAGGGACAAGCCGATGGTCTTGCCGTTGAATTACTTCATGCTGTAACGCGGGCAATGGATCATGAAACAAGCTTTGAGGTACTTCCATGGCATGAAATCAAACAACAGCTAGCTAACAACCAGCGTGATGTATTACCGTTAGTAGGTCGAACACCGGAACGAGAAAAAAAGTTTGACTTTACCGTACCTTACCTGAGTCTGCATGGTGTCATTGTGGTAAGAAAAGATAATAATCACATCGATAATAGTACCGATCTACGCGGCAGCAAAGTTGGTGTAATGACCGGGGATGTTGCTGATGAATACATGCGCCGTGAGAACCTAACTTCATCCTTGGTGACCACAAAAAACTACACTGAAGCACTACTTTTACTCCGCGATGGTCAACTTGATGCGGTAGTCATACAACAACTGGTAGCACAACAACTGATTAAACAACTGGGTCTCGAAAATATCGAGATTCGCACTAGAATACCTGGTTTTCGTCAGGACTTTTGCTTTGCCGTTACCGAAGGCGACAAAAACCTACTCGCCATGCTCAATGAAGGACTCTCTCGTGTTGTCAGCAATGGCACTTATGCTCAATTACAGAAAAAGTGGCTAGGCGCTTTTGAGCTGGATAAATTAGAATCTTCTCCACGCCAACATTATCTTACTGATGCCGAAAAGCAGTGGATCCAACTTCATCCAGAAGTTGCCTTTATCGGTGATCAAAACTGGCTGCCCTATGAGGCATTCGATGCCGATAGCTCCTATATTGGTATTATTGCTGATCACCTGAAGCTGATTGAAAAGATAACTGGACTAAAATTTAATCCGGTACCTGTCCCCGGTCGTGAAGCCCCTCATAAAATGATAGAGGAAGGTAAAGCCTCTGTCATTACCAGTAATTCAGCCGACACGTTCCTAAAGAAACAGTTCACTCCGGTTGAGCCCTTTATCCACAACCCAGTCGTTATCATTATGAACTCGCAACATAACTATGTTGAGAATCTCGATGAAATCAGGAATAAAAAAATCGTCATCATTAAAGACTATGCTTATACCGCTGATATTTATTCACAATACCCGGATTTTGAATTTTTTGAAGTTGAAAATATTGAGCAAGGTTTGGAAGCCGTTTCTCAGGGACGGTCTGATGCACTACTTGCAACCATGGCGCTGGCCAGTTACAACATTGCTGATATGGGACTGAACAATATTAAAGTCGTTGGCAAAACCTCAGTGATAATGAATCTAACCCTGTTCGTGGCAAATGATCAGCCCGTTCTGCATTCGATTATTAACAAAACCCTAAAATCTATCTCCAGCAATGAATCCCAAAACATCATGCAACACTGGATTAAGAATAGATATGTTGAAAAAACAGATTACACCATCACTATACTGGTGGGTGTTGGCCTGCTTTTAATATTGCTGCTTATCCTCCTATGGAATCACCGACTGCGTAAAGAAATAGAGATACGACATAAAGCTGAAGAGGCCCTGAAAAAAAGTGAGAGTCGCTACCGTTCACTCATTAATTCCGCAGGGAACACTATTGCAGTTATTGATCTTGAAGGACGATTTACACAATTCAATCATGCCGCTGAACAACTAACCGGTTATAAAAGTGAAGAAATCATTGGCAAGACTGTTTGGGAAACAGTCATTCCCGAGGAGCAGCAGGCCGGGGTAAAAAATGTCTTTGAAAATCTACGTAATGGCAAAATCGATATTGCTGATGAATATGAAAATGAGTGGTTAACCCGCGATGGTAGTAGGCGTCTTCTCCACTGGCATAATTCAGTGTTATACGATGAGACAGGAAAAGTTAGCCATATAGTAGCCATGGGTTATGACATTACCGAATCAAGGTCAGCACAGGTAGAACACATGCGTATGCAAAATGAATTGCAGCAGGCACAAAAAATGGAGTCTTTGGGTTTGTTAACGGGAGGTATTGCTCACGACTTTAACAACCTGCTGGGTATAATCAATGGCTTTGCCAAACTGACACTGGATAGATACTTCACCCATGATGAAGACAAACCTGCGGAATATGTACGTCATATCCAGCAGGCAGGTATACGTGCAGCCAAACTAGTCGAACAGATGCTCGACTTCAGCCGTATTGGCTTCACACAGGACATAACCATTGAATTAGCGCCTATTATCAAAGAAGATATCAAAATGCTGAGATCTACTTTGCCCAGCACTATTGAAATTAAAACTAAGATCGAATTAGATTTACCCCCTGTCCTGATAAACCCCTCCCAGCTACATCAGATTCTAATGAATCTCGTGATCAATGCACGTGATGCTATGAATGGTATTGGGCAGCTAACCATACAACTTGGTTGGGCTCACAACCTAAATACAAAATCCCCCATCTCACATAAACCCGTCAAGGGAGACTGGATTGAGCTATGTATTAGTGATACAGGTTCTGGTATTGATACCGATATTATTAACAATATTTTCGACCCCTTCTTTACCACTAAAGAGGTAGGAGAAGGTACGGGCATGGGACTCTCAGTGATTTACCGCATCGTTGAAAATCATGGTGGACATATTCTGCTAGACACGGCCATAAACGAAGGAACAACTATATGCATACTCTTTGCACCCGCGCTTGAAGCGGGTAACCAACTCTCCGATTCAATACAGGAGCCAGCTAAAATGTCCAGGGGCAATGGTTCAGAAATTTTGGTCGTTGATGATGAAGCTATATTAGCGGAATATATATCAACGCTACTGGAAACACATAACTACCAACCCTGCTCAATGACTGATAGTGGTAAAGCGCTCGCACTTTTCAAACAAAATCCTGACCGTTTTTCAATGCTGATTACTGACCAGACAATGCCAAAAATGATGGGGACTGAGTTAATCGCTGCGATAAGGGAGATTCGACCTGAATTACCTGTAATTATATGTTCTGGTTACAGCGATAAGATTAATGTCAATACAGCTATAGGACTCAATATTCCTTATTTCAACAAACCCATTGATTCTAATAAGTTACTGTTAAAAATAGCCGAACTACTAAACATTTAAGTAAATTAATCTGATATATTGACGGGCGTATTACTCAGTTTTGACTGATGCAGTACATTTTCTAAAAATCAAGAAAAACATCCTATGAAACCAACTATTTACTTAATTGATGATGATCCTGCAATACTGGCACTGCTTGCTGAAATAACAAAATCACTTGGCCTAATTACTGAAAGTTTTACTCGAGCTAAATATTTTTTCAGGCAGATCAGCTCATTTGAAACGGGCTCAATTCTGGTGCTTGACTTACTTATCCCTGAAGAAGATGGCATTGAAGTGATGAAGAAACTAGCCAAAATGGAAAACCCGCCAGCACTAATTCTAATTAGCGGCCGTGGTATTGATTTACTAAACTCGGCAGAAAAATTAGGCCATGCAGATAACTTAAAAATTCTTGGTTGCCTAAATAAATCAGACATGGTTGACAAGTTCCAACAGTTACTTGAACAACATATACCTACTGAAACTCTATCGCCAAACTCTTTCTGAACTGCTCTGCCAAAACACTCTCAGCCGGCTGACCATCTGGACGAAGTATATCCAGACGTACTACACCATCCTCAGGCTTTAACTTGAGTGTAAATTTTCTATTTTCATTCTCAGAGTAGGCTTCACCTGAATCTGTTAACCATTGCATCAACCAGCTCGATTCCGCGATTTCATCACGTTCTCCACTTGTTTCTTCCTTGCTAAGTTTTTCAATCGCTACTTTTATTTGATGAGTCTTCGCATCCTTTGTCAAAACATCCATACTCATGCGATCCAGTGCGCGCAAAGAACGTTTCCAGACAAAATCCATAGTACCGGTAATGTATAAAGTATTAACTTTATCCTTAGGTACTTTAACTCGTGAAGCAAAAGGACGATAATTTTTAAAAGCCTTTACCGACTCGGCTTCATCTAAACCAACAAACAAGGCCAGACGATTTAACATTTCACGTTCCAGCTCTTCTTCGGTGCAACGGCTACGCCAGTTTACATCATCACCTTCGACAGATTTTTCCATACCGGAATGCGACATAAAGATTCTTGTCTTATTTCCACGCTGCTCGGGTTCTACACGCATCCTAAATTTATCCAGTTTATCTGGATCAAGTGAAGTAAAGATCTTTGCAATAAAACCAGCGTCATCTTCAACCTGCAGCTTACTAACCCAATCTGTTTCAACCATACCCAGCATGGGTTCATTGCGCACAATTTTTACACCTTCATGTCCCCAGAATGCACTCAACTGTGGCCATAATGTATCTGCATTTTCATCAACCTCTAACCAGAACACACCGTCACCTGTTTGCAGACGAGCACCTTTGATGTTACTGGCCATTGCCACTGAATTCTTAGTTTCAGCAGCACCTAAGCTCGCTGTATCCTGCTTGAACCTTTTGGTAGCTTCAACCGTAGGCTTAGGTTCATTCAACTGGTTTTTATCTGTTGTCGAAGTGAGATCTGGTGGTAACTCCAAACGTGTGTAGTAATCGGCATCTATATAAGCCTGACGACGCTCTTTACCATCAGAACTACATCCACCAGCTACCAGCAGTGCAGCCATGGCTGCAAAGTAAATTTGTTTAAGCATCAAAGAATTCCAGCTTGTTGCATCGCTTCACGTAAAGGTTGATGATATTGTTCGCTCAAAGGCGTCAGTGGCAAACGAATGCCAGCCGGTATTTTACCCATTTCAGCCAAAGCCCATTTAACCGGGATAGGGTTTGCCTCAAGAAACAAATTCTTATGCAAACCTTGCAGTGGCCTGTTGATTAACTCAGCGGTTTCACGGTCACCCGAAAGTGCCGCTGCACACATTTCTGACATTGCTTTGGGTGCTACGTTGGTGGTCACAGAAATCACACCATGGCCGCCTTGCAGCATAAATTCAGTGCCGGTTTCGTCATCACCACTATATATCTCAAAATCATCAGCCACTTTCGACTGTATTTCTTTCAGTCGGTTCAAATCACCTGTGGCTTCTTTTATACCGATGATATTAGGAATACTGGCAAGACGTGCCACCGTATCCGGCAACATATCGCAGGCAGTTCGACCTGGCACGTTATAGAGAATTTGTGGAATATCGACGCTCTCAGCAATCTTCTTATGGTGCAGATACAAACCTTCCTGAGTCGGTTTGTTGTAATAAGGTGTGACCAGTAAACATGCATCAGCGCCGGCATCAGACGCACATTGCGTCAACTGAATTGCTTCTGAGGTAGAGTTAGCACCGGTTCCGGCAATCACAGCAATGCGACCTTTGACCATATCAATGGTGCGACGGATCACTTCACAGTGCTCCTGCATCTCCAAAGTGGCAGACTCACCAGTAGTTCCCATAGAAATGATCGCTGAGGTACCATTTTCCACGTGAAATTCGACCAGCGCAGCCAGGCTATCGTAATCAACACTTTCATCAGTCAACATTGGTGTAACCAATGCCACCATACTTCCACGAAACATAATTCTCCCGAAGACACAGTTCGAATTTTAGGGCGTTTTCACCGTCTTAGCCAAGACGTAAACAGGGCGCACAGTTAATCAACTTTTCCCTATAATTTCAATAAATAACGTGCCAGATTCATGGATGAATGGCGTTTAATGTCTATACTCAGCAGCATGAATACCGAAAAGTACATAAATAGTGACAAAGAGCGACGGAAATACACACGTATCCCTTTCAGCGCCGAAATCCTAATGCAAAGTGGCAATGAAGAATGGACCTGCAACGTACTCGATATTTCTCTCAATGGCATGCTGGTGGAGCCACCCACAAATATTAATATCAACCCGAATAATCCTTGTGCCATGGCACTTTTCCTGAGCGATGATGTAATAATCAACGCCCGTGTCAAAATCAGACACACCGCGGCCGATAGCTGGGGTCTAGAATACATAAATATTGACGTTGAAAGTCTCCAGCACCTGCGCCACCTACTGGAATCAAATCTACACGATGCTGATTTAATTCATCGTGAACTCATCCAGCTGGGACAATAGATAATAAATAGAACAGCCCTGCCCTTAGTTACTGTTTTTTCCGCTCACACTTGTTTAGACTTTGCGATGTTCACACGATTTTATTCTTTTCATTATTTACAGAACACAGACTATGAGCAAAAAACTTGTTATCACCGCACTAGGTGAAGACCGCCCAGGAATTGTTGATGAACTGAGCAACACCCTGTACACACATCAACTCAACATCGAAGACAGCCGTATGAGCCTACTCGGTGGTGAATTTGCAGTAATACTGTTAGTCAGCGGTAGTGAACAGGCGATTTCCAGCTTTATCGATAAAAAACAGGAAGCTGAAAATTCTCTAAAAATGGCACTAACGGTAAAAACTACCGAAACGGCGACATCTTCACAAACGCTTATCCCCTACGATGTAGAAGTAATATCTATTGACTACCCGGGCATCGTACACAAACTGGCCAGTTTCTTCTCTGAGCGTCAGATTAATATCGTCAGTCTTGAAACTGACCGTTACGCAGCACCGCATACAGGTACACCCATGTTTGCATTACAGATGACCATCGGAATCACTACTGAAACCAGCATTGCCGGTTTACGTGATGAATTTTTAAATATGTGTGATGAACTAAATCTGGATGCAAAGATATCTGCTACTGGTTAACAAAGTACACGAGATACAATCATGACAAGTATTGGAAAAAAAGTAAAAAACTTCAGCATTGCAGCAACCGGCAATAAGACCATTAGTCTGGACGACTACAAAGGTAAAAAAGTTGTATTGTATTTCTACCCCAGAGACAGCACCCCCGGTTGCACCACAGAAGGCCAGGACTTCCGTGACGCAAAAGGTCGCTTTACCCGGCAGAACACTATAATTCTAGGCGTCTCACGTGACAGCATCAAATCCCACGAAAATTTTTGCACAAAACAAAAATTTAATTTTGATTTGTTATCAGATACAGACGAAGCGCTCTGTACACAGTTCGATGTCATTAAAATGAAAAATATGTATGGCAAACAATCACTTGGTATCGAACGCAGCACCTTTCTTATCGATGAAAAGGGTATACTCAGGAAGGAGTGGCGCAAAGTTAAAGTAAAAGATCATATAGAAGAAGTACTCGCCGCTGCCAAAGAACTTTAGCTAGATAAAACCACAAAATATCTGGGATCGCTTATACGTCAACATTGACTATAATCATGGATAAAATACAGCAAATGGATAACCTTATCATGATCACATTACAGCGACGTCATCTTGCAACAACGGCATTAGGACAACGCTAACATGCAAAATAAAATAACCGTACTAGGCATTTTACTCGCCATCATTTTCTGGATTGTTGATGCATTTATATATTCGCTATTTTCAGATCAAGGTATAACCTTTCTTCAAAGCTGCTTTAGTCCTCGAGGTGAAGAAATCTGGATGCGTACATTTGTTGTACTGCTTTTTCTAATCTTCTCAGCCTACACTGAACGATTGCTTGCCATCATTCATAACATGACTATCGAACTCAAGAAATATCACGACCGTCTTGAGCACACTATTGCCGAATTAAAAATGGAAAATACTGAGCGCCGTCACGCCATCAAAGAACTTGAAGAACTGTCTATCACCGATCCGCTCACAGAAATATACAATCGACGTAAATTCAATGAACTATTAACTTCGGAAGTTGAACGCAGCAAACGCTACAAAACCGGCCTATCTATCATCATGTGCGACATCGATCATTTCAAAAAAATTAATGATACATTCGGCCATGATGTCGGTGACAACGCATTGCAAGTTTTCTCGACAAAAATAAACGAGAACATTCGAGAAGTGGATATGTTTGCGCGTTGGGGCGGTGAAGAATTTATGATACTTATGCCTAATGTCAATATTGGCAACGCATCATCGGTTGCAGAGAAACTGAGAAAAGTTATTGAAGAAACCAAAATCAAGACTATAAACTCTTTGACTGCCAGCTTTGGCGTCACGGATTTAAGCGAAGAGGATACCACTGAAACTTTCATAAAACGCGTTGATGATGCCATGTACAAAGCTAAAAACAGTGGCCGAAACAAGGTTGAAAGTATTGACCTATAACTAAAGAACTTCTTGCGACTGCATCGACGGCCAGGAATTCAACACGGACTGAATAAGCGTTGCTAAAGGAATAGCAAAGAACACACCCCAAACCCCCCAGAGACCTCCAAATACGAGCACTGAAATAATAATTGCAGCCGGGTGCATATCGACCACTTCAGAAAAAAGTAGCGGTACTAAGATATTACCATCAAGAAACTGAACAACAAGATAGGCAATCATCAGGGTCATAAACTCGCTGCTTGCGCCCCACTGAAACCATGCCACCAGAGCGACCGGAATAGTTACCGCTACAGCACCAACATAAGGAATAATGACCGATAAACCAACAAACAAGCTGAGTGTTGCCGCATAGTTCAAACCCATAACGGCCAGCGGAATATAGGTTGCCACACCTACAATTAAAATCTCCAGCAACTTACCACGAATATAGTTACCCATTTTTACATCGACATCTCGCCAAACTTTATAGGCCAATCCCTCGCCCTCGGGTAAAAATCTCTGCATCCATTCCATGATTTTTTGTTTATCTTTGAGCAGAAAAAAGACCAGTAATGGCACTACGACGAGAAAAACCATTAACGTAAATACATCAATCACTGAAGCCAGTGATACTGATATTAATTTTTGACCCAAATTCACCAGCTCAGAATTAAAGCTGGCTATCATTTCGTTGAGATTACCCGCACCCAGCATTGGATATTTTTCCGGCAAGGTCATCACCAGCTGTTGTGCTTTATTAAGCATGTCCGGAAGGTTGGCGATCAACTGAGATAGTTGCTTGGAAACTAGCGGCACCAGACCAAACAATAACAATACAATTGTCATTATAAAAATACTGAAACTGGTAATTACAGCGATAGCCCGGTGAACACCTAGCCGACATATTTTTTTAACCAGACCTTCAAGCACATAAGCAATAACAATACTGGCCAATACCGGTGCCAGAACATCACCAAGAAAAAGAATAATGGCAATGCCGGAGAGAATAACTAAAGCAAGAATAACAACCTGAGGGTCGGAGAAATGTTTCTCGTACCAAACCTTTATCAGGTCTAGCATTGTAGATCCTTAAGCATTTTCGAATAAAAATCTTCGAATATTTTCTCCATCTCATCAATCACTTCAATAGCATCTCTACCTTTCACCATATGCTCGGTCATCAATTCTGAAGCAGACGAGAACACGGCCATACTATCTATCATCGGGTATGTTTGTTTCAATCTTTTAATTGCACCGACCACTGTCTCTTTATCAGGTCTTATAATCTCAATCGGCTCACCAACTTCCTTAACAACCGGGCCACCTTTGGATTGTAGAAACTCCGCAAAATCTAACAAGCTAGCTTGACGTTCTGCATCCAGCGTTTCAAAAATTTCAATCAGGGATTTTGTATTGCGACTCATAAAAACATTCACACTTTAAAACTAATTAATCAAAACAAACTTATGTTTTCTTACAGAAGTCCTGGGCAAAGCTCAACAACTCATCAGCAGCGCGTGATTTAAACTTATAGCGCTGACGTACGAAAGAAAAAGGCCTTTCCAATTTAGGTGATAAAGTTACCGCTGTCAGCGACTTCAGACGCAATTCTTTAAGAATAGTGGCTTTTGAGACGATAGAAATACCCATACCGGCTTCAACCGCGCCTTTTATAGCCTCGGGACTACTCAATTCAAAACAGACATCGAGTAGATCATGATCACCATGTTGTTCAATGTATTTGGTAATCACTTCCTGCGTACCAGAACCATGCTCGCGTCCAATAAAGGGATGCGCCACAATCTCCTTGACGTGAATCTCAGTCTTGTCGGCAAGCGGGTGATTATTCGGCATAATCACCACCAGCTGATCCATGCGACATTCCTCAACCACCAGATTTTTATTATTGACGTAACCTTCAACAATACCAAGGTCAATCACATTGTTCTCCACCATGGAAACGATATCTTCCGTATTGGCTTCTTTGAGACTGATCATGACATCGGGGTATTTTTTCTTGAACTCACCAATCATCAGTGGCAGCATATATTCAGCAATGGTGGTACTCGCACCCAGTGCCACCCCACCGCTGACATCGCCTGTCATATCGGTAATACTTCGTGTCATATCCTCGTATAACTTGAGAATCCTGTCCGCATACTCAAACACCTGGTGCCCAACGTCTGTGAGCGACACTTTATTATGCGTACGATCGAATAAACGAGTGTTAAACTGCTCTTCAAGTTGTCGAATTTGAAAAGTCACAGCGGGCTGAGTCATATGCAACTCTTCGGCGGCTTTGGTAAAATTGAGCAACCGGGCGACGGTATGGAATATTTTTAATCTACGATCTGCCATAATCAGAATATAGCCATATTGGCGTGATAAGTTTTCCTTATAGTAACATTCTAACGGAACTGAAAACCATGAAAAAAACAACTCAGATATCATTGCTGCTCAGGCATCTAATAGGAACATTAACACTGGCGCTAATATTAGCCTCTCCCGCCATAGGTTCAGGCATCTACAAGTGGACCGATGACAATGGAAAAGTTCATTATGGCAGCCAACGTCCACAGGATGCGTCGGCCGAGAGGATGAAGCTTCAAGTATCTGAGCCCTATTCTCAGGAAAATGCCGAAGATGAAAAGCCCGAGGAGAAGCAGGAAAAGGAAGTAAAACTAAAAGATAATGGTGATCCGGAGGCAGCCAACGAAGAACGAACCGCCTATTGTGCCAATGAGCGAAAACGCCTACAAACCGTCGAAAAAAATAAAACCATCCATGAAAAAGACTCTACAGGAAAAGTCATAAAACTTGCCGCCAAAGAACGCAGTCAACGTTTGGACTCAATCAAAGCCAATATTAGCAAATACTGTAAGTAGGCTTATTGTATAACTAGCCAGGATTTACATGCGGGCATGGGGTGGTAGAACTTTTTAGCACAGGTATACCTGATGAGAGTATCGCCCCCCCCCGGAAGCAGAACAAACAAGATATAACCAAAAGTGTCTGTATTTATTAAGAAAAAAGTAATCGCGGCTGTACTCACACCCGCTGCCCTCGTAAAATGCGACCTCACGATAGCAAGTTGAGCAGACGAATCCATGTACTTATCAAAATTTAGCATTACTACCCTTAAAGAGACCCCTGCCGACGCCGAAATCAGCAGCCACCAATTGATGTTACGTGCCGGTCTTATTCGTCGACTGGCTTCCGGTTTATACAGCTGGCTGCCGCTGGGTGTGCGCGTATTACGTAAGGTTGAAAATATCGTGCGTGAAGAGATGAATAAAAGTGGTGGCCTCGAAGTATTGATGCCAACAATCCAGCCAGCCGAGTTGTGGCAGGAGTCTGGTCGCTGGGAACAATACGGACCTGAACTGCTGCGCCTCAATGATCGTCATGGTCGTGAGTTCTGCTACGGCCCCACACACGAAGAAATTATTACTGATCTGGCCAGGCGTGAACTCAGCAGTTATAAACAACTGCCGATCAATTATTACCAGATTCAAACCAAATTTCGCGATGAAGTCCGCCCTCGCTTTGGTGTTATGCGCTCACGCGAATTTTTGATGAAGGATGCCTATTCATTCCACATCGATCAGGAATCATTACAAGAAACCTACGACGTGATGTACCAGACCTATACCAACATCTTCAACCGTATGAATCTTAAATTCCGTGCGGTAATGGCTGACAGTGGTTCCATCGGTGGTACTGGTTCACATGAATTTCACGTACTGGCCGACTCTGGTGAAGATGCCCTTGCAGTTTCAAACCAGAGCGAATATGCAGCCAACGTAGAAAAAGCCGAAACCATGCCGAACACAGAACCTCGCCCGGCGGCCAGCGCTGAAATGCAAAGCATTGATACACCCGACCAACACAGCATCGAAGAAGTTTCTAAATTCCTGAATATCGATGCTTCACAATGCCTGAAAACTTTACTGGTCGAAGGCAGCGAAGAAAACAGTGTGGTCGCTTTAGTCTTGCGTGGTGACCACGAACTCAACGAAATTAAAGCTGAGCATCTGGAAATGATTGCATCTCCTTTATGTTTCGCCAGTGAACAACAGGTTAAAGCCGTAGCCAACT
This sequence comes from Gammaproteobacteria bacterium, assembly GCA_029882355.1. Lineage (GTDB taxonomy): Bacteria > Pseudomonadota > Gammaproteobacteria > SZUA-229 > SZUA-229 > LH-M37. The sequence goes on along the minus strand of JAOUKV010000006.1, from coordinate 89,060 downwards.
GCGAACCCGGTTCGATCGGTCCCGTCGGTTTAAAGATCACGGTTATTGCTGACCACGCGGCATTACAGGTCGCCGACTTTATCTGTGGCGCTAATGAAAACGGCAAACACCTGACAGGTGTTAACTGGGAACGTGATCTGCCATTAGCGACCGCCGCTGATTTACGCAACGTGGTTGAAGGTGATGCCAGCCCCGATGGTCAGGGCACATTAAACATTGTTCGTGGCATCGAAGTCGGTCACATCTTTCAGCTCGGTGGCAAGTATTCCGAATCCATGGACGCTACAGTGTTAAATGAAAATGGCAAAAGCGTCACCATGACCATGGGTTGTTATGGCATCGGTGTCACCCGTGTGGTTGCCGCCGCCATCGAACAAAATCACGATGACAACGGCATCATCTGGCCACAAAGTATTGCGCCATTTGATGTCGCTATTGCACCGATTAATCTCCAGAAATCGGATGAAGTGCGAGACGCCGCCATAAAGCTTCATGACGAACTCACTGCGGCCGGACTGGAAGTATTACTGTTCGATCAAAAAGCACGTCTGGGTGGCATGCTGGCCGATATCGACCTCATCGGCATCCCACATCGAGTGGTCATTGGTGATCGCGGTTTGGCCGATGGCGTAGTGGAATACAAAGGTCGCACTGATGAAGAAAGTCAGGACATGCCTGTTGCCGAAATTAGCGTGCATCTTAGCGGCCTTTTTTCGCGATAAATCAACGAGCATTATCTATAATCAGGCACATGCGCCCGATTTTGATTTTATTCACGTCTAGAATCACATTGATACTAGCCCTGCTGTGTAGCAACACAGTACTGGCTAACATCAATGAATCAAACACGCCCGACCCAGAGCTGCGCAAACTATTAAGTAAAGCGATTGAAGACTCAGACAGCTTTGAAGATCGTTTTGACGCCGAAGTCTGGCTGGTCGACATGTCCAGGCGTCTGCAAAAGTTTGTCGATGATGAACAACACCGTCTACTTTTATTACGAGGTATTCACCGCGAAGCCAGCCGCGCCAATCTCACTCCTGAGCTAGTGCTTGCTGTTATCGAAGTTGAAAGCCACTTCGATGACTTCGCCATATCTCGTTCAGGCGCACAGGGATTAATGCAGGTCATGCCCTTCTGGTTAAAAGAAATCGGTCATCCCGATGACAACCTGATCAACATCAATACCAACCTGCGCATGGGCTGTACCATTTTGAAATATTATATGGACATGGAAAAAAACAATTTACACAACGCACTGGCGAGATACAACGGCAGTTATGGCTCTAAAAAATACAGCACTAAAGTATTGGAAGCCTTGCGTATTAACTGGCGTAAACGGTAAACTTTTAAAAACATTCACCTTTTATAAGCAATCACCAAATCCATCACATTAGTATTAGTCGGCCCAGTTTGTAACCAGTACTCTGTCGCCATTAACACTTTACCCGCATCGGCTTTCTGCAAAGCCTGCGCCACGTCCATACCCAGTTTTTTCGCCGCCTGCATGGTCGAACCGTAAACCACCGCACCTGCACAGGGCGTATTACCATCAATACCGTCCGTGCCTGCTGCCAATAATGAAATATCATTGTAGCCATCCAGTGTCTGGGCGGCAGCTAATGCAAACTGCTGGTTACGGCCACCGGTGCCGGGATTTTCGGGCAAAGTTACCGTAGTTTCGCCGCCCCAGATATGCACACCCGCTGGCGCAGTCAGCAACCACTGTGCAATCCTGACACCCTGTTCTTCTGCCTCACCAGATAAAAACTCATCATACAGATAACAGTCCACGTCCATATTTGTAGCCTCATCATAGGCGGCCTGCATCGCCTGTTTTTGTGTGGCGATAATATGAGATTCAATAACATCCGAACAATGATGCCTCCTAGTTTTTACTGTATTGAGTAACCCATGCAGAAAAGGATCTTCATCTGGTGCGTCATTATTAGCGACTAACAAACCAGAACCAATCACCGAAGCATCATCATTTTGCACATCCGAAATCAACAATTGCGTACAGTGTTCTGCCTGCACATGCGCGAGTAGACCTCCTCCTTTAATACGCGAGAATTGCTTACGCCAGGCATTCATCTGCTGAATATTTTTCCCCGAGGCCAGCAGATGCCGATTAATCTGCTGCAATTGATCCAGTGACAAACCCTCAACCATCACCTCAACCAGACTCGACGTACCACCGGATATCAGCACCAGTAATTTTTCACCCTGTGGAATGCCCGCAAGAAAATGCAATAAAGCTTCACCGGCATCAAGACTGGATTGATCCGGCACCGGATGCGATGACGCGATGATATTGATACGTTTATCTTTTCGGATGGAACGTGAACATTGTCCGGGCGGACAAATCAATAATGCCTGTTTGAGATTTTTATAATGATCTAATGCGCCTTGCAACATAGCGGGAGCCGCTTTGCCGATAGCGATGCAATGATCGAATTTGGCATTATTCTCAAGACACCACGTTTGTACTCGTAGCCGTCCATCAACTTCATCGATAGCAGTCTGGAATAGATGGCTTAACAATTCGCGAGCGGTGAGTTCCATAGTTTCATGAGTCATTTTTAAGTAGCGGTAGAAACAGCAATTTTATCAGATATACCGTAAATATATAAATCACACGTACACTATCCAGCTTTCTGTATTTCTGCTAGTCTGCAAAATTACAATTTCAAACAGAGGCCATATCACATGAATTTTATTTTACGATGTATTGCTATTGCTGTAATGGTAGCACCAGTAAGTGCTCTCGCTAATACATGGAGCTGTACTCATAATGAATTAATCAGAACAGTTAGTATTGAATCTGAAGCAGGTTCAACAGCTTGCGCAGTAAACTACACCAAAGAGACTGAAGGTGTACCAATGAAGACTCTTTGGAGTGCGGAAAATGACACCGCCTACTGTACAGAAAAAGCAGAAGGTTTTATTGCCAAACTGGCTGCCTGGGGATGGATTTGTAATGAAGCCACAGCAGACGCACCAGTAAGCGCTCCTGAACCAGCGGCTGAACCAGCGGCTGAACCAGCGGCTGAACCAGCGGCTGAACCAGCACAATAATAATCGCCTTTTCTACTAGAAAAATGCCGGAGTAGATTTCAAGTTTCTTTATATTAGAAACTCGAAATCTTTCTCCGGCTTTTTTGATTTCACTCTAATTTTTATCTATTTAATCTGACACGGGCTGTGACGATTCAATTCTTACCAAACTGCAGCACGTTTTTTACAGTTTTAACCGCCTGATTAATCACCACAATCTTCGCTTTATCAAACAAATTAAAATTCGTTGAAGTCGCTGAGGTATAGGCCCCCATTTGATGGCCAACCACTAAATCGCCAATCGATAAGGGTGAAATACTAACTTGTTCTGCGATCACATCGATGCTGTCACAAGTCGGCCCAGCCAATACAGCCATTTCATTTTCTTTAATGTCACTATAAAGAGTTAAGGGGTAAGTGACATGGTCAAACAACTGACCTGAGTAGGAACCGTAAACGCCATCATCCAGATAATACCAGCAGGTATCACCACGTTTGGCTTTACCCATGACACTGGACACAGAGGTCATCGCCGGTGCGCATAAATATCGACCGGGTTCGGCAATAATCTGCAGATGATCGGGCAGGTTTTTTAATGCCAATCGGATAGGCGCGCAGAAAGATTCAATATCCATAACCGACTCGATATACTCAACCGGAAACCCCCCACCGATATCCAGAACCGATAACAACTTGCCCGAGTTTTGATAAACATCATCAATAATTTTTGCGCACTGCTCGACGGCATGAACATGATTTCTTGAATCGGGGCACTGTGAACCGGCATGAAAAGACAGGCCTTTAACATGCAGCCCTAATGACTGCGCTTTCTGTATCAGCATAGAGACTTCATCTTCACGGCAACCGAACTTGCGTGACAAATCAATCTTTGTATTTGGATTTGGGAAGCTAACGCGCACTAACAAACCAACACGATGACGGTATTCGACGAATTTCTCCAGCTCCCAGATATTATCAACGACAAAAGTCGTGCAGCCAAAACGCAGCGCATCGCGAATATCGCTATCGCGTTTGATCGGGTGCGTGTGGATGGTGTGTCGTGCAGAGGCTCCCTGCTCTCTTATTAATTCGATTTCGCCACTGCTGGCGATATCAAAACCTGCACCCAGCACATCCAGTGTCTGGATTGCCGCCGGATGTGGCAACGCCTTGATCGCATAATAAAGCTCAACGCCTGGCAGGGCTTCGGTCAGAACATTGAACTGCTTAACCAGTTGATCACAGTCGAGTATCAGCAGGGGCGTGCCATGTTGCTGTGCCATCTGTTGATAGAATTCAGCTTTGTCTGTCGATTCAACGGTTAAATGATTCATCGCCTTGACCTCTACTAAGCGTTTTCTGCCAATGCATCCAGAATATACTGCGGCAATGCAAAGCTTGCCGTATGGATAGCGGGATTATAATAACGACATTTAATATTTGCCACTGCAAATCTTTCTGCAATAGTTTCTGTACTCAAACCACGCAAGGCCAGATCATCACTCGCCCATGCAAAAGTCATGACACCACCAATATAGGTAGGTACAGCTGCACAGTAAAATGATCGATCGGCAAAGTATGGCTGCAGGCGTTTTGCTGTGGTGGTGACTTCATCCAGCTGCATATAGGCAACACCATTTTGTGTCACCAGTATGCCGCCTTCATTTAAACAGCGTTTGCAGTTTTCATAAAAAACTGAGGTAAACAAAACATCACCCGGTCCAATCGGATCGGTACTGTCGGAAATGATCACATCAAAGCGATCTTTACATTCACGCACAAAATTGATGCCGTCATCGATCACGATATTAACGCGCGGGTCATCGTAAGCACCAGCACTGTGATTAGGCAGATACTCTTTGCACATCTCTACCACCTGAGCATCGATCTCGACCTGGGTGATATGTTCTACGGAGTCGTGTTTGCAAACTTCACGTAACATGCCGCCGTCACCGCCGCCAATAATCAATACACGTTTTACCTTGCCATGTGCCATCAAGGGCACATGGGTGAGCATTTCATGGTAAATAAATTCATCAGCTTCGGTGGTTTGAATAATACCGTCCAGCGCCATGACGCGACCGAACTTGGCATTTTCAAAAATGATCAGGTGCTGGTGATCGGTTTTATTTTCAAAATAAACCTTATCAACAGCGAATTCCTGGCCGTAGGAATCATAAAGCGTTTCGCTATAAGTTTTCACTTGGCAACACGACCGCGTAGCTCTTCACAAACTTCAATGCGGTGCGGGAAAAAGGCACGCTTCAATACGGGCACGGCATTTTCTGGCTGAGCATCGCCACACATAAAGACATCAAAAGCGGCGTAATCGCGCTCTGGCCAGGTGTGTACACTAATATGAGATTCAGATAATACCGCCACGCCAGAGACACCACCGCTAGGGCTAAAGTGGTGCAGATGGATGTGCAGCAGGGTTGCGCCACAGGCGCTGACGATGTCACGCATGGCCTGTTCGATACGGGCGATATCATCAAGATGATCCGCACCATAGAGATCTAACAGCAAATGGGTACCAGCAAATTCAACGCCATTGCGCTCAATAAAGTGGTCTTTGGCTTCATCGTCCGGTTGATTTTGAAGTTGGTTTTGTTGGGCCGCCAGAACATCATTTTGATCGTTCCAACGGCCCACTTTCACTGTGGGAACTTCCAGTTCCACCGCAGCAGGTGTGGCTATATGCATTCGTCGTCTCCTCTATAAAGACAGGTTAACAGCTTACTAACGCGTTGCTCACCCACCTTTTACAGTCTGAAAACAACGCTACATTTCGGGAATCATAAATACTCTAGGTATAATTTTTGAGGCGGGAATTTTAGTCCCAGTTGAAAAAAAAGCAAGCATTATTGAATAGCCTGTATTCAGTGAAAATCACCCTCTCATTATCATGCATAAGCAATTGTTTTTTCTGCAAAAACATGACGATCTAATACTTTAATGGTGACGATCATTTTATATCGATAGACTCAATATCAGGCTTTTACTAGCATGAGAACGCCGCATAATAACCAGAAACACCATGCAACCAGTACAACGAACAGCCAATATTACCGATCTTAGCTTTATCTATAGCTGCCTTCTTTATGGTGCCCGGAAAGGACATTACTCATTTAATGCCGAGAACCCTGAAGTGGTTCGGCAGATGAAACAAGAAATTCAATACGTGATTAGTCATCAACGCTTACTTGATCGACGCTATGCACTGGCATCGGTATATACACTGCAAAACAAACGCATTGCTATCTCGATTATGAGTGCAGCCTTTCTGAATGATGACAGCTCTGAAATCTACGCGGTTTCTGTCGCCAGACAATTCCAGAATCGGGGTTATGGCAGCTATATTATTGATGATTTGCTTTCACGCTATCAACATTCAGAAATCTATGCACGTTGTTCGCCCACTTCTGAAAAGATGAATGAACTACTTGAAAAACGTGGTTTCAGGCTTCATTCAACGGACATGGATTATAAGGTTTTGATAAGAGATGCTTTTATCGGTAAGTGCTTTATCGAGCCCGTGCGCCTCAGGTATTGATTAATAATATTAATCGTCACGATCAACATTATTATCTTTACAGATTAAGCCACCCGATCAATATTACACACCGCTAATACTGTTCAAGTACGTTTTGATTTGCGAGATTAATTTTATGGCTGAAGACATTGACGATGACGATGCTTTCGATGATACGGATACGGATAATGATGAAATGCTAGATGACGAAGTAGAAATAGAAAACAAAGATACTAACGCAAAGACCCAGGCTGATGCGCGACGTCGAGTCGAACAATTAAGGGAAGATAAAGCACTCGAACGCTTGCTCAGTGGCGACTACTACGACCTGGATTAGCTATTATCAAACCAGATCAATACCTTTTCAATGGCTTCTTTCTTACTGCTAGTCTGTGAATATAGCGCATAAGCCTCTTTTTGAATAATAGGTGCATCCTCAACTCTAAACAGGCTTGAGCCCAATTGATCGGTCACCATGGCTTCGGGTAGGTAGGCGGAGCCATGACAATTTTTCATAAAATTGAGTGCAATTCGACCTACACTTGCCCTTAACGTCGGTGGCGGCATTTCCGGGTACTGTCCAGCGTGAATCATGCCAAAAGATGTTCCCCAGTCAACAAAAATATAATTTTCGTTGACCGCAGATTCAGCACTGATACCGACCTCTGTCGAAACCATAATTAAGGGAACAGGAACCAGCTCTTTAACCAGCAGTTGTGGTGTTTTTGGTGGATCAAAGACAAAACCCAGATCCAGCGTTCCATCAAGAAGACTACGCATTAGCGAGTCCGACCTCATTACTGAGGCTTGCAGCGCCGTTGTCGCATTAGCGTTATGAACCCAGCTGAGCCAGTCATCCAGGAATATATCCCAAATACTGGACAAGGCGGCAACGCTCAACAAAGTCTCAATGCCTTCGGGCACGGCAATTTCCTGCCTGGCCTTATTCCAGGTATTAAGGATATTTTCTGCATAGATAAGGAATTTTTTCCCCGCCGTAGTGAGTTCAATATTATTACGGTCGCGGGTAAATAAGCGCACGCCCAGTTCATCTTCGAGCTGCTTTATTCTGGCGCTAACCGCCGACTGGCTAATAAAAAGATTTTTGGCGGCACGTCCAAAATGTTTTGAACGGTGGACTTCGAGAAAAGATTTTAGTAATGCTATGTCCATTGACCAGTCAACTCTATAAATTAAATGCGTGTTTATTATGCATTCTTAATGAATACACAGGCTTCGATGTTAATCGAAAAAGATGGTTGTGACATGCAATATTATTATCTTTACTAAAAATAAATAATGCCCTAAAACACCGCATCTGCCCACTAAACTAGTGCAAGGCAGAGGAAAATGTAACTATTATTAACTGGAGTAAGGTATATGAAATTTTTGGCATTACTGGCAATTTTATCTTTGAGTACAGCATTTGGCACAGCTTATGCCACCGAAACGGACAACGAAGCTAACAACATCGCAGCTTATTGCAATGAACAGGCAGAGCTGGCTGGCATAGAAGATGCCGTAGAGAAAGGAGAATATATAACAGAGTGCATTGATAGCTATGCGACAACATCTGAAGTACCACAATCTACAGACTAGTTTCATAAAACCTTAACCATATTTTATATGGTGGTTGTTAAGCCCCGGTTTATACCGGGGCTTTTTATTGCTGCTATGATACAAATAATATATTGATACGAACTAGCTTTGGCACAATGATTTATGACTAATAAAATATTCGATACTCTGAGAAACATTATTCAGGATGTTAATGATGCTTCTGAATTGCAACAGGCTCTGAATATCATTGTCCAGCGCACCAAACAGGTTTTGCATGCAGATGCCGTATCCGTCTATTTTCGTGATGATAAAGCCGATCAATTAGTATTAATGGCCACCGATGGTTATAACCAGAAGGCGGTTGGCAAGTTAAAATTTAATCTGGACGAAGGTCTAATCGGTGTGGTTCTAAACCAGACTGAAGCCGTTAATATCAAGAATGCCCAGACACACCCCAATTATCGCTTTGTCACTGAAACCGATGAGGCTTCATTTCATGGATTCCTGGGTGTACCCATCATTCAACACCGCCGTGCGCTTGGCGTACTGGTGGTACGGCAAACCCAGCAAAGACGCTTTTCTGCCAATGACGAAACCTTTTTAGTCACGCTGGCGGCCCAGCTGGCCGGTGCCATTTCTCACGCCAAAAAAGCAGGTGAATTAACCAACCTGCTTGAAGAAGATGATCACACTTCATTTGTCATGAGTGGCTTAAGCGGTTCACCGGGCATTGCTATTGGTGAAGCTCTGGTGGTTTTCCCGCCCGCAAGTCTGTCTGCCGTACCTGATAACGCCATTGCGGAAGATGAAGTAGAAGATCAGATCAATGCCTTCATGGATGCCGTCAACAATGTTGAACAGGAATTCAAAGAGCTCTCTCAACTTATGGCTGGCACTATCTCTGATGAAGAACTGGGGCTGTTTGATGCCTTTTGCCTGATGCTAAAAAGTGACACCCTGTTAGATGCCTGCATCGACCGAATAAAAGCAGGCCAATGGGTGCAGGCAGCACTACGTGAAACCATCGATGATCACGTCAAACAATTCAACGCCATGGAAGATGCTTATTTACGCGAACGCGCCGCCGATATCAAAGATTTAGGCCGACGCATTTTGATGTATTTACAGAAACAACAGACCAGTAGTCAGCCAGTGACAGGACCCGTAGTACTGGTCGGCGAAGAAGTCAGCGTCTCGCAATTTTCCGAGGTTCCGCTAAAACATCTGGTCGCCATTATTTCATCCAAAGGTTCAGCCTCATCGCATGTTGCCATACTGTCCAATGCATTAGGCATACCCTCAATCATGGGTGTCGATGACTTCCCCGTCAACAAAATTAAGGGCCAAAAAATAATCGTCGATGGTTACAACGGTCAGATACATGTCAAACCCACAGCCGCGATTATCAAAGAATTCAATCGTTTAATCCGTGATGAGAAATCACGCAACGCAGAACTGAATGAGCTGATTGACAAACCATCCGAAACGCTCGACGGCGTTCAAATTCCCCTACACGTCAACACCGGTTTATTAGAAGATATTTCACCCTCATTAAAAAGTGGTGCCGAAGGCGTCGGCCTGTATCGAACAGAAATCCCTTTTCTGATACGCGATGGTTTTCCCGGTGAAGACGAACAAGCGAAAATCTATCAACAGGTACTGAAAAGATTTTCACCCCGTCCAGTAACCTTTCGTACACTGGATATTGGTGGTGATAAAGCACTACCCTATTTCCCCGTTGTCGAAGACAACCCTTTCCTGGGCTGGCGCGGCATTCGTATCATGCTCGATCATCCGGAAATATTTCTGACACAAATTCGAGCCATATTAAAATCGAACAAATTCGATAACAATCTTCGCCTGATGCTGCCGATGATCAGCGACGTTCGCGAAGTCGATGAAGCCATCGTGCTAATTAAAAAAGCGCACGAAGAACTGAGCAATGAAGGCATAGATGTTCCCTACCCCGTTATTGGCGTTATGGTAGAAGTACCGTCAGCCGTTTACCAGATGGATGCGCTGGCCAAACGTGTCGATTTCTTTTCGATAGGCAGCAACGATTTAACGCAGTATTTACTGGCCGTCGACAGAAACAACAAACAGGTCGCTGATTTATACAGCTGCTTACACCCGTCAGTGATAAATGCGATTCAGCATGTTGTCACAGTTGCGCACAAACATAATAAAACCATCAGTGTCTGCGGTGAGATGGCAGGCGATCCAGTTTCTGCTCTGGCGCTGATAGGTATGGGTGTTGATAGTTTAAGTATGAGTGCAGGCAGCTTATTAAGAGTGAAACTGGTTTTACGATCCTTTACTCAGAAGCAGGCGAAGAAATTACTTGATGAAGCGTTGCTCATGGAAAATGCTAAAAGAATTCGTTTGTTGTTTAGTGATGCCATAGACCAGGCGGGGCTTAATCTTTATATCAAACAATAGGACCTGGCCGCTTATTAAATTTGATTGCTGTAACTAAACAAAAGGTAATCTCATGAAATCAACAATACTAGAACGTTATCCCCGCACCGAGGACGGCCTGTATATTATTGATATCAATGCTGGCAAAGTCAGCGATCTGTACAACGACTTCGACAAGCTGGCGCCCTACGTCAGAAAAGAACTCGACCAGGATCTGGCTGATTATCTGGCAGATTCAGCCAGCGAGCTGGAACAGGAACCATTCACTATCCGCTTTAACCTGAGCATACCGCCGGATGATGTGACGAAGACACGCATCAGCACCAGCATCAACAGCTATTTTCTGTATTTAAAAACCGTTGAAATGAGAGAGCTGGCCAGGAACATGCGTACCTCGTTGATTTTTTTCGTCATTGGTCTGGCCATATTATTTCTTGCCGTCTGGGTAAATCAGCAACTAACCGAAAACGCCACAGTCACAGCCAAAGTGTTTGCAGAAGGTTTAACCGTCGCCGCCTGGGTTGCCATGTGGAATGGCCTGGCCATTTTCCTGGTTAACTGGGCACCTTACAGCCGGAAGATTAAATTGTATGAACGCATCGCCGTGGCACAGGTGTTATTTACTGCAACACCGGCGACCGGCACCGTCGTTGAATCACAGCAATAGAAATTCACTGAATTCACCGCGCATGCAGTGGTTTGAAGCCATCGAGGATGAATAGGCACCGGCATTGATCAAGGCAAGATAATCGTGTTTGTCGAGTTCAGGAAGCAGGGCATTTTCGTACCAGACATCCAGCGCCTCATTAATATTTCCCACCACCGTCATCATGCTTAACGGCAGATCGTCGATAAACAACGGCACAGGCTGAAAAGGCAGGCCATAATAAGCCGGTTCCGGCGCGATATTAAAACCGGCATCGACACCCACAAACAGGGTATCGCGTTTTTGTTCAACAAAGGTTTTACCGAGCAATAAAAGCCCGGCATCCTTGCAGATATAATCCCCCGGTTCAACTTCGATGTGCAGGTCACGCTGCGCAAAATGTTTATTCAACACCGCCGACCAGCGATCAAAATCGAGCGCCTGATCATCCGCCAGATGTGCCACACCGAGACCACCACCAATATTCACCCGTCTCACATCGGCTGCCGCATCAACAAACTTCATGCATTCGCCAATCACATGATCAAGCTGATCCAGCTCTGCGTTCAGATATCCACAGCCAGTGTGAAAATGAATTTTGCGCACAGTCAGGCCATACTCAGCGGCGAGTTCCAGTGCCTGTTCAAACTGCTCACGATAAATACCGAACTTGGTCGTCGTGCAACCCGAGTAATGTAATTTATCGTTGCAGGCACGGCCAATACCCACGCCAGGGTTAATGCGAATGCCAATTTCACTGTTACGATTAAGCTCGCCCCAACTACGAATCGCGTGCAGCGAATCACAGTCCATAAACATACCTTTATATTGTGACAGTTCAGAAAAATCTTTTTTCGACAAACTGGTCGCGGTAAACGATATTTCTGACGGCGAAAAACCACAGCTGAGCGCATGCCTGACCTCATTCGGTGAACAGGCATCGATACCGCACAGACCCGTTTGTTTAAAGAACTGCAACAGGGGTGCAAATCGGTTGGCCTTCATCGCATAAAAAATAGACGAACGCCCGGCAAGCCCGGCGGCATCCAGTGCCTGCCGAATCCGTTTCAAATTCGCCTCAAGCCGACTGGCGGAATAGACAAAGCTGGGCGTACCGAACTGATGCGCCAATTGCTGAACGTCACGTCCGGCAAATGACAGTTGATTATCCCGGTAACAAAGATCATCTCTTTGCCACCAGGCATTAGGATCAAATTTTGTCATTACACTTAAGCAACATTCGCCATCGGTTCCTGAGCTTCCGCCGTATCAGGAATCATGTCGTATTTTCCACCCACCCAGCCACGACAGTTCTTTGCGCCACAGGAGCAGGGGAACTGCTTGAATAAATGATCTTCGGTTTCAGCATAATCCATATACAGATAAGTATTAGCCTTAATATTCTTCAGCGCCGTCACCGTCATCTTCTCCATGTCCAGAGATATATTAGGCGAGCAGGAATGCAGGAAAAATCCCGAAAAATAGGTATCGTACAAATGTTTATCGGGTGATATTTGCAGCGTGTGCTGCCGAATGTCAGTGATTACCTGGCCGCACATACGGGCAATGATCTCGCCACGTTTGAAAGCGCGATAACAGATAACACCATGACCCGTCATTTCATCTTTATACACCACTTCAAAGTCAGTTGATTTCGGAAATAAAGGGTCACTTCCAAAACTTGCAGGGTATAACATCGTTTTTGCTCTCCACAAAAAAATAATAATGAAAAAATAAACATCTGGTGGCCAACGGCCCCTGTTACGCTTATTTCAAAACGCTATTTACAGGTAAAAATCAGACAAGACAAACGAATAAAAACGATGGTAACAATTACAAAAAGTGATGATAAAAAATGCCGCCCAAAGTGCCCAGTAAAGCAATGACTGACCTGGCAAACCGTGAACGCGATTTGTCTGCGATAAAAAGCCTGGACCGCCCTCATTGATTCTTGTCGATTCGTTGAAATTAACTGAAAAATTTAATTTTTTACAACAAACTAACTTGCAAAAGAGTCATACTCAACTCTGAAATATTCTGGCTTATTTATAGATTGGACATTAGAGGAATAGCTAAAAATCATGGTGCCGGTTACCACAAATATAGAAGAGCCTGATGAGCTCAATCAGGTAGATTACATTATCGGCAATTTAAAAGCCGATAATGATGTAGCGGTTAGAGCCCAACTTGAGCTCCTGCATGCGGCTGAGATTTCTTGTCTTCTGGAATCATTACCGCCCGAATTACGTCAACGTCTTTGGCTACTAATACCCAAAGAAATTGAGGGTGAAATCCTCACATATCTAGGCGAAGAAGTGCGGGGCAGCATCATTGGTAAAATGGATAACGCCGATGTAGTCGCCGCCACAGAATCCATGAATGTGGAAGACCTTGTTGATGTCATGGTTGAACTGCCCGATGACATCAGTGAGACCGTACTCGAATCACTCGACATTGATCGTCGCCAACGCCTGGAAACAGCACTCTCTTTTGCAGAGGATACCGCTGGCCGATTAATGAGCACTGATGTCATCAGCGTGCGCACAGATGTAACACTCGCTGTAGTATTACGATATCTACGTCGTTTAAAGCCATTGCCGACGCATACAGATGCTTTGATGGTAACGGATGAACACGGTACTTACCTTGGCAAGCTAACCCTTGCAGACACAGTATCCGAACATCCGGATACTCTGGTCGCTGATGTTATGCAAGAAGCTATGGACTGGGTAAAAGCTGATGCGAGTGATCATGATGTAGCACTATTGTTCCAACGGCGCGATCTCATTTCTGTAGCGGTGGTTGATGAACATTCAAAACTGTTGGGGCGTATCACCGTCGATAACATTGTAGACATCATCCTGGCAGAAGCCGATAAGAACTTACTGGCCAGTGCCGGTCTGGTAGAAGACGAAGATCTTTTTGCCCCCGTTTTACCTAGCGCAAAACGTCGTGCTGTGTGGTTAGGTGTCAACCTTGTTACTGTCTTCATGGCCGTCTGGGTCATTGGACTATTTGAAGCGGTGCTGGACAAAATTGTAATTCTTGCCGTGTTAATGCCGATTGTAGCCAGCATGGGAGGCATTGCTGGTAGCCAGACCTTAACCCTCACCATTCGTGGCCTGGCACTGGGACAGGTAAGCGGCTCAAATTTGCGCTGGCTGGGAAACAAAGAACTCATGGTGGGCTTATTGAATGGCCTGGCATGGGCAGTTGTGGTGGCAATAATAACCTTTGTCTGGTTTCAGGAAGCAGGCATCGCCCTTATTCTTGCCGCAGCGATGATTCTTAATCTGGTCGCCGCCGCGTTGTCTGGTGTACTGATACCCGTAATACTGAATCGTATGGGCATCGATCCCGCGCTCTCTGGTGCAGTGTTATTAACCACAGTAACCGATGTGGTGGGTTTTCTAAGCTTCCTTGGATTAGCGACCCTATTTCTGTTATAGCAAGTTAAGGGTGATGGTTTTTTGCCTACCCTACCTGGCTGTATCGTCTGGATATCTGCCATAACATTAATGCCATAACCAGAAACACAAGCTGACCTAGTACGAAATGTAATTGTTGTGCGTGTAACAATGGTACCGCTATACCGGCCACGCCTGCGTTAATCATCATTTGAAAAAAGCCCTGCATCGATGCGGCTGCCCCCCGGTTTTTTGGAAAGCAGTCCAGTGCCATTATGGTGATGGCAGGCATGGCCATGGCGAGACCAATGGCATAGGTGACCAGTGGTCCGATAACAGTATAGATATCGGGTTTAAATAAAGTCACCAGAATAATATTCGCTATCATGGATATTATCATTATGCTGAAACCAAAATAAATGGTTCGAAGCTTTGCCCAGCGATGCGCCAGTTGACTGGAAATATACGCGCCCAGCATCATCCCGCCAACCATGGGAATGAACTGTTGACCAAAGTCATGACTGCCAAGATGCAGGAAATCATAGATTACTGTTGGCGCACCTGCGATGTAGAGGAACAGGCCGGCAAAGCCGAATGATAAACTCAAACACATACCAACAAATTGACCATGCCTTATGGTGCGACTATAAATTTTAATAACAGAAACGGGATGAAAGGAATGACGATGTTCAACGCCCAGTGTTTCTTTCATAAACACCGCCATTAAAATCATAAGCATACCAAAGACACTCAAAAACCAGAACACACTTCGCCAGCCATAATATTCGTGTAACCATGCACCTAACACCGGGGCGATGGCGGGTGCGATTGCAAACAACAGTATCACCTGAGACATGGCACGATGCGCGCTTTCTGGATCGTGAGCATCACGTATCATGGCACGACCGGCAATAAGACCGCCGCTGGCGGCAAAACCCTGCAATGTTCGTAACAGCAAGAAGCTATTAGAATCATCTGCCAGTGCGCAACCGATTGAAGCCAGCACATAAACAAACAGGCTACTCAGGATTACCAGCCGTCGTCCAATACGGTCAGACATTGGCCCCCATAATAAGGTTGATATGGCGAAAGCCGCCAAATAAACCGCCAGACTCTGTGAGAGCACAGCTCGGCTGACTTCAAACTCGGCTTCAATAGCCGGAAAAGAAGGCAAGTAAGCATCAATGGTAAAAGGTCCAACCATCGACAGTAAAGCGGCCATGACAGTCAGGTGATATTTGTTGCTGGGGCGGGAAGTCGATGCTGGTTTCAAAAGAGAGCCTGTTAAATCACTGTGTTTATCGTACGATTAGGTATCTTAATTGATAATGGAATTGGTGGGTGAGAAAAACGGAATGGTGGTTTTGTTGGGCGCGATAAACGCAGAGGGAAAACGAAAAATGCTTTTTTATAAACCAGAATGTTTGGGGTCAGAGAAAATCGGAATTAAAGGAAAATTCAGTTCAGGCAGGCATTTTTCTGTCAGTAAAATAAGCAAACGCTGCAATAGTAATCCAGACCATCGAACGAAGACTCATCGCCATTACGGTGCGCGTTTCGTAACTTCCTCCCATCAAAACATAAATACCAAAGGCCACGAACGCCAGTAAGGTAGCCAGAGCAATTACCACAGCAAGACCTCTGGCCCAGCTTTTACCAAACCAGAATCCAAACCCCGCTGCAATATAAACAAAACCAGCAAGAAAATTAAACCAGAGAACAAAGGGAACATAGTTGCCCGCAGCCTGACGAGCCTCACCCTCAAAAAAAAGAACCATGCCTCCAGACTTGATGGTGAGCATACCAAATAAAATGGCTACAATAGATATTACCCAGAATGCAATGGGACGTTTGTTTTGTTCGTTTGACATAAATCACTCCTGCTTATTTTTTAAAATAATTGCAAATAATTGGGGTTGGAACACAGTATTCGCTAATATTAGAAAGTATTGTGATTTGACCCCGGGTTGTTCTGGAGTCAGAGAAAATCGTAAATTAGTATATTAGAAACAATTGCTCTCTGACCCGGTTTTTGCATGATTCAAATTCGCGCTTTATACTATTTATAATTGCATCGTCAATTTTTTTTGTGTATCTATTGTCTTTGTATAAGTCCCATAAAACTAACAAAATAATACTGGTGACAGAACCAAACAATGCGCCAGAAATAGCCCATATGCCATTTTCTGGTCGTTTAATGATTGTTTCAATAATTACTTTGCTTGCGTGAGACGAATAAAATTCATTAATCAATTCAGCTGCCATCACACCCACAACAATTAAAAAAAATGCTGTGACGATTGGTATTATTAGAGAAAAGGCATATTTTATATTATTCATGAAACTTTCCACCTGCTAAGTAATAAACAATTATAGCCAGCAAAACAAAAGGGGCCAGGTCTTGCCTTTTGCCTTTACAACAGATCAAGTGGTCAGACTCTTTGATTTCTTTCAATCAGAAATTTCATAGTTGCAACTAACACCGCACACTCCCAAAAAACCGGGGTCGGAACACAGTATTCGCTAATATTAGGAACAACTGTGTTCTGACCCCGGTATTTTTTATGAAACCTTGATTCAATGATTTTACCATTTTTGTTTATTTTAAATTCAAAACCAAAAAAGTCTCTGACTTTATTTGTTTTATATTGTTCTTTGAATTCATTGTTTCTTAGTATTGAATTTTTATCAATAATAACCAGGTTGTTTTTCACAGAAATATTAGGATATATATTTTTTAAAACATTAACATTCCCTTCTGTTTTATTGGTTAGTTTTAACAAGTATTCAGTTAATATGACTTTGTTTCGATGATAATTGTTATGTTCGTAGTATCTAATTGTGTAGTAAATGGAAATAAGGTTTGTAATAAGCAATATTGAAATTATGATGTAAGATATTTTTATTTGCATAGTGTTGGTTTTATATTGCTAACGGCCGAGCTGTGGGGTGAGCAGCGTTTTTTGCTGCGAGTCCCGCACGAGCGAATTGTTATACGTTTTTATCTTCATCTATCCATTCAACTTCATGCTGATATGCAATATCACATTTATCAGGAGTTTTACATGCCTTAATTTGATACCATTTTTTCCTGCGTTTGCCATATGATTTAAAACCCCACCCGTCATCGCTATAACCAAGACCAATGCCACAGTTTAAGCATATTTTTCCTGGGCGCTCATGTATAGAGCCATGTAATACGTAGTTGCGATAACCCATGTAAATAAATAATGGAAGGAGAATTACAAACAATTGGGGTCGGATTGAGCTTCCCCCAATAAAACGGACGAATTAATTACTGGCAAATTTCATTTCATATTCTACAGGTGTCATGTAGTTTAAAAAAGCGTGCCTGCGTTTTCTATTATAAAAAACTTCAATGTATTCAAATACACTTTGTCTTGCTTCTGATCTTGTTCTGTAATCTTCATGATATACCAGCTCATTTTTCAATGACCCGAAGAAGCTTTCTGCAACCGCGTTATCTAAACATTCTCCTTTACGACTCATGCTACAACGAAGTTTATTTTCACTCAGCTGTTTCTGATAACCGCCTGAGGCATAGGTGCTACCCTGATCTGAGTGCACGATCACATCATTGACTTTACCTCTTCGCCAAATGGCCATGGTCAATGCATCTTGTACCAGTTCAGTATTATTTCTATTGCTCATTGACCAGCCAATAATTTGCCGGGAGAACAGATCTAATATTACGGCCAGATACAACCAGCCTTCTCTGGTGCCGATAAACGTGGTATCACTTACCCAGGCCTCATTACTCTTATCAACCGTGAATTTTCGCTGAAGCAAATCAGGGGCTGGCTGCAGGGTGTTTTTTGAGTTTGTAGTAACAACAAACTTACGTGCCATCTTTGATTTAACATCTGCCACTTTCATTAAGCGCGCTACACGCTTAACACTGCATATTTCGCCTTCAGCAACAAGATCCTTGTGTATCTTGGGCGAGCCATAGATTTCATTGGACTGCTTATGAGAATGCTTAATCTTTATTGTCAGCATTTTATTCTCACAGTTCCGGTTACTTTCAGGGCGATCCAGCCAGTCATGAAACCCACTGGAGGATACTTCTAATGCTTCACACAGTCGTATGGTTTTATATTCTTTGCGATGATCTCTTATGAACTGGTATTTCACGCCAGTTCCTTTGCAAAGAATATTGCGGCCTTTTTTAGGATTTCATTCTCCTCTTTGACTCGCTTAAGTTCTTGTTTTACTGTCGCCAATTCGCTCTGGTTTTCTTTCTTTGGCCTGCCTTTTTTAGCAGCGGGTACATCACCTTTTTTTATCATCTGTTCTTTCCACTTATAAAGCTGATTGCGTCTGATACCCAGGCTTGTGGCGATTTCACTGGCCGGGCGGTCTGATTCTTCCATCAAACGTAGCGCTTCTAGCTTAAACTCTTTACTGTACGTATTATAGGGCTTGCGTTTTGTTGTCATTGGGACACTCCTCTGAGAGACTTTTGTCTCTGATTAAAAGTGTCCGTTAAACTGGGGGAGGTTCAGTATGACCCATTCCATAAGACTTCTCCTGATAATTAATATATTAATTTATAAGCTAAAATTATATTTTTCTCACCTAACGCCTTGCTAGGAATTATAGGGGACGTAACTATTTTCACTTATCTTCATTTAAATAGTTACGCCCCCTTTTGCACCTTCTACCCCATAAAATCGGGATCAGAGTTCAATTAACTCTAACATTAGAAACAATTTCTCTCTGACCCGGATTTTCCTTCTCCAACAATCTACATGGTTAATTTTTTCATGATTTCACTGCATACATTAGAATAATTTTTATCTAAATCTGACGCTTTAGTATTTTCGCATATGTGTTCTTTTATACTATTTAGCATGGATTTTATTTTATCCTTTTCAAGACCGATATCGCTAAGAAGCTTGCTTAAATATAATATTTTATCTGTTACCACATCAAGAGGGACCACAACTGTTTCCTCTACGCCATTAATCTTCATCACATGTTTTACCGATGAATTAATAAGTTTATTTGAAATAAAGTCCTCAGTAGTAATGGCAGAAATACCATCTATATCGTCATAACATAGCCATTCTCCTTGCCCGTCATACTTATTCTTCTTCTCTTTTGCAGGTTTATCTGAATCAGTAATAATAATATATTTTCTGGAGAAATTTTCACATGTGTTTGCCACTCTACCTACATCCTTTACACCCATAGAGTGAAGAAATCCTATTTGACTTAAGTTGGCTTTATTAAACAATTCTCGACCGGCTTTTGATCTTGTAAACATCACAAATATACTTTTGTCTCTCCATCCTTCAAAAATAATATTCAAGGGCCTAAGTATTTCATAAAGAGAGTAACCAAGCGCCTTATATATAACCTCTTCATCTGTAATATTGCTTGCAACAACTTTTCTGAACTCAGTTATTTCCTTTTTTTTCTCGACAATTAAATGGCGATCTACAATTTCTTTATCAATCATAAATATCGAATGCGTAGATATTAGAACTAAATTATTATTCGATATACGCTTAAGCTCTTCACGCAGATACTGGACTCCACTTGGATGCAACCCGATATCCGGCTCATCTATTAATATTAAATTATCATATATGTATTCTGTTTTATTTTGTACCGATATCATTAGCAAAAATGTAAAAAATCGCTTAAAACCATCGCTTCGCCTTGACAAGCTATATATATTATATTCGTCTTCAATCCCTGCTTCTATAAACCCTCCGTTTTGAAATAAGGTGACTTTTTGATTTTTCCATTCAGGCCATACTTCTTGCATGTGCGCTGTTGTATTACTGCTGACTTTTCTCAATATATTTCTAATTCCATTAGTTTTTTCATCCGCTTCTTGTAATGCTTTTGCTGGCTCACTATAGCCTGCAAGTATAAACATATTTTTAAGAGGGATACATGCACTTGGACTAGAAACAAATTGAGAGTAATCAATTTTTCCAGGAAGAAGATTTTCCTCATTGTACTTCCATAAAATCGGGCGTGGTATGTAATCTTTAGTCTCTTTTGTAAGCTCCAGCCCCACTATTTTATTTAATTCTTTTATAGTGAGTTCTTCTAAAAAATCTTTAGGTATTTCAGGATAATCTTTTATATTTACAATTGAATAATTTAATAAATCGACCTCTTTACCAGATAAATCCAATAAAAATGAAACGTCTTTCTTAACTTTACTCCAGTTCGAATGAATTCTATATTTTGAACCAAGCAGAGCAGGATGTGACATATAACGAGATTGTTTTTTTAAGTTAACCACATAAAAAACTTCATTTTTATATTCACAGAATTCTTTAAATGTAAATTGCTTGTCGCCAATATCAAGGATTATGGAAGTTTGTTTTTTTGATAAAACTTTAGGTTTTAAATTATTGAATACTTTTTTTGAAATCCATGATTCGACATTGAATATGAAATTTACAAAGGAAGCACTGACAGAGCCTTCGTCATGGCCCGGATCACGTATATCATTTTTTCTTATTTCTTTTTCTTCATCAAGTAACGAAACAGCTTTAAGAACATTCGACTTTCCTGCCTCATTAATACCAACGAGCACTTGTAAGTTACGATCAAAAGTAAGCGTTTGGTCACGTATTGATCGAAAGTTTCTGATTTGGACTTTATTAAGATTCATCTTGTATCTCGTATTTATTGTTTTAAAAACCGGGGTCGGAACACAGTATTCGCTAATATTAGGAACAACTGTGTTCTGACCCCGGTATTATCTGTCCCCGGTTGTTCCCGTAAATTAGTATATTAGAAACAATTGCTCTCTGACCCGGGTTTTCTTTCCTTAGAAAATCTGATGTCGCCAAAAATAATCGGGGACAGATCCGTGTCGGGTGTCTTATTCATACATTTTTACCATAAATCATTTGCTATCTCGATTAACAACTCCGAACAAATATGATCAGACTCTCTTACTATTACTGGATTTTCTTTGAGCTTTCTTTGTATTTTTGAAGATACTTTTCCTAGCACTCTTTTACCGTATCTGTAGCGTATTTTATTTTCATCATATTCTTGGTTAAGCTGTTTTATACGTTTAGAGTAGCCCCCCTTTTCTGGAGGAGGTTCGTTAGACATCACATGATCTATTAATCTATCAACGGAAAGATCCCTGCATTCGTCAGTGGCCTTCTCTATTACCTCATTGATGTAGTCCTTAGTCAGCTCTGGATGTAATTCGAGGATATGATCAGTACTTATATATAGACTTTCAATATCCACTCCATCAGTGACAAACAAATGAAATCCATGTTTTTCTACTCTCTTACAAAGATCACCGACTTGCTTGTCTGACAAGTAGTCTCTATCTCTATGTATTATTACTGAAATATTTTCATCTTTAGATTTAAGATATCGCGCAAGAACTATTGCGCCTGTTATATTTCCAGAGCCGTTATATGCGAAATACTCCGTTTCTTCATTATTGAAACCATTGATTCCAAAATACTCAATTACGTGCCCATGATTTTCGTCTTCTGTTAAAACCACACATTTTGTATCGCTCTGTAAATAATTTAGTGATTCCTCTAACTTTGATATCTCCTTTTGATGCTCAAATATTTTAGTTAAATAAGGAGTGATTATTGGTAATAGCCCCATTGTTTCATGAAGCTCATCTGTTCGATCATGAGTTATCCTTGCGAACTTTGTACAGCTATCTTCACCTTGTGAAACATAGAATGTATTAACGCCATCACCATCTTTAGTGTCAAGCGCATAAAAAGCTGGAGAATGGGTAGTAACGAATATTTGAATATCCTTAGAGTATTCCTTGAATTTTTCCGCTAATTCGTAGGCGTACCTAAGCTCAAGATTATTCTCAGGTTCTTCAAACCCCCAAATTGTGTCTGGTTTAACATAACCGGCTCTAGAAATATTTCTTTCTTGCTCTGACATATACTTCAAAATTACGGGAATATGTCTAATTTTAATACCGTCTCCACGCTGTTTTAAATGATATGTGTTCGTCCCTACTTTTACACCGAAATCCAAATTTGAGAATAGTTGTTTGAAGTCCGAAGGAACTTGGATGGTATTCGATATCTGTATTTGCTCGGTTAGCTCTTGAGTTATTGTGTCAGTGACTTCCTGAATTCCACTTATAAACTCTTCACCTTGCGCGTTTAAGATATCAGAATGAGCTTCATTTAATACATCATGTAATTCACCCATCAGTGAAGAAAAATAGGTTTGTCCTTTAATCGCCGGTACGTAACGATATCGGATTTTATCAAGCCATTTTGATACGTTATCTCTTGGGGGAAGTTCTTCACCACTTTCTAAGTATTTTCGCTCTTCAGATATAGAGCCATCTTGCCTCCACTGCTTCATCCATCGCAAAGGCTTTGCGTGCTTAAATCTGTGCTTTGGCGGATGAATTACTAGATCAATACGTATTTCGTGGCGGGTGCCCTTACCTGTATTTGAGTGATAGCAGTAATCATCGATGAACCTGAAAGGTTGATTCCTGTCAGTCTCATCATTAAAGAATATATTTAGAGCACGAAGGAAATTCGACTTCCCTTGATCGTTTTGCCCAACAAATATATTCAAATCTGTTAAATCAACTCCTTTTGTAACGGACTTGATAGAGCGAAACTTTCTAATTTGTACTGATTTTATTATTTCCATTATCTCAGGGACTTGATGTCCTATTTAAAATGTAACGTTTGAGGTAAGCAGTGTCATGATGGTATTTCAGGAAACAAATATCTGGTTAGCCCGTCTGCTTAACTGATTTGTTAAGTGTTTTTAATAGCATAACTTTTTAGATGAGGTTTTGCTGCTGATTCAGGGTTTAACCCTCTTAATACAGTTTGCCTTGAACTGCCATCAGGTAGGTACACCGTGAGGACATCATTGCTTACGAAATATTCGGCAGTGTATTTTTTTCCGTTATGCTCAATAGTTACTTCTTCATTCATGAACTTCTTCCGTTGTTTTCTTTGAATATTGGCGTATAGAAGGAGATCAGGGGGTCTGACGCCTTGATTTCTTCCGAACAGTGATTTTTTAGATGCACCCAACTCCGCACCCTCCCCAATAACCCTGTGCTGTTTTGATATGAAACTAGTTTTTACGTGATAACCCTAACCAGCGCAAGCTTTTATTTGTTTTGGCTTTTGAACATAGCTTTTGATCTACCCTTTCACAACAATCCCCCTCACCACGTCCCTCACTTCTAAATCAATCATCCCCATCCCCGCTTCCATCTGCAACATAAACTTATCCCCCATTTTCTCAGCCGCTTCATAAGCCAGTATTAAATCCCCTGGTCGGCCTTCAATAAGCACTTTAAACAACTGTTCAGCCTGCATTAAATCGCGTTTTATTTTTTCGACATCGGCGGCTCTTCTTCTTTGACTAACGACCAGTTTATGAAATGCAAAGCGTGCTGGTGCGGGTACATTTATGAGCACACCGTGTTTATAGAGCAATACCGCTGGCTGAATATCTTCTAATAGATAATCAAGAAACCGAATGGGTTCGGCAAAGGCGGCGAGGCCAGGAATTGCAACTGGTTTTGCGGTATCTCGACCCCGCATTGGCGTTAACAATTCGACAGCCAGTTCCTGCCCGCGAATTTTGAATTTGGTCGAGGGTGATTTTCTATTCAGCGCGGGCACTTCTAAAAAACCCATGCCACTATCTAATAATATATTGGGCAAATTAATCGGCTGTTTACTGCGAGGAACGACGATGCGGTAGTTATAATCACTGGCCAGGTCAATGTCGCGCGTTTGCAATTCGCTGTGCCAGATAACACCCAGCATATTGGCATAGGCTCTGAATGCCAGTGTGCCAATAACAATTCCACCGGCGAGAAATAGACCAGAACGTTCCAGTAAGGCGATGACCTTGCCTTCATTGATGGGCGTTGTTGTTGCGCCACCGGCATGAAGCATGGCTACCAGTCGCTGCCGCGTTATTCGGTCATCTTCGCTGGATTCCCACAGTTCTCGTTCTTCTTCGATTTTATCGAGCAGCGCTGCGTTTTCTTCACCCAGATAGTGTTCACTACGTCGCGAACCCAGACTAATGTACAAGTACCAGTAACGCTTACCCGCTACCGTTTTTGACTTGAAGGATATGTTGGCTCCATCTGGTGCGGGATGGACGCACTGCTGCATAAGCTCGCTGTATTGCAGCGTGACCGTATCGGGTAATCTTTGGATTTCAGCCATATTTATCGCCTTTCTTATACCGCAAGTATAGAACACCTGCGGTATAAATGTATATGACTGTATTTTATAATAATAGTCTTAGAATATTACTAAATTACACCTGATAATATAGCGAAATATCGAACAATTTATACCGCAGATATAACAGTCTGCGGTATAAACGCTGGCAAAAGCCGTCGGCAAGGGGTTGGCCGACCTACAAAGGCGAGTTACATCCCCCTTGCCAAATCTGCCTTAATATCCTCAATATCCTCCAACCCCACAGCGACCCGAATCAAACCATCCGAAATACCCGCTTCCTGTTTTTGTTCAGGTGTTAACCGACCATGCGTCGTCGTTCCCGGATGCGTAATCGTGGTTTTGGTATCACCCAGATTGGCGGTGATCGAAACCATCTGCGTGGCATCAATTAATTTCCAGCCTTCTTTCTGGCCGCCGTTTAATTCAAACGAGACGATGCCGCCAAAACCGCTTTGCTGTTTTTTGGCCAGCTCGTGCTGAGGATGACTGGGCAGACCGGGATAATAAACGCGTTTCACCGCGGGTTGCTGTTCCAGCCATTCCGCCAGAGCCTGTGCATTTTCACAATGTGCTTTCATGCGTAGCTCCAGGGTTTCCAGACCTTTCAAAAATACCCAGGCGTTGAAAGTGCTCATGGTTGGACCGGCTGAACGTAAAAAAGCGTAGACGCCGCCACCAACAATTTCCTCGGTGCCGCAAACCGCACCGCCCATGCAGCGCCCCTGACCGTCGATGTATTTGGTGGCTGAGTGAATGACGATGTCTGCACCCAGGGCCAGCGGCAGTTGCAGGGCCGGTGTACACAGGCAGTTATCGACCACTAACAGGCAGTCTTTGCGATGGGCGATTTCTGCCAGCGCTTTGATATCCACCAGATCGAGCAACGGGTTCGAGGGTGTTTCCAGAAACAGCATTTTTGTTTTTGGCGTAATCGCCGCTTCCCATGCTTTCAAATCTGGCAGATCAACGAAGGTGGTAGCGATATCCAGTTTGGCCATGAAGCTGGTCAGTAAAATAGTCGTGGTGCCGAAAATACTGCGCGATGAAACGATGTGATCACCCGCACTCAGTAAACCGATAAACGTCGCGGTGATCGCGGACATGCCCGACGCGGTGGCAACGCAACGCTCGGCACCTTCTAACGAAGCCAGGCGCTCTTCAAAAGTGCGCACGGTGGGGTTGGTGAAACGTGAATATATATTGCCCGGCTGTTCACCCGAGAAACGTGCTGCCGCTTCGGCTGCAGAGTCAAAAACAAAACTCGAGGTCGGGAAGATGGGTTCGCCGTGTTCGCCTTCGTGGGTACGCACCTGTCCGGCGCGTACGGCACGGGTGGCAAAGCCATAGTCTTCGTTGTCTTTAAAATCACTCATGTTCTTTTCTATTCCTCAATCATCACTTCAGTACCGGATTCAACCCGTCTGAATAATTCCACGATATCTGCATTTAACATTCTGATACAGCCCATCGATGCTGGCGTGCCGATATGCTCTTCATCGCTGGTACCGTGAATGTATATGTATCGCTGATAAGTGTCTACATAACCACCCTGATTTCTTCCCGGCTGCATGCCTTCCAGCCACATGATCCGGCTGGTGATGACATCTTCAGGCAGCTCGACCCCGCGTTCGATGCACTCATCGAGGCTGCCGTGTGGCATACGCCCAATAAAGACCTCGTTGATGGGCATGGCACCGCCAATTTTATCCTTGATGCGATGCAGGCCGAGCGGTGTCTGATTGCTGTTATTCCGCGAGCCGGTACCGAACTTTGAGGTTGATACCGGATAGCTGTGTAGCACCCGCCCTGCCTCATCGAGTAGAGTCATGAGCTGGTCTTTAACGCTAATGTGTATGGAATTCATTATTCTGCCTGTAGGATATAATATGGTGATTAGTATTACACAGTCAGCGGCTTAATCAATGATCAAATTCTCTCAATCTCTCCAGCATTACCCTTCGGATGATTTCAAACTGGTATTGAAAAATGAAATAGAGGCCTGTGATAAGAAATTATTACCGCTGGAGAAAGGTACGGTACAGGGAGGCTATGTCAGCGATGAACCGATTACGGCAACAGTATTACGCGTTACTGATCAGACTGATAGTGTTCAGGTACTGGTGGGGATTTTCTTTACCGAGATTGTGATTTGTTGCGGCTGTGGTGATGACCCTATGCCTGCGAATACTTATTGTGAAATGCGCTTAGATATCGATAAACAAACTGCCGAAACAAAAATTAAAATCATTCCGCAATGAAGCCGTTTAATCTATAGCTCAACGGTTTCAGATGCAGTTCGTTCTCCGGTATCGTTCTTGGCGGCATCATTACGTTTATCCTGAAGCCTTTGGAAATAATCGCCATCGACATCATTGGTCACATACTTACCGTTAAAACACGAGCAATCAAATTCGCTAAGTGCTTTATTGCCTTTTCTTATTGCCTCAACCAGATCTTCTAGATCCTGATAAATCAGCCAGTCAGCACCAATCACTTCTGCAATTTCTTCGACTGTTCTATTGTGGGCGACAAATTCATCAGTCGCCGGCATATCAATACCGTAGACATTGGGGTGACGAACCGGCGGTGCCGCCGAAGCCATATAAACTTTATTCGCACCAGCTTCACGTGCCATCTGAATAATTTGTTTTGAGGTGGTGCCACGAACAATGGAATCATCGACCAGCAAAACATTTTTACCGGCGAATTCCAGGTCAATCGGATTTAACTTCTGGCGTACCGATTTTTTTCGCTCCTGTTGACCGGGCATAATAAATGTACGACCGATATAGCGATTTTTAATAAAACCTTCGCGGTATTTAACATTAAGGTGATAAGCCACTTCCAGAGCAGTACTTCGGCTAGTATCTGGAATGGGAATAACAACATCGATATCGTGATTAGGTCGCTCGCGTAAAATCTTCTGAACCAGCGTCTGCCCCATGCGTAAACGAGCTTTATACACGGAGACATTATCGATAATGGAATCAGGGCGAGCAAAATAAACGTACTCAAAAATACAGGGGACTAATCTTGGATTCTCAGCACATTGCTGACTATAAAAATTACAGTCTTCATCAATAAAGACAGCTTCACCGGGTGCTAAATCACGCACCAGCTCAAAACCTTGCGCCTGTAATGCGACACTTTCAGAAGCGATCATGTATTCTGTACCGGCCTCTGTTTCACGCTTTCCATAGACAATCGGGCGGATTCCATTAGGGTCACGGAATGCCAGTATGCCCTTACCAACGATCATGGCGATAACAGCATAACCACCGCGACAACGACGGTGTACCGCAGACACGGATTTAAAAATATCGTCGCGGTCAAAAACGGGTTTGGCCAGTGTATTCAACTCATGCGCAAAAACATTGAGCAGCGCCTCACTATCAGACTCGGTATTCAGATGACGCATATCATCTATAAATAACTGCGCTTTAAGCGATTCGGTATTAGTTAAATTACCGTTATGCGCTAAAGCTATACCGTAAGGTGAATTCACATAGAAAGGTTGAGCTTCTAATGAAGATGAGCAACCTGCTGTCGGATAACGAACATGAGCAATGCCCATGTTGCCGACTAATTTTTTGATGTGCTGACTATAAAAAATATCGCGTGCAAGACCATTACCCTTGCGCATATAAAAGCGACCCTGTTCACAGGTCATGATACCGGCAGCATCCTGACCGCGGTGCTGCAAAACAGATAAAGATTCATACAGGTCTATATTGACCGGTGAATGACCAACGATTCCGACGATACCACACATACTATTTCACAATTCCTTCCGGCGTTAAGCTGCTTTCCGGAATATAAGGTTTTAACATATAACTGATTTTTTCAAAGCGTCCCAGCAAATTTGATGATTGCCACCAGTCCTGTTGAGGTAATGGCGTCATGCTACCGACCACGACAAATACCACAATAATAAGCAAGCCACGCAAGAAACCGAAGGCTATACCGAAAACACGATCAGCCCCTGACAAACCTGTTTTTTTAACAAAACTTGTGACGATGGCATTCACCATGGCACCAAACATCAGTGTGACGATAAATAAAATACCAAAACCTACTGAGAGACGTACTGCTTCTGATTCCAGATTATCCGGTAACATCACTGCCAATTTAGCGGCAAAAGTTGTGGATATCCATATCGCCATAATCCATGTCGTTAGTGAAATAGCTTCTTTGACAAAACCACGCATCAAACTGAATAAAGCAGAGAGGGAGATCACAAAAAGAATGATCACATCAACGACTGTCATGGTGTATTAAATCTCTTGAATTGCTGGAAGACTGGCATTATACGCGTTTGAATAACTTGAATATACTCAAAAATTGGCATTCTAAGGATGTCTGACAATGAAGCCATTGATCTTTTTCTCTGCCTTCAATTTTGTTTTAATTTTTTCAAGATGCTTTTTTTCTAACTCAGGGCCGATACGAACCCGGTAACTTTTTTTACCTTTGCTCTCAGCGCTTTCCATATAAGCGATATAACCTTCTTTACGCAGTGTCTCACGAAATGCCAGGGCATTATCTTCCTGACTAAAGGTACCGACTTGCAATGTCCATGATTGAATTGGTTTAGCTGGGGTATCCTTTTTCTTCTGCTCTACCCTCTTCTTTCTAATATCCACTGGCGTTGCAATCGCCACAGGTTTGACCTTTATTTCCTTTAAAGGCGGCAGCACCGGCTTAACGGGGATTTCAATATTACGGTCATGACGTGATTTATAACCGGAGCCATCAAGCAATGCTGGTACCAGAATCACACCCAGTGCGACTAATACCACGGCACCAACTAGACGTTGTTGAAGTGTTTTTTCCATATTGCCAAACATGATTCTGTGGTTATTCCAATAAGATCAGGAGAAATAATGTGTTGCCGCAGCAACCGTATAAAACGAGCCCAGTATGATGATTTCATCCTCTGGATCAGCATCGCGCATGGCCGCTGCTATGGCGGCTGTGACTGTTAACTCAGGGCAAAGTTTAACATCCGTAGAGGTCTGAGCAAGCGACTCATTTTTATTTAGTGCATGCTTTATTTTATCTGCCATGGCCTGTGCGGATAATCCTCGTGATTCGGCTTCCAGGCCCGCGCTATACCAGTAGTCGGTGACTGGCAGCAATAATGCAATCACCTCATCAACAGGTTTATCTGCCAGCATGGCAATCACTACTCGGCTCGAACCTTTGATAGCCTGCGTCCGCAACTGAGCCACCAGCGAACTGACGGCATGTGGATTATGAGCAACATCAGCGATCACCAAAGGCTGGTCGTGCAGTTTTTCAAAACGACCATGCAACTGTGCATTCAATAAACCTTGTTTGATATGTTCATCACTGATTGTTAGCTTAGCCGCCAGGGCCTGTAGTGCAACGATGGCGGTAGCAGCATTACCGATCTGGAAATCCCCTTGCAGCACAGGGTATGGCAAGTCTTTCATGCCGCCAAAGGGACTTTGCAAAGACCAGTTATTGCAGGACGAATGTTCTATTGTGTATTGCTGTCCAATTTGAAAAAACTCCGCTGATTTCTGTTCTGCCACTTCGAGTAAAGAATCGGGCGCATCAGTTTCACCGCAAATAGCCGGTTTACCCGCCCGCATAATCCCGGCTTTTTCTCTAGCTATATCTTCACGGTTATCACCCAACCAGTCAGTGTGGTCAATCGCGATGGAAGTAATAATGGAAACATCGGGTTCCATCACGTTCACCGCGTCCAGTCTGCCACCCAGGCCTATTTCCATGATGACCAGGTCGGCTTTTGCGCGCATGCATAGATCAATCGCAGCCAGCGTGCCGAACTCAAAATAAGTCAGTGCGATTTCAGCTCTGGCTTGATCGATGCGCTGAAAAGACTGACACAGGCTGTCATCATCGATATTTTCGCCGTTGATTCTTATGCGTTCGTTATAGTGTGTGATGTGTGGCGAGGTATAACAGGCAACATTGAGACCTGCGGCTGTAGCCATGGATTCCAGCAGACTAACCGTCGATCCTTTGCCATTAGTACCGGCGACCATAATCAAAGGGCATGCAAATTGATTAGCCAGACCCATACGTTGCAAGACATCAACGATACGTTCCAGACCAAGATTAATTTCTACCGGGTGGAGTGTGGCTTGCCAGTCTAACCAGGCATTGAGGGAATTAAATCTCATGAAGATTTCACCGCATGAGAGTGAACTGAACTTTTCAGTTAACCTGCAGACTGGACAGCGGGCCGGTTAGATAACATCAAGCATATACTTGAAATACGATCACGCAGATCACGACGATCTACAATCATATCAATCGCGCCGTGCTCCAACAGGAATTCACTACGCTGAAAACCTTCAGGCAATTGCTCACGTACTGTTTGTTCAATCACACGTGGACCGGCAAAACCGATCAGTGCTTTAGGCTCGGCAATATGAATATCACCCAACATGGCAAAACTGGCGGATACACCACCCATGGTTGGGTCGGTCAATACGGAAATATATGGGATTCTATTTTTAGCCAGCTTGGCTAAAACCGCACTGGTTTTCGCCATCTGCATCAGCGAAAACAAAGCTTCCTGCATACGTGCGCCACCTGAAGCGGAGAAACATACCAGAGGAATATTTTCTTTTAATGCCACGTTAGCGGCTCTAACAAATTTCTCACCGACCACAGAACCCATTGATCCACCCATGAAGCGGAAATCAAAAGCAACGGCCACCACATCAACACCTTTGACTTTACCTTTTATAACGATCAACGCATCTTTCTCGCCCGTATTTTTCTGGGCAACAAGAAGTCGATCTTTATATTTCTTGGAATCTTTGAATTTGTATTTATCAGTCGGTACCAGGTTATTGGCAATTTCTTCGCGCGCTTCTTTATCGAGAAACAGATCAAGACGGCGACGTCCAAAAACTCGCATATGCTGATTACATTTCGGGCAGACATCCTGATTACGCTCTAACTCAGCACGATAGAGAACCGCACTGCATGCGGTGCACTTGGTCCATAGCCCTTCGGGTACAGCACCTTTACTCGTCGCATCGGTACGGATGCTTGATGGCATTAATTTTTCAAACCAGCTCATGTCTTGGGTCCTCTCGTGGTCACCCGATTCAAGCCCTTGCGGACTGTTATTCTATTTCGCATCCATGGCTTCGCGCATGGATTTTAGCAAATCTGTTACATCTTTCACGATTATAGCTGTTTGTTCAGTCTTTTTGTCTTTTTGTGCTGCCATTCTGTTAACAATCGCACTACCAACCACCACCGCATCAGCACAGCTCGATACGCTGGCGGCGGTTTCGGCATTATTAATGCCAAAACCAACGCCAATGGGCAGATCCATGTATTGACGAATCAGATTGACTCGCTCAACCACACCGGCCACATCCAGTGTTGCAGCGCCGGTGACACCTTTCAGCGAGACATAATAGACAAAGCCACTGGCGACAGCGGCGATTTTCTGCATGCGTTCTTCGGTGGTGGTTGGTGCGATCAGGAAGATCGGATCGATCTGATATTCTTTCAAAGCAACAATATAATCTTCTGCCTCTTCGGGCGGCATATCGACGGTGATAACACCATCAATGCCATTTTCTGCGGCTAATTTGGCAAAAGACTGATAACCCATGACTTCGATGGGATTCAGATACCCCATCATAACGATAGGCGTTTGATCATCCTTTTCACGAAATTGTTTGGCGATTGCAAAAACGTCGTGCAGGCTGGTATGGAACTCAAGAGAACGCTCTGCCGCCGCCTGAATCACCGGACCATCAGCCATAGGATCGGAGAAAGGCGCACCTAACTCAATAATATTAGCCCCCGCCTCAACCATGGCGTGCATTAACGGTAAAGTCACATCGGGATGTGGATCACCAGTCATCACGTAAGGTATCAGGGCTTTTTTTGATTCGGCACTCAGGCGCTCAAAGCAGGCTTTCAAGCGGCTCATAATTCGATACCTTCAATCTTGGCGATGGTGTTGATATCTTTATCACCACGACCGGATAAATTAACAATAATATTTTGATCAGGCGACATCTCTGCGGCCAGCTTCATACCATAAGCCACGGCATGACTGGATTCCAGTGCGGGAATAATACCTTCGACTCGAGTTAATTGATGAAAGGCCGAAAGCGCTTCTTTATCGGTGGCAGCAACGTAGTTAACGCGACCGATGTCTTTCAACCACGCATGCTCAGGGCCAACACCCGGATAATCCAGACCAGCTGAAACAGAATGGGTTTCGATAATCTGACCATCCTTATCTTCCATCAGATAAGTACGATTGCCGTGCAACACACCCGGTTTACCCGCACATAAAGGCGCAGCATGGCGGCCCGTTTCGAGACCATCACCGGCGGCTTCAACGCCGTACATTTCAACCGAATCATCGGCGAGGAAAGGATGGAACAGGCCAATCGCATTGGAACCACCACCTATACAGGCGACCAATGCATCGGGCAGTCGACCGGTTTGATCCTGCATTTGCTGACGCGCTTCACGACCGATGATGGCCTGAAAATCGCGCACCATGGCCGGATAAGGATGCGGGCCAGCGACGGTGCCGATGATATAAAAGGTATCATCAACATTGGTCACCCAGTCACGCATGGCTTCGTTCAAGGCATCTTTTAATGTTTTTGAACCGGAGGTGACAGGCACCACCTTAGCGCCCAGCAACTTCATGCGATAAACATTCGGTGCCTGGCGAATAATATCTTCTGCACCCATGTAAACCACGCATTCCATGCCAAAACGCGCGGCCACAGTCGCGGTTGCCACGCCGTGTTGACCAGCACCGGTTTCAGCGATAACGCGTTTCTTACCCATAGCCTTGGCTAACAGTGCCTGGCCAATGGTGTTATTTATCTTATGCGCACCGGTGTGATTTAAATCTTCACGCTTGAGATAAATTTGCGCGCCACCGATTTCTTTCGATAACCGTTCTGCATGATATAGAGGGCTGGGACGACCAACATAATGTGCCAGATCGGCATCAAATCCTGCCTGAAAAGCTTTATCGCTAATCGAGTTCTGGTAGGCCTCTTTCAATTCATCGAGTGCCTGCATCAATGTCTCGGAAGCAAAAATGCCGCCATAAACACCAAAGTGCCCACGTTCATCGGGCATGCTCGAGTAATCAATTTTATCTTTAACTTTGCTCATTATTTGCCTGTCTTACATTTTTCATAAATGCCGTCACTAACGCGGCATTCTTAATACCTTTTTCACTTTCCACGCCGCTGCTAACATCAACCGCATAGGGCTGTACGGCGCGGATAGCACCGAGTACATTTTCGACATCAAGACCACCTGCCAGTATCAATGGATACTCCAGATCAGCCGGTATCATACCCCATTCAAAGCTTTCACCAGTGCCGCCATCAGCACCCGGTGCGTGACCATCTAACAACAGGCCACGTGCATCGTGAAATTCTGCCACTTGTTTTGGTACAGAAGACTCTCCTGCCATGCCCAACGCCTTGATATAGGGCTTGCCAAACTGGCGGCAAAACTCGGCGCTTTCGCTGCCGTGAAACTGTAATAAATCGATGGATACTTCAGTCAATATCTGCCGAACCGTGCCTGCACCAGCATCTTTAAACAGAGCCACTGAGGTAACAAAAGCGGGCAGTTTGTTACAAATTTCTGCAGCCTGAGCCGCTGTCACATAACGCGGGCTCTTCTCGTAAAAAACCAGACCGATGGCATCTACACCTTCAGCGGCGGCGTGCAAGGCATCCTCTACTCTGGTAATCCCGCATATTTTAACACGCGTATAAGACATACTTGTACTCCAACATCCCGTCAGTCGCTAAATCTTGGTAAAAAGCCTGTTGATGGCAGGCCATATTGTTCAGGGTATTCTACAGCAACCAGGTACAATCCTGCGGCCTGCGCTGTCGGTCCGGCCTGAGTTCGATCTTTAACTTCCAGTAAATCCGCCATCCAGGTCAGCGGCCGCTCTCCTCGGCCGATCATCAACAACGAGCCTACGATATTTCGCACCATATGATGCAGAAACGCATTCGCACAAATATCCAGAAATATGTAATCGCCATCACGAAAGATGTTAATCGAATGCATGCTTCTAATCGCATTGCTGGCCTGACATTTCGAGGAACGGAATGATGAAAAATCCTGCTTACCCAGCATGGCCTGCGCGGCCTCATGCATGGCTTCAACATCCAGATCATCGTAAATCCAGGTCACCTGTTTGCTGTGAATCGCGGTTCTCGCCCTGCGATTTAAAATCACATATCGGTAGCTGCGCCTGGTCGCACTAAAACGCGCACTAAAATCCTCATCAACCTTCTTCGCCCAGATAATACTGACATCATCCGGCAGATGAATATTGCCGCCCATCACCCAGGCTTTCAGCTCACGCTCTACCGTAGTATCAAAATGCGCCACCTGTGCTGTTGCATGCACGCCAGTATCGGTTCGACCCGCACAGATCAAACTGATGGGATGAATCGCTATTTTAGCCAGCGCTTTTTGCACCTGCTCCTGTACGGTACGGGCATCCTGAGACTGTATCTGCCAGCCATTAAAATGGCTGCCATTGTATTCAATACCGATTGCGATGCGTGATGTGGTCATGTTGTATACCCAATAAAAAAACGGCATCTAAAAGACGCCGTTTCAATATTTTAAACGATTGCTTCGTTTCTTCGAAGGTTTAATTTAATCCCGTTTAATCAACAGATTAATTCACTTGAGCCATTAACTCCTGAGCTTCTTTCTTCTGCTCAGCATTACCGCCAGCTACTACTTCATCAAGGATATCACGAGCACCTTCATGATCCCCCATATCGAGATACGCCTTAGCTAAATCAAGCTTGGTATTAACCTCCTCAGCATCTAGAGGCTCAGATAGATCCATACCACCAAGATCATCATCCATTGACAAACCCAGGTCAGAAGCTTCCTCAGTAAAATCGATTTCTCCCTCAGCATCATCTAGCGACATATCGAAGTCAGAAACTTCGTCAGTAAGATCGATTTCTCCCTCAGCATCGTCGACCGACATATCAAGGTCAAAATCCATACTACTTTCGGCGTCATCTACACTCTCAACGTCCGCTGACATATCAAGACCCATGTCCATGTCCATATCCAGGTCCATATCCAAACCGGCATCAAGGCTTTCATCAGCAGCGCTAGTTCCGAGATCAAGTTCAGAAGCTTCTATATCCAGCGAGAACTCTTCTTCTAATGCTGTTTCTTCTAACGGTGTTTCTTCTATGGCGTCAGTTTCACTCAAGTCAAACTCAAGCTCATCCAAAGACTCAGCTGAATCTGCGGGAGAAATAACCGCTGTTTCATCCATATCAAGATCCATAGATGGTAATTCAAATCCACCATCATCTGCTGGCTCTTCAAGTGGAGTGTCGAAATCCATATCGAGTTCAGCGACACCATCGTCTTCGCCTAGATCAAAATCCATGGGCTCAGGTGACTTCGGCATTAAGTCATTCACATCTAATGTCGCATCCGAATCTGCTTGCTGGAATACCTCTTCATCTGGGCAAAGCTCTTTACCCAGGGTAGCGACTTTAGTCCAGGCAACCGACTCTGAATTGCCCACCCTTTGTTTCATTTCAACACCTAACTTAGCCAGGGCATCCGCATTCTTACCTGCAAAATAGGTTTCTGCTAGTTTGACCCGGTATGAATCTTTATCCGGGTTTTCCTTAATCGCATTTTCCAGCAACTCTTCTGCCTGCTGATAAATACCATAAGCCAGATAAACATCAGCTTCAGCCAATACATCATCCTGCTCCTCTTCTTCTACCTCAGCTTGCAAACTAGCGGCAGGTGCAACGACAGTGCCAGTTCCTGACGGCAGAATCATAGTTGCTTCCGCATCAAACTCTTCTTCTTCAGCCTCGGCCTCAGCCATTGAAGCTTCAACTTCTGCATCGCTCACCAGGTTATCAATCGATT
The DNA here is from genome assembly GCA_029882355.1 of Gammaproteobacteria bacterium. Classification (GTDB taxonomy): domain Bacteria; phylum Pseudomonadota; class Gammaproteobacteria; order SZUA-229; family SZUA-229; genus LH-M37. Next base: position 52,244 of record JAOUKV010000006.1, on the reverse strand, counting down.
CATCATCAACCATATCGGCAACATCTTCTAATGCAGCCTCTTCATCAATACTAAAGATATCGACACCTGATGAGTCAGTATCACTAGATGTATTATTCTCACGACGACGTTTAATCAGATAGACAATAGCGCCAACAACCAATACAACCAACAGTAAGATAGCAAGGATCATCCTATTGTTTAGTAACGTATCAACAAGACTGTCTTCCTGAGGTACAGGTATAGCTGAAGCTGGAGCCATTTCATCCAACACTTCCTGCTCGGTTGCCAGACCTGCATCTACGGCCGCAGCAGCATCAGTTTCATCAACAAATAATTCTTCAGCAGCTGAATCTTTTTCATCATCTGAACCACCTATCAAAGCATCCAATGCATCAATGGCTTGCTCTTCAGCGCTGCCAGTCGGTTCAACAACCTCTTCTTCAGCAACTACATCTTCAACCACAATTTTTTCACTGGCCTCATCGAGAGCCAGTGCTGCTTCATCAGATGAATCGCCTACTGACTGCATTTCAGCCATGGCATCATCTTCAATAGTCATCAGCCCTTTCATCTTATCGACTTGAGTCGATAAAGAACCCATTTGCTGTTCCAGTGTTTCCTTTTCTACACGCTCTGTTTCTACTCGTTCACGTGATAATGCCAGCTGTTCGCGCAACTCACCGGCCGTCATTTCTGAAGGATCTTTCGTTTCTCCAGAAGCAGAACTACCACTACCCGCACTCACGATAGACAAACGTGAGTCATCATTCATATTTATAGCAGAGCTATATTCTGACTCGGTGAAATTTTCATCAATGGCTGAAGCAGGCTGCTCACTGGACAATGATTGCTGATATTCACGCCACAAAGCATTCTGCTGACTGACTGCAGCCATGGCTTCTTCATGATTAATCGCGTTGATAGTCGCATTATCAGGTGCCCGCAAAATATAGCCTTTTTTAAGACCATTCACATTGCCATCGATAAATACTTCAGGATTGGTACGCAACATTGCAATCAACATTTGCTGCGTAGAAACAGAAGCTGGTTTCGTGCGGTTAGCAATACTCCAGGCGGTATCACCTGCTTGAATACGATGACCCGATGGGGCTGAATACGATGGAGCAGAATAACCAGGAGCAGCATAAGTAGTCTGTTGCTGAACAGGCTCTGAAGCAAATGCTTCTGTGGCGACAGCTACAGGCTCAACAGAACCAGGTGACTGTGCAGCAGGACGAAAATCATCAGAGACCGGTGACTGAACGCTTACTGGCGCACTACCTGTAGATTCACGCATAGCAGGACGGCCTGAGACAGGTGCCGATTTCTGGCGTGAACCCGCAAAGACAGGAGGATCAAGCAAAATAGTGTACTCACGAATCAAATGTCCCTTAGGCCAATCAACTTCTACCAAAAAGTTCAGAAAAGGTTCGCGAATAGGTTTTGGTGACAATACATTAATATAGACATGATCATCTTCCACTGAAGTTTTAAATTTCAGTGAACCAAGCACAACGGGGCGATCCAGGCCAGCACGAACAAATTCTTCTCGTGATGCCAGCTTGACTATCAGTGATTCAGCGTCCTCTGGCGCCGCTGACAATAGATCAATACGAGCTACAAGCTTTTGATTTAATGACGAATTGACTTCAATTTCACCCAAACCCAATGTAAATCCATGGTTTGGAATTAATATCGCCCCGAGCGCCAAGGCAAAGATCAATTTACGCACTGTATTTCCCCTTTATTTGGTCATTTATCACAGGAATTGATCATATTTAGTCCCTGATCAATTCCTGTGTTACAACCTTTTTCTTGTTATCTTATCAACGCACCTTAAGAAGGTACATTAACTATATAGGTGTAACTATAGGTTATAAATATTGTTTTATCAAAATTTCGGCAATTTGTACGCTATTTAATGCAGCACCTTTTCTGACGTTATCTGCCACCACCCACATATCGATACCTTTTTCATGTGAGATATCCTCACGAATTCGACCGACATAGACAGGATCATTGTTTGCACCTTCGGTCACTGCCGTCGGATAACCACCATCGACATGCTCATCCATCACAACCACGCCATCAGCAGCCATGAGCAATTCACGGACTTTTTCAGCAGAAATTTTTTCTTTAGTCTCGATATGCACCGCTTCTGAATGGCCAAAAAATACAGGCACACGAACCGCAGTCGGATTAACCATGATAGATTCATCTTCAAAAATCTTGCGAGTTTCCCAGACCATTTTCATCTCTTCTTTGGTGTAGCCGTTTTCAAGGAAGACATCAATTTGCGGCAGGACATTAAAGGCGATCTGTTTTGGATAGACGTCACACTTCATTGGCTTTGCGTTCAATAAACTCGCAGTCTGACCCGCCAGCTCTTCAATCGCTTCTTTACCGGTGCCGGAAACCGCCTGATAAGTGGCTACATTAATACGGCTGATACCTACGGCATCATAAATTGGTTTCAAGGCAACCAGCATCTGAATGGTTGAACAGTTTGGATTAGCGATGATGCCGTGTTTTTTATGATTAGCAATCGCGTGCGGATTTACTTCTGGCACTACCAATGGGATTTCGTCGTCATAACGAAACTCGGAAGTGTTATCGATAACCACGCAACCTGCAGCGGCAGCTTTTGGTGCATATTCTTTAGAGATGGAAGCGCCTGCAGAAAACAAACCAATTTGAACCTTGGAAAAATCAAACTCAGCCAGATCTCTAACCACCAGTAACTTGTCACCAAATTCAACGCGCTTACCCGCCGAGCGACTGCTAGCTAATGCATGAACTTCGCCGACAGGAAAATTACGTTCAGCCAGAATGGATAACATCGCTTCGCCAACCGCACCGGTAGCACCCACTACTGCCACATCATAAGTTTTACTCATTGTCTTTTTTTCCAGGTTCTAAAATTAAATTAAATAGCTTTTCTGATTAAGCCAGTTCCGCCATAACGGCATCACCCATCTCAACGGTACCGATTTGTTTACAGCCTGCGGCCATAATATCCGGTGTGCGCAAACCTTTATCAAGCACACGACCAACGGCAGCATCAATCTTGTCTGCCAGTGCAGGCTGATCAAGACTGTAACGCAACATCATGGCGACAGATAAAATAGTGGCTAATGGATTGGCTACGCCTTTACCGGCGATGTCAGGTGCGGAACCGTGAATGGGTTCATACATACCTTTACTATTTGCATCCAGTGAGGCCGACGGCAACATGCCAATCGAACCAGTCAGCATAGCGGCGGCGTCAGATAAAATATCACCGAACATATTCTTGGTCACCATAACGTCAAACTGTTTTGGCCATTTCACCAATTGCATGGCCGCGTTATCAACGTACATGTGACTCAGTTCAACATCATTATATTCTTCACCAACTTTCACTACCGTTTCACGCCACAATTCAGAAACTTCGAGTACGTTGGCTTTATCGACGGAACACAATTTTTTGCCGCGCTTCATGGCAATATCAAAAGCTACGCGCGATATGCGATCCACTTCCGACTCACTATAAACCAGCGTGTTATAACCTTCGCGTTCGCCGTTTTCTTTGGTACGAATACCACGAGGCTCACCAAAATAAATGCCACCGGTGAGTTCGCGCACGATCATGATATCCAGACCAGCAACCACTTCTGGTTTTAGCGAAGACGCATCAGCTAGCTGCGGGTACAAAATCGCAGGTCGTAAATTGGCGAATAAACCCAGCTCAGAACGCAAACCTAACAGGCCACGCTCAGGGCGCAACTCTCTCGGCAGAGCTTCGTACTGAGGGCCACCGACAGCACCTAATAAAATTGAATCGGCATCTTTAACCAGCGCTAAAGTTTCATCCGGTAATGGTTTACCCGCGGCGTCATAACCGGCACCGCCAACGGGCGCTTCGGTCAACTCCAGATCAAGACCTTCGCTTTTAAGATGCTCCAGCACTTTTACTGCCTCAGCAACGATCTCAACTCCAATACCGTCACCCGGCAAAATTGCAATTTTTTTACTCATACTTAATCCAGTCTTCTTTATTGTTTATCTGTACAGCAGCCAATTTAGGCTGCCAAATTATACTTGAATATCTAGTCACTGTCTGTTATCGGGAAAAGGGGTTCGCTGTTTTATCCACCGAAAATGTCGCCTCTTCAGGCTGCTCATCCGCAATCGAAATCACAGCTTTTTTCTGATCCTCATTCCCATCAATATCAGTACAGGCTGAAAGTTCTGTAACCGCTATTTCAGCCAACACCTCCATCAACTCAAACTTCCGTTTATAAGGCTGATAAGTTTGCCCGAACTCAAGCTTCATCAAAGCATCCACACGTAGATAGTGAACCTGCCCTTCAACCACGTTCAGCACATGCTCCACGGCAGGCGTATTACCTTCAATAGCCGCCAGCTTTATTGCATGTTGGCCCGGTGATAAATAAAGCTGTTTATAGCCACCATTGCCCACAGCAAATGTTTTAATGCCGGCAATACTCACATCAGGTGTCAACATCACATTAGCTGCCTTAATCGGACGATAGATATAAACCACCGAACCTTTTTCTGCCGATGCTGAAACTGGCACAAACAATACTTTATTAGAATTACATGCCACCAGGAACACCAGCACAACTAAAACCATATTGTTACGCCATGACCTCATCTAAAACAGCCAGGGTGCCTGCGGGCGTCTTTTAGCCTCGTAAGCTTTAATGTCATCGGCATGCTGCAAGGTCAAAGCAATATCATCCAGACCATTCAACAAACAGTGCTTACGGAATTCATCCACCTCAAATTTAATTGGCTCGTGACCTTCCATCAAAATGGATTGTGATTCCAGATCAATCGACAATTCAAAGCCAGGGCTCTTTTCTATCGCCTTAAAAATAGAATCAATAAGCTCCGCATCCAGCACTATTGGTAACAAGCCATTTTTAAAACTGTTATTGAAAAAGATGTCGGCAAAACTGGGCGCAAGCACAGCACGGAAGCCAAAGTCTTCCAAAGCCCAGACCGCATGTTCACGCGATGAACCACAGCCGAAATTCTCTCTGGCCAGCAAGATTGTGGCTTTATCGTAGGGCGGTAGATTCAATATGAAATCAGGATTCACTCGACGACCATCATTATCAATATCTGGCCCGCCTTCATCGAGATAACGCCAATCATCGAATGCATTCGGACCAAAGCCGGAACGTTTGATCGATTTCAAAAACTGTTTAGGAATAATCGCATCGGTGTCGACATTGGGTCGATCCATGGGTGCAACAATACCTTTGTGTTGTTTAAATACTTGCATGATTAACCCTCCTCATTCACGTCAGCAAAATGTCCCGCAATCGCTGCCGCCGCTGCCATCGCCGGACTCACCAAATGCGTACGACCACCAGCACCCTGACGACCTTCAAAATTTCGGTTCGATGTTGAAGCGCAACGCTCACCCGATTCCAGACGATCCGCATTCATCGCCAGACACATGGAACAACCCGGCTCACGCCATTCAAATCCCGCCGTGATAAAAATTTTATCCAGACCTTCTGCTTCCGCCTGCTGTTTCACCAAACCCGAACCCGGTACCACCATCGCCAATTTCACGTTGCTTGCCACCTGCTTACCATCAGCGACTTTTGCCGCTGCGCGTAAATCTTCGATACGCGAATTGGTGCAGGAGCCAATAAAGACTTTATCAATTGAAATTTCATTGATCGGTGTGCCCGCTTTTAAATCCATATAAGCCAGCGCCTTGCGCATACCGTCAGCTTTTACACTGTCGGTTTCTTTATCTGGATCAGGTACAAGATCATCAATCGCCACCACCATTTCCGGGGAAGTGCCCCAGGTCACCTGTGGTTTGATCGAAGTCGCATCAATATGAACCTCATAATCAAATTTTGCGTCGGCGTCAGAATGCAATTCTTTCCATTCAGCAATCGCACTATCCCAATCTTCTTCGGTTGGTGCATAAGGCCGACCCTTCACATATTCAATAGTCGCACTGTCCACAGCTACCATGCCCGCGCGTGCACCGGCTTCAATCGCCATATTACAAACTGTCATGCGGCCTTCTATACTGAGCGCACGAATCGCATCACCACCAAACTCAATGGCATAACCTGTGCCACCGGCTGTACCGATTTCGCCGATCACGGCCAGGACGATATCCTTCGCGGTAACACCGGCGCCGACTTCACCGTCAACACTAACCAACATGTTTTTACTTTTTTTCTGCAACAAACATTGCGTCGCCAATACGTGTTCAACTTCGGAGGTGCCGATACCAAACGCCAGTGCACCAAAAGCACCGTGTGTGGAAGTATGCGAGTCACCACAGACCACGGTCATGCCCGGCAAGGTCGCGCCCTGCTCAGGGCCAATCACATGCACAATACCCTGACGAATGTCAGACATAACAAACTCGTTCAAGCCAAATTCCCGGCAGTTTTCATCCAGCGTCTCCACCTGCAATCGTGCCACTGGATCCTCGATACCAGCACTGCGATCAGTGGTCGGTACATTATGATCAGGCACTGCCATCACCGAATTAATACGCCAGGGTTTACGACCCGCCATACGCAAACCTTCAAACGCCTGCGGCGAGGTCACCTCGTGAACCAAATGGCGATCTATATAAAGCAAGGCTGTGCCATTATCTTCGCTACGCACCACGTGCGCATCCCATAATTTGTCGTACAATGTTTTAGCTATCATTAGACTCACTCTTTCAATTCTTTGATTAATTCAAACTCTGGCACTGAGGTTAGACCCGAACAACAAATAACACAAATTCATTATTTTCATAATATCCATTCCTTTTTGTTATATTATATAAACATGGACATACAGAATATTCGTGCCTTTTTAGCCGTCAGTGAAACAGTCTCTTTTTCGCGCGCTGCTGAACGCCTGTTTCTAACACAACCAGCTATCAGCAAACGCATACAAACCATGGAACAGCATCTCGATATCAGCCTGTTCGACCGTATTGGTAAAAGCGTGCAACTCACCGAAGCAGGCCATGCTCTCATCCCCGGCTATCGACGCATTCTCGATGAACTGGAAGAAAGCGAACGTATCATCAGCAACCTGCGCGAAACTACACGTGGTCATTTACGTTTTGCCACCAGCCATCACATCGGCCTACATCGCCTGCCCGCCGTATTACGTCAGTTTTCAAAAGACTATCCTGATGTTGACCTGGAATTACAATTCATGGATTCAGAACAGGCCTGCCAGCAAGTGCTGCACGGTGATATAGAACTGGGCATTGTCACCCTGCCAACACAATCCGATGAACGCCTCACACTACAAAATGTCTGGCACGATCCTATGCACTGTGTGGTTGCTGCCGATCATCCACTGGCGGCGACCAAGAAAATCAGCCGCAAACAACTACTCAGCCAACCATCAATTCTGCCCTCATCCGATACTTACACTCGCACCTTAATCAACCACGCGCTTAAACTGGATGACAACACCAATATCCTGATGGAAACCAATTATCTGGAAACCATCAAAGCCATGGTTGAAACCGGTATTGGTTGGGGCGTGATACCTGACTCTATGCTAGATGACTCGCTTAAGGTGATTGATATAACAAATGTAAAAATGCAGCGTGAACTAGGCGTGGTTTTTCACAAAGCCAGAACACGTTCAGGACCTGCGAATGCCTTACTTGAACTGTTGAGCAGAGATTAAAATCCTATTTGCAGATTCACCATTCGTGATCATGGAAATGAGTCCCACTTGCACTTCAGGCTAGAATTCTTCATCATATAAACTCTTAAACCAATCCAGTCCACCTGGAAAAGCGAGAGAAGCATGACTACAGGCGAGATTGTAAAGCTACTGGCCGCCAGACAGGGTATTACTCAGGTAGAAGCTAAAAAAATTATTCAGGGATTCTTCTCTGAGATAGCACTTCATCTTGCCGATGGTAAAAGCGTTATTCTTCGTGATTTTGGTAGTTTTGGTTGCAAACAAATTCCACAAAAACGTCAATACTTACCGGGTAAAAACTGCCAGTGCGACATACCTGCTCACAAAAAATTATTTTTCCGCACGGCTAAAAAACTGAAAGGCCAGCTGAACGAGCCAACGGAATAATGAAAGACGCCATCTACACACAAACACTGCTCACTGGTCTGGTTGAACGCCAGCCGATGCCGCTAGCGCAAGTTAAAGCGGCAGCTAAAGAAGTTCTGCTTATCGTTAAGGATGGTTTACTGCGTGATGGCAGCGTTAGAATTCAAAATTTTGGTACTTTCAAATTAAAATACGTGGCGGAACATCAGGGACGTAACCCACAAACAGGCCAGGCCATTACTATAAAGGCACAGAATCGTGTTGTCTTCACACCGGCTAAAGCACTGCGTGAATTAATTGAACCCAATAGAGCCAAAGCCATACCGGTTAGTGAGACAAAAGCAGCCAGCCAGGCCGTGGTTAGACCCGTTATACCAGTAACGTCATCTGCTTCACCTCAAGTCAGTGAAAGAGCACACGCTGCGCTGACCGCAATGCCTGAACAAGCAGTAAAATCTGTACCCGCTACAGAACTCGCACAGCCCATACAGGCAGACAAACAGAATATAAAATCTAATAGAAAAATTTATTTCTTGGGCACAGGTTCTGTACTTATTATTGTCCTACTTATTTTTTTATCACAGAAAGATCAGGAAATAAGTAGCCAGCCAATTATCGCTAAACAAACCGTTGCACCTATCATAATACAAAGCACTCCTGCCGCCCCTGTGCAACAAAAGATTACAACAATTGACGCAGTCGAAGAGCAATCAACAACCGATATTGCTCAAACTACTCATACACCACCAGTAACATCAGCCATTCAAAAAGAAGAAAAAAACACTTTCTTTTTCACTGAACGAAATCACATACTTGTTTACGGTGATTCGTTATGGAAACTTGCAGAGCATAATTACGGTGACGCCCTGCTCTGGACACATATTTATCAAGCCAATCAGGACAGTATTCGCAATCCGGATCGCTTACGCGAGAAATACCAGATCACTCTACCCTCGTTACAGGGTTCGGTTGATGCATTAACTCAGGAAGATCGTTATCACATTGCCGAGGGTTACTACCTTGCTTATCTTCATTACAAAGCCATTGGTAATAAAGATAGTTTTTTTGCTTTATTAGAAGCAAAACGTTATTCAGCTAAATTGGTAAAAGAAAAAATGAGCAGCCTTAATCTTTCACTCGCTGAAAAACTACTGCTTAAACATCAATCAAATTTATAAGCATTTAAAGCATAGCGCGCACAACTACTGGCCAGGCCAGTGCTATATTTTCCATGTTATAACCGCCACCACCCAACGCAACAAGTCTGCCATCACAAATTTCGTCGGCAATGCGGGATAAACTTTCAGTGGCCAGCTGATAGGATTGTTGTGAATATTCCAGATGTGTAATAGGGTCACCTTTCATACTATCGGCGCCACACTGCAAGATAATAAACTCAGGTTCAATCGATTTTATAAATGTTTCAGCTTCAGACCATAACCGAGAAAAATCTTCATCATTTGCCTGTTTCGACATTGGAAAATTCATCTTCGTGCCATTGGCGGGGCCACTTCCCGTCTCATCAGCAGCACCTGTACCGGGATAAAGAAAGCGCCCGTCTTCATGAAAATCGACGATAAAAAGGTTGCTATCACTATCGTAGTTATAAAACACGCCATCTCCATGATGCGCATCGATATCGACGTATAGAATTTTCTTTAGATCGTGTCGTTTGCGTAAGTGTTCGATAGCAATAGCGCAATCATTGAAGACACAGAAACCACTGCAATGATCGCGATAGCCATGATGCAGACCGGCGATAGGCACAAAGCCGCGCCGAAACTGTTTATCCATAATCCTGTCGACCATGTCGAGCACCGAACCTACGACGGTTGAAGCAGCTTCGAAAATACCTTTACGAGCAGGCGTATCACCGCTATCAAGAAACCCCGTACCCGCTTCTGAGCGCTGCCTGACCATCTCTACAAATTCATCGTTATGAAAACTTTGCAGACTTTTAGTATCACATTGAACCGGCGCCAGCCATTCGACCTGCGAACTTAATCCGAGACTGTCCATACCCTCCAGAAAAGCCTTATGCCGAAGTGGGCCAAATGCATGTTCTTCGCCAAAGTGGTAATCAGCCAGTTGTGAGCCAGCAATAATAGCAACAGATGATTTCGACATATGGTAATTTTCAGAAAGTTAGTTAATTGAGCCAGCTCAACACTACACCAGGTAATCTATTATTAACTTGATTTTTAACAACTTTAATCGCATATTAGAAACAACTCATATACACACACGGCACAGATATTATGAAATCAGATCTTCTTTCAGATTTAGAATTTGAGTTTTCGATCAAACCTTCAGATTTAGAAGAATTTAGCCATTTCCTGCTCAGCTTTCAGGGTAAAGCGGTTACCTGGGATGACGAAAGTGCCGATGAAAAAGTGGTTGGTAGTATAAAGGGACAACGAGTCGATATTTCGCTTGCGAGAAAATCCTTCGATGACTTACAGGATCTATTCGACTCCATCTCGCCAGAAATTTCTGATCTTGGTGCACATATCCTTTCCGACAATAATTGTTTTCTTGAAGCTTTCAGCAAAGATGAGCCAGAAGAAACGCCTTGCGGTGGCCTGGTCTACATCAGCGAACTCATGGTTGATCCTGAATATAGAAACCACAGTATTGGCACAGAAATGATGAAACGCATGAGCCAAATAGTGGACATGAACAATACACTGGTCGCCTTAAAAGCCGTACCTATTGTTGATGACAAAATTGAAGAGCGCACGCCAGAACTTAAAAATCAACTCAAACGCTTCTACACCAAACTGGGCTTCCGTCATTCGGGCGAACATTATATGGTTAAGGATGCACGTGATTGCCACGCACAGCGTATGCGCACGCTAGCAGAAGAAGGTATAAAATAAGGCATGACAAGCATCGCACACATTGGCCAGAAAGCACCCGAACTAGAATTACAAACATGGCTACAGGGAGAGCCATCTAATCTCAGTGATCACCTCGGTAAAGCTATTCTGATACAGGTATTTCAGGTGAACTGCACTGGCTGCTTCATACATGCCTTGCCTGAAGTCATTCGATTGCATTCATTATTTGAAAAACAAGATCTCATCGTGCTGGGCATCGCCACCGCCTTTGAACATTTTGAAGTCAACACACTGGATAATTTAAAACATTTACTTGCAACCGGTGAAGTCATCGGTGAGCCACTGAAACAACTCGCCAATACCGAATATTTGCAGGGCAATAAACTCGATTACAAAATCCCCTTTGCTGTCGCCATGGACAAACTGGTTGAACACGATGATGAAATAAGCGAAGAAAGAATACTCGCGTTTATAGAAAGCCAGATACCTGAATACAATGATTGGCCAGAAGAAAAACAGTTCGCTATTCATAAACAGGCTGAACAATATCTAAATACAAAAACGCACAAGGCACTCACGTTTGAAACTTACCAACTACAAGGCACACCTTCATCTATTCTGATAGATAAAAAAGGTGTTTTGAGAGATATATCTTTTGGGATGCTAGATCATCTTGAAACACTGATCAGCGAGTTAATTGCTGAGTAAACCTATTAAAAACTGGCTGAGGCATTTCTAGTTATTCATGCTTCCGCGTAAACTTCACAATATGCCTGCGTTCTCGTTTATTAGGACGATGATCAGGTGCATGTTGTCCGCTATTAGCTAAGCGTTGATTCTCAGCCTGCTCTTCCCTTGCAGCAATACTGGCTTCACTTTCCTCAAACAATAATTGTGCTTCTTTGGCAGGACGCCGTTGTTTGTGGACACCGAGCACGGTTATTTCAAAAGTGTATCCGCCACGATGAATCGTTAGTGCATCACCAGGCTTCACTTCGCGTCCCGGTTTTACACGATTATCGTTGAGATGAACCTTGCCACCATTCACTGCCTCGGTAGCAAGTGCACGTGTTTTATAAAAGCGCGCAGCCCAAAGCCATTTATCTAAACGCAATGACTCACTCATAATAAACCTTAAGCCTAAAAAACTAAGTCATGCGCTTGATAAATATGCCGAGATTAAGCTTTATCTGTCAATAAACGATTCACACGTTTAACAAATTCGGCCGAATCTTCAAGCTGGTTACCCGCGGCCAATGCTGCCTGCTCAAATAACAACATAGCCCAGTCTTCAAGACCATCATCGGCAAGATCATGCAACTTCTTCACTAATGCATGATCGGCGTTCAGTTCCAGAACTGGCTTTGCTTTAGGTGCGTACTGGCCGGCAGCTTCCATAATTTTCTGCATCTGTTCACTCATATCTGATTCGTTGAGAACCAGGCACGAAGGCGAATCAGTTAAGCGTTGTGACATGCGAACTTCGCTGACTTTATCGCCCAACAGATTCTTAACTTTCTCGGTAACACCCTTAAACTCTTCAGTGAGTTTTTCTTTCTCTTCCTTATCTTCTTCGTCACCCAGATCAAGGTCACCGCGTAAAATTGACTGCAATGGTTTGCCATCAAATTCATTCAGATGCGACACCAGCCATTCATCAACACGGTCGCTCAACAACAATACTTCAACACCTTTTTTCCTGAAGACTTCAAGGTGCGGGCTGTTCTTAGCGGCGGTATGTGACTCAGCAGTAATGAAATAAATTTTTTCCTGTTTCTCTTTCATTCGTGAGACATAATCTTCAAGAGACACTGTTTGATCTGTATTGTCAGATTCTGTGCTATTAAAACGTAACAACTTGGCGATGCGTTCCTTGTTAGCAAAATCTTCGATAGGCCCTTCCTTCATTACCTGCCCGAATGTTTTCCAGAACGAGGCATAATCTTCCGGTTTGTTTTTCGCCATCGACTCCAGTAGACCTAATATTTTCTTGACTGATGCACCACGAATTTGATCAGTGATTTTATTCTGCTGTAAAATCTCGCGAGACACGTTCAATGGCAAATCATCGGAATCGACCACACCTTTAACGAAACGTAAATAGTTAGGCATCAGGTGCTCAGCATCATCCATGATAAAAGTACGTTTCACGTATAATTTAATACCACGTTTGTGATCACGTTCGTATAAATCGAAAGGCGCGTTCGCAGGAATGTATAACAAAGTAGTGTAACTTTGGTTGCCTTCTACGCGGTTATGTACCCAGGTCTGCGGATCCTGAAAATCGTGGCTGACGTGTTTATAGAAATCTTTGTACTCTTCATCGGTGATGTCTTTTTTATCACGCGCCCATAAAGCAGACGCGCTGTTTACACGTTCGTACTCAGGCACTTCAATAATTTCTTCTTCACCTTCTTTCGATTCCGCATCATGCACAACTTTGAGCATGTTGATAGGTAAAGAAATATGATCTGAATACTGTTTGATGATATTACGCAGACGGTAGTTATCGGCAAATTCCTTTTCGTCTTCTTTCAGGTGTAATACAATTTCTGTACCACGATCAGCTTTTTCAGTAGCACCTAAAGTGAAACTACCGTGACCGTCTGATTCCCAGACTACGGCCTCATCAGCAGCAGCGCCCGCACGGCGACTGGTGACGGTAACTTTATCAGCAACAATAAAACTAGAATAAAAACCAACACCAAACTGGCCGATCATTTGTGAGTCTTTGGCCTGGTCACCAGTAAGTGTTTCAAGGAATTTTTTGGTACCTGAACTGGCGATGGTGCCGATGTTATCAATAATTTCCTGACGATTCATTCCGATGCCGTTATCACGCAGAGTCAGCGTATTGGCTTCTTTATCAAAATCGATGGTAATGGCTAGCTCGCCATCATCGCCGTATAGGCTATCATCAGATAAAGCTTCAAAACGCAGCTTGTCACAGGCATCCGAGGCATTCGAAATCAACTCTCTTAGAAAAATTTCTTTATTCGAATACAGTGAATGCGTCATCAAATGTAAAATTTGACGAGCTTCGGTCTGGAATTCCATGGTTTCGGTTGCAGTATCAACACTCATTACGTCTTTCTCCAAATAACTCTTTAAAAATAATAGAAAATTTATCACCGCATAGAATAGGGGTGAATTTTACCTTTTCAAGGGTAAATCTTAAAAGTTTGTTTTCAACCGCGATGATAAGGATGATTATTTAAAATCGTCCATGCACGGTACAGTTGCTCGACCACAATCACCCGCACCAGTGGATGCGGGAAGGTCAGGTCAGACAAGGAAATTTTGAGCACGGCTTTCTGTAATAACTCATCCGAAACACCATCCGGCCCGCCAATGATCAGGGCGATATCCTGCCCCTGCTGCATCCAGTTATCAAGAATGCTGGATAGTTTTTCTGTGGTGATACTTTTACCCAAAACATCCAGCGCGACAATTTGACAATTAGCTGGCACGGCAGCGAGCAGATTTCTGCTTTCGTCGCGGACTATGCGTTGTATATCAGCATTCTTACCGCGCTTGATGGTGGGGATTAATACCTGATTGAGCTTCAGCTCGGGCGGCATACGCTTGATGAAATCAGCACAGGCCATATCCACCCAGGCGGGCATTTTCTGACCGGCTGCGACAAGGTGGATGTGCATTTTTTAGCTGTCTGATTCCAGGCTATCTTCTAATTTATCCTGCATATTTTGTCTTTCTTCGATGGTCACTTTCCATAGGCCTTCGAGATCATAAAACTCGCGCGCCTGCGCCTGCATAACATGAACCACCACATCACCCAGATCAACCAGCACCCAATCAGCATCAGCTTCGCCCTCAACACCCAGGGGCTGATTACCTGCATGCTTGGATTCCATGACAACATTATTGGCAATAGACCTAACATGACGACCCGAATTTCCGCTGGCAACAAAAATAGTGTCCGCCACGCTGGTCTTACCCATCACGTCCAGTTCAACAATATCTTCGGCTTTCAGGTCTTCCAAAGCTGCCCTAACTAGCGCTCTGATTTCATCAATGGTCATTATTTCGTAATCTCTAATAGTTTCAAACGCACGGCTTCGGGTAGTAAATACCGAATATCTAGCCCTGCTTGAAGTTGTTTTCGAATCTCGCTGGCAGATATATCCAGCTGGGTGACGGATTGTAACAGAATACGCCCTGTCGATACCTGTTTAAGTTCGTTAGCATCGCTAGTACGACAAGCTTCGAGTGCCTGAAGTTCCGGCACAGATGGCCAGTCAAAACCCGGCCTGCCGATGACCACAATATGGCACTGCTCAAGAATACGCTGCCACTGATGCCACTGGTGTAATCCGGCAAAAGCATCCATACCCAGAATCAAACACAGATGATGATCGGGGAAATTACCGTGCAAGCTGGCCAGCGTATCGACCATATAAGATTTGCCCTCGCGTTCCAGCTCGCGGCAGTCCAGTTCGAAACCGGGCATATCCTGTAAAGCTATTTCGAGTAGCGATTGTCGCGTCGCTGCATCCAACCAGGGTTGCTCGCGATGTGGTGGAATGCTGTTGGGTAAGAAGCGAATCTGCTCCAACCCTAGCGCCTGTTTAACATCCAGCGCAGGGCGGAGATGGCCGAAGTGGATCGGGTCGAAGGTGCCGCCGAGAATGCCGAGTAGTGGTTTCAAAATATAAAACTTTGTAGCTGTTTGCCGGTGATTAGTAGAGTGTAATTATATAGAAGCACTACTGCATAAGTAAGTAGCAATAAAATCAATGACTTTACTACCCCATTCATACTCCTGTAGTATCATAATCAAGCCCCGAAAAAGGAATGGAAATAATGGAATTACAACGTTGCCTATCATCTGCAAACAGAAAAAACCTCACTACTTTGAACGGAGCTGTCTTCCTCATTGCTGCACTGGCAATGTCAGTTGCTCAGGCTTCGGTTGAAAGCAGTAGTTCATTATTACCACCAACGACCACACAGATATTGAAACAGGCAGTACAACCAACAGCCGCACTGGCAGAACAAAAAGAAGGCAAAGCCCTTTCTCAATCCGAGATCATCGACCGGGCTACCAGTCAGAGTAAAGATGCGCATGTCATTACAAAAAACAAAGATGGCAGTGTACGTATTCCCTCCCCTATGCAGGATGTTATCGCCACACTCACTGCCAAAGGCGCCCGTATTTATTCGGACGATGAAGCTGGTGAAAGCTTTGCCTTATTGGTTGATGGTCTGGGTAGAGAGAAAACAACACTCACTAAAATTAAGTCTGGCAAAATTACCAGCGATGAAAAAATAGCTCGCCTGTTTCATAATAATTTAGTCGAAGAATTTACTACCAGCTCTGGTGGTATTCGTCAGGATTTTGTGATTCCTCAATCACCCAAGGGCAAAGGTAAATTGGTGGTGGAGCTGGATATTGAAGGAGCGACTGCCAGACTGGACAACAAAGGTGCAATGCTTACCCTGAAGAGTGGTCGTGAGCTGGCTTATCACAATTTAATGGTGGCTGATGCTGCTGGTAAAACATTGCCTGCGCACTTTGTATTACTAGACAAACAGACTTTGCACATTGTTGTTGATGATGAAGGTGCGCAGTATCCTGTGCGGATTGATCCTACTATTACTGATGCGGATTGGTTTTCAATTGGAGCAACGTTCCCCACTATCTATGGCACTGTTTGCGCGTTAGTTTCAGATGGCGCCGGTAATCTTTATATGGGTGGTTCATTCTCCTCACTTTCTGGTATTGCCAATACCAAAGGCATTGCCAAATGGAATGGTAATAGCTGGAGCTCAATAGGTTCAGTCATGCCTCAAGTCAGGGCACTCATTTGGGATGGCACTAATCTTTTTGCCGGTGGTACCAACGTCGCAAAGTGGGATGGTACTAACTGGACGACACTTGCAGTGATAGGGGGAGGTCTGGTTCAGACGCTAGCCTGGGATGGCATTAACCTCTATGCCGGCGGAAACTTTAGCAACGCCAATGGTATCGCCGCTAACAATATTGCCCGCTGGAATGGAAGCATCTGGAGTTCACTCGGTTCTGGCACGAATAATACTGTCTACGCATTAAGTTGGAATGGTACAAACATCTACGCTGGTGGGTATTTTACAAATGCTGGTGGTATAGCCACAAACTACATTGCTAAATGGAATGGCAGTGTATGGGGCTCACTTGACTCAGGTACGAATGACTTGGTCAGGTCACTAGCCTGGGATGGCACCAACCTTTACGTCGGTGGAGACTTTGCTACCGCTGGAGGGTTAAGCGCAAACGCTATAGCCAAATGGGATGGTAATATCTGGAACTCACTTGGCTCAGGCATGAATAGCGGAGGTTCTACAAGGTCACTCGTATGGGATGGATCAAACCTCTATGCTGGTGGAGCTTTCTCCAGTGCTGGAGGCATAGCTGTAAAAAATATTGCACGCTGGGACGGCAGCAACTGGAGTGCATTAGGATCAGGCACAAATACCTTTGTCAATGCTCTAGCCTGGGACGGTACCAACCTCTATGCCGATCAATCTTTTACTATTGAACATTGGAACGGTAGCAACTGGTATGCACTCGGTTCTGGAATAGACGGTTCCATCGATGCAATCGCCTCAGATGGTATTAACCTCTATATCGGTGGTGGCTTCGTCCTCACCATGGACAATGGTGAAACAACAAACCATATCGCGAAATGGAACGGCAGTAACTGGAGCGCGCTGGGTTCAGGTATGGGGCGCTCTGTCAGCTCACTCATCTGGGACGGAGCAAATCTCTATGCCGGCGGGAGATTTACTACCGCGAGCGGGATAACTGCGAATCGTATTGCAAAGTGGGATGGCAGCATATGGAGTGCGCTCGGTTCGGGTGTGAATAACGATATAAACACACTCACTTGGGACGGAATAAATCTTTATGCCGGCGGAATCTTTAGTGCCGCTGGAGGGATAACTGCGAATTACATTGCCAAGTGGGACGGCAGCATATGGAGTGCGCTCGGTTCTGGCATGAACAATGATATTTATACCCTTGTCTGGAATAACGCCAAGCTCTATGCAGGTGGCAGATTTACTGCCGCTGGAGGAACAAGCGCAAACCATATAGCCCAATGGGACGGCAACACATGGAACTCGCTTGGCTCAGGCGTTAATGACGAAGTACGAGCGCTAATTGGGGATGGTTTAAATCTCTATGCTGGCGGCTGGTTCACCAGCGCGGATGGTAACAGTGCTAACTACATTGCTAAATGGAATGGCAGTAGCTGGAGCCCTCTAGGCTCTGGCATGAATAGCGTTACCTCCGCACTGGTCTGGGACGGTGCCAACCTCTATGCTGGCGGAAATTTCACTACTGCCGATGGCACGTCAACTGAACATATCGCACGCTGGAACGGCAGCACTTGGAGTGCTCTAGGTTCAGGGTTAAATGACCTTGTTGAGACACTGACCTTTGATGGAAATAGTCTTTATGCATATGGATATTTCCCTACTAGCGACGGTAAAGATGCAGGCCCTATTGTAGGTATTAACATCGACCTAACCACCCCCGACCCACTAGTGTTCACCGATCAGACTGATATAGCTTTGAATACTTTAGTTAGCTCAGAGATGCTGAATATTCGAGGTGTTGTGAGTGCTAATATTTCAATAACCGGCGGCGAGTACAGACTGAATAGTGGCTCATGGACTTCAGCAGCAGGCACAGCAAATAATGGCGATGCTTTGCAACTACGTACTACTTCATCAGCTAATTTCAACATCACTACTGACGTGATTGTTAGCGTAGGTAGTGGCGGCGACACCTGGAGTCTGACCACGCTCACCGATACCGTGCCTGATGCTTTTAGTTTTATTGATCAGGCAGATGTATTGCACAATACTTTAACCACATCGAACACCATTACGATATCTGGACTGGGTGCTTCTTCGGCTATTTCAATTGCTGGCGGTGAGTACAAAATTAATAGTGGCGCGTTCACTTCAATCGCGGGCTTTATTAATAATAACGATACAGTGACTGTTCGCACGACGTCTTCTGCCAGTTTCAATACGGCACTGGATGTAGTGCTAACTATTGGTGGTGTTAGTGATACCTATACTGTGACCACGGACTCCGATACAGATAGTGATGGCGTGGGTGATAATACTGATGCTTTCCCGAACGATGCAACTGAAACAGTTGACAGTGATGGTGACGGCGTAGGTGACAATGCAGATGCCTTTCCTAATGATGCTACTGAAACTGTAGACACCGATGGCGATGGCGTGGGTGATAATGGCGATGCCTTCCCGACTAACATTGCAGCTTCAGTAGATGCAGATAATGATGGTTTACCGGATGCATGGAATGCAGCTTGTGATGTTACCTGTCAGAACAATTCAGGATTAACACTGGATGGCTCAGGTGGTGGCGGTAGCACCAACCCTCTGCTATTCGTTCTATTATCACTGTTTATTATATCTATCCGTAGAAGGGTCAAACTCTAACCACGAGTTCAACACAAAACCAACAATAAAAAAGCAGCCGAAAGGCTGCTTTTTTATTTGCACAACAAGTTTGTATCAAGTCCTAATATGCCCATCACCCAACACAACATACTTCTGACTAGTCAGCCCTTCCAGCCCCACCGGCCCACGCGCATGCAGCTTGTCAGTACTAATACCAATCCCAGCACCCAACCCATATTCAAAACCATCAGCAAAACGGATTGAGGCATTCACCATCACTGAACTGGAATCAACTTCACGCAAAAAACGTCGCGCCAGTGTGTAGTTTTCGGTGATGATTGACTCAGTATGTTGTGAGCTATGCTTATTAATATGCTCAATCGCCATGTTGATATCATCAACTACACAAACAGAACAGCCACTTCATAAGTAAGCGCTAATAAAATCAGTCACTATACCTATGTCACTTACTTAGGGTATCATCTATTTCAAACATGACAAAAGGAATGGATATTATGGAAAATCATGCTAACCAGCACTACAAAAACCAATTCATCATCTCCTGTTTTTCATTATTACTGCTTTGTTCATTCTGGCAGACCGCCAATGCGCAGTGGAGCAATATCGGTCCCGGAAGCAGTGGCTATGTAACAACCTTAGTTATCGATCCAGTCAACTCCACCACACTCTATACTGGAGTTTCAAACGGTGGCATCTTCAAAAGTACCGACAGTGGCGCTAACTGGGTACATAGTAGCACCGGTCTGAGTGATGGGCTAAATGATCTTTTTGTACAAGTCGCAAATGATGGCCATAGCGATTTTCAAGTACAAGCTTTGACCATTGACCCAACCACCCCTTCCACTCTGTACGCTGGTATTGCCTACGCTGGTATTTCAAAAAGTACGGATGGTGGCACAAGTTGGAGCACCATTAACACAGGCTTGCTCACAGGAAATAGCATTGATGTGAGAACAATAGCAATTAACCCCAGCACTTCTTCCACGTTATACGCTGGCACTGCAGGCGAGGGAGTATTTAAAAGTACGGATGGCGGTAGCAATTGGAGCACCGTCAACACTGGCATAAGCGATCTCAATATAAATACTCTGGCTATTGATTCATCTAATCCCAACACCCTCTATGCTGGCACCAACAATGGCGTCTTCAAAAGTACCGACAGTGGCGCTAACTGGAACACCAGCAGTACAGGCTTGAGCGACCCGGGTGCGCGCACGATAATCATTGACCCATCCAATCCCATTATTCTCTACACTGCAACCGCCAGCGGTATTTTCAAAAGCATTGATGCAGGTGCCAACTGGAGCGCGTTCAATACTGGCTTAAGTACTCTTGATGTAATTACTCTAGTTATAGACTCAAACAACCCCTCCACCCTTTATGCAGGCACTAATAACGGCCTCTTTAAAAGCAGTAATGGAGGAACAAGCTGGAACATCAGCAGCACTGGCTTACCGCCCAGCCTCCATGGTGACTGGGTGCAAACATTAGCTATTGATCCAACAACATCTTCTACCGTCTATGCAGGAACTTATGACAGCGGAATTTTCAAAAGCATCGACAGTGGTACCAACTGGTCAATTAGCAGTGCTGGTTTAGTGAATTATGATATCCACGCTCTGGCCATCGACCCAGTCTCTCCTTCCATCATCTACGCCGGAGCCTATGGGGATGGGATATTCAAAAGTACCGACGACGGTTCCACATGGTCTAACAGCAGCACAGGCCTAAGCCCCAGTTTCTATGGACTGGATGTGCAAACATTAGCTATCGACCCCGTCTCTTCTGCTACTCTCTATGCTGGAACTTATGGGGGCATTTATAAAAGTACCGATAGCGGTGCTAACTGGAGCCAAATTACAAGTAGCTTACTCATTTCAGATATTCTAGATGTACGCACTATAGTCATCGACCCGATCACACCCTCTACCCTCTATGCCGTAACCAAAGATACCGGCAATTACCTCATTAAAAGTACTGATAGTGGAGGCAGCTGGACAACTATCGACACTGGCTTGAGTACCCCTATATATACGCTAGCCATTGATCCAACTACCCCTTCCACCCTCTATGCAGGGTCTCTCGGCTATGCCGGAACAACTATAAACGGCGTACTTAGAAGCACTGACGGTGGCACCAGCTGGAGCGGTCGTATGTATATTGCTGAGCTTTTTCTTTTTAATGACCTAGAAGTGCATACTCTGGTTGTTGACCCGATCACCCCTTCCACCCTTTATGCCGACAATGGCGTTGGTATATACAAAAGTACCAATAGCGGCGCCAGCTGGGGCATCAGCGACAGCGGCCTGGCCTTTTCTGGCTGGTGGTATGATATGACCATTGATCCAAGCATCCCATCAACCATTTATGCTAGCAATCGTCTCAGCGGCGGTATTTTCAAGAGCACTAATAGTGGTGTCAGTTGGACTAGCATTAATAACGGTTTAAACAATCTTAATGTGACCAGCTTAGCCATCAACCCTGCCACCCACGCTCTTTATGCAGGCACTCACGCCAACTCTGTATATAAATACAATCTGGACATTATTCCAGACGGACTCATATTTACCGATTCATCTAATGTGCCTCTAAATACATTAATCACATCAGAAACGCTATCTATCACAGGTATCGAAGTTGATGTAGATATAACCATCACCGGTGGTGAGTACAGTTTAAATAGTGGCACTTTCACCGCAGCAGCTGGCACAGCTACGAATGGCGACACCCTGCAACTACGCACCATCTCATCAGACAGCTACAACACAACAACCAATGTTGTGGTCAGTGTGGGCACCGGCGGCGACACCTGGAGTCTAACCACCCTCATCGATACCATGCCTGATGCTTTTAGTTTTATTGATCAGATAGGCGTATTGCACAATACATTAACCACATCGGACACCATTACGATATCTGGACTAGGTGCTTCGTCTGCTATTTCAATCACTGGTGGTGAATACAGTATTAACGGTGGCGCTTATACCTCGATCGGTAGCTTTGTTAATAATAACGATACTGTTGCTGTTCGCACGACCTCTTCCGCCAGTTTCAATACGGCGGCAGATGTGGTGCTGACCATCGGCGGTGTTAGCGATACCTTTACCGTAACCACGGAAGCCGATACCGACGGTGATGGTATCGGTAATTCATTAGATACCAACGACGACAACGATGGTTATCTCGATACGGTGGACAACTGTATTTTAGTCGCTAACAATCAACTTGATGTTGATGGTGACGGCTACGGCAATGCCTGTGATGCAGACTTCAACAATGATGGTATTTCCAACTCTCTGGATCTTGGTCTGTTCAAAACAGCTTTCTTCTCTACAGGCGCACTGCCAACAGATATTAACGGTGACAACATTGTTAATTCACTGGATTTGGGATTATTTAAGAAACAGTTCGGGGCACCACCAGGGCCATCGGGGACAGCTCCTTAAACAATAAAAAAGCAGCCGAAAGGCTGCTTTTTTATTTGCACAACAAGTTTGTATCAAGTCCTAATATGCCCATCACCCAACACCACATACTTCTGGCTAGTCAGCCCTTCCAGTCCCACTGGCCCACGTGCATGCAGCTTGTCAGTACTAATACCAATCTCAGCACCCAACCCATATTCAAAGCCATCAGCAAAACGGGTTGAGGCATTGACCATCACTGAACTGGAATCGACTTCGCGCAGGAAGCGACGAGCCAGTGTGTAATTCTCGGTGATGATTGACTCAGTATGTTGTGAGCTATGCTTATTAATATGCTCAATCGCCGCATCGATATCAGCAACTACACGAATCGAAAGAATTGGTGCCAGGTATTCCGTATCCCAGTCTTCATCGGTGGCGGCAATCACGCCATCAACCAGCGCACGGGTTTTCTCACAGCCGCGTAGCTCGACACCTTTGGCTTTGTATTCATCACAAAGTCTGGGCAAAACATCATCGGCAATTTTTTCTGCGACCAGCAAAGTCTCCAACGTGTTACAGGTGCCGTAACGCTGGGTTTTTGAGTTTACGGCAACACTAATAGCCTTATCCATATCCGCATCGGCATCGATATAAACGTGGCAGATGCCATCAAGATGCTTGATCACAGGCACCGAGGATTCATTGGTGATGCGTTCGATCAGGCTCTTGCCACCGCGCGGAATAATCACATCGACAAAATCTTTCATACGCAGCATTTCGCCGACCGCTTCGCGGTCTGTGGTTTCCACCACCTGCACCACGTCGCCCGACAAACCCGCTTGCTCCAGACCATAGCGAATGCACTCGGCAATCGCCTGATTGGAATGAAACGCTTCCGAGCCACCGCGCAAAATACAGGCGTTGCCGGATTTCAAGCACAGACCAGCCGCATCGGCGGTCACATTAGGGCGCGACTCATAGATGATACCAATGACGCCCAGAGGCACACGCATACGCCCAACCTGAATACCGGAAGGACGGTAGGCCATATCGGTAATGACACCGACAGGGTCCTCCAGAGAAGCAATCTGACGCAAACCTTCGGCCATCGACTTGATACCCGCATCGGTGAGTCCGAGCCTATCCAGCAGGGCATCATTAAGACCTTTGGCCTTACCCGCCTCTAAATCCAGTGCATTCGCCTGCTTCAAGTTCTCAGCCTCGATATCAATGCGGTCAGCGATCACGTTCAGCGCCTTATTTTTGACCGCTGTTTCAGCACGGCCAATTTCACGCGAAGCCGCACGCACACGCTGCCCCAACTGAGACATGTAACTTTTAACGTCAATGGATTTGGATTGATTGCTCATGGTTTTCCTGAATTACACGATGAATGAATCCGTATTATATCGGATACAAACAGAACGGGTAAACGTTAGCAAAAGAATACACCAACTCCGGCTTCCTTCTGAAGATGGTAATACAGCATTATTCAACAAATTTATTATTGTGTAGCGGTTGTTGCGGTTACACCAGAAATTAAAGCACCATTAATATCGTAACCTTTAACAGTACCAAATACTAAGCCTGTTACAGTGCCTGTTATATAAAACTTATAGTCATTCATATGGTCAATAAGCCCTGCTTTACTCTCATTCATAATAATCGTCATATTAGTACCATCATCACTCCAGTGTAATGTTTTTCTATATCCCAGTGGATTGACAACAAAAGCCTTGCCTACGCCACCAATGCTCGCATCAGGATCATGTGTAAATGATATTTCTATGGCGTGTGGAATAACGGCTGAATCAATATTAACCGTTGTATGTGATGTGCGGGCTAATGAATCCAGCATATCGGCACTAAGCAACAAACCACTACTGAAATCAGAATTAAAAGAATTGGCTGTACCAATGCCATCTATTACATCCAGTGTTGCCTGATGAAGCTCACCAAGACCATTACTAATTTCAACTTGTGTTAAGCCTACAGGCAGTGTTGCAGGAAGATCAATAAAAACCACTGTTTGAAAATAATCTTTATCTCTGCCTGCTGTGATCAGCATTGTATCCGCATAAGTTGTTGCAGCTGGCGTTAAATTTGTTCCAATTTCTCGTGAAACGATCATGCTTGATATGGGATCGGGATAGAAATTAATTATCGCACGAACCTTAGGATCGGTTGCATTTAATACAATAATATTGCCAACCGGAGGGGTAATGGTGACAGTGATATTGTCTTTACTAAAATTGGCTTTTGTTCCAACTGGAACAGCAATTGTATCTCCAGCTCTGGCGTACTCATGGAAGGTACGTAAAGCACCACATGATATGAGTGATACTGCACATATGAATAATATAAGCATTTTTTTTAATGTTGTGTATGTGACCATTTTATCTCTCGCATCAATATAGAGTTATTTTTTAAAAAGTAGTTTCACCAAGCATTTTTCTTTGCATTACAACCAAATCACCCAACGTAAACAAACCGTCAGGTGCAGGAATACCATTTACCAAAGGAGCGACATCGCCATGAGCTAAATATGTACTTGTTAGCCCGATATTGCCCATGATTATTTGTTGCGCAAGAATAATATCTACCATATTAACTAAACCGTCATTATTTATATCAGCATCGGAGAAAACCGGCAGGGAATTAACATCCAGAGGATCACTGCCCGCTAAAACTTCTTCACCATCAGTAAATCCATCGTTATCAGTATCTATTACTAGTGGATTAGTACCTAATGTTAATTCATCAGTATCAGTTAACCCATCATTATCATCATCAATATCAATGCTATTTCCGAGACCATCACCGTCAGTATCTACCTCTGTAGTAATCATAAAGGTATCGCTAACATCACCAATGCTCAATATCACATTAACTGACGTTAAACCTGTTGTTGGTGAAGTTGTCTGTACCATAACATTGTTACCGTTATCAATAATACCGTCTGCTGATGTATAAGCCCCGCCGCCGATACTGTATTCACCCCCCGTAATCGAGATAACTGAAGACGTTAGTAAACCAGTAATAACGACAGCATTAGAAGTAGTCAATGTATTTAATGCTACATTACTCTGATTGGTAAAACTGAAAGTCGCATCATCGTCCGTATTGGTGGCTATTACACTGGACAGAGTCATCCCATTGTAATTGGCATCAGCAACACTGCTCACACTGAAGTTAATGTTGTAGTTAATATCACCATCATCCACTGCATCATTAACACCAGTAACAATCACAGTTTGGAGCGTGCTCCAGTTACTGCTGGTAAATGTAACACTTGATGGTGACACAGTTGCTTCAGAAGTATCAGAGCTGCTTAAGTTAATCACTACGTCATCAATGGGAGCGGTATCTAAAACCAGAGTGAAGATGTCTGTTGTCCCATCTTCGGCGGTCACAGTATCACCAACTGTTTCTGCCACGGTGATACCTGGCACAACGATGGTCTGCCAGGCTAACGCGTAATCCCATTCAAATGCCGCTTGACCAGCACCAGTAATCACTTTTAGCTGGTAATCATTATTACTCTTCAAATTAACCCAAATATTCTCGGTGTTATCGATAATACTTGTTGAACTTGCGATGATGACATTACCACCAGTGACATCAATGAGCTGTAAATCCAGATTGTATAAATTATCAGTTGATGTAGTTAAAACATCGAGATTCCAAACTAGTGCAGCTTTTAATTGTTGCCCACCGATAGCACTGGTAGTAAAGCTGTAGGTAGCAGCACTATTACCACTTAATCCACCAAACGACGGATCATAATCAAAACCAATATCGGCAAATACTGAGCCGCCATCTTCTGCACTATCCTGTTCGCCCACAGCCAGTACATGATAACTATTGTAAATATTAATTTGTCCCGCACCAAAACGTGTATCCAGGCCATTGCTAGTTTGTTTGCCCGCCACACGGTAGTCAGTAATATCAACAGCATTAGTATTTCCTACCGTTGCTCTATCCGCACCCGCCATTAACAGGGCCTTAATAGTCTCAGAACGCTCTGCGTTATAAACTGTATTGCTATTTATTATTGCACTGCCATTAGATAATAAGGGGTCGCTATGAGCATAATCTATCAATAAAGCTGCGGCTGAGGAAACATTGGGTGCGGCATAACTGCCTGCAGATTCAGGTGCAACCACATCCGGCTTGGCTCTAGCGCTGACATAAGTGGTATCAATTGCCCTGGTACCTGTGGTGCCTGTTCCAGCTGAAATCCCTGCCACAATGGCATTGAAGCTGTTGGAAGGCGTCTCATAAGTTGTTGTATTTACGCTAACACCAACAACCTGTATGAACTCATCAACCTCAACCAGATAATCAATTCTGCGCAAAATTTCACCCGCCCAGCCAGAAGCAGCGTAACTACCCGCCCAACTATGATTAACTATTCGTGTTGAGGATGTACCGATAGAAGCTTCTATTGTTTTTGGAAATGGACCTTGAATTGCACCTGTATTTAAAAAACCTGTGCCAAGCCAATCACCCGCTTCAAATAAATCAATGTTAGAAATACCCGGTGAAGATGACACGGTTAATCCATAAAATCTGTAGCCTACAGATGTAGCGTGGTTGGAGTAACCAATTGACCCTATTGATATTTCGTTAAATATTTTTGAAGTAAACTGAGCTGATGCTATGTCTGGAATCCATGCACCACTAACAGGCGCCTCAACTTGAGTAACATTAACACCTGCGCCATCATGTAAGGCCACACCCAGCTCAAGCTTCAGATCGGTAAACCCAATATCATCAAGGGTGGTGGCTTGAGTTACAGCCGAAAAAAAAACACACAGCCAAACAGAAGCAAGAATAATAACCTTTATTTTCATAGATAATATAACTCCTTATTACTATGTAAAATGTACCAGAACTTGGAGAATTAGGGAAATAATCAGACAGCAGGTCATACCCAAAAATGCACCGACAATCAAGAAAATAGCGTTATTTATAAATAACTTAGCGTCTAATACGAGTTCGACCACTCGCCAACAAAAAACTCAACATTCTCAGCTCATCACGGGCATTACCCTCTTCAAAGCCTTTGCTGATGCCTTCAATTTTCATACAGCGCTGCAATAATGAACGCAGGGTTTTTTCGGTGTGACGCGATAGGCAGGCTTTAAATAAAGGCATGCGGTTGCTCCATACACCTGAGCGGCTGAGCATGTATTCGGCAGATGAGGGGTCGGCGGCGGCCAGACAAAGAAGGCGGATTTCTTTGGCCAGTGCCCAGATCATGGCGAGTGGCTCTACGCCTTCGGCATCCAGGCTGTTGAGGATTTTTATTACTCGGGGCGCATCGCCTTTGAGTGCGGTGTCGACTAATTCAAAAACGCTGAAGCGGGAGTTTTCCGTGATCGCTTCGCTGACGTTTTCAAAAGTGATATCGCCGGGGCCGACGAATAAATATATTTTTTCGATTTCCTGAGCGGCGGCGAGTAAGTTTCCTTCTACATTCTGACAAACATAATCGACCACTGCATTATCTGGTTTCATGCCGCGCTCTTCGAAACGTTGACGTACCCAGGCAGCTAGATGACCACTATCAACCGGCCAGCATTGAATGACCATACCCAATTTATCTATTGCCTTGAACCAGGCGCTATTTTTTGCGCTTTTGTCCAGTTTGCCGGTGGTGATTAGAACTACGGTATCTTCAGCTGGATTATCGAGATACTGTTTTATCGCCTGACTGCCCTGCTTACCAAACTTACCTGAAGGGATGCGTACATCGAGTATGCGTTGCGATGAAAACAACGACATGCTCGCGGCTTCATCATTGAAATCCTGCCATTCAAAGCTGGCATCAACTTCAAAGATTTCACGTTCGGCATAACCCTGTTCACGACAGCTTGAGCGAATCAGGTCGGTGGTCTCCATCGCCTGCAAAGGCTCATCACCACTGACCAGATAAACTGGGTACAGTTGTTTTTTTAAAACTGATTTGAGCTGATCAGGACGGACGTTCATTATTCAATGGTCAACCATTATTTTTGTCTCGCAGCGGGTTGTTTGATAACACTCAGTTGTCTGAGCACTAATCGTGCTGCATCCTTACGCATATCTTCATACATAGCATTCTTCTCGTGATCTACTGCCAGAACACTACCGGGATCAAACAATAAATCTCTTTTTAATTTAATAGTATTTGTTTTTATAACTTCTGATTGTGCCGCCGTTTTAGAAACCATCTTTAACTCATAGCGAAACTGATAATTTAATTCATACTCACGCGCACGTCCGAGATTATCGACAGCGACAACACGCTGCTGCTTCTGCACATTAGAAATATTCAATACTGTTTTCGCTTCGACACTTGATGCGGCCAAAGCATTCTCAGCAGATGACGATAATAAGCCCTGTAATTCACGTCCCAGCTCATCATCGCTTGTGCTTAAGTCGAGAAATACTGGCGTGATATGAGCAGGCAATCCAAGCGCACCTCTAAGATGGAAGCCGCAGGATGCTTGCACACCGGCCAATGCAATCAGCATAAAAATAAAAAATTTCTTATGTAGACCGCGCAAAGTATTCATCAGGCGACAACCAGATTAACCAGACGACCGGGCACAACAATGACTTTACGCACAGTTTTGCCTTCGGTGAAACTGACGACTTTTCCATCCGCTAGCGCCATGGTTTCAACGGTTTCTTTATCGGCATCTACGGGCACCTTGATTTTTGATCGTAGTTTACCGTTGACCTGAATCATCATTTCAATTTCATCTTGCACCAGTGCCGACTCATCATGTACAGGCCAGCTTGCCTCGGCGACCAGACCTTCATGACCCAGATCCTGCCATAGTTGCTGTGTGATGTGCGGCACAATCGGTGAAAGCATCAGCGTAATAAACTCGATGGCTTCGTGCATGATGGCCCTGCCCTGTTTGCTGTCATCTTTATATTTAGCCAGCTCATTAATCAGCTCCATAACCGCAGCAATCGCCGTATTGAAAGTATAACGACGGCCAATATCATCACTGACTTTTTTCAGTGTTTCGTGCACTTTACGTCGGATATCTTTTTGCTCGTCACTTAATGATGACACATCAACTTTGACCGATTTAACATCAATATTTTCTTCGACCAGTTTCCACAAACGTTTGAGAAAACGTGATGCACCTTCAACACCACTGTCAGCCCACTCTAGTGATTGCTCTGGCGGCGCGGCGAACATGGTAAATAAACGTACGGTGTCGGCACCATAGGATTCAATCAACCCCTGCGGGTCTACCGTGTTGCCTTTGGACTTTGACATCTTGGTGCCATCTTTCAGCACCATGCCCTGCGTTAGTAACCGTTTAAAAGGCTCGTCAGTATCAACCAGACCTTCATCGCGCATTAGCTTATGGAAAAACCGCGCATACAACAAATGTAAAACCGCATGTTCAACACCACCAATATATTGATCCACCGGTGCCCAGTATTTGGCACGCTCATCAAGCATCTTATCCGCATCGGGACAGGTGAAACGTGCGTAATACCATGACGATTCAAAGAAGGTATCGAAGGTATCGGTTTCGCGTTCCGCCTTGCCACCACATTTTGGACAGGTGGTTTCGTAGAACTCCGGCATTTTCTTGATCGGCGAACCAATCACGTCATCGCTAAAATCGACATCCTCGGGCAACACCACCGGCAACTGATCTTCGGGCACGGCAACCGCACCGCATTTATCACAATTGATAATCGGAATCGGCGTGCCCCAGTAACGCTGGCGGGAAACACCCCAGTCGCGCAGACGGAAATTCACCTGTTTCTCGCCCTTGTCCATGGACTGTAATTTTTCGGCGATGGCATCGAAAGCCTGCTGCGAAGTCAGACCATCAAATTCGCCCGAATTTTTCAATACACCTTTTTCGACAAAGGCTTCATCTTCAACAGAAACATCATCACCTTTGGCAGGTGCAATCACCGCCTTGATCGGCAAGTCATAAGCTTTGGCAAAAGCATGATCACGAACATCGTGTGCTGGTACCGACATCACTGCACCCGAGCCGTATTCGATCAAGACGAAATTCGCCACCCAGATCGGCACCAGCTCACCGGTAATCGGATGCGCTGCCATCAGGCCCGTTGCCATGCCTTTCTTTTCCATGGTCGCCATATCAGCTTCGGCAACACCAGAGTTTTTGCAGGAGTCTATAAAGGCGTGCAACTCGGGATTATTCGCCGCCGCTTTTTTAGCTAAAGCATGTTCCGCGGCAACAGCGACATAGGTCACACCCATCAGGGTATCGGGTCGCGTGGTGTAAACCGTCAGTGGTGCTTCGCCTTCAACCTCAAAATGCAGTTCCACACCTTCGGAGCGACCAATCCAGTTGCGCTGCATGGTGCGCACTTTTTCGGGCCACTCGTCCAGCTTGTCGATATCATCAAGCAATTCCTGAGCGTATTCGGTAATTTTCATGAACCACTGCGCAATCTCGCGGCGCTCTACCGTGTTATCACAACGCCAGCATTTGCCGTCGATGACCTGCTCGTTGGCGAGCACGGTTTTATCGTGCGCACACCAGTTGACCGCGGCGGTTTTTTTGTAAACCAGGCCTTTCTCGAACAGGCGGGTGAACAGCCATTGCTCCCAGCGATAATATTGTGGCGTACAGGTCGCCAGCTCTCGATCCCAGTCATAACCAAAACCCAGTCGTTTGAGCTGGTCACGCATGTAATCAATATTTTCATAAGTCCATTTGGCAGGCGGCACTTTGTGCTTCATCGCTGCATTTTCAGCGGGCAGACCAAAAGCATCCCAACCCATGGGCTGCAAGACGTTTTTGCCCAGCATCTTCTGGTAACGGGAAATTACATCGCCAATGGAATAGTTACGCACATGCCCCATGTGCAGACGACCGCTGGGGTACGGGAACATGGCCAGGCAATAAAACTTCTCTTTATCGGCATCTTCGACGACCTTAAAAGTACTCTGTTCATCCCAGATTTTCTGGACTTTTAACTCGATTTCCTGGGGATTGTATTCTTTCTGCATTGCGGCCCTTAAATATTGTTAACAGTTCGTCAGACGTATCGACATTGCGAACTTTTATGGTCTATAAATATAGAGACAGAAGGATACACGAGGGTTGCAGGCAAGGAAACCACAAACCCGTAAACATAACCCTTTCAAGCTGGAAATTATGACATCTAACAAACACCAATCATCGAATCGTCTGATCGATACCTATAATCAGATGATGGCCACTATTCGCGAAACATTTGAAAATGCGGATACTTCAGATCTGACCCTGCAAAAAGCTCTGAATGACGCCAAAGAGCAGGCCGTTCATCTCGGCGAAGTCACCATAGAAGAAGCACATGAAATAAGCGAATACATCAAACGTGATATCAATGATGCTGCGGAGTATATGATGGATTCCAGCGCTGAGTTTAGCGATTGGCTGATGCTGGATATCGAAATTATTGAACGTCAGATCATCGATCTATTCCTGTCGGTTGCCGATCGCACTCGAATCGAACTGGAACAGTTTCAAAATCCACCACATGATCCAAATGAATACCAGACTGGTGAAATCACCGGGCCCGGCACACTAGTCTGCACAAAATGCGGCCATAATATTTCCTTTATCACCACCGGTGAAATAGAAGACTGCCCTGAATGCAAAAACACCACATTTCAACGCGCACAAACGACTCAGAAATAATTATTTTCCCCGCTGTGCTTTAAAGATAAAACCAGCCAGCACACTCAGGCAAGTCAACACCAGCAACAGGTCGCCCCAGAAAACATAAGGGGTAGATCCCTTCATGGGCTGCACGCTGGCTTTCAAAACAGAGGTTTCAAACTGGGGCGAGACGGCAATCTCCTCCCCCTGTGGCCCGATGATTGAAGATATGCCGGTATTGGTCGCTCGCAACATGAAGCGGCCACTTTCCAGTGCTCGCATACGCGCAATAGCATGATGCTGTACAGGTTCAAACGAACCATCAAACCAGGCATCGTTGCTCACGTTCACCAACAAGGTCGCTGCCGGTAAATCCCTGCGCACATCACGCGCAAAAGTATCTTCAAAACAAATACTCACACCCAATGGCTGACCTGCTGCATATAGTAGAGATTGATCATCAGCGCCAGAATCAATATCTGACATGGGTATTTTGACAAAATGATTGAAAAAATCGACCAGGAAACGTAACGGAATATATTCACCCAGAGGTACTAAGTGACGTTTATGGTATTCACCACCGTTGATATTAATCAGGCTATTGTAATAACGAGCGGTCTCAAAATCTCTGACAAAGATTCCTGCCAGTAAATCAGTGTCTGATTTTTTCATAGCCTCACCAAGCTCAGCAATATAATCCTTTAAACTATGTTGGTAACCGGGGATAGCCGTTTCTGGCCAGATAATTAAATCGACATCTTTTTGCTCTAAAGATAGTTGCCGGTATTTCAGCAAAGTCGGCACTCGTGATTCAGTCTTCCATTTAAGACTTTGCGGAATATTCCCCTGAATCAGAGCAACATTGATTTCATCACCAGTGGCTTCAGTCCAGACAACTTCCTGCAGAAAAAAACCACTTAGCCATATCACCATGAGCAGGCTCGGTATTTTTCTTCGACAATCCGAATTGACCAGCCATGAGATCATTCCGCCAGCTGTCATGGCGACCAATAAACTCACACCATGACCACCAATTACTGGTGCAAAGCCCGACAGGGGTAAATCAATTTGCGTATAACCCAATTGTTGCCAGGCGAAACCCGTTAATACAATACCTTGCAACCATTCAAACAAAGCCCATGCCATAGGATACAAAAAAACAAGTTTGACCGGGTTACTAGATTTGCAAAAGCGATTAACAGAAAAACCCATCAAAGCCGTGAATATAGCCAAAACAGAAGCCAGCAAGAATACCAACAACACCGCAAAAAAAACAGGACTGCCACCATGGTAATGCAAACTAAAATAAAGCCAGCTAATACCAACGCCTTGCATACCCAGACCAAACATCCAGCCATGGAATAGGGCTTTTTTAGGCGTTGACAACGACCAGATATAAAATATAAAAGCGATTAATAAATAGATCAACCAGACTTGATTAAACGGCGCAAAAGCCAGAATGGTTAAAGCACCGGCAAGCAAGCTTACTAGTGGAGCAAAACGAGATTCAAGAAAAATAGATTGTAGTTTTTTAAATCGGCTTAAAATATTTGTAATCATTAATATCCGTATTACAACTCAAATTGATTGTCAGCAGGAGTGGGAACAGATTGCAGGGTAACCTGTAGATTATTAATACGACGAGAGTTCGCACTAATTACTTTAAATTGAAAACTACCGATAGTTACTTCTTCTCCACGTTCAGGTAGATGACCAATTTCGTGCGTCACATAACCAGCAATGGTATCAAATTGATCATCAGTTAAGTCCGCATCAAAAAACTCATTAAAATCACTGATAGTTGTTAAACCACTAACAGTATAACGTCGATAACCATGGCGCTTGATATTGGTTGTATCCGCATCATCATGTTCATCATCAATCTCACCGACAATTTCTTCAAGCACATCTTCAATGGTGACTAAACCAGCAACACCACCGTACTCGTCAATCACTATCGCCATATGATTTCGACTACTTCTAAAATCTTTTAGCAGGACATTCAATCTTTTACTTTCAGGCACAAAAATCGCAGACCTCAAGATATCTTTAAGTTCAAACTTACTACGCCTTTTTTCATCACTGTAATGCGCCAAATCCTTAGCCAGTAAAATCCCGACAATTTCATCCAGACTTTCATCAACCACAGGAAAACGTGAATGTCCTGAACTCGAAATCAACGACAACATATCTTCAACGCTCATATCATCATGCAGAGCTACCATGTGAGCTCGTGGCACCATAATGTCACGCACTCGCATTTCAGAAACCTGAAACACACCTTCTATCATGGTTAATGCTTCCGCATCGATAACACCGTGTTTATGTGCGTCTTTCAGCGTATCCAATAACACAGTGCGGTCATCTTTATCTGAACTGAAATGCTGGATAAAATTGGTAAACCAGGAAGGGTTGTTTTTTGGACTATTCATAAAAATGCAATCTTATTTAAAATCATTTATTTGTAGGGGTTTTCAAAACCGAGATTTTTCATTATTTCAATTTCTTTTGCTTCCATGACTTCGGCTTCGTCATCTTCAATATGATCATAAGCTTGCAAATGTAACATACCATGCACAATCATATGTGCCCAATGCGCTTCGCTAGTTTTGGCCTGTTGCTTCGCTTCAGCTTCAATAACTTCATCGCACAGCGCCAAATCACCCAAAATATTAACACCCACTTCTTCAGGTAATTCCATCGGAAACGATAATACATTGGTTGGCTTATCCTTACCACGATAGTTTTTATTCAATTTTTGCATTTCATTACTGTCGACAATCTGCAAACTGGCCACTACCTCATCATCACCTGCATAACTTGCTTGCGCCCAATGCTGAAACTTTTCTTCCGACGGCAGTTTCTCTTTATTAACGTCCTCAGAAACGGATAACTCTATAATAACAGCCATGCGTTAAGGCCTGTCCTCACGTTCATAAGCCGTGACGATTTTTTTGACTAATGGATGACGGACAACATCTCCTGCATCAAAATGAGTAACGCCTATGCCTTCGATTTTTTCCAGTAGATGCATGGCATGACGCAGCCCTGAGACTTTTTCGCGCGGCAAATCAACCTGTGTTATATCACCAGTCACTACCGCTTTGGAACCAAAACCAATGCGAGTTAAAAACATTTTCATCTGCTCAATCGTCGTATTCTGAGCTTCATCCAGAATAATAAAAGCATCGTTCAAAGTTCGTCCGCGCATATAAGCCAGCGGTGCAATCTCGATAATATTTTGCTCAAGTAACTTAGCAACTTTTTCAGTACCCATCATCTCATACAAGGCATCGTACATGGGCCGCAAATAAGGGTCGATTTTCTGCGCCAGATCACCAGGTAAAAAACCCAGTCGTTCACCGGCTTCCACCGCAGGGCGAACCAGCACCAGACGATCGACTTCATCATTAACTAAAGCATCAACGGCGCAGGCGACAGCCAGATAAGTTTTACCCGTTCCCGCCGGGCCAATGCCAAAAGCCAGATCATTCTCCTTTATCTTATCGAGATATTCTTTTTGATGTTGACCACGACCCTTAATTGGTCCCTTGCGCGTTTTAACCTGCCACTGCGGCATTTCGCCTCTGACGTTTTCTGTCACTTTATCCTCACTGGATTCATTCAAATATAATTGCACCATGGCTGGCACCATCACTTCCTTATCGGCAACACTGTAGAGTTTCTTTATTAACTGCATAGTGGCTATCGAATTACTTTTTTCGCCGCTGATATGAAAGCGGTTACTACTGCAATCAATGCTTACATCAAAGTGTTTTTCGAGCTGACTTAGATTTTCGTTAAACTTTCCGCAGACATTGGCCAGACGTTTATTGTCTACCGGCAATAGATCAAAATTTAATGATTCACTCATGCGAGTTTTCTTGACCCCTCCTTTTCGGATAAGGCAATAAACTCCCCCTGCAAAGAGTTAGTGCGTACTTCGGTAATACGCACATCGACAAAACTGCCAATCAAATCTTTATCCCCATAAAAATTGACCACGCGATTATTTTCAGTTCGACCGGCCAACTGTTCATCCGTTTTTCTGGAAACACGTTCAACCAGTATACGTTGCACCGTTCCCATCATAGCTTCACTTATAGCGATAGCATTACGGTTAATGACATCCTGCAAAATTGCCAGACGGTGTTTTTTTGTGGTCAGTTCTACACCATCATAAAGATCAGCTGCCGGTGTACCGGGGCGTGCGCTATAAACAAAACTGTAGGAGAAATCAAAACCAATATCATTGATTAACTTCATGGTCGCATCAAAATCGGCATCGGTTTCACCGGGGAAACCGACGATAAAATCGGATGAAATTGTGATATCAGGACGAACCTCGCGCAAGCGTCGAATGATATATTTGTATTCCAGTGCTGTGTGTCCACGCTTCATTGCATTCAAAACAATATCGGAACCACTCTGCACCGGCAGGTGTAAAAAGTTCACCAGTTCAGGCACTTCGCCAAAGACCTTAATCAGGCTATCTGAAAAAGCCATCGGGTGTGAAGTGGTAAAACGAATCCGATCGATACCATTAATTGCTGCGACATAATGAATCAGCAAAGCCAGATCCGCTTCTTCGCCATCATGCATAACACCACGGTAAGCATTGACGTTTTGACCCAGCAAATTAACTTCGCGCACACCCTGCTCAGCCAGGCCTGAAATTTCAGCGAGCACATCATCAAACGGACGACTGACTTCTTCACCACGGGTGTAAGGCACCACGCAGAAAGTACAATATTTACTGCAACCCTCCATAATCGAAACAAAAGCACTGGGGCCGTCGGCATGTGGCGCGGGTAAATTATCGAATTTCTCTATCTCAGGAAAGCTAATGTCAATCAGCGAACTCTTGTTATTCTGCACATCGCTAATCATTTCAGGCAAACGATGAATCGTCTGCGGACCAAAAACCAGGTCAACATAAGGCGCGCGTTTCTGAATAACCGCACCTTCCTGACTGGCCACACAACCACCGACACCAATCACTAGATCAGGCCTATCATTTTTCCAGTTTTTCCAGCGACCGAGCTGGGAGAACACCTTCTCCTGCGCATTTTCACGAATCGAACAGGTATTCAGCAGCAGCACGTCGGCTTCTTCCGGGTTATCGGTTAATTCGAGCTGATGGGATTCGGCGAGCACATCGGTCATTCGGGATGAATCGTATTCATTCATCTGACAACCGAAGGTCTTGATATAGAGCTTACGGGTCACGATTTTGCGGGATCAGGCCTGTTGCCGATCGGGGTATTGCTGGTCATGTGTGTGTAGGGTATTCCTGTGGAAATATTTAATGTGGCTAGAATACCATGATTGGCATCACCAAATCACCATTAGAAGCAGGCTTTACCACCTACTTACTGCTGGTGTAACATCTGTCTCATACCTCATGAAAGGAAAGGATATTATGGATATACAAGGCCGCACATCATCAGCAAACAGAAACCTGTTCAGCTTCGTCTTCATCTCTGCATTATCTATAGCTTTAACAATACCTGTTGCTCAGGCCTCGGCAAACAGTGGCGAGTCACTGCTACCACCGACACTCACACAGACATTAGAACAACCCCTGCAAACAGAACAGAAAGAAAGCAAAGCGCTCTCTCAAAGTGAAATTATCGATCAGGCCACAAGCCAGAGCGCCGATGCCCACATCATCACAAAGAACAAGGATGGCAGTGTGCGTATTCCTTCACCTATGCAGGATGTGATCGCTACCCTGACACCAAAGGGGGCCAGTATTTATTCTGATGATGAAGCTGGTGAAAGCTTTGCTTTACTAGTTAATGGTATGGGTAGGGATAAAGGCGAACTCACAAAAATCAAACCTGGCAAGGTTAGCTATGATGAAAAAATCGCCCATCTTTTTCATAACAACCTGATCGAAGAGTTCACCACCAGTTCAGCCGGTATTCGGCAGGATTTTGTTGTGCCTGTTGCTCCTAAAGGTAAAGGCAAGCTGGTGGTTGAGCTGGATATTGAAGGCGCGACCACCCGGCTGGATAGCAAGGGCGCAATGCTGACGCTGGGCAGTGGTCGTGAACTGGCTTACCATAATTTGATGGTGGCTGATGCTGCGGGCCAGACTTTGCCTGCGCACTTTGTATTAAAAAACAAACAAACTTTGCACATTGTTGTTGATGATAAAGGCGCGCAATATCCTGTGCGTATTGATCCGACTATTACTGATGCTGATTGGTTTTCGCTGGGGGCGGCTTTTCCTAAAGTCGATTTCCCCGTTAGAGCATTAGCGTCTGATGGCGCAGGTAATCTCTATGTCGGCGGTGGAATGTCTTCTGCTTTTGCAGAGTCTACAGGCACTACCAATAAGGTAATAGGTATTACTAACAGTGCATACATCGCAAAATGGGACGGCTCAAGCTGGACTGCACTAGGCACAGGTATGAATGATATTGTCAGAGCACTAATCTGGGATGGCGTGAACCTATATGCAGGTGGCGACTTCACCACTGCAGGTAGCATGAGTGCCAACTATATCGCCAAATGGGATGGCACAAACTGGATCGCACTGGGCTCGGGCATGAATAACACCGTCAGAGCACTGGCCTTCGATGGCACCAACCTTTATGCCGGTGGAAATTTCACCACTGCGGACAGCGTGAGTACCAGTTACATTGCCCAATGGGATGGCAGCGTCTGGAGTGCACTGGGCTCAGGAATGAATAACTGGGTCAACGCACTAGCTTGGGATGGAGCCAACTTATATGCTGGTGGAGAATTCAACACTGCCGGCGGTGTAGCAGCTAATTACATCGCCAAGTGGAACGGCAACATATGGAGCACGCTCAGCTCAGGCATGGATAGTGCTGTCATTGCTCTGGTCTGGAACGGCACAAATCTTTACGCCGGCGGCAACTTTACCTATGCTGGCGGTATACCTGCTAACTACATCGCCCAGTGGAATGGTACAAGCTGGGAGCCGTTGGGATGGCTGAGCCACAGAGTATATGCACTGGCCTGGGATGGTAACAATCTGTATGCAGGTGGTTTTTTTAGCGACGCAGATAGTGTAGTTGCCAAGGGTATAGCGAAATGGGATGGCGTAAGCTGGAGCGCACTGGGTGAAGGACTAGGCGTAGTCACTGCGTTGCTCTGGGATGGCAGCCAGTTGCATGCAGGTGAAGATTTTAGCTCTATCCCATACGGTGGATATAACTTCCTAAGCCAATGGAATGGCACTAACTGGAGCGTACTAGGCACGGGGCTAAATGGCTGGATCAACGCACTGGCCTGGGACGGAGCCAACCTTTATGCCGGAGGCTTTTTCAGTAATGCAGGTAGCGTAGAGGCCAACAATATTGCCCTGTGGGACGGCAATAACTGGAGCGCATTGAGCTCTGGGATGATGGGTGAGTTTTATACAGATGTTAGAGCACTGCTCTGGGATGGAACCAGTTTATACGCTGGTGGTACTTTCACTTCTGTAGGTGGCGTGAGCGCTAATTGCATCGCCAAGTGGGATGGCATCAACTGGAGCGGGCTAGGCTTGAGCGTTAATAGCAGTGTCTATGCACTGGCATGGGATGGCACGAATCTGTATGCAGGGGGTAGCTTCACCACGGCAGGTGGCATAACCGCTAACCGCACCGCCCTATGGGACGGCACGAACTGGAGCGCATTGGGTTCAGGCATGGATAACACGGTTAGATCACTGGCCTTGGATGGCACGAACCTGTATGCAGGGGGATCCTTCACCACGGCAGATGGCTTATCAGCCAACCGTATTGCCCTATGGAATGGTACGAACTGGGTTGCCTTAGGTGCAGGCATGGATAACACTGTCATTGCATTGGCCTGGGATGGAGCCAACCTTTATGCAGGAGGTAGCTTCACCACGGCAGATGGATTATCAGCCAACCGCATTGCTCTATGGAATGGTACAAACTGGAGTTCATTGGGTTCAGGTATGAATGACACTGTTTGGGATCTGGCATGGAACGGCAGCAGCCTTTATGCAGTAGGAAATTTCACCCTGGCAGATGACCTAACTGTTAACCATATCGCCCAATGGAATGGCACAAGCTGGAGTTCATTAGGTTCGGGTATGAATAACGATGTATATTCACTAATTTGGAATGGCAGCAATCTTTATGCTGGTGGCTGGTTCACCACAGCAGGTGACAAAAATGCGGGCTATGTTGCAGGTGTAAACGTGAACTTAACAATGCCAGACCCTCTGGTGTTTACCGATCAGAGCGATGTAGCGCTGAATACACAAACCACCTCTAACATCGAGACCATCACAGGACTCGGTACCAGTGTTGATATCTCTATTACCGGTGGTGAGTACAGCCTGAATAGCGGGACATGGTCTTCAGCAACCGGTATTGGCACCGTGAGCAACAACGACACCCTACAACTACGCGCCACCTCATCAGCCAGTTACAACACCACGGTAGATGTTGTCGTTTCTGTCGGCGATGGCGGCGATACCTGGAGCGTAACCACGATGACCGATATCGTACCGGACGCCTTCAGTTTTGTTGACCAGATTGATGTGGCTCTCAGCACTCTGACCACTTCAAACACAGTTGTAATTACCGGCCTCGGAGCTTCCTCACCGATCTCAATCACCGGTGGTGAGTACAGCATCAATGGCGGTGTTTATACTTCGTTAAGTGGTTTTGTGAATAATGGCAACAGTGTTGTTGTACGTACTACTTCATCAGCCAGTTGGTTGTCTCCGGTAGATGCCATATTAACCATTGGCGGCGTTAGCGATACCTTTACAGTCACTACTGATACTGACACCGACGGTGATGGCACCGGCAACACACTCGACACCAACGACGACAACGATGGTTATCTCGATGCGGTGGACAATTGCACGCTGGTGGCTAATAATCAACTGGACACAGACGGTGATCAGTACGGCAACGCATGCGATTCTGATTTCAACAACGATGGTATTGTGAATTCACTGGATGTGGGTTTATTCAAGATTGATTTCTTCAAAACAGGCCCTCAACAAACCGACCTTAATGGTGACAGCATTGTTAACTCACTTGATCTAGGTTTGTTTAAAAACATGATTTTCACGCAACCCGGACCTTCTGGCTTAGCACCTTAAAGAGAGATGATAATGATATCGTACAAGGCAATGATGAAAACAGGAGCTCTATTACTCACATCACTATTAGTAATATCGTGTGACGACCCTACTGAGACTGAACCGAAAAACAATATAGAAAAGACGGCACCTGAAGTAACTACTTCAAATAGAACAAATGAATCCAACCCATTTTTGACAACTCAGGCTGAACCAGCGGGAACAGACTTGGTAGCTACCACTCCAGATGAGTCAACTAGTACAGATCCGGTTGAGATGACGCCAGAAGATACCAGCATATCTGAGCCAGCAGAAATAATTGCAGAAGACAACAACACGGCTGACCCGATGGTGACTCTAGAGGACAGCGGTACGAATGAGCTTGTAGCGACAATTCCGGGCAACACCAACATTACTGGCTATGCACTATCCACGAACGGTACCGCCACTAACATCACATCAGCGATGACTCCGGAATACAACGGTACTACTGAGCCTGTAGCGACAATCCCAGACAACACTGCCCCCCCCGCAGCGACCACTCCGGATAACACAACCATAATTGAGCCACCGACTGCAATGCCATCGTCAGCCACGGTCTCACTGTCATCTCAAAACATTACTACCAGGGTTGGTGATACTTTTACC
Organism: Gammaproteobacteria bacterium; assembly: GCA_029882355.1. Taxonomy (GTDB): domain Bacteria; phylum Pseudomonadota; class Gammaproteobacteria; order SZUA-229; family SZUA-229; genus LH-M37. The sequence continues at coordinate 10,099 of JAOUKV010000006.1, read as the reverse complement.
CTCAATCTTAGAATGAGTAATTTTTCAACATCTGAAGGTGGTGGTGTAACCGTTACTTTTAATTCAAGCATGTTAAATGTTAACAACGTCACTATAAACACAAGCGTTTGGGATTTTGTGAATCAAGTTGGCAGCATTAATAATAATACCGGCATGGTCTCTGATATTTTATTTAGTAGTTATGGCGGTGTATCTTCCAATAACGACATAGCCTCTATCAGGTTTACTGCTGTCGGCAGTGGTAGTAGCACCATTGGCTTACAGGGTTCATCAATGAATCCATTTTCCAGTGAAGGCCAAATAACACCGGCCAATTTTGTCAACACCAATGTTCAAATTAATGCCCAATAAAAAAAGGTGACTTTTTCTTTTCACTACAACTCTGACAAAATCCTTATTTATATGAAAAAATATATACTCGTTATTCCACTTTTTCTTCTCAGTTACTGCGTGCAGGCAGCCACAATCTCATGGAGCAGCACTAGCCAGACCGTCAATGAAAATGCGACTTTTAGTCTCGATATTGTTGGTCTCAGTTTTGCGACTAATGTTGATGGTGGCGGGGTCAATGTTAGCTTCGATCCCAACGTCATTAATGTTGTATCAGTAAGCATTGATGAAACCGTCTGGAACTTTGGTCCAACAGGAATTGATACTGGCACCATCAACAATGTGAGTGGCTCGGTCAGCGGCATTTTGGTGAACACACTAGGGAGTGTTACCGGCAACTTCACTGTTGCCACGGTAACGTTCCAAATAGTGGGTAGCGCTGGTGCAAGTACTGATTTAACATTATCTGAGCTCATCATTAATCCATGGGCCAGCAATGGCGCTGCAATTAATCCCGGCTACATTAATGGCATTGTTACTATTACATCTGTCGCAATCACAGACACGGACGGTGATGGCATTGATGACACTAGTGACAACTGCCCTGCCATCGCCAATGCCACACAAACAGATACCGACAATGATGGCGTGGGTGATGTCTGTGATAATGATGATGACAACGACAGTCTGACCGATGTACAGGAAGTGACACTAGGAACCAACCCGCTTCTCGCTGATACCGATGGTGATGGTTTTGATGACAACACCGACAATTGCCCACTTCTCACCAACGACACACAAACAGATACCGACAATGATGGCGTGGGTGATGTCTGTGATAATGATACTGTTTCAAGCACAGATGGAGGTGGTAGTGCCAGCCTATTATTACTAAGCTCGCTGCTACTAATTATCGGTCACGGACGAAGACGAATAAAACACCCATTTTTACAGCTAGACAATAGCGACTAACTTATCTAAATATGCCGGTTGTTCTATGCCAGTGTCTCTTTGAATTGACAATCAACCCTATGCTAACCCTATTATTTTATTGCTTGTTGGTATAACCTAAAACACCGGTCAGGCTACGTGTGGTACCGCATAACGAACAATTATAAAGTGGCATTATTCCATTCCCAGCCAGTACCGGTTGATAAGACACAAAATCAAAAGTGGCCTGCTGCTTACATGACGGACAACAGCTATTAATTTCTTTCGGCACTTCAAGTTCCCCGACGAACTCGTTCCGCTGAGCACTCAACTGCGTATTTATAATTTTCGCTGAAGCATCAATAACAACACCAACTCGATACTGCTTTGGCGATAATTCCTCACACCAGCGGACCTCACTGCTTAACTCTTCAAAAACATTACCACCAGTTTTTTCTAAAAGTATCCGTAAAGCATCACCAGCATACATTTTCTGATAAACATCGAATGCCAAGCCAGACAAACTCATATCCACCGCTACTGCCTTATAAAGACAATCTGCAAGATTGCCCGTACAGGTACTATTTGCTGGCGAATATAAAACAGGAATACCAACACAGGGATATCGCGATTCTTTGCGGGCATCCTTAATTAAATCAGCTTTTTTGTTTGACATATATTATTGATACTTTCCCTGATTAATAACCCTATTGATAACCTCGGCCAATCTAAATTGATCAGTTTTCGATTTCACCAACACGGCATTCACCTTGTTAGCGTGTTCTTCTGTGACATCATTGGCAGAGAAAATTACGACTCGTGGCGGCACTGCCTGTTGCTCAATGGTTTCCAGCAAATCCAGGCCTGATCCATCTGGAAGACCTATATCAAGCAAGACAAGATCAAAACTGTCTGATGCTACCGCTTCCTTAGAAGCAGCGAGCGTAGTGGTCCAGGTTAATTCACAATGATCTCGAACCATGGCACTGACAACCTGATGCACATCAGCATCATCTTCTACATGTAACACACGAGGTAATTGCCCATGTGTTGCAGCCTGTTTTACTGATTCAATCAAACGGTTCTGGTCGATGGGTTTTTGCAGCCAGTCAATCACACCTACAGCGGTACCTTTTAAGCCCCGTTTTGCTTCATCCGCCTTCACCGAGACCACCACCACAGGAATGTCATGTGTGGACGCTTCACGACGCAAACTTTCCAGAAAACTAATACCATCTTCACCCGGTAAAGCAAGATCAAGGGTAATCGCTTTGTATTGCCCAGCATTTTCACGTAATCGTTGTCGAGCTTCATTAGCATCATAGGCAATATCGCTGTTGTAACCACTCTCGGCTAACATCCGCTTTATCAAGGCAGCGATGTCTGGATCATCTTCGACAATCAGAATGCAGGCTAGATGGCCTTGTTGCGGCAGAGGGTTCAACATATCACCATCAAACTCCTGAACTTCGCCCAAAAGCTCGGGTAGCTCAATAAAAAATGTCGAACCTATTCCTTCACGACTGACAAAATTGATATGCCCACCATGTTTTTCGACAATCGTTTTGGTAATACTCAAGCCCAACCCCGTACCACCCTTCTGACGTGTGTCGGATGAATCTGACTGAGTAAAACGGTCAAATAGTTTAGACTGAAACTCTTCTGGAATACCTGAACCATGATCAGTCACGGAAATCCGCACTGATGCACCATGATGGTGAGCAATGGATACTTCTACTGTTTCATTTTCAGGAGAAAACTTAGCGGCATTGGAAAGTAAATTTGCCATTACCTGCATCATACGATCTTTATCTGCATAGATTCTAGCATCGGCCAATTCCTGTGCAATAACAAACTTGACACCATATTGTTCCGCATAGGTGGCATTATCTGCCAGCGCCTGCTCGATAAAAGGCATCACGTTTAAGCTCTGGAATTTAAAAGCAATCTGACCGGATTCAATTTTCTGAATATCAAGAATATCGTTAATCAGTAGCAGTAAACGTTCGGTATTATTGCTGGCAATTTTTAGCATTTCTGTAGCCTGCACTGGCAGTTCACCCACAGCACCGCCACTCAGCAATCCCAGCGATCCACGAATAGAAGTTAACGGTGTACGTAATTCATGACTGACCGTAGAGATAAATTCATTTTTCATTTTTTCCATCTGCTTACGTTCAGTAATGTCGCGAACCAGACCGGTATATAATTTGTGACTATCCAGTGAAATTTCACTGAGCGACAACTCCATGGAAAAGCTGATACTATTTTTACGTAAGCCTTCCAGTTCACGTTCAATACCAATGATTTTTTCATCATCCGCCTGATGGTCCTTCTGAAAATAATGATCATATTCTGACTGATAAGGTTCAGCCATAAGCATGCTGATATTTTTTCCGATGACTTCATCCTTCTGATAACCAAAAAGTTTTTCGGCCGCAGGATTAAATGAGATAACAGCACCATTTTCATCGATCGTGACCAGGCCATCTACCATGTTTTCAACAATGCTTCGCTGACGCATTTCACTAATGCCTAATGCATGCGTGCGTTCAGAAACTATATTCTCCAAATTACGATTCATGTTGCCAAGTTTAGCCTGAGCATCTTCAACTTGATGGATTAGTGATTCATAGCTTCTCGCCAGTAAACCTATCTCATCATTCCGCTCAACTGGCATGGTTACCGTCGCTCTACGCTGATTGGTATAGTCATCCATTACTTGTGTGATTTTTGTAATCGGCCGCGTGAGACGAAACGAGAATAAAATACCTAGTCCCATTCCAGCAAAAGCCAGAAACAACGCCCATATCAGAACTTCATTTAGTACCGACGACTGCTCTGCAACAATACTGCCATAATCCTGAGAGATAACCACGGCAATAAAACGCTCTGGATGTGAAGAATCAAAAGGAATTTTAGTGAAGTTCATCACTTTTTCGCCATCGGTATCCTTCGGCATCAAAACTCTATGCACCTTCTGATTACTAGGTAAAAACAAGTTCGATAGTTGGGGAACTTCTTCCTGAATGCGGTAGTGCTTACCTAGATCAAAGCCATAAATTTTGCTTTTATCAGGATGCATGAGATAACCACCATGATCATTAGTAATAAAGATCTCATTACTGCTTGTATGAAGAACACGCTTCTGAATCACGTCTAACTGTGCACCAATTTCTGAGGTGATAGCGACAACGCCGGCCAGATCACCCGTTTTCTCATCGTATACTGGTGTAGCGCTGCGTAGCACTTCCTGATGCGGCTCTATTATTGCGCCATACTCACGATTAAGATTTATCTCCGATACGTAGACTGAACCATTGGGAAGCTTAAGCGCCTCAGTCACATAAGTACGGCCGGCTTTATTTTGTAATTTTTCACGGCTAAGACTAATAATCTCCTGCCCCTGTCGTCCAACATGAACAAGTTCCCGACCATTTTTATCGATAAAACGAATAGTAAGATATGAAGATTTCCTCTGCAGTTGGGACTTAAAAATTAATTTTAGCCGCGCATCCCACTGTTCATAAGTAGCATTATCATGGGAGTCGTGACCACCAGCAATTTTGGCGCGCAACATGCCCTGTATTGGAGGCGTATTAGCTAGGAATAATACATCTGCATCCTGTGTATTAATAATTTGCTGTAACATGTAGCCAGTTTCCTGCACTCCAGCAGCAATATTCTTTAGTGCATTATCTACCAGCAGCTCTGTTGATTTACTGTAAAACAAAGACCCCACCACACCTGCACTGATCAACACGAGCAGAACAGAACTCAGTACAAGTTTATAAACAATAGAAAATTTCATGGTAACATTTCTCGGTTAACACCAGCCTCAGTACGCCTGTTAATTATTTTTCAGCATAGGATCCAACTTTCAAACGCTGCATTAATCTATCTACTGAAGCATAATCTAGCGGAGGTACCCAACTAATATATTTACCACTTCGAGCCGCAGAACTTTCTGCTGTTAACAAGCCCAGTTTCTGCTTAACTTCCTGCGCAACGTCAGCAGGTACGTTTTTCATGACGGCGAAAGGCCATTCTGGATATAAATCTGTACTCAGGAAAAAAGGGAAATTTTTGTTGTTTTTATTATTGAGAACTCGAAAATAACGCATGTCTATTTTACCGCTAGCCTCCATACGTTCCAGTTGATCTGTACGCACAACGCCTGCATCGGCCTTACCATCACGAACGGCAAAAACAACTTCTGGCTGTGTTTTGTTCTCGGCAAACATCAGAGTTTTTAATTCGCGATAAGGATCAAAACCCAGCGTTAACATTTCAAGCCAGGCAACACGCCAGCCACCAAAAGCGGGTTCAGAAACTGCCATCAGTGTTTTACCCTGTAAATCTTTTACGTTCAGAATATCTGTATTTTTTACATGGGTAAAAATAACTGAACCAAACACGCTCTGTGCTAAGTTAACTCGTTTATTTTTCAGAGTAACAAGTGCTTTAGCGCCATAGCGTTGTTCAACTTCAACAAAGGAAGAAGGATTGGTCAGTAAGAAGTCAAATTCTCCCCTGCTGGCTTGCTGTATAATTTCGCCAAGGCTAACAACAGGTTTTAATTTGAAAGAATGACCGCCTTTTACTGTCCGCGAAAGGTAATCCACCGTTGGCTGCCACTTTTCTATTGAAGCTTCGATACCATTTTTAGCACGAACGGTAACAATATATTCTTCCGCATAAACCAGGGAACCAGAACACCAAACAAGAAAATTTAAAAGTAATATTATTTTTGTTAGTTTCATTTAACCACCCCTAAATTAACTAGCAGCCTGCTGCCAAATGTTTTTAATTTGATCTGCCAATGCCATTGGGTCAAAGGGCTTGGCAATAACATCCAGAGCACCCAGTGCTTTGTATTCAGCAATTTCGGTTGGCTGCACCTTGGCTGTCATAAAAATAACGGGGGTGTTGACCAGTTCTGGCAAGGCTTTTAATGCTTTTAGGGTGGCAGGGCCATCCATACCCGGCATCATCACATCCAGCAGCAGCAAGTCGGGCTGAAAACCAACAGCATGAGCCAGTGCCTCTTCACCTGAACTACAAACTTTTAAATCAAAACCACCGACTGTTTCCAGAGCGATGGTCGCTACAGCTCGAATATCGGGTTCATCTTCGACATATAAAATACGTTTTAACGCTGTCATATTATCAAGTTCTCTTTTGTTTCATGATTGCTGGCAGCCACTACACTCACTTAGTTGATAAGATTTTTTCAACGACTTGCAACAAAATAGTGATATTAATGGGTTTGGTAATATAGTCATCAAATCCCGCAGCCAGACCTTTTTTGATATCAGCCGGCATGGCATTGGCGCTAATCGCTATGACAGGGATATGGCGCGTAGCTTCTTGCTTTCTCAGATGTTTAAGCACTTCGTAGCCATCCATGCCCGGCAAATTAATGTCCAGAAGAATCAAATTAAATTCATGCTCTGCTGCCAGCTCAAGTCCAAGCTGTGGTTCATGGGCGCTCCATAATCGAAGATTGGATTTTTGACCCAGCACCTGAGCAATCAATCGAAGATTTGCAGGATTGTCTTCTATATATAATACGGCATGTTCAAATTTCTCATTAGCCATATTTTCTGATTGTGCCATGGTTTTATTATCAAGCACATTTCGCTGTGCTGAATGCAACGTATCAGTCGGCAATTCAATCCAGAAAGTACTACCCACATCCGGCTGGCTACTCATACCGATGGTGCCACCCATGAGCTCAATAATGTTTTTAGTAATCATCAGACCTATTCCAGAGCCTTCTATCTCAGTCTGCTCGGCCCCCAGCCTCTCGAAGGCCTTGAATAATCGTGATTGCTGCTTCGGATCTATGCCAATACCCGTGTCGGTAATACTAATACGCGTCACGTTATTATCGCCAAGATTACAAGCAATGATGATTTTGCCATTTTTACGGTTGTATTTGACCGCATTACTCAACAGATTAAGCAACACTTGTTTGAGTCTAACGCGATCTGCCCGTACTGCGTTGACCATGGATAACAGCTGCTCAATTTTAATCTCAGCTCCATCCTGCACCAGGCTAATTTCTATTCCACGTTTCTGTACTAGTGGTGTAATCAATTGCAGAGCTTCAGAAATCACTTCAGCAGTCACTATCACCTCGATAGAAAGGTCAATACGACCAGCCTCAATTCTGGCCAGATCCAGCACATCATTAATTAACTCTAATAAATGTTTTCCTGCCTTATAGACCTCAACAAGACTATCTTTTTGCGATTCATTTAAAGGCTGTTCAGTATCCATAATAAGCAGCTGGCTGAAGCCCAGGATGGCGTTCATCGGCGTGCGTAATTCATGACTCATACTGGAGAGAAATTGTGACTTTGCACGATTGGCTTCTTCTGCGTCTTTACGTGCTTCAATCAAACCCAGCTCAGCACTCTTCTGTTGAGTAATGTCCTGAACCACTCCGAGAAAATGCAACGGTTCTCCATCTTCATTCCGTAATACATCACCCCGTTCCAGCATCCAGTGCACACTGTTATCTGGCCATACGACACGATGTTCAATATCATACTTAATGCCTTTTTCCAGACAGGCATTAATCGCATTCTCAACGGCCGATTTGTCCTCAGGGTGTACAATGTTAATAAAGTGTTCGTATGTCACAGGACTAACTTCCGAGCTGTAACCATACAATTGTTTTACTTTATCCGACCAATACACATCGTTAGTTCGTACATCCCAATCCCAGGTTCCAATACCCGCATAAAGTTGACCACGTTCTAAACGTTCACGGCTTGCCCTTGATTCAGTAATATCGGTACGTGCAGAAACATACTTATAGGGTTTACCTTTATCATCCAGAAAAGGAACAATGGTAGATTCTACCCAATATTCATTACCATTCTTTTTAAGGTTACAGATAGTGCCACGCCAAATCTCACCTTTAGATATAGACTGCCACAGGTCATCATAAAATGACTGAGTGTGAAAACCTGACTTAAGTATACGGTGGTTCTGACCCAGCATTTCTTCACGACTGTATCCGCTGACCATACAGAACCTGTCATTCACACTGATTATTTTCCCCGTGATATCGGTAGTACTAACAATATCATGTTGATCCATGGTAATTATCTGATACTGACTTTCTCTCAAAGCATGTTGCAACTCTTTATTCAACCTGCTGGTCCAGCGTGCCCGTTTTGCCCGTGCGAGAACGGCGGCGACCAGATGGCCTGCTTCCACAGGTTTCACTAAAAAATCATCACCGCCAAGATTCATCGCAGCTAATTGTCGATTAAGATTCGATTCAGTAGACAAGAACATGATAGGCATCATTGCCCAGGCATCATCCTGACGTATAACCTGAGCCAGCTCTGGACCGGTACAGCCTGGCATATAGATATCCATAACAGTAATATCAGGTTTAAACTCAGCTAATGCTTTTAAGCCTTCCATTGGGTTGGATAGTGTTTCCACATCCATACCCGCATCACGAAGCACGGTAGAATAATACTCCAGCAAAATATCATCATCATCGATGAATAATACTCGATAAGGTTTTGTAGTCAGCCGCGCAGTCAGACCATCCAGAGTGAGAATGAGCTTATTCATGTCCAGTGGCTTGCAAAAATAGCGAGTGGCACCTGCACGCGCTGCAGCAAGACGGACCTCTACATCATCACGCACTGAAATAAAAATGACTGGTGGACAGGTTTCCTGCTTGCTCTTTATCCTGGCAATAACATCCGCACCGGCGACATCTCCTTCCTTAAAAACTATATCCATAACAATGACAGCTGGAACTTCATGCTCAAAGGCCGCTTCAAAGTCATTCAAATCAACAAAATGACGCACGCGATAGTCGGCTTGCTCAAGCTTTACGACAATATCCTCAGCTAACAGCTCATCATCTTCAGCCAGATAAATTAGATTACCTTCGCGCTGCTCTTTAATTTCACCGGGATGGATATAAGCAATTTCTGAAGGCGCCCAACTACCAGCAACTTGTTTAAGCTGCCTGAGCGCTTCATTTATTTGCTGCTGCATATCATCAGAAATGGGCAAAGTTCTATCAGGCTCATCTAACAGGGGTTTAAGCATCTGCTCTAGTTCGCGAGCCATAGTACTCACAGCCACAGCGCCAAAGGTACCACCGGATCCAGCCAGACTATGTGCCATGCGGTGCAATTCTGCCAGATTAGCCTCGGCCTGATTTTGGCCAAACATTTCCCACAGATGTTTAATTTTACTAATCTTGTCGGGAAGCTGCTGCATAAAGGACTGCTGCAACAAAGCCAGCTTGCTTGCCACATTAGATTCTGAGGGGATATTCATAAATAACTCTGACATTTAGACTGGATTTAATATTTTACTCTACCGTCACTGACTTGGCGAGATTCCTCGGCTGGTCTACATCCGTACCCTTCAACACCGCCACAAAGTAAGACAGCAGTTGCAGAGGGATCGCATACAACAAAGGTGCTAATATCGATGATACTTGCGGCATGCTGATAACGTGACAGTGCTCACCCATATCCGACATATCTATACGTTCATCGGCAAGCACGTAGACTTCACCACCACGTGTCAGCACTTCCTGTAAATTGGATTTTATTTTGTCTTCGTAGCCATCTTTGCAGGCAACGGCGACCACGGGTTTGCCGGGTTCGATGAGTGCAATCGGGCCGTGTTTGAGCTCTCCGGCAGGATAGGCATCGGCATGAATATAGGAAATTTCTTTTAGCTTGAGCGCCCCTTCCAGGGCGATGGGGAACAAAACACCACGACCAAGGAAAATGGTGTTGCTTAAATCGGTAAACTTATCTGCCCATTTTTCAATGGCGCTACT
>JAOUKV010000047.1 GCA_029882355.1 Gammaproteobacteria bacterium | reverse complement strand
CTCGAACTGTCACTGGAAGATGCAGTATTTGGTACCGAGGTGAATATTCGTGTGCCGTCAATGCAAAATTGTGATACCTGCGAGGGTTCTGGTGCTAAAAAAGGCACCACGGCCAGCACCTGTACTACCTGTGGTGGCGTTGGGCAGGTTCGAATGCAGCAGGGTTTTTTCTCGGTTCAACAAACCTGTCCTAATTGTCATGGACAGGGAAAGATTGTATCTGATCCTTGCCCAGATTGTAGTGGTCAGGGTCGTGTGCAAAAAACAAAAACGCTTTCTGCCAAGATTCCAGCTGGTGTGGATAGTGGTGATCGCATCCGTTTAGGTGGCGAAGGTGAAGCTGGAGAAAATGGCGGCCCAAATGGTGATCTGTATGTGCAGGTCCAGGTTAAGCCACATTCAATTTTTACCCGCGATGAAAATGATCTGTTCTGTGAAATGCCAATTAGTATTGCCACTGCAACTTTAGGTGGTGAGCTTGAAGTGCCAACACTTAAAGGTCGTCTTAAATTAAAAATTCCTGCTGAAACACAGTCCGGTAACTTGTTCCGCATGCGCGGTAAAGGTGTAAAACAGGTTCGCGGCGGTCCAGTCGGTGATTTATTATGTCGTGTACTAGTTGAAACACCGGTTAAACTAAGTCACAAGCAGAAAGAATTATTACGTGAATTTGATGAATCGATAAAAAATGACGGTAAGCAGCATAGCCCGAAAAATGATTCATGGTTAGATCGTGTGAAAAAATTTATCGATGACGTAAAATCCTAACAATAAAATAAAAACCTTTGCACGGAGTGGACATGATCAATATTGCTGTAACCGGTGCGGCTGGCCGCATGGGGCGTTCATTAATTAATGCCTGCCAACAATCCGAAAGCTGCCAGTTATCTGCTGCTATAGAACATGATGGCAATCCCTTAATTGGCGGCGATGCTGGTGACATTGTTGGTATTGGTACTCTCGGTGTCGAGCTGGTTGATAAACTTAATGATGTCGCTGATCAATTCGATGTGCTCATCGATTTTTCATCACCTGAAGCAACACTGGATAATCTGGCTTTTTGTATCGCTCATGATAAGGGTATTGTTATTGGCACCACTGGTTTTAGTGATGAACAAAAGCAGCATATCAGCGAAGCAGCAAAACACATTAGCGTGATGTTTGCGCCCAACATGAGTGTTGGCGTTAATCTTTGCTTCAAATTACTCGATATGGCTGCCCGTGTTCTGGGTGATGATGTTGATATCGAAATTATCGAAGCCCATCATCGTCATAAAGTCGATGCGCCATCAGGTACTGCTCTACGTATGGGTGAAGTTGTTGCTGATGCTTTAGGTCGCAATCTTGAAGAGTGTGCGGTTTATGGTCGTGAAGGAATCAGTGGCGAACGTGATAGAAAAACTATTGGTTTTGAAACTATTCGTGCAGGTGATATCGTCGGTGACCATACCGTGATGTTTGCTGCTGAAGGTGAGCGTGTTGAAATCACTCACAAAGCATCCAGTCGTATGACCTTTGCTAATGGCGCGGTTCGAGCGGCGATATGGCTACAGGATCAAGAAGCAGGTCTATACGATATGCAAGATGTGCTTGGTTTGAGATAGAATACCCACCTTCAAAAAAATTTATTACTTTAGACAGGTAACTCCATGAACATTGCTGTAGTTTTCCCGGGACAAGGCTCCCAGTCCGTTGGCATGTTGTCAGAATACACCGAAAATTGGCCACAAATAATCGATACGTTTAAGGAGGCTTCTGAGGTTCTGGGTTACGACCTTTGGGACATCGTTAGCAATGGTCCGGTAGAAAAACTTAATCAAACAGAAATTACACAGCCCGCCGTGTTGGCCGCAGACATAGCAGTAATGCGGGTTATGTCAGAACAATGCATGCTCAAGCCTTTTGTTTTAGCTGGCCATAGTCTGGGTGAATATGCCGCATTGGTCGCTGCTAATTCCATCGAATTCACCGACGCTATCAAACTGGTCGCAGAGCGTGGCCGCTTAATGCAGGAAGCAGTGCCGGAAGGTGAGGGTGCGATGGCTGCCATCCTTAATCTTAGCGATGAGCAGATTATTGAAATCTGTACAAAAGCCTCATCTGAAACTGGTTTAATCGCAGAAGCCGTTAATTTCAATTCACCCGGTCAGGTGGTAATAGCTGGTAACACTGCGGCTGTTGATCTTGCCATTGAGCTAGCTAAAGAAGAAGGCGCAAAACGGGCACTAAAATTACCTGTGAGCGTGCCTTCACACAGCTCTTTAATGAAGCCAGCTGCTGATCAATTAGCTGAGATATTAAAAACCATCACCATTAAAGCACCAGAAATTCAGGTTATCCATAATGTGGATGCAAAAAGCCACGAGGATCCAGATGCGATTCGTGATGCTTTGGCCAGGCAGTTATACAATCCTGTTCGCTGGGTTGAAACAGCTAAAATTATTGGTTCAGCTGGTGATGACGCTATCGTTGAATGTGGTCCGGGTAAAGTGCTGAGTGGCTTGTCTCGACGTATTACCAAAGACGTGCCTACATTTGCGCTCGATACACCCGCCAGTATGCAGAAATTTTTAGATTCCATGGATGCGAATTAATTACTAACAATAAAAGACTTAGACAGAGATAATTATGAGTAAATTACAAGGTGAAATTGCACTGGTAACCGGTGCTAGCCGAGGCATTGGTAAAGCCATTGCCGAGCAATTAAAAGCCGATGGCGCGACCGTAATTGGTACTGCCACGACTGAGGGCGGTGCTGAAAAAATTTCCGAATATTTAGGAGAAGGTGGCAAGGGCATGTGTCTTAATGTCACTGATGCGGATTCAGTTGCCGCTGTTATCAAACAAATCAGCAGCGATTTTGGTGACGTCAGCATTCTGGTTAATAATGCAGGCATCACTCGCGACAATTTGTTGATGATGATGAAAGATGATCAATGGAACGACATAATTGAAACCAACCTAACTTCAATTTTCCGTCTTTGCAAAGCGGTAGTACGCAAAATGATGAAGGCCAGGAAAGGTCGCATCATTAACATCGGTTCAGTAGTAGGCTCAAGCGGTAATCCTGGACAAACCAATTACTCAGCGGCTAAAGCTGGCTTGTTGGGTTTCACCAAATCACTGGCTAGAGAGATTGGTTCACGTAATATTACGGTGAATGCCGTCGCGCCAGGATTTATTGATACCGATATGACAAAAGAGTTGGCTGAAGATCAGAAAGCAGCACTGATTGGCTCGGTTCCACTGGGTCGTTTAGGTGATCCTGCTGATATTGCAAAGGCTGTCGCGTTCCTGGCCAGCCCAGATTCAAGCTATATTACGGGTGAAACTTTGCATGTGAATGGTGGTATGTACATGCCCTAGTGACTTTTTGAGTCATATTAAACCATAATATAAATTAACAACAAATCATAACTTATTGTTTTATAAGTATAAATTAACATAACAATATTGATTGATAATTTAACTGGATTGCTGTGCATGAATTCACTAGAATACCGCGCAGATATCGGAATGATCAAATCAATGAGGAATAATAAATGAGCACATCTGAAGAACGCGTTCGCAAGATCGTAATCGAACAACTTGGTGTAACCGAAGAACAAGCAACAAACGCAGCGTCATTCGTTGATGATCTTGGTGCAGATTCATTGGATACTGTTGAATTGGTAATGGCTCTCGAAGAAGAATTCGAGTGTGAAATTACTGATGAAGATGCAGAAAAGATCACTACAATACAATTAGCGATCGACTACGTAAACGCACATTCAGATTAATTTTTGTCGTTTTTCTAGTTCAACACAGCCACATCTCGTGGCTGTTGTTATTTATTGCAGGTACTAAAAGTGTCTAAACGTCGTGTTGTCGTTACAGGTATAGGTATTGTTTCACCCGTAGGTCTCAATCTAAAAGAGAGCTGGGACAATATTCTTTCTGGCAAGAGTGGTGTTGTTGCTATCGATGAATTCGATACCAGTGACTTCTCGGTAAAAATTGCAGCTACAGTCAAAAATTTTGACGCCAGCCATGTGATCTCTAATAAAGATCTTAAAAAGATGGATACCTTTATCCATTACGGACTGGTTGCGGCTGATGAAGCCTTACGCGATTCAGGGTTAGAAATCACTGAAGAAAATGCTGACCGAATTGGTACCGCCATCGGCTCTGGTATTGGTGGTTTGCCTATGATTGAAGCCAACCATACCAAGTTGATGGATTCTGGCCCACGTAAGATCTCACCCTTTTTTGTACCTGGTTCAATCATCAATATGATTTCGGGAAATTTCTCGATAATGCATGGTCTTAAAGGACCCAACATTGCATTAGTCACCGCCTGTTCTACCGGTACTCACAGTATTGGTGAAGCCTTACGTATTATCTCTTATGGTGATGCCGACGTGATGTTCGCGGGTGGTGGTGAAAAAGCTTCATCACCTATGGGAATCGCAGGTTTTGCTGCCGCCAGGGCACTGTCAACACGTAATGATGACCCTGCTGCGGCAAGTCGCCCCTGGGATCAGGATCGCGATGGTTTTGTCCTGGGCGATGGTGCTGGCGTATTGATGCTCGAAGAATATGAACACGCTAAAGCCCGTGGTGCAAAAATTTACTGTGAAGTGGCTGGTTTCGGTTACAACAGTGATGCTTATCATATGACCATGCCCGTCGCAGACGGTAGTGGTGCCGCCAGGTGCATGCAAAACGCACTCAGAGATGCAGGCTTGAATACGTCTGACGTTGATTATGTTAATGCTCACGGCACCTCAACACCTGCCGGTGATATCGCTGAAACAAACGGACTTAAAGCTGCATTAGGCTCACACGCGAGTGTCGCTGCGATCAGTTCAACAAAATCAATGACTGGACATCTACTGGGTGCTGCTGGTGGTATTGAAGCAGTCTTCTCTGTGATGGCGATTCACGATCAAGTGGCGCCACCAACCATTAATTTGGAAAACCCCAGTGAAGGCTGTGATCTGGATTATGTTGCAAATACTTCTCGTGAGATGAAAATAGATGTGGCCATATCCAACTCATTTGGATTTGGTGGCACCAATGGCACACTGGTTTTCAGGAAACTGACAGACTAACTGTACAGGTATGAACTTCCAGACTCGGTTGCTTCCAGAGCAACTGGATTTAACCCATCTCTGTAAAACCAAACCTGAAGAATACCCCTATGCGTTAGTAAGCACATCGAGCAGTGATGCTCGCTTGCGCGACCGCTACGATATTTTCTTTGCTTACCCGCAACAAAGCTTAATCCTCAATAATGACAAAACACTGACTCTACCCAGTGAGCTTTCCCTGATCGAACATACTGGTTTTCTCGATACACTAGATGGTTGGTGGCAAAAAGAAAAAATCGAAGAACAATATTCTGCTTTGCCTTTCACTGGTGGCTGGTTTGTTTATCTGGCTTATGAAATTGCATCAGAAGTTGAACCTACGCTCAGTCTGGCGTCAGTGAATGACCTTACTTCAAATAATATCCCACTCGCTATCGCGCGACGTTGTCCCGCAGCCATTATTGTTGATCATCTTAAAAATACAATTACGGCAATTGCTGAAAATGAGTATGCGCATTTGCTGGATAATATTGAACAAGATGTTATTGAAATCAAACAGTATTCACCCATTCCACAACAAGCAAAAATAAACTGTAAAAAAATTACTGAAGCTGCTGAAGCGCCTTATTTGAATCAGGTAAAAATAATTAAACAGTACATTGTTGATGGTGATATTTTTCAGGCAAACTTATCTCGACCATGGCTTGTTGAAATTGATGATGACATTAACGACATGAATATTTTTAATGCGCTGTCTGCATCTAATCCAGGATCATTTGCAGCCTATGCACGTTTAGGTGATGCTACATTGATTAGCTCTTCACCAGAACGTCTAGTACAGTCCAGAAACAATATCGTCGAAACCAGACCGATTGCAGGTACACGTCCACGTACCTCAGCCAGTAATGATGCCATCACTACAAAAGAGCTACTAGAACACCCAAAGGAACAGGCCGAACACATCATGCTTATTGATCTGGAACGCAATGACCTGGGAAGAGTATGCAAACCGGGAAGCATCAAGGTTGATGAGCTTATGGCACTGGAAAGCTATCAGCATGTACATCATATTGTTTCCAATATTCAGGGTGTTATCAAAGATCAGCTGTCACCGATTGATGTTATAAAAGCTGTCTTTCCCGGTGGCACCATAACAGGTTGCCCCAAGGTTCGATGTATGGAAATATTGACCGAAATGGAAGGCGAGCAGCGAGGCGCTTACACCGGTTCGGTAGGATATATTAATCGTGATGGTAGTATGGATTTGAATATTTTAATTCGTACCATGCTACGTACTGGAAATAAAATAAGTTTCAGAGCGGGTGGTGGTATCGTTGCCGATTCAGATCCGGAGCACGAACTGGAAGAAACTCGGGCTAAAGCCAAAGGCCTGGTTAATATTTTTAATTTAAACAAGTGATATGCAACACATACTAATCAATGGTATTACATCTGAGCATCTTTCCGTCATGGATAGAGGCTTGCACTATGGTGATGGTTTGTTTGAGACCATCGTCAGTGTCGATGGGAAACTGCAGTTCTGGAACGAACATATTGAACGCATGCGCCTCGGTGCCAAACAACTGGGTATCGATTTCTCTACAACAGATAACTTTTCACACGATGTGCAGAGCATGCTGGAAAAATTCAGTATTAATAATTGTGTAATCAAGCTTATATTAACGCGAGGTCAGGGTGAGCGCGGTTACCGAATTTCGTCAGCACAGAAAGTGACGCGTATCGTTCTTCTCAGCAACTTACCTGTATACCCAGATGAATACCTGAAACAGGGAATAAAAGCCTGTTTCTGTCTGCATCCAGTATCCAGTAATTCCAGGCTCGCGGGTATCAAGCATCTAAACAGGCTGGATAATGTACTGGCGCGCAATGAATGGCAGGATGAATATCAGGAAGGACTCATGCTTGATGAATCTGGCGATATAATAGAGGGCACTATGAGTAATGTTTTTGTAGTTAAAAATAATCAATTACACACGCCTTCATTAAGTCTTAGCGGTGTTAATGGTGTTATTCGCAACCAGGTACTTTCTATTGCTCAGGAGCAGGGCATTGCTGTACATATTTCTAAGATCAAAAAAGAAGAATTAAAAAATATGGATGAGGTTTTTGTTTGCAATAGTGTTATAGGTATCTGGCCAGTTAATTCTATAAATGAAATAAATTACAAAATTGGTCCAGTGACTAAAAAAATATCACAACTATTACAACAGCGGATACATGCCCAATGAAAAAATATTTTACAAAAAAAAATGTGATGGCCGCGAGCCTGATTTTCATTGCTGTTATTTTGCTTGCGTTTATTCTGATAACAAAACAGGCCATGACTACACCTAACACCTTATCAGAAAGTCAGATCATTGAAATAAAACCTGGTGCCACTATACGCAGCCTGGCTGTGCAATTAGAACAACATAATTTGGTCAAATGCCCAAAGCTTCTGATTTTATGGACACGATTAAATGGTGACGCGAAACGTATACAAGTCGGTGAATATATTGTTCAGCCAGCTACTACGCTGTCAGCTTTAATGGATGACGTAACTTCTGGACGTGTTCGTCAGTATTCATTGAAATTACTGGAAGGATGGACCTTCAAAGAATTCATGCAAGCGATTAATTCTCATGAGGCTATCAAACATGAACTGACTGACTTAAGTCAGAAAGAAATTCTTGAACGTCTGGAAATTAAACACGAGCATCCTGAGGGTTTATTTTTTCCAGAAACTTATAATATTCATAAAAATATTTCTGATATTGATG
>JAOUKV010000046.1 GCA_029882355.1 Gammaproteobacteria bacterium | reverse complement strand
AGCGATTAATTCTCATGAGGCTATCAAACATGAACTGACTGACTTAAGTCAGAAAGAAATTCTTGAACGTCTGGAAATTAAACACGAGCATCCTGAGGGTTTATTTTTTCCAGAAACTTATAATATCCATAAAAATATTTCTGATATTGATGTGCTCAAACGTGCCTACGCACTGACGAAAAAAACTCTTCATGATTTATGGGATGGACGAGATCAGGACTTACCTTTTGAAACACCTTATGAGGCACTGATCCTCGCTTCCATTGTAGAAAAAGAAAGTGCTGTCGAAGAAGAAAGAGCTTTGATTGCCGGTGTCTTTATCAATCGTCTGCGTAAAAATATGCGACTGCAAACGGATCCAACCGTCATTTACGGCATGGGAGATAACTACAAAGGTGACATACGCTTCCGGGATTTACGTAATGACACGCCATACAACACCTATACCCGTAGTGGATTACCACCGACACCGATAGCCATGCCAGGTTATGGTGCGATTAAAGCCGTCATGCATCCGGCAAAAACTGATTACCTGTATTTCGTTGCTTTTAGTGATGATTCTGGCCGGCATAAGTTTTCGAGTACATTTGCAGAACACAATAAAGCCGTCGATAAATATCAAAGAAAAAAATAAAAACATGAGTAAATTTATTACTGCCAAGTTTATTACGCTAGAAGGCATCGAAGGCGTCGGCAAAACCAGTAATCGCGATTACATTCGCGAATTGCTAGAAGCTAGCGGCAAACAGTGCATTGTCACACGCGAACCTGGAGGAACACCTCTAGGCGAATCCCTACGCGCTCTACTGCTGCAACATTCCGATGAGCAGATGAGTGATGATGCCGAATTGTTGATGATGTTTGCTGCACGTGCTGAACACATTAAAAAGGTAATACAGCCGGCGCTGGATGCCGGTCAATATGTGCTCTGTGATCGCTTTACAGAAGCCACCTATGCCTATCAAGGTGGTGGTCGCCAGCTTGATGTCTCCAAGATCGCTGATCTGGAATCGTGGGTTCAGGGTGATTTAAGGCCCGACTTAACCATCATACTGGATGCTCCCGTTGAAGTAGGTCGCGAGAGGGCCGGCAAACGCAGTGCGCCTGACCGCATCGAAAAAGAAAAGAACGATTTCTTTGATCGTGTCCGTAATGCCTACCTTGACCTGGCCAAACAACATCCGGATCGTATTTGCACGGTTGATGCCAGCCTGACACTTGAACAGGTTCAGGCGCAGATAAAGCAGCAATTGCAAGATAGAGAAATCATCTAAGGACCTATGTAATGATCTATCCATGGCAACGGGAACAATGGGGCAAAATGATGCAGCTGAAGCAGGCTCAGCGTCTACCGCACGCCATTATGTTATACGGCGAAGAGGGTAGCGGTAAGAGTGGTTTTGCTCAATCTTTGTCTGCGTCTTTATTGTGTAGGCAGCCGACCCAGAACGGTGAAGCTTGTGGTAGTTGCAGCTCATGTCATTTAATCTCAGCAGAAACGCATCCAGATCTAACTTACCTCAAACCCATTGCGCCAGAGAATTCAAAAAGCAAAAAGCCCGTACTCAATATTCGTATTGATGTCATACGCAAGCTTTGTACCAAATTAACATCAAGTAGCCAGTTTGAAGGCTATCGCATCGCTATTATAGAAAATGCCGACAAGATGCTGGTGCAGGGTGCCAATGCATTGCTTAAAACGCTTGAAGAGCCCGGTAATCAGACCCTGATCGTTCTAGTGACCTCAAGGCCTCACCGCCTACCTGTGACTATACGAAGCCGCTGTCAGTCTCTACGCTTCCCGCATCCCAGTGAAAGTGTTGCTTTGGACTGGTTGCAGGCACAGGGCCTTAAAACGCCTGAAATTGCCCTTAAATACGCCCATGGCGCACCGCTGAGAGCACTGAACCAGCACGAAGAAAGTCTCGAACAGCGCGAAATACTGGCCAGGGCACTGATTGCGGGATTGAATGGTGAATCTTCACTGAGTTATTCTGCAAAACTGGCTAACTTGCCGAAAGACATCAGTATGGGCTGGCTGCTGGACTGGATTAATGATCTGGTTCGATTGAAAAATACTGAATGCAATAGCGACATCATCAACGAAAAAAATCGTCCACATCTGATAAAACTAGCGCAAAAGTCTGATTTAAAAAAGATTTTTGCGTTAAATGACCTGGTCATTGGTTATATTCGTAAAGAAACTATTGCTCTGAATCTTCAACTAGTCTGGGAGAATCTGCTAATATCATGGGACTCTTTATGAAGAACTCGACGAACAAAGGAACAGCACTATGAGCGCAACCAACGCACGCCCCGGTATGCTTTCACTTAGCATCAAAGACAAAGTCTCTCTTTATGCGTCCTACATGCCTTATGTGCAAAATGGCGGTTTGTTTATTCCAACGAATAAAGCCTACACTCTGGGCGATGAGGTATTCATGCTGCTGACATTAATGGAAGACGGTAATCGCCTACCGGTAGCAGGTAAAATTATCTGGATTACACCCCAGGGCGCTCAGGGTAACAGGGCTCAGGGTATTGGTGTTCAATTTGCACCTCAGGACAAAGGTCAAACACGTAACAAAATTGAAACACATCTAGCAGGCGCACTAAAGGCTGATCGCATTACGCACACGATGTAATACACCAAAAGCGTTGCACCCCACTTGTTTGTAGATTCACACTGCCACCTCGATTGTATTGATCTTGCCGATTTCGATGGCAGTTTCGATACATTAATCCAGAAAACCAACAGGGCTAACATCGAGCACATGCTCTGTGTTTCCATCAATCTTGAAAAATACCCCAACATGCTAGCGCTGGTTGCTGACTACCCACAAATCTCTGTTTCGGTGGGTGTTCATCCAATGGCTGAGATGGCAAGCTCACTAGATGCTGATTATCTAAAGTCACAGGCCATCAACCCCAAAGTAGTCGCCATCGGTGAAACCGGTCTCGATTATTACTACCATAAGGGAGATACACAGGAGCAGCAAGATCGCTTCCGCACTCATATTCAAGTCGCCAATGACCTCAATAAACCCATCATCGTGCATACCCGCGATGCAGGTGACGATACCCTCGAAATATTACGCAGTGAGAATGCAGAAAAATGCAGCGGCGTGATTCACTGTTTTACAGAAACCATGGGGTTTGCAGAAAGGGCGATGGAACTCGGTTTTATGATTTCCTTTTCAGGTATCACCACTTTTAAAACCGCTGAAGCAATACGAGAAGTGGCTAAACAGGTGCCCGATGATATGCTACTAATCGAAACAGATTCACCTTATCTGGCACCCATACCACACCGTGGTAAACAGAACTGGCCATCATTAGTTAAACACGTGGCAGAAACACTGGCTGAGGTACGCAATACCAGTGTTGAGCATATTGCACAGATATCAAAGGATAATTACTATCGCCTGTTTAATAAAAACTAGTCTTCCAATTCTTGCCAGTACTCATCGGCTTTAAAACGATCACCAAAACGTTTTTCCAGTACACTCATTTTTGCCATTAGATTTTCAGCACCTTCATCGTGAATATGATGAATCGAACCAGATCTAAACGGGGCAAAGCCTGTGCCGAATATAACACCGGCATCAATCATATCTTCATTTTCAACAATGCCCTCGCGCAAACAGGCTACTGACTCATTCAATAACTTCATAATCATACGATCTTGAATTTCAGCAAGATTGTTATGTTTGATTTTTTTATTCTTTTGTACTTTTCCTTTTTTATAGCTGTAAAAACCAGAGCCGGTTTTTTTGCCTAAATTGCCTTTATCGACTATTTTTTCCAGATTTTTTGGTAGTGTTATATTCATGGTTTTCGATAAAATACTGGCCACGTTTTTACAAATATCCAAACCAACTGCATCCGCCAGTTCAATTGGTCCCATTGGCATACCAAAATCGGTGGCAGCTTTGTCTATGGTTTCTGGCGCAATACCCTCGTCAACCATGATGACAGCTTCCAGCAGGTAGGGCATTAAAATTCGATTGACGAGAAATCCCGGAGAGCTTTTAACGGGCAGGGGTAGCTTGCCAATACTGCGCGCAAATGCGGACGCCTGTTGCAAAGTGGTTTCATCTGTATTTTCACCATGAATAATTTCAACTAGCGGCATTAGTGCAACCGGATTGAAAAAATGTAAACCAACTAATCGACCTGGATTATTTAGTGAAGAACTTAAATCTTCAAGCATGATGCTAGAGGTATTGGTGGCAAGTATTGCACCTTCTTTCATACGCGGTTCTATGCTTTGATATAACTCGCGCTTTACATCAGCATCTTCGAAAATTGCTTCTATGATTATATCTGCCTGTGCAACGCCGATACCTTTATGATCCATCATCAAGCGGTCATTGGCCGCCACAATGGCACGTCGATCTCTTTTATATTTCTTTTTAAACGAGATTTGTGCTCGCTTAGATGTTTGTGCAAGTCGTTCTGGCGTCTGATCCTGCACGGTAACGTTATAGCCTTTAATGGCGCACCATGAAGCGATATCACCACCCATAATACCACCACCGATAACATGAACATGTTTGGCTTTGAATTCGATTTGCTTGCCGTGTTTTTTTAATGTCTCTTGCAGAAAAAATACACGCACAAGATTTCTTGCAGTATTGGTAGTCGCCAGTTTTGATACTTCCTGTATTTCCTGTTTGAGCATTTCACCTTGATTGCCCGCATAGTTTTTCCATAGATCGATTAAACGATAAGGTGCTGGGTAGTGCTCCTGTTTTGCTTTACTGGAGACTTGTTTGCGCATTTGTGAAGCGATTAAAGGGCGTAGTAATTTGTGATTAGCCAGCCGCTGCAATAAAGCCAGTTTCCGTGGCTTAGGTGAATCCATAACAAAACGTTTGGCAGCGTGTTTGAGTTGGCGAAGTGGTACCGCCTCATCAATCAGACCAATCTTACTTGCAGCTCTTGCGGTTATTATTCGGCCAGTAAGCATCATGTTCATCGCTGCTAAAGGTCCGGCACATCGAATAGAACGTACCGTGCCGCCATATCCAGGGAAGATACCTAGTTTGATTTCAGGCAGTCCGATACGTGAACAGCTTTCATCAGACATAACTCTGTAATCGCAGGCGAGTGACAATTCTGTACCGCCACCCAAACACATGCCATGAATCATACTCACAGTTGGGCAAGATAAAGCTTCAATTCGATTCATCAAAGCATGAGCTCGTTCAAGAAAAACGATAGCCTCTTGCTGATTTTTAAGTTCTGTAAATTCTTTAATGTCTGCGCCAAAAATAAAGCTGTCTTTTTTGTCCGATAAAATGATCAGACCTTGAGGTAACTCTTTCTCAATATCAGCAAGTATGGTGTCAAGTTCTGCAAACACCTTTGAAGATAATAGGTTGGCACCGGCATCGGCCATATCAAGGTGAAGCCATAAAATGCTGGCTTCATCGAATTCGAGCTTCCAGTTATTATATGATTTATTATTCATGCTCATTCTCTTGTTCAGTGGTATCTTCACGTTCAATTAACATAGCGCCACCCTGGCCACCGCCGATGCATAAGCTGGCAATGCCACGCTTTGCATTTTTTCTTTTTAAAATATTTGCCAGGTGTAAAACAATTCTGGCACCACTGGCACCAACAGGATGGCCTAAGCTAATACCGCCGCCATCAATATTGAGTCGATCATGTGGAATCGACCCCATGGGTTTTTTAAGATTTAAATGCTCTTTACAATAAGCCTCTTCATTCCAGGCAGCGACACAACCCAGCACCTGAGTTGCAAAAGCTTCATTGATTTCCCAATAATCAATATCATCGATTTTTAATTTATTTCGCTGCATGACTGGCGTCATCGCATGTACTGGCCCCATGCCCATGACTTTAGGATCTAATCCCGCCCATTCTGTATCACTGATTTTCGCGAGTACTGAAAGATTATATTTTTTAACCGCCTTTTCACTGGCCAATAGCACCCAGCTTGCACCATCGGTAATCTGTGCACTATTGCCTGCGGTAACACTGCCATATTTACGATCAAAAGCGGGGCGAAGACGGGCAAGATTTTCAACGCTTGAATCTCGTCGCATACCATCATCTTCATCATAATAATTGCCATTCGAATCGTATAAAACTTCAATTTCATCTAATGCGCCATCGTCATAGGCCTGTGCCAGACGTTGATGGCTGGCAACGGCATATTCATCCATTTGTGCTCGTGAGATATTAAACCGATAAGCAATTTCCTCAGCAGTTTGTCCCATATTCAAACCAACAATGGGATCGGTTAAGCCGCGTATTAATGCGATCACCGGTTTTAAAAGATGTGGCCGAAGTTTTAGTATATGTTTAAATTTTTTAGCCGGTGTTCTGGCTGAAGCCAAACCACCCAGCCAGTTGACCATATTATTGTTGAGCAACACAGGCGCATGGCTCATGGCTTCAACACCACCAGCCAGCACTATATCCGACAAACCACTTTTAATATTGTTATAAGCAGAATCAATCGATTGCATACCGGATGCACAGTTACGTTGCACAGTCCATGCTGGAACACGTTGTGGAATACCCAGACGCAAAGCAACAACGCGGGCAATATTGGCTTCATCCGGGCTAGGCATCATACAACCAAGAATTACCTCATCAACATTTTCAGTTGCTAAAGAATTTCTCAGCAATAAAGGTTTTGCCGCCTGAACCGCCATGTCACTAGCACTGAACGGGCCTTGCCTGCCTTTTGCCTTGAGCTGTGGTGATCGACTACCATCTACAATATAAACATATTTTTTCGCCATTATGGGGTCTCCACCTTCCAGCCTGTATTAGAAAATTCATCGACTTTAATTGCATTCTGAACTGCGAGTTGTGTTTTTATGAGTAGCTCCAGTTCTTTCTCATTAATTATATTTTTATCTCTGGCTTCAGCGTAGAGACCAACATCTTTACTTTTTAACTCACCCTTTCTTTTTGCGGTTCGAATTTTCCGTTCTAAATCGACAGTCTCTAGCACAAGATTTTGTGCTGCCAATATTCGTCCAGTAGCATCATCAGCATCGTTATGTATATAAATACCTTTTGTTAAACGATCTAAGGAGGCAGAAGGCTCTAACAACAAGCGCGCTACCTGATGACCCAGTTTGTCGCCAGGTTCTTGATAAGGTTTGCTCAAAGGAAATACCAGCATATTAAGCAAACGACCAATCACCGGAACCTGTAAGTTCAGCATAATACCTTTCATGGCTGACTGAATATTAAACAGTGCATCATCACAGGCCCATTTGAGCAAAGGAATATCTTCCTCGGGGCAGCCGTCATCTTCAAAATGTTTTAACACTGCGGTTAGGACATACATATTAGACAAGGCATCGGCAAACCGACCAGATATTTTTTCTCGACGTTTTAATGAGCCGCCTAATAAAGCCACGCAAGCATCAGTTAGCAATGCAAACGAAGAACTCATACGCACCAGCTGTCGGTAATAATATTTTGTAACGCCTTTGCCCGGCGTTCTCAGCAAGCGTGTAGCAGTGACACCGATCAATAAAGTCCGAACAACATTGCTAATAACAAAACCTGCATGGGCAAACAAAGCCTGGTCAAAATCTTTTAAACCCTGTTTTTTATCATCGTTGTGAACAGCGCTGACTTCTTTCAATAGATAGGGATGACTACGCATCGCACCCTGACCAAATATCATCAAACTACGCGTTAATATATTTGCACCTTCAACCGTTATGCCAATGGGTATTAATTGATAATACCTCGCCAGATAATTATTCGGCCCCATACAAATACCATGACCACCGTGAATATCCATAGCATGGTTAATAGTGATTCTTAACCGATCCATCAATTGTTGTTTTACTATGCCGGAAATAACAGAGGGCACATCTCCATTGTCCAGACAGGACAGCACCAGCAGGCGAGCA
>JAOUKV010000045.1 GCA_029882355.1 Gammaproteobacteria bacterium | reverse complement strand
ACTTAAGGCTGAATATTCAGCCTCGGCAGTCTTCACTGCCACTGCGGTATGCACGTTATGAACCTTACCTGAGAGTTTAGCTAACATTAGCTCTGCCTGCTCAGTATCTGTCGGTTTGCCGAACACTTCGCCATCGAGCTCTACAATGGTATCTGAGCCTAAAACGGGCAGCTCTAGACCCTGATGAGACATGAGTTCAAAGCCTGCTCTCGCCTTTTCTAGAGCCAGGCGTTGTACAAAACTCAATGGCAATTCTTCGTCCAGCATAACTTCATCAACCGGAACGGGCATGACCAAAACATGAAGGCCAATTTGTTGTAGCAATTCCAGGCGTCTCGGCGAGGCCGAAGCCAATACGATTTGATTATGAGGGTAGCAAGACATAAGAGGGGAAACAAAAAGCAGGTAGAACACACATTGTAAATTAAACCGCAGCTGACAGCCATTAAGCAACGATGCTTTAGATCAAAATGTAACCCTGTTTTATACAGATACCCCTTCATGATCAAGCAACCATCTTTTGATTTTCAGTGGTGCGCCATCTCGGCCTCCAGAAAAACCTCCTATACCCGTTTTTGAAACGACACGGTGACACGGGATCAGCAAAGGAATTGGGTTGGCACGACAGGCATTACCCACCGCTCTAGCCGACGTATTCAATTGCTGTGCCAGTTCGCCATAAGTCTTCACCTGTCCGGCAGGGATCTGCCTCAATGCTTGCCAAACTTTTTGCTGAAATAACGTTCCCTTGCTTTGCAACTCAACATGAAAGGCTAAATCAGGCAGTTGCCCCGAACAATAATCAGCTACCTGCTGACAGGTTTTTATGGCATGATCGGATTTTGCTAACAACAGTTTTTTCGTAGAAAACAAATCGACACTTACCAGCAAACCTGACTCAAAAACCAGTTCCAGCTTTGTGAAAGGAGTTTTAATTACTGCGCTTTCAACGTTCATTAGCCTTGTTTTTATCGGCATTGGACAACAGTCGAATTTGCTGTAACTCCTGCTTAATGACTGACTTTCTTGAGTCGGATGTTGTGATCGCTAATAGCCGAGTATAAATAGCCTGCGCATCATCGTATAAACTTGCTTTAACTAAAACGCCTGCTGCTTTAAAACGTGCAGACTGCGCCCACAAATCAGCTTGTGCCTGATCAGCCAGCTGTGCTGATTTTAAATATGACCAGGCTGCACGATCATATTGATCGAGCGCTGAATATGACTCAGCTTTCCAGAAAAATATTTCACGATGCACATTCTCATTCATCCATTCAGGTTTGAGAGAATCCAGCAACACCAAAACCTGTTGATGACGGCGTACCGCTTGAAGATCAAATATCACCTGAAGAAAATGATCGAGCTGATTTTCGGTAACCAGGTCGGCAGTCTTAACAGCGCTTGCCAACACAGCTTCTCCATCCTTGTACACACCTTCCAATATCATCACCCGAGCCTTACGCATTGCCCATGAAAAGTCATTCTCACCCTCAGGTGGCTGCTGTACACTTTTCATTAAACGGACCGCTAATTTCATATTACTTTTGGATAGCGCGTAATCGATCAAACTATAACGCACTTCTTGTGGAAGACTATGCAGAGAGGAAACTTTAGAACCATGCAAATACAATTGATTAATAAGATCAAGTCCATTTTTCTCTTTTTGTAACAAAGCCACGATTTCCTTATGCGCAATTTTCTGCCTGGCCTTATCACTGGAATTAAAAGCCAGCACGACATACAAACTCAAAGCTTCAACAGGATTATTCACCTGCAATTCACTGGCCAGGCTATACCAGCTCAAATCATCACCTTGTAACAGTTTTGCACGATTGCCGATTTGTAACCCTATGGTTTTATATAAAGCCCATAAATCATCACTACTTATAATAAATTCATCGCCTAGAACAGAATACAATTCGCGTTGCAGTAATAGCGTCTTCAGCACCTGCGTGGCTTCACTTAATTTATTTTGTACAAGATAGGCTTGATAAATTACATACTTATAAGCCCATAGTTCGCCTTTAGTCAATTTTGATTTATTAATATAATTTGAAATTTCCTCTGCATACAACTCAGCATTATCAGAGCGTACACGTACAGCAGCGAGCAGACGCAGGGCTTGTGCGATATGAGATTTTGAATCAGATAATAATGTAATTACTTCATCTGCACGGTGAGTTCTCAACAATGAACGCGCCTGTAACAAACGCCAGTCCAAATTTAAATTCAAATTGTTACTGCTGTAATCATGTTGATAACGCAACAATGATTTTTGCACATCGGCATCGGCATTCAGCGCTAAATAAGCACGAATGACCAATCTTCGCCAGAGTGCAATCATATCTGAATCATTTGAATTTGAATTTGAATTTACATTAAATTGATTCGAAGACCAGAGCAGATTTCTGAGTTGTGACAACGCTGTTTCAGCCTGACCCAATCGAAGTTGGGCTATAATTTCTTGAGTACTAAACCAACGCAAAACTTGTAGGCTAATCTGCCTATTGGGGATAGCTTCCTGCAATAACCATTCAACACGGTCGATTATTCGTTGCCAATCATCTAGTGCTGCCAATAACGTGATATGTTTACGCTCAAAGGCATACCAGTCAGCTGAATACATTGGCCATTTTTTTTGTTCATGCGTTAGCAAACGTAATGCTAGCGCAGGCATTCCCAACTGCACCAATTCATCCATTTGTTCCAGTGACTGGAATGCCACTGGTGATGCTTTGGCTAACTCTAAACCAAAGACCGGTTCCAGCATCACTGCAGAGAGTTCATTCGCATAACTGCGCGTTACCGATACACCCATTATCAGTAAAAAGAAAATCAGAATTGATTTTTTTGTAAAGTAAAATTTCATAGCAGGCAGTTTACTCCGCCACAAAAAATATTTCTCAGGAAGACTATCTTACAGATAAAAAAAAAGTGGCTCCAAAAGGAGCCACTTATCACTGCAATCTATTACAAACCTGGAAGGCTTACAATTTTTCTCTGATTCGTGCAGCTTTACCGGTAAGACCGCGTAAGTAGTACAACTTGGCACGACGAACTTTACCGCGACGTTTTACTTCAACACTTGCAACACCATGGCTGTAGGTTTGAAAAACACGTTCTACGCCTTCACCGTGTGAAATTTTACGAACTGTGAATGCTGAATTCAGACCGCGATTACGTTTGGCGATACAAATACCTTCGAAAGCCTGTAAGCGCTCACGCTCACCCTCTTGTACACGTACCTGAACCACGACAGTATCACCTGGAGAGAAGTGTGGAAGTTCACGACCCATTTGTTCCTGTTCGAGCTGTTGAATAATAGTGCTCATAATTTTTCTCCGCGTTTTCTAGCGCTAATCAGCGACACCGACTCGGCGTTGCCTATTTAAATCAAAAATTCCTGAATTAATATTCAGTGCTTAGACTGATCGTGTTCCTGTTGAAACTCGCTCAGCCATTTTCTCTGTTCTTCATTCAGTTGCAGTGATCCCAATAAATCGGGTCTGCGCAACCATGTTCTTTCAAGTGCCTGCTTTTTCCGCCAGCGATCGATCTTTTTATGATCACCGCTTAACAAAACTTCCGGTACCATCTGACCATTCACTTCTTCCGGTCGCGTATAGTGCGGACAATCCAGCAGCCCTTCCATGAACGAGTCCTGTTGTGCAGAATCTGCATCTCCCAGAACATCCGGCAACATCCTTGCGACGGCATCAATCAAGATCAAAGCGGGCATTTCACCACCGCTAAGTACGTAATCACCGATGGACCACTCTTCATCGACGTACTGCTTAATCAATCGCTCATCGATACCTTCATAACGACCAGCGATCAAAATCAATTCTTTCTGTTCGGGCCTGTCAGCCATGTTTATGACTGCCTGTTGATTCAAGATCCGCCCTTGCGGACTGAGATAGATCACTTTCGCATCTTCTCCAGCCTGTTGCTTAGCAGCTGTAATCGCATCTGCCAGCGGCTGCACTTTCATCAACATTCCGGGGCCACCGCCATAAGGTCGATCATCTACCGTACGGTGACGATCCTGCGTGTAGTCCCTCGGGTTCCAGCAACTGAGCTTGATAATGCCCCGTTTGATGGCCCTGCCCAAAACACCGAACTCGCACATCTGCTCGATCATTTCAGGAAACAGAGTAATGACATGAAAATGCATGAACTTACCCCGTTTTTAAATCTTTAAAAATCTTCGTCCCAGTCGACTGAAATAACACCCTGCTCAATATCCACTTCAAGCACCGCGTGTCCCAATGTCCATGGCACTAAACGCTCCTGCGTCTCATCTTTGACTACTAGCACATCATTCGCGCCAGTCTCGAGTAGTCCATCTACTACACCCAGCTCAACACCCTGCTGGTTGACTACGCGCAATCCAATCAGGTCACGCCAGTAATATTCATCTCCACTCAAAGGTTTGAGCTGATCTGAGCTAACCGCAATGAGCGCTCCAACCAACTGCATAGCTTCATCCCTGTCATCATAACCTTCGAGCTTGGCAATCACCGTTTTAGCCTGGCGACGCCCTCCTTCCAGTTTGATTTCACGCCACTGTCCAGCATTGGCGTTGGGTAGCTGTAAAAACCAGGAGCCGTAGTCAGTGATTCCTTCCATTGGGTCAGTATCCGAAAATACTTTAACCCAACCCTTCACTCCGTGAAGACCACTAATCTTGCCTAATAAAATCTTCTCGTCTTTATCCGACATAAGTCAGACAACACTTAAGAATCAAGCAGCAACCTGTTTACGAGCATCTTTCAGCAAGCTAGCTACGCGATCAGAAGTCTGCGCGCCAAGACCTGCCCAGTGCGTAACACGGTCAAGATCAACAACAAGACGCTCTTCACCGCCACGTGCACCTGGATTGAAATAACCCAAACGCTCAATATAACGGCCATCGCGTGAAGTGCGAGAATCTTTAACATCTAAATGATAGAACGGCTTCTTTTTGCTGCCGCCTCTGGATAAACGAATCGTTACCATGTGTAAATCTCTAATATATATCAGTTAAAAGGCCAAAAAATAAATAGCAGCCCTCAGCGAGCCGCGTATTCTACGTCATTTTTTAACAAGATGAAACGCCTATATGTGCAAAAAACAAAGATCCCTCTTTCTTACTACAGCTCCCATTCCAGCACCCCTAAAAGCCCCGCCCATAGGGGCAATAAGCAATCGAAGATTAGCCCACCATTAAATAATCAATTCCATTGCGGTAACCCCTGCTATTCAGGTCGCTGGCGATCAACTCTCTGGCACCATGATTGTTGACGTAACTCAGCACAAATGGCTTTTCTTGCCGATCTAGCCAATGCGGCGCAACTACCTCTGCGCCCTGATAAGTTTTACCAATCTTGCCCGGATCTATGTCTATCCAGACGCGTGGCGCATGACCGTGATTAATAAGATGTTCGGATCGCCGACGCGTTGCACGCCCGGCGCCCCAATAAACTAGTGGTCGCCCCTGCTGCAAACGCGGATCAGAGGCCAGATAAGCCGCTCGAATTTGATCAAAAGCCACTCGTGAATAACGCTCATCGGTACGCGTCAGACGAGCTTCACTGTCACGCCAGTGCAGCAATACCTCGGGCAGTTTCGCCATCTGATGACCATGCTGATGCAATCGCAGCAGCAATTCATAGTCTTCGGGGAAATCACCATCCCGGTAACCACCAACAGCCATTACTACATCACGACGAAAACAGATGGATGGATTCGCAATCGGCAGCTCAACATAGATATTGTCGGCAATCTGCTGCGGTGTAATGCAGCTGTTCTGCCAGCTAATATATTTGTGAAATCCATCCTGGATGATTTCTTCTGGAAACAACCGCACGCGGCTGCCAACCAGCGCAATATCAGAGTTGGTCTGTAAATAATCAAACTGCAACGCCAACCGCTCTGGCGCCATGATGTCGTCGGCATCCATGCGTGCGCAAAGGGGAGCTGCACAGTTATTTAGCGCATGGTTCATCGCCCCAACCACGCCCTGATGCTCCACCTGGAGCAATTCGATACGGTTATCCTGTTTCATATAGTCACGTACGATTTGGCAGGAATCGTCGGTGCTGCCATCATCAACGGCAATCAGCACGAAATCTTTGAAAGTTTGAGACAGGATGGAATCGAGGGTTTCTGCCAATGTTTCGGCAGCATTGTAGAACGGCATTAAAACAGCGAGCGGAGGATTATTCATTGGAACCAATTATCTCTTACATTGCCTCATTATTACTTAAAATAATGATAACAACATGAACAAAGCAGAAACAACACCGCGCAGCTGGAACAAACGCTTACTATCATGGCTGGTACAGCTATCAATTCTTCTTCTGATCATATTGGCCGTAGAAGCCTTTCTCACCCGCAGCGCCGTAGGCATGATGGCACCATCCATTGATGCAGCCACCATTAATCAAGAAGCTTTTTCACTGCAACAATTTAAAGGCAAACCCGCGATAGTCCATTTCTGGGCAACCTGGTGCCCGGTATGCAAACTCGAACAGGGCATGCTTAACAGCATCGCCGCCGACGTACCGATAATAACGGTAGCGATGCAATCAGGCACTGCCGATGAAGTACTTAATTATCACGAACAACACGATGTTACTTATCCTGTCATCAACGACCCAAACGGTTTGATATCAAATCAATATGGGATTCAGGGCGTGCCTGCCAGCTTTATTATTGATGGAGAGGGGCAAGTTAGATTTGCTACGCATGGCTATACCACGGGTTTGGGGTTGCGTGTTCGATTGTGGTTGGCGGGGTTGTTTTGAGGTTATCCACAACGCTAAAAACAAGCTGTACGGGCAATAGCCGTATACTTGACATTGCAACCATATAAATACAATATACGTATACCACCCGTACAAAACAAACTTTGGAGAAAAGAATGAGTGCTTTAGCTTTAAAAGACGCTCGAATGGAACTTAAAACGACTAATGACATGAAAGAGATGCTAAAGACTGCCGCGATGCTAGCAGGACAAGATTTAACATCTTTTGTCTTAGCCTCCGCTGAAGAGCGTGCTAAATCTGTGCTTTCTGATTATCAGTCTTTAAGCTTATCCAATGAAGAGCAAGCCAACTTCATGAACGCGCTTACCAGTCCAGCCAAACCCACTAAGACTATGAAAGAACTCATGTCTGCGGAGAATCTAGTTGAACGATAACGAAGGAATCGTATTAGAACTCTACAACCCAGACAAAACCTACACCAGCCAGAAACGATTTGATTGTGAGAACAAAACAATCAATAAATTCGTCGCTAGCAGCCTTAAAAAACAGGTTCGACAAAACTTAAGCCAATGTTTTGTATTGCTGGATACCAATAACGAAGACCGTTTTATAGGCTTCTATACATTAAGCTCTTTTGCTATTGATGTTGCCGATCTAACCATATTGTCTGGCGGCAGCCTACCCTCCCGCATTCCATGTTCACGCCTTATCATGTTAGGTGTTGATAAAGAATATAAAAAGCGAGGACTGGGGAAACTTCTGCTGAAAAATGCGATACAAAAGACCATTAAGGCCGCAGAGCAGATTGGCATTTATGGCCTGTTTCTCGATGCAGACGAGGCAGCATATAGCTTCTATATAGAACATGGGTTTATTGCTCTTCAGGAAAAAACGGGGCAAAAGCCCACGCCCATGTTTATACATATTGATACGTTGCGTGGGTTGGTTTTTAAATAAAAATAAAAAGCCTTCTACGGGTTTTAAAACAGTGATTTTATCCACAAAACATGGCTTCTAAGCTTCTAAAACGACCTCATACTTAACAAGTACATATATTATTCAATAGGTTGTGTAGGTGCGACCCGTATTAGGTCGCTACGCATGGTTATACTACGGGGCTGGGGTTGCATGTTCGATTGTGGTTGGCGGGGTTGTTTTGAGGTTATCTATTACATTCCACAAAGGCCCAAACGTGAATTCCCGCTAGAAGCACGCGGGAATGACGAATGGAAGCAATGACAGGCTAAGCCTAAAACCCCATCCCCCCAGGTCCACCCATACCCGGTGGCATTTTGCCTTGCATTGACTGCATCATTTTCGCCATGCCACCACCTTTCATTTTCTTCATCATCTTCTTCATTTGCAGCTGCTG
>JAOUKV010000032.1 GCA_029882355.1 Gammaproteobacteria bacterium | reverse complement strand
TTTTTGTCCAATGGTGATGCGGGCGCAGATTCCGCCACTGTCTCGCGGTATCAACTCCACCTTGCAGCCATTGGCTGAAGCAAGCTGTTGTGCGATGCTGAGTCCTAAACCGCTGCCGCCAGTGTGTGTGCTGCGAGACTGCTCCAGTCGGTGGAAAGGTTGAAAGACCGCATCCAGCTGGTCATCTGGAATGCCTGGTCCCTGATCCAGTACTTCGATGATCACTACTTCTGAATCAGTCTTTCCTTCGACCCTGTAGTTCAAGATGATCGCTTTGCCTTCGCCGTAGCGCACGGCATTTTCTAGTAGATTACCAATGATACGTCGTAGTGCGAGTGGGTGGATCAACTTGAAACAATCCGGGCCTGGTTGCCAGGTGATCTTTGCACCGCCCTGTATAAACTCTTCCACCACTTTATCGAGTAATGGTTTGATATTGATCCGCTGACGTTTTTCTTCCTGCAGGCCACGGCTAACTTCAAGAAACAGGCCGATAAGACGATCCATCTGACCGATATCATTTTTCGCCTGCTTGAGTAACGCTGGATTGCAGTCTTTTTCCAGCATCTCTAACACTAATTTCAGTCTGGTTAGTGGTGTTCGTAAGTCGTGCGATATACCGGCAAGCAGGGTGGTTCGATTGGCCAATAGATCCTGAATCTGCAATGCCATAATATTAAAGCTCTGCACTAGCTCAGCCAGCTCCAGCGGCCCCTGTTCCGGCAAGGGTTTGATGGCTGCTCCACAACCAATCTGCTGTGATGCACGTGCCAGACTTGCCAGAGGTTTGGTCAGGCGATGAGCAAGAATCACGGCCGCAATGAAAGAGGCAATCACGCCAACGACAATAAGAATCAAAATGGTAATCGGTGGATCCAGACCCATGTGGCTATATTCGAAACCAACCAGAATTGTTCCGTCAGCTTGTCTGATGGGCACCCAGTAACGGCTACGTTCAGCAGGTTTGTTGGACTGAAGTATTGTTACTTTTTCACCCATCAGCTGCTCCATCTTGTCTTCCAGTAAAGCAAAAAATGGAGGATGACGAGTACGTGCCACCAGATCAGGGCGTATTGTTGTGAGTTCGATCTGGTAGCGTTGATTCAATTGGTCGGTAAATGCTGAGCGTTGTTGTTCCGATAAATTCTGCCAGACATCGGCAGATAGAGAAATCAATGATGCCAGACTTGCAGCAGAGCGTTGACTGGTGGGTACGATGATAAATATAGCCAGCAGAGTCAGCGTAAAGATCAGGAATAGTGAAGAGACCAGGGTCGTCGTCAGTGCTGTTTTGGCGAACAGGGTACCGCGACGAAATTCATCAATAATTCTCATGTCTGATCACCCGTAGGGATAAAAATATAACCCCGCCCCCACACAGTATGAATAAAGCTGGGTTTGGATGGGTCGGGTTCTATCTTTTTTCTCAGCCGGGTGATGCAGACATCAATGCTGCGGTCATAGGGCTGGCGTTCATAACCCTTGAGCTTTTGCACCAGATCGTCACGACTTAATTCCTGATCTGGATTCTCCACCAATACTCGTAGCAGGCAGAACTCTCCCGTGGTCAATGCCACGGGTTCATTGTTGTTCAACAAATGTTGTTGCACGATGTCTAGATGGAAGTTCGAAAAAGTATAGCTTTTGGCCGTGGCCGTTGCTGCCAGTTGGGTGGTTGTGCTGCGCCGAAGCAGTGCCTTGATTCGCGCCAGCAGTTCACGGGGATTGAATGGTTTGGCCAGATAGTCATCAGCGCCCATTTCCAGGCCGATGATGCGGTCGATTTCTTCACCGCGTGCAGACAGCATGATGACCGGGATGTTACTGCTTTGGCGCAGACGTTGAGCCAGCGATAGTCCGTCTTCACCCGGTAGCATCAGATCGAGTATGACTAAGTCAGCCGTATTGTTGCTGAGAAACTGATCCATTTCTACGCCATCACCAGCGTAGGACACCGCATAACCGTGTTCTTCTAAATAGCTTTCAAGCAGGGCGCACAATTCAGCGTCATCATCGACAACCAGTAATTGTGGTTCGCCGTTTTTTTTAGTCGATTTTTTTATTGTCATGGTGCTAGTTGATTACTTGATGTTGATCCATTCTAAATTGAAACAATTTGTAACAATTCCTGCGTGATCAGAAACAGACTGAAACCCTTTTAATTGAAGTATCACATTACTATATGTATGGGCTTAGTGGTAGGCGTTTCATTTATAAACATCTTAAATTTCTGATGAGACAGAGTAATAAGACTAAATGCCACTGAATCCTATAGAGGAGAATCCTCTTACAAAATGATCCAAAAAAATGAGTCTTTACTCCCAGAAAAATAATTACTTAAAGTATCCTCAGAGGAAATTAAATATGAAAACGATCAAGAAAGATCCTGGCTTGCTGAAAAAAAACTCGCTCCTGGGTGCGGCTTTTATTGTCGTACTTGGCGTGAGCGGATGTAGTAATAACAGTACTCCCGCTCCTGTAGCGGATGAAACATTTACCCCATTTGAACGTATTGCCACTTTGGATGTGGTGACAGATGCAGCTGGTGCAGTCGATTATGTTGCTACTTACGCCAAAACTCAGGCAGTTGCTGATGTTATTCATGATTACTTTATAGCAACAGACGAAACAACTTTTACGCATGATGATGGCACTAATTATCCTGCTAACTGGATAATTGCGGGGCAGGATAGTCCTGCATTTTTAGGTGGTATCACTCAAATACCCTCTACAGATTTGATTGATCCTGCCGTTGCTGCGTCACCGGCAAATACCTATAAAGTGAAGGTGATGGATATTTGTAATAGCTACTACGCAGCTAAAGCACTTGGAAAAACAGATATTGTTACAGGACAGAAAGTTGCTGATGGTTTTATTCATGCACCAGCACTGCCATGCGAGGTATCTGTATACAACGATGGTGTGAATATTTATGTTGATATGCTGAATCCAGATGCTATCTTCACCTTGTTCTTCAGTGATACTGTATTTGGTGCACAGATGGATGATGCCGCTTTTGCTACTGAAATTAGTCAGCTGCCGGGTACAGTTAAAACAGAGTTAAAAACCATCATTTATGCTGCTCTTGATGAGGCTGTGGTGGCTGATGCATCTTTTGCTTATACCGCTTTAGCTGAGAAAATAGGGCCTGAGTATACACAGGATGAAATTCTCACTGTTGTTGATGAGTCCCCCTATGATTCACCTTATATACATTTCTCATATATGAAACCAGATGCCTCTGAATTTACCGCCGCTGAAGTTAAAGGCGTTGCATCGGCTATTATTCAGACTATGAGTATTCATGGTTTAACAACAACCGATGGACGAATCAATGGTGAACATGTTCCAGCATTGGAATCACTGCTTAGTCCCGATTCATCATGGCGTTCTGCGCGTAGTTTCCCATTAGGCCTGCCCGGTGTTGGTGTTGATGATGCTGCTGTTGCTTATAATAACTTTATTATCGAAGCATGCTCACCCTTGTACGCTAAACAGGCGATGGGTACGGGCCGTCATCACGCCGGTGCACTGCCTTGTGAAATCAGTGTTACTGCCATCGAGAGCACACCTGGTAGTACAAATTATGACACTCTGGTTATCAGCTTCCTGGAACCTGGATTTATGTTTACCGCGTTATTCAAAGATTCTTTTGCAACCATGACCGAAGCTGAATTACTGACCTATAGCGCATTACCTCCAGCTGTATTGCAGGATCTACAGAATATTGTTGATCATTCTGTTGCAAATGATCTTGCAGTTACGGTTACCTATAGCGGCAGGTTGACTTATGACATGATGCCTAACTAATAAGAATTCATGAACTGAAAAAAATCGGGGTCGATTAGTCGACCCCGCTTTTTTTATGCCTGCATTTTAATTTAGTGGCTAATCTGTTTTGAAATTATTCGATTGGTGTATCAGCCTGATTACCCCAATCTGACCAAGATCCCGGATAACCTTTCACATTTTCATAGCCTAAGTGTCGTAGCATTAAATAAGAGAAGGCAGAGCGATGGTGTGACTGGCAATAACAAATCACTTCCTTTTCTTTGGTGATACCTAGCTGTTCTAAACGTTGTTCGATAATGCCTTCGGGTAGTAAACGTAAGTTATTGTTGCGATCCATGGCGTCGGTCCACTCAAAGTGAATGGCGCCGGGAATGTGTCCGGTTTTATCTGCAAATTTTTTCTCACCACTAAATTCAGCAGCTGATCTGGCATCTAGCAAGACGGTATTTTTGTCATCCAGATGTTGCTCGATATGTTCGCGATCTGCGCTGTAGTTTCCGGTGTTGCTGAGTGAGTAATTGCTGGGATCAGCGCTAGTCGTCGTTTCGTTGGTTAAAGCATGGCCTTCATTTGCCCAGCTGTGTAAACCCCCATTCAATAGAGCAGCGTTGCTATGACCAAATACATTCAGTGTCCAGATGAATCGTGAAGCACAGCCGCCACCTTCATCATCGTAAGCAATAACCTGTGTGTTTTCAGTAATACCTAAATCTGAAATTAACTTAGAAAAACTTTCTGCATCGGGTAATAACCCCATAACCGGTTTGTCGATGCGAACGATATCTATATAGTTGATAAAATGAGCGCCGGGTATATGTGCCTGTGCGTATTGTTTAGCTTTGCATAAGTCGACGATTACAACGTCGGCTTTGTCTAGTAGTTGATCAAGTTCATTGGGTTCAATAATTAAAGGCATAATGTTACTTTATGATTTTTATGTTGTTGGTTAAGTTGGTTTCCGGTGTTAACACGGTGTTTTTTGCGACACTGTTTTCTTTTGCGGGCGGATAGTCCAGCGAGAAATGCAGACCACGACTTTCTTTGCGTTGCATGGCGCAGCGCACAGTTAGCTCGGCGACCAGTGCCAGATTACGTAATTCGATGAGATCACTGGTTATGCGGAAGTTGCTGTAATACTCGTCGATTTCATGTTGCAATAATTGGGTACGACGTAAGGCGCGTTCCAGCCGTTTATTTGTGCGTACGATGCCAACATAATCCCACATGAAACGACGTAGTTCATCCCAGTTATGCGAGACTACGACTTCTTCATCGGAATCAGTAACACGACTTTCATCCCAGGGCGCGATTTCATTTTTTTCGTCAGGTGTTTTAAGCTTTTCGATAATATCCTTACTGGCGGATTCGGCGAACACCAGACATTCAAGCAGCGAATTACTGGCCATACGGTTAGCACCATGCAAACCCGTTTGTGCCACTTCGCCGATGGCGTAGAGTCCACCGATATTGGTTTTGCCCTGTAGGTTGGTGACGATACCGCCGCAGGTATAGTGCGCAGCGGGGACGACGGGAATGGGTTCTTTGGTGATATCAAAACCAAATTCAAGACAGCGTGCATGAATAGTTGGAAAGTGCGAAATGATAAAGGCCGCTGGACGATGGCTGATGTCAAGATAAACGCAGGCGGCTCCGAGTCGTTTCATTTCATGGTCGATGGCGCGGGCAACGATATCACGCGGAGCTAGTTCTCCGCGTTCATCAAAACGATGCATGAAGCGTGAACCATCAGGCAATAATAAGTGACCACCTTCACCACGTACGGCTTCGGAAATTAAAAATGATTTGGCTTCCGGGTGATACAGGCAGGTAGGGTGAAACTGATTGAATTCAAGATTGCTGACCTCGCAACCCGCACGCCATGCCATAGCAATACCATCACCGGTGGAGCCATCGGGATTGCTGGTGTAGAGATATACTTTACTGGCACCGCCGGTCGCCAGAACAACGTGACGGGCATGGAATGTTTCTACATGGCGGCTTTTTTTGTTGAGCACATAAGCGCCGATACATTGATTGTTGCTTTTTGTACTGCGACCCTGTTTCTCCGAGGTGATGAGATCGACGGCGATATGATTCTCAAAGAAACTAATCGCACTGTGATGTTTGGCATGGTTGGTCAGAGTATCAGACAGCGCCTTGCCAGTAGCATCGGCTGCGTGAATCACTCGTCGCTGACTGTGACCACCCTCACGAGTTAAATGCAGTTTTCGCTTACCCGTGTTGGATGCCTCCTTACTAAAGGGAACCCCCAGCTTTTCCAGCCACTTGATATTTTCAGGGCCATGTTCAATGGTGAACTTAACCGTTTCTGGATCGCATAAGCCTGCTCCGGCCTGTAAAGTATCAGATATATGCGATTCAAATGAATCCTGATCGGTGACCACCGCCGAAATACCACCCTGGGCATAATAAGTGCTGCCATCTTTATCCGGGGCTTTGGTGATGATCGCTACCGAGGCGTGATCAGCCAGACGTAATGCCAGACTCAGACCTGCTGCGCCGCCGCCAATGATGAGTACATCATGATGATGAGAGATAGTCATAGGAATATAAAAACGCCTGTTGGCCAAGTTCGTGTTGCAAGTGTTGTTATTATAGTTTGATAATAGGCTAATCGATAATCCAGATTAAATTTTTTTGAACTATAGCAGAATGGTGTTGCCACATACCTCCAGGGTATATGCGGTCATTGTTACAGGCTATGAGGGGAAGGGCCTGAATGGGCGACGAGAGAAGTATTGATCAAGCGCTGGTCGAGCGTGTACAGCAAGGTGATAAAAAAGCATTCGATTTACTGGTCTTGAAATACCAGTTGCGAGTCAGCAAGCTGGTGGCGCGCTTTTTGCGCAATCCATCAGATGTGCCCGATGTGGTGCAGGATACCTTTATCAAGGCCTACAGAGCGCTGCCCAATTTCAGGGGTGACAGTGCTTTTTATACGTGGATTTATAGAATCGCGATTAATACCGCGAAAAATCATCTGGTGTCTATGAGTCGTAAATCACCGGCCAATAGTATCGATGTGCAGGATGCGGAAGATTATGGTGCCAGCGACTGGTTAAAAGAATATGCCACACCAGAGAGAGAAGCGCTGGCGGCTGAAATTCAGGTTAATGTTAATCAGGCGGTGAGTAATCTGCCGCCCGATTTGCGTGAGGCCATTATGTTGCGCGAGATGGAAGGTTTGAGTTATGAAGAGATTGCAAGTGCCATGGATTGCCCGATCGGCACGGTGCGTTCAAGAATTTTTCGAGCGCGTGAAGCAATTGATGAACGGTTGGAACCATTGCTCGATGACTACAGTCATAACGTAGGCAATACATGAACACTATTATTTTATTAGTCGTTAAAAAATCCGCGATGTTAGTGAGAGTAAGCCTATGAATACTAATAATGAAAATCTAGCCGCTGAAAAAATTTCGGCTTACATTGATGATGCTTTGAATGCGGAAGAAATTGAATCTTTAATCAGGATGAACGAATCGGTCGAGCAGTCTGATGAGCATTTTTCTGTGGCGGCACGTTATCACATGGTCGGTGATGCCTTACGTGGTGAGCTGAGTGATGCTTCGATGGTTGATGTCAGTGCACAAATTCATTTGGCATTACGCAATGAATCATTTGATGCAGTTGAATCAATGCAGGCAACTAAACAGATAAAAAATAGTTTTAATCTGGTGACATGGCTGGATAATTTCTTCGGCTCAATGGCCAGACCCCTGGCTGGCATGGCAGTGGCTGCATCGGTGGCGGTGTTGATGGTGGTGACGGTTGTGCAAATGGAATCGCTAGAACGTGGTCAGCAGTTGGCAGCCTCACCGGCCACATTACCATCGGCGATACCTGATATACCAGTGGTAAACCAGAAACAACAGATGGCTGAGTTTGATGCTTATCTCACTGAACATGCCGAATTCGCTGCACAGGACACCCTACAAGGGCGCATTCCTTATGTTCGAGCCGTGAGCTACGAAGCGGAGTAAATAGTAGATGCGTTTTGTATTAGCACCGGTATTATTTTTTTCTGTCTGTTTGAGTAATCCAGTTGTTGCCAGTGAGGTTTCAACTTTACTGAGAAAAATGACCGATGCGGATGGGCTGCTTAATTATCAGGGTGTTTTAGTTTTACGGAAATCGAATAATATGGTCGCTATGCGTGTTGAGCATGGCGCAGATGGTCGTGGTATCTGGGAAAGCATGATGTCTTTGAACGGTGAAGCTCGTCGAGTGGTTCGTTTGAATGATGAGGTCACCTCGATTTATCCAGAACGTCAGTTATTAACGGTCACACACAATACAGACAAACATACCCTGCATCCTGCTTTACCGGCCAATTTCCAGAAGCTGGAAGCGTATTACACTATCAACAGGCTAAAAGACGACCGAATTGCAGACCATCAGGCGGCGGTGCTGGATGTGGTACCCAATGACGGTTTCCGTTACGGCTATCGCTACTGGCTGGATGCAAAAACTGGCGTATTACTGCGTTGCGACTTGTTAAATGAGAAACGTCAAGTGGTCGAGCAAATGATGTTTACCATGTTGGAGTATTTGCCTGATGTACCCGTTTCAGCATTTACTGAGATAGATCGTGAGGGTTTTGAAGAGAAGCGATTAGATCCAGTGAATCCAGTACAGAAAAATCCGGTTTGGCAGGTGAGCAATCTGCCAGGTGGTTTTATGTTGACCCAGAGCCGCGCCCGCCAAACAGAAAAAGGTGAAATTTTACATCTGGCCTACTCGGACGGATTGGCATCGGTGTCGGTATTTGTCGAACCGGCAGGTGCGATACACCAGAAGCGTGAAGGTGCTTCGATGATGGGCGCGCTGAATGCTTATAGATCTCATATAAACCAGCATTTTGTCACTGTCATCGGTGAGGTTCCGGCGATGGCAGTAATGCAAATCGCACAGTCAGTTGAAGCTGTTAAGACAGTCACCGCCAAATAATTTCCTATGGTTGAACAAGAAGTACAAGTTATCGAGGTTGAAGATCACCGTTTGCTGGTAGAAGCCGAGCGGCGTTCATCCTGTCAGAGCTGTGCGGTAAAAAGTGGCTGTGGTACTTCAGTGCTGGCAAAGTGGTTCGATAAAAAACATCTTCA
Source organism: Gammaproteobacteria bacterium (assembly GCA_029882355.1). Classification (GTDB taxonomy): domain Bacteria; phylum Pseudomonadota; class Gammaproteobacteria; order SZUA-229; family SZUA-229; genus LH-M37. The sequence goes on along the minus strand of JAOUKV010000032.1, from coordinate 23,577 downwards.
GTTTTATGTGGATAAGCCTGTTGATAAGCCCCTGGAAGAGGTTTCTGTGGGTGATCATGTGCTGGTTGGGATGCAGGAGTCAGCGCTCACTCAGGGCGCTTTAACGGTTTATCTGTTGCCCTTGTTAGCTATGATAGCGGCAGCCCTACTGATGGATAGCTGGCTGTCGACTTCTTTTTACTGGCGTGATCTGGTTGTTGCGGCCTCCGCTTTTTCTGGTCTGGTGTTAGCGCTATTTGCAGGTCGCCTCTATTTGCATTTAGCTCGCTGCCAACAACGTTTCAACCCTGTTCTGCTGGCGGTCTCGATCGGTAAAAGTCCTTCTGAGCATAGTCATTAATTATGCTAAACTCCCGCGCTGAGTTCAGCTAGTCTGAGCTCAGCAATAATGTGACCGGCGTTGGCCGGTTTTTTTCTGTCCAGTCTGTGATAACGCGGACATTAAGCAGTAAAACAGAGTCGATAAAAGTAAATGCCTGCACAATTAAGTCTATATACCCGACACGGTTGTCATTTATGCGAGGACATGGAGCAAGCTGTGTCTGAATTATCGACTGAACTAAATTTTATAACCGAGATTATTCCTATTGATAACAATGCTGAACTGGAGCAGGTCTACGGCCATCGAGTTCCGGTATTGATGATGGGGGATAATATGATTTGTGAATACTTTCTGGATAAAGCAGCCTTAATTCAAGCTGTTTCCTAGGCAACCAATTAATGTTAATGAAAAATATTCGTAACTTTTCTATTATTGCTCACATCGATCATGGCAAATCGACGCTGGCTGACCGTTTAATTCAAACCTGTGAAGGTTTGGCTGAACGAGACATGAAAGCACAGGTGCTGGATTCAATGGATATCGAGCGTGAGCGCGGTATCACCATTAAGGCACAGAGCGTCACGCTGAATTATAAAGCCAATGACGGGGAGATTTATCAGCTCAACTTTATTGATACTCCCGGTCACGTGGATTTCTCTTATGAAGTTTCGCGCTCTCTGTCGGCCTGTGAGGGTGCTTTACTGATTGTTGATGCATCACAAGGTGTTGAGGCGCAGAGCGTGGCCAACTGTTACACGGCTATCGAACAGGGGTTGGAAGTGATCCCGGTGCTCAACAAGATTGATTTGCCGGCCGCTGAGCCTGAGCGTGTTATCAAGGAAATTGAAGATGTAATAGGTGTTGAAGCCGAGCACGCCTGCCGGGTCAGTGCCAAAACCGGTGTCGGCGTGGATGAGCTGCTGGAGCAGATTGTTGCCGAGGTGCCACCACCGACGGGTGATCCCGATGCGCCTTTACAGGCGCTGATTATCGACTCCTGGTTTGATCCCTATGTTGGCGTGATTGTTCTGGTCCGTATTAAACAGGGTGCTATTCGTCCACGCCAGAAAATGCAGGTGATGTCGACCGGGCGCAATTATCTGGTCGACAAGGTGGGTGTCTTCACGCCTAAACGCAATGACTCTGATGTGCTTTCTTCCGGACAGGTAGGTTACATCATTGCCAACCTCAAAGAAATTAATTCGGCAAAAGTCGGTGATACCATTACCCTGGCGGATAATCCCGCCGCCGAAGCCCTGGAAGGTTTTAAAGAAGTGCAGCCGCGAGTATTTGCGGGCATGTTCCCGGTTGAGTCGGATGATTACAATGATTTCAGGGACTCGCTAGATAAGCTCACGCTGAATGATGCCTCGCTGAAATACGAACCTGAGAATTCCTCAGCACTCGGTCTTGGTTTCCGTATCGGCTTCCTCGGTATGCTGCATATGGAAATCGTTCAGGAGCGTCTGGAGCGTGAGTATGACCTCAACCTGATTACCACGGCGCCCACCGTGATTTATCAGATTCTCGATACCAAAGGTAAGGTGTTCGAAATTCATAATCCTTCTGACTTACCAGAAGTGAATCTCATTGAAGAGTTGCGTGAGCCTATAATTAAAACAAATATATTGGTGCCACAGGATTATGTCGGTAATGTCATTACCTTGTGTATCGAAAAACGTGGCATTCAGACCAATATGCAGTACATGGGTAATCAGGTTTCACTGCAATACGATATGCCGCTGAGTGAAGTGGTGCTGGACTTCTTTGATAAGCTGAAATCGGTCAGCCGTGGTTATGCCTCGTTTGATTATGAGTTCTCTCGCTTTCAGGCAGCAGATTTGGTAAAAATGGATATACTCATCAACGGCGAAAGAGTCGATGCCTTATCAATGATTGCTCACCGCGATGTGAGTACACGACGCGGCCGTGATGTCGCTGAAAAGATGCGGGAATTAATTCCCCGTCAGATGTTTGATGTTGCAATACAGGCGGCGATAGGACGCAATATTATCGCGCGCACCACGGTTAAGGCATTGCGCAAAAATGTAATCGCGAAATGTTATGGTGGTGATGTCAGTCGTAAACGTAAATTGCTTGAGAAGCAGAAAAAAGGCAAAAAGCGGATGAAACAGTTTGGTAAGGTTGAAATCCCACAGGAAGCCTTTTTGGCTGTTTTGCGAGTGGATGATAATTGAATTTTAATGAACAACGGAAGATAGCGTTAATATTATGATATTTGATTTTTCTTTTTATTTGTTGATGGGTGTTCTGGTAACTGGTGTTATCTGGGCTTTTGATAGTCTGTATTTGGCAGAAAAAAGATCTTCTAACGTTGAAGAAATTATTAAAGAACCAGTTGTGGTGGAATATGCCAAGTCATTTTTTCCGGTATTGCTGGTCGTTTTTTTGTTACGCGGATTTATTGTTGAGCCTTTCAAAATCCCGTCGGGTTCGATGCTGCCATCACTATACATTGGTGACTTTATTCTGGTTAACAAATTTGCCTATGGTATACGTATACCTGTATTGAATAAAAAAGTGATTGAAACGGGTGATCCTGAGCGAGGTGATGTGATGGTTTTTCGCTATCCACGTGATCCTTCGCTGGATTACATTAAGCGTGTAGTCGGTTTGCCGGGTGATCATATTGCTTATTACAACAAGGTGCTCTATGTAAATGGTAATCCTGTTCAACGCAAGTTTGAAGGTCAGTATGAAGGGCCTGGTCAAGAGCATGCAAGTGAATATGTAGAAGATTTAGTTGATGCGGAGCATCCTATCTTGCTGATGCCTGGAAGGCCAAATAGTTTGGAAGGAGAGTACATCGTTCCTGAAAAAATGTATTTTGTGATGGGTGATAATCGAGACAATAGTGCAGACAGTCGTGTCTGGGGTGCTGTTCCAGAAGAAAATCTCGTTGGTAAAGCATTTATGATATGGATGCACTGGAGTGATGGAGTGCACTGGAAGCGCTTAGGTAATATAATCAATTGATAGTCGGTATATGTGGAGGTTTTTTATGAATAAACAATCTTTGAAAAAACAGAGTGGGATGACACTAATTAGCTGGACAGTTGTTCTGGTTTTTGTGGGTTTTCAGTTTATGTTGCTTGTCAAAATTGGACCTGTGTTTGCCGAAGATTTTGCAATAAAATCAGTATGGAAAAAACTAGAATCTGATGTTGCACTTGTGGGTGCAACACCGAAACAGATTCATAAGGCCATTTTGGCAAAAACAAAGGTTAATAATATCTATGGTTTTGATCTGGAAAAGGTCAGCATTAAAAAATCTAAAGGCTATTACATTGTGACTGTTGAATATGAGCCTAGAGACAAGATTATAGGAAAGCTGGATTATATTTATAACATCAAACATGTAGCTAAAATAAAAATGTAATAATTTTTATTTATGAACGAGAATTATCATATATCAGCGCTTATTAACAGGCTTGATTATTCATTCAAAGACCTCGATTTGCTTGATGAATCATTGACGCATAGGAGTGTAGGCTCTCGTAATAACGAACGACTTGAATTTTTGGGTGACGGTATCCTGAACTTTGTTATTGCAGATGCGTTGTTTCGTCAACGCCCCGATTTACGTGAAGGTGACCTGAGTCGTTTGCGAGCCAGCCTGGTTAATGGTGAAACTCTCGCGGAAATTGCACGAGACCTGAACCTTGGTGACTGTGTCAAGCTTGGCGCTGGTGAGTTAAAAAGTGGCGGTTTTAGACGTTCATCTATTCTTGCCGACACCGTTGAAAGCATTTTAGGCGCCGTTTATTGTGACGGTGGTTTTGATGCCTGTCAGGCTTTGATTTTGAGACTGTTCGGGGACAAACTGAAAAATCTTCCCGACACTGACACCCTCAAAGATCCCAAAACACGCCTGCAGGAATTACTTCAGTCACGTCGTTTGCCCATTCCTGTCTACGATGTGCTTAGTGTTAGCGGAAAAGCTCACGCTCAGTCTTTTATGGTGCGATGCAGCATTGAAGGAGTTGATTGCATTACACAGGCAGAAGGTGGTAGTCGCCGAAAAGCAGAACAGCTAGCAGCAGAAACTGCTTATAAACAGGTTAAACAAAAATTGAATGTCTAAATCAGAAAATCAAGTTGCACATCGTTGTGGTTACGTGGCTATTATCGGCCGTCCTAATGTTGGTAAGTCCACGTTACTAAATCACATATTAGGTATAAAACTCAGTATTACTTCCAGAAAACCTCAGACCACACGGCATCAGATTCTTGGTATTAAAACTGATGAAAATGTGCAAACGGTCTACGTAGATACTCCCGGCCTGCATCAGAGACGTAGTTCGGCGATTAATAAATATATGAATCGATCAGCGGCTTCAGTGATGTCCGACGTCGATGTTATATTGTTTGTTATCCAGGCGATGGAGTGGACAGATGAAGACGATGCCGTTTTACAGCGTCTGGAACCAATGACCTGTCCTGTGATCCTTGTGGTAAATAAAATTGATCAGGTCAGTGATAAAGAAACCTTGCTACCTTTTATTGATAATATTTCATCGAAATTTAAATTTCAGGATGTCATACCCGCTGCGGCGGTTAAGAGTTTGAATCTTGATAAAGTTGAGCAAGCCGTTGCTGCCTTGCTGCCTGAAAATGAAGCTTTTTATCCTGATGACCAGCTGACTAATCGTAGTATGCGATTTTTGTCAGCAGAGATTATTCGAGAAAAACTGGTTAGAGAGTTAGGTCAGGAACTACCTTATACATCAACAGTCAGTATTGATAAATATGAAGATGGTGAAGACATAATCAGGATACACGCGACTATTTTTGTTGAGAGCAAAGGACAGAAAACTATTATTATTGGCCGCAAGGGTGATCGCCTAAAATCAATTGGCACTAAATCCCGCAAGGACATTGAAGCCATGGCTGGCAACAAAGTGTATCTGAACCTTTGGGTTAAGGTCCGTGAAGGGTGGTCGAATGATGAGCAGGCACTTCGGGGTCTGGGTTACGGCGAAGAGTAGAATAGGCTAAAGCATGCGCGTTGAAACTCAGGTCGCGTATATCCTTCACAAACGTCCATTTCGTGATAGCAGTCAAATTCTTGATGTGTTTTCACGTGAGCATGGCCGCATTAGTTTAATGTCGCGAGGTAGTCGTGGCGCAAAATCTAAAACTGGTGGTCTACTACAGATTTTTCGACCTTTGCTGATGAGCTGGCAGGGACGTGGTGAAATGCCATTTTTGAACAGTGTCGAAATGGCGGATCTCAAAGCGCCTGCCTTGTTCGGCAAGTCGCAAATGTCCGCTATCTATATCAATGAACTACTGGTTTATTTGTTGCATAAGAACGATGTGCATGAGGAAGTCTTTGACCAATATCATGCCTGTTTATATGCTTTAAAAGAAACAGACAATATTGAGCTTGTACTACGCCTGTTTGAGAAAGAACTATTGCAGTTGCTGGGTTTTGGTCTAAATCTTATTGTTGATGCGGACAGTGGTGAGCCGGTTCGAGAAGATTGTTATTATGCCTATCATTTTGAACATGGCCCAGTTATGTGTGATCAAAACCGACAGCTTAAGAATCCAGTACTATCCGGTTTGAGCCTGATAGCATTTGAGCGAAATGAAATAGTCTCAGCACAGCATCGTAGTGAAATAAAAAAATTAATGCGTTATGTGCTGGCAGGTCATCTTGGAAATAAAAAATTAAAAAGTCGTGAATTATTTCGACGGCCCAATATTCGTAGCACCTGAACAAAAAGCTGGCTAATCAAGTCCAGTTATATTGTTGTTTAAGGTACTTGAGGTAGGATAGAAAGCGCATCTGGGTCAGCTTTCTCATCTTTTCCATTTTCATTGACCCAGTGCAAAATGTCGTAATAACTTCTTATATTTTCTACATAACGTACCGGTTCCCAACCACGCGCATAACCGTGTTTTGTTTTTTTATACCATTTTCTTTTTGCCAGTAAAGGCAGTGATTGCTTTACATCTATCCATTTGTTGGGGTCATTTCCCTGTTGCTTAGTAATAATGCGCGCATCTTCCAAATGCCCGGTACCAACATTGTAGGCAGCCAGTGCCATCCATGTTCTATCTGGTTCTTCTATCGTTTCATCAATCTTTTTGAGGCGGGAAGCGAAATAACGCGCACCACCATCAATGCTGCTCTTGGGCTTAAGCCTGTTTTTTACACCCATTTGTGCAGCGGTAGCCTGAGTTAGCATCATAATGCCACGTACACCCGTGGGTGAAATGGCCTTTGGATTCCAGTGCGATTCCTGATACCCGATGGCAGCCAGCAATTGCCAGTCGAGATCATTAATGTCGGCAGCCTGTTCGAACATCTTCTGGTATTTAGGAAGACGAGATTCAATGTGGCGCCTGAAATACAAAGTGCCGACATAGTCAAAATTTTCAGCATGGCCGTAGGCTCGTTCCATAAGCCGTGTGAGCTCACCGTTTTTTCGAATACGCTCAAAAAATTTTATAGCCTCAGCGTGTAAACTGTGGTCGCCTTTTTTCGGGAATGCCCAGGCGAGTTTTTTTGAAGAGCCGATATCAAAAGCCGTGCGCAAGTTGATCAAAAAGCGTTGATTCAAAATAAACTCGTTGGAATCGGCGATGGTATAGTCGATGACTTCATCAGAAACGAGTTGTAATAATTCCTCGCTTTCGAGTTCTTCATTATTTTTCCAGTTCAGCTCCGGGTAATTGGCCTGCTCAGCCATCAAGGTGTCCTGATGGCTCGACTCGGCGACCACTTCGAGCAAACCGTTTTCCATGTCACCCAGGTCTTTGGGGCGATCATGATTGATGTTGTACACCAGTTGTTCGGTTACTTCCTGATAGCTGGGGCCAAACTTAAGCACTTCTTTTCTGGATTCTGTAATGCTAAGGCCAGCCGCAGCAATATGAGCTCGACCATTCTTAATATCATCCAGTAAACCACTGAAAGAGTCCGGTACGATCAAAGTGAGTTTGACGCCAAGTTGATCGGCAAACATTTTTACCAGGTCATATTCAAGACCGGCTGGACCGTCGGCACCCTCGTAATAGGTGGTGGGGCTATTGCGGGTTACTACCCTGAGTTCACCTGATTCGATAATTTGTTCCAGGACAGGCTTATTCATAAGCTTGGGTAGGCCATTAAAAAAGAACACGATAATACCGACGATTAAAGTCAGTATCATCGTGATCAGGCGGAAATGGGATATTCTATCGGAGATGGTTTTGTCCTTATTACACTGTATCTGTATTAGAGAGAATAGATTATATGTGGATGAAATGTTCTACAAGAGGGCTGTTTGGCTTAGATTACTGGTTGAATGGTAGTCTGGTGTTTATTTATGGCGGAGAGAGAGGGATTTGAACCCTCGGAACCCGCGAGGGTTCACTTGATTTCGAATCAAGCACATTCGGCCGCTCTGTCATCTCTCCTGAATCGGTGATTCTACTATGCTGCTTCCTGTCTGTGTTTAGATCTTACTAATTACCTTGTAAATAGCTTTGGTGAGTATGCTGAGTTCATCCGGCTGAATAATAAAAGGCGGCATTAAATACACCAGTTTGCCGAAGGGGCGCACCCAGACACCTTCATCGACGAACTGTTGTGGCAGGGTTTTCATGTCCACCGGCTGTTTCATTTCGACTACGCCGATGGCACCGAGTACGCGTACTTCTTTAACGCTTTCCAGTGTTGTGCAAGCCTGTAGTTCCTGTTTCAGCTGTTGTTCTATTCTGCCGATATTTTCCTGCCACGGCGAGTCGAGTAGCAAATTAATACTGGCAAGGGCGACGCTGCACGCCAGGGGGTTGGCCATGAAGGTTGGACCGTGCATGAATAAACCGGGTTCGCCATTGCTGATGGTCTGGCTGACCTCGTTGGTGGTCAGGGTTGCTGCCAGTGTCATGTAACCGCCGGTGAGTGATTTTCCCAGGCAAAGAATGTCGGGTGTAATTTCGCAATGTTCCAGCGCAAACAGTTTACCCGTGCGACCAAAGCCGGTGGCAATTTCGTCGAAGATTAGCAATGCATTGTGTTCATCACAAAGTTCGCGCAGGCGATTGAGGTAATCGGCCGAATAAAAACGCATGCCACCCGCACCCTGTACCACAGGTTCGAGAATAACGGCGGCGATGTTGTTTCCATATTCTTCCAGTGCAGCCTGCATCGGCTGCATATCATCATCGTTGCAGGTTTCGCCGAAGCCACGCGTCGGCACATCGACAAAAAACTGCTGGCTGATGCTGTTAGCAAATAGCGAGTGCATGCCGGTGACCGGGTCACACACCGACATCGCGCCAAAGGTATCGCCGTGATAGCCGCCGCGAACGGTCAGGAATTTCTGTTTCTGCGGTTGCTCTTTTGTGTGCCAGTACTGAATCGCCATCTTCATCGCGACTTCCACTGACACCGAACCCGAGTCCGAGAAAAACACACTCTGAAATGCCTCAGGGGTGATGTCGATTAGTTTGCTGGCGAGCGCAACTGCGGGCTGGTGCGTCAGGCCGCCGAACATGACATGTGCCATGGACTCAAGTTGCTTGTTAATCGCTGCATTTAAAACCGGATGGTTGTAACCGTGAATCGCGCACCACCACGAGGCCATGCCGTCGATCAGTTCACGGCCATCAGACAGTTTCAGGCGAACACCGTCAGCTGATTCAATCGGGAAAACTGGCAGGCCGGAATTAATGGCGCTGTAGGGATGCCAGACGTGTTGGCTATCATCAGCCAGCCAGTCTGGGTTGTTGTTGGAACTCATGGCCTGAATTATATAGTGAAGCCGTGGGCAGGTGAAACGCACTGAAGAAAAACATTGATCTGTTATTGAGAATATTTTGGATTTTTAAGGCTATTTTCTGGAAAGATCCGGCTCACCGCAGTGACGTAAAATGAACTCACGGCTGCGGTTGCGCAGTCCAATAGCGACATGCCATGTGTCCTTGTTATTTTCATCGGTAATAGTTTCCGGGTCGATAGCCTGGCCAATATCCAGATGAATGGAACCACGGTGCGGGGATCAGGCGGTATCCCTGAGTTGCCGGTAAGTAATCATATCGCCATCGACTTTGTCGCCAGTTTCAGCTAACGCCAGTTCGAAGCCATGAATATAACCACTATTACGCCTAATGAAATTAGTTTTATTTTTCGGGTTAGTATGAGTGTACTAAACCAGTTTTAGTAAGACGTTATAAATAATATGTTTATTTGCATGGTTGTAGAAAGCCATAAACGCATATTTAAATATGATGGTATTTATTCAGGGTTTTCTTAATCAATATCAAGTGATTGATTGATGTAAAAGGACACTTGATGAGCAAATATAGATACCATGTGAATGTAGTTCAATATAAATACTGATGGAGGTTCGATTAATGAGACAGCCTTTGCAAGTAAATTTCCGTGATATCCCCCCCTCTGATGCTGTAGAAGCAAAAATTCGTGAAAAAGCCGCCAAACTCGATGAGTTCTATGACCAGATCATGGCGTGTAAGGTTATGGTCGAAGCGCCACATGCTCGTCATCATAAGGGTATGCTTTACCATGTTCGAATCGACCTGACGGTGCCAAATGGTGAACTTGTTGTAAACCGTTCACCGAAAGAGCACCATGCTCACGAAGATGTATATGTCGCTATTCGTGATGCCTTCAATGCCGCACGCAGAAAATTACAGGATTTCTCCAGAAAGCAGCGTGGTGATGTTAAGCATCACGAAGTTCCGCCTCATGGTGTGGTTTTCGAGCTGGTACCTTATGAAGACTATGGCCGGATACAATCTTCCGACGGCAGGGAAATATATTTTCATCGCAATAGTCTAATCGAAGGCAACTTCGATGCGCTAGAAGAAGGTGACAAAGTCCGGTTTGCTGAGGAAGCGGGTGATGACGGCCCGCAGGCAAGCACGGTGCACCTGATAGGCAAGCACAACATTGTCGGTTAATTAGGGATTAGTGATATCGCAAAACTGACTGCCCAGGAGTTAAAACAGGAAACCACTAAACGGCCTTAGCAATCTGTCTTCTAAAACTGCCAGAGTAGACTGAGATATGCGCCGCGATCAAAATTAGTAGTGATGCCGTTTATGTGCTCCATTTTTATTTTTCGATTACCTGATAATCCTAAAGTCACCGGTAGATTTGTCCATGCCCACCAACCCATCATAAGTTTTAATAGTTTAAGCCTGGTGGCACAAAAAAGGTGCAACACCTGTTTATTAAAATGCCAGTATGGTGCAGAAGTAAAATAATTTCACTGTAGATCGTCTGCAATAGCGATTACACAGGCCTGTGCGGCAATTGGCACAGTACATGCAGTGACACTCCTAAGTGCACTGACTAATCATGGTCAGTGCTAATAAAAATTAATTCGAGCGAAGCTTCTTTTTTATCGTTGCTTTTTTATCGAGATTTACGGGAGAGAATAATGTCAGTTTCACGACGTAATTTTATTAAAACTATAGCAACAGGTTTTGCAGTTACTAGCTTGATGCTTTCTGGTGCAGTGAGTGTGTCTGCAGAAACCAAAGGACTTGAAAAGGAAGATCTAAAGTTTGGTTTTATCAAGTTAACCGATATGGCACCACTCGCTATTGCCTATGAAAAAGGTTATTTCGAGGATGAAGGTTTATACGTTACTTTAGAAGCACAGGCTAACTGGAAAGTTTTACTGGATAGAACCATCGACGGCGAACTCGACGGCTCACACATGCTCGCCGGTCAGCCACTTGGAGCCACCATTGGCTTTGGTACCAAGGCGGAAGTGGTTACCGCATTCTCCATGGACTTGAATGGTAATGGGATCACAGTATCGAACAAGGTATGGCAGGAGATGAAGAAAAATATTCCACACAAAGATGGCAAACCTGTGCATCCCATCAAAGCGGAATATTTAAAACCGGTCGTCGAAAAATACAAGGAGGAGGGCAAGCCATTTAAAATGGGTATGGTCTTTCCCGTCTCTACTCATAACTATGAATTACGTTACTGGCTGGCGGCTGGCGGCATTCACCCTGGATACTACGCACCACATAAAGGCGACACTTCCGGCACCATCGACGCCGAAGCTCTGTTATCAGTTACCCCGCCGCCGCAAATGCCAGCCACTATGGAAGCAGGCACCATCGACGGATATTGCGTAGGTGAGCCGTGGAACCAGCAGGCCGTGTTTAAAGGGATTGGTGTACCGGTGATTACCGATTACGAAATCTGGAAAGACAATCCTGAAAAAGTTTTTGGTGTATCCAGGGCCTGGGCGGATAAATACCCGAACACACATAAAGCTGTAGTCAAGGCCTTGATCCGCGCGGCGCAATGGCTGGACGAGGGTGGGCTTGATAACAGAAAAGAAGCCTCAAAAATTCTTTCTCGTCCAGAATACGTTGGTGCTGATTACGATGTCATCGCCAACTCCATGACCGGCACCTTCGAGTACGAAAAGGGCGACAAGCGTTCGCTGCCTGACTTCAACGTGTTCTTCCGCAACAACGCGACCTACCCGTATTATTCCGATGCCGTCTGGTATCTCTCGCAGATGCGCCGCTGGGGACAGATTTCAGAATACAAGTCCGATGACTGGTATAAGGACATGGCGAAAAAAGTCTACCGCCCGGACATCTACGCAGCCGCCGCCAAAGAGTTGATCGCCGAAGGCAAGGCCGATGCCAAAGATTTTCCAAACTTTGAAAAGGAAACCGGCTTCCGTCCACCACAAAGTGAATTTATCGATAACGTCACTTTCGACGGCAGTACACCGAATGCCTACCTGAAAAGTTTAACTATCGGGCTGAAAGGCAAAGATAAAATCAAATAAGTGTTACAAGAAATGATGGCGGTGCAGCTAACCACTGCGCCGCCTGAGTAACCGGAGAGAGTAATGTTTGTAACAAATTTAAAAGGTTTTGGCCGAGAGCAGGCAAACGAGTTAATTCGTTCGATGTTACTGCCGGTAATCGCCATGATGATATTTCTTGGCTTATGGAGCGCATCGGCTTCACAGGTCGAAACTTCCCTGGGGCAGCTGCCCGGACCCGTCGCCGTTTATCAGCAGGCCAGTAACCTGCTTGATGAACACTTTGCCGAACGGGATAAAGAAACTGCGTTTTACCAGCGCCAGGAAAAACGTAATGCAAAAAAACTGGCGGAGAATCCAGAAGCAGAAATAAAGATTCGTCCCTACACCGGCAAGCCGACCTTCTTTGACCAGATTATTACCAGCCTGCTGACCGTGTTTACCGGTTTTGTTATCGCATCCATGATTGCCATCCCCATCGGCATTCTTACCGGTCTGAGTGATGGCCTGTACAAAGCCATCAATCCCATCGTGCAATTATTAAAACCAGTGTCACCATTGGCCTGGTTGCCGATTGTTACCATGGTGGTGAGTGCGGTTTATGTTTCCGATGACCCGATGTTTTCAAAATCCTATGTGACTTCAGCGATCACCGTCACCCTGTGTTGCATGTGGCCAACCTTGATCAATACCGCTGTCGGTGTTTCATCGATGGACAAAGACTTAATCAACGTCAGCAAAGTACTACGCCTGAACTGGTTCACCAATATTTATAAAATCGTACTGCCTTCATCCATGCCGATGATCTTCACCGGCCTGCGCCTCAGCCTGAGTATCGGCTGGATGGTTTTGATCGCCGCTGAAATGCTGGCGCAAAATCCCGGCCTGGGTAAATTTGTCTGGGATGAATTCCAGAATGGCAGTTCCAATTCACTGGGCAGAATTATTGTCGCCGTGATCACCATCGGCTTAGTTGGCTTCATGCTCGACAGAACCATGCTGATGTTGCAGCGTCGGTTTTCCTGGGACAAAAGTGCGATTCTGAGATAAAAAATTGAAGGAAACAGAATAATGAAAAAAGAACATTTAAATATTTCACAGGTGTCCATGGCATTCCCCACGCCAACGGGTTCATTCCTGGCGCTAGATAAAGTCAGCCTGATCATCGAAGAGGGCGAGTTTGTCTCACTGATCGGTCACTCCGGTTGTGGTAAGTCCACCGTGCTGAACGTGGTCGCAGGTCTGCATCAGGCAACCGAAGGTGGTGTCGTGCTCGATGGCAAAGAAGTGAACGAGCCCGGCCCCGATCGCGCCGTGGTTTTCCAGAACCACTCGCTATTGCCATGGCTTACCGCCTACCAGAATGTCGAACTGGCAGTGAAGCAGGTATTTGGTAAAACAAAAAGCCACAGCGAAATGAAAGACTGGATTGAGCACAACCTCGAACTGGTGCACATGGAGCACGCCATGCACAAACGCCCCGACGAAATATCCGGCGGCATGAAACAGCGCGTCGGTATTGCGCGCGCACTCGCCATGCAACCCAAAGTTCTATTGATGGACGAACCCTTCGGTGCGCTTGATGCTTTAACCAGAGCGCACATGCAGGAATCATTAATGGAAATTCAGAACGAACTCAACAACACCGTCATCATGATCACTCATGACGTTGACGAAGCCGTGTTGCTGTCCGACCGCATCGTCATGATGACCAACGGCCCCGCCGCCACTATTGGTGAAATACTCAAAGTCGAACTGGAACGCCCGCGTAATCGTGTGCAGTTAGCCGATGATACCGAATACAACCGCTATCGTCAGCGCGTGCTGTCTTTTCTTTATGAGCGCCAGCATGTGCCCGTTGAAAAAGAAACACCCAGGTTAAGTGTGGCGGGGGCGGAGGCTGCTTGATTGGTTGGCGGTGTGATATCTGGTATATAATTATCATACACGATAATAAATATTATTTAATAGAATAAATTAACAATGTTGATAATTATTAAAATTGCTTTTAATGCTAATTTAAGGTAATGTTTTATTATTAATTATCATGTGAGTTAATTTATGGACGCAATATTACATAAATTGGTTAATGAGGCTTTGCAAGCTGCAAAAGAGCAGGGTTTGAAACAAAAAGACCTTGCAGAGAAATCCTCACTCGGTGAGGTTGGCTTGTCTCGCTTGAAGAAAGCAAACGATGCGAAACTTAGCACCATTGTTGAATTGGGCAAAAGTGTCGGTAAGAAGCTTGTTTGGGTCGACGATACAACTGACCTTCCAGAGCTGGTAAGAAAAGGCCAGCTCTTTTAATTTGCCATGAAAGATCGCAACGCTGTAATTTGGACCCGTCTTGGTACACAGCCCGTTAAAATGGGTACTTTGAGTGTTACCGATATAGAGAGCCGCTTTACCTACGAAACGGGTTATGACGAGACTAATTTACCTGGTCTTGGATTAGCTTATCCTCCGAAAGATTTCACCAGTACCATTGTTCGTCCCCGTACCGAATATTTTGATTTTCATCCGCCTATAAGATCCCTCATTCCATCACGGGCAGAGCGCAATTTTCAACGCGCACTTTTATTGAAATACCTGGAAAAAATTAATATTCACCCAGACCCGGGGTTTGATACTGACTGGAATATCCTGATCAATGCAGGACATGGTGGCATAGGCCACCTGGATGTCTTTGCAAGTGATAGCGCAGCGCAGCAATGGTACTCAACACCCTCAAAGAAAGGACTTGTTGAGCTTGATAAAAAATTTGGTTTTAGCTTAAAAGAATTCATGACCTGGTTTGATGGTGATGCAGAATTTCTTATCGATGTGCTCGGCCCAACACCATCGGTTGGTGGTGCAATACCGAAACTTCCGCTATCTATTGAACATGCCGGCTGGGACGGACGTATTGGTCTACCAACACGATTTGGCGATACCGATCGTACAGATATTATTCTCAAGTTAGAAAACACATCACAGTATCCCGGCATTATTGAGCTTGAGGCATTAGGACTGGCAATGCATGATGATGCCGGTTTTGATGTACCGAGATACTGGCCAGTTAAAGTGAATGACCTAAATGCTATTGCGATAGAACGTTTTGATCGCATTAAAAATGGCGGCACAGTCTTTATGGAATCGATTTACTCTATATTGGCATCAGGTAATGAAAAAATTACCAATCATTACAGCACGACCTATGACCATATAGGACAAGCAATAGACAATCCCTATGTACAACTGGTATCCGATCGCAAACAGGCCAAATTACATTTGCTAGAACGATTGATAATGGCGATGTTAACCGGCAACGGTGATTTACATCTCGAAAATTTATCCATCTATGAGCGTGATGGAAAACTCTCATTCACCCCTGTCTATGATCCGGTACCAATGCGAGCCTATTCAATACATAACGCATTATTTCCAGCAGGAATGGGTTTTGGTAATTATGGCGAAGAAGTCGATGGCAAAATGATCGATTTCAATACAGCTTACCTTCGTTTTAGTAAAAACCTCGGCATCAGCAAAAACGCCTTATTTAATTCTATTGAGCGACTGCTAAAAGTTACCGAAGATTATGATAAGAGAATAAATGCATTAAAAACATTGCCGGCAGAGAACAAGGTTAGGTTGATTGAAATTCATCGGGATATTAGGGGGGGGTTTGAGGGGTTTTAGTATCGTAGGCTGGGTTGAATGTTTTATATGAAACCCAACAGTTTTACAAATGTTGGGTTACGGCAAGAAATGCCTAATCCAGCCTACAGTGCTAAAATAACGAGCCATTTTCTCTTGCATCCTTAATTATAACTTTGTGGTGGTGATATGAGGATTTTGACTTGTCCGCAGCACCTGTTACTTTAAAAGTACCATCGTCGTTTGGTAAAAGAATTAAATCGTAGTTTTGATCTGATACAGTGTCAATTAGCTCATTATCTTCATTAAAGAACTGTGCTTCAAAATTAAAGTCTTTCCATGATACTTCGCTGTTATTTGTAATAGTTCCGATAATTGACACCGTAGTGCCACATTCTTTTTCAGTAAAACTTACCCTGGATTCTTTAACTACAAATGAAGATTTGTTGTCGGAGAATTCATTTGGGTTAAAGATACTGCCTAATGAGCTATAAAACATAATGCCCATTGCGCCAAATAATATAGCTAAAAATATTAAATGATGTTTAGGGTTAGACTGATCATATTTCCATTTCGTCTGCCAGGTTTGACAGTGCGGGAATTTCAATGCTTTTGCATTTATTTCTTCAAAGCAAGTTTTACACTCTTTCATTTCGTTCATAGCTTTTCCTTTTTTTATTGCCGCGCTTTTGGGTGGGGATGCATGATTTGTAGGATGTGGTGAGTTTGCGAACCGCATCTGTCGGGAGAGTTAATGCGCGGTTGATGCGGTTCATTCTTCACCGCATCCTACGGGCTTTAATGCCATCTTCCATCATCACTATCAATCCTGATTGCTTTTAGCTGCAAGAATCATTCTATTAATACTATCTGACGTGTGTGTTGGTTGAATACTAATCTGTGGGTTTTTTCTAGCGAAAACTCGAAATACCTCATCGGCAAAAGCCTGGCCTATTGAATCTACACCTTCAAAATCTAGAAGCACAGTACTAAATTTTTCTACACGATTTAAAATCCGTTTAGCTTGTGATCTAGATACTAATTTTTCACCTTCATATAGTACTAATCTAACTGGTACCACTGTGGTATTGAAAGCGAAGTCTTCATCTTCTGTGCCTGTGAAAGCATCAAATACATCCGCAAGATCTCTGGGGCTTGTCATAGCAATCTTCATAAACACAGATGTGCCAATATTCTCCTTGTCATTGTGTAGCAGGTAATCTTTTGTGGCATCATCATGATGTGTAAAAATTAAATCACCGCTAAATATATGAAAAGAATCGAATGTTCGAGAAGTAAAGAATATGCCTTGACCAGTATGGTTGTCGGGATCTGTTGTTAGCTTGCCTTTACTAAGCTCTAGAATTGATTCTCTCGGGTCGCTTAAGCTCATAATGCGAGCAATGTGATTAAAAATACCCTCACCATTATCTGAAATGTAAATTTCTATGTAATCTTCGTTCCTCTCGGTGCTCACATAAACAAACTCCCCTCCTGAATGATCAATGGCATTATTAAGCATCTCAGTGAAGCCATAGTGGCAGATGTCCTCAATATTAGTGGGTAAATCTTTAAAAATAAAACTAAAGTCTTGATAGTAAACATCGCTTTCACGAAGGTTAGGAAGTGGGTAACTTTGGCTATGGGAACGCTTTGAGCCAAGTTTATAAATTCTTGCCTTGGTATTTCCATGCGCCACAAGAAAGCCCATATCTACCAATGCTGAGAGATGAGAGTGAATGGTTTGGCGGCTGACTTTAAATATTTCAGGACTGTCGTGGATCATTTGTTGATTGTCAGATTTAACTGCATTCAACAAATAGTTTCGGATTAGTCTTGAGCGCTTTGTTTTGCCTAGTTCTGTGTTTTTCATTGTAAAGATATTATAGTCTTATTGTAAAGTTATGGCTACTATATTGTAAGTATTTAGTGATTGTTTTGTAAGGGTGGAGGATTCAGTTGATTTAACAGGTTCCAGTTATTTTTATCCCATCTAACTAGAATTGATTTCTAAGTCCCCAAGTTGGGGCGTACTCTCTCCACAACAACCCCACGCGCTTATTCTGTGCACCAAACAATTCCCCTGCACCCCCATGGTGCCCCCATCGCCCCAAACCCCCCCAAACCCCCCCAAACCCCCATCCCACCGCCCCCCAAAACATGGCACAGAACTTGTTATGTGTTTATCAAAATAAATTTCCTTTTGCTAACGAGGCGAGAATGAAACAGAAACTGATTTTAATCGGCAATGGTATGGCGGGTGTGCGAACGCTTGAGGAGCTGTTCAAGCACGGTGAAGGTGCGGGTTCGGATTTATACGATGTTACTGTGATCGGTGCCGAGCCGCACCCTAATTACAATCGCATTATGCTGTCGCCGGTGCTGGCCAGTGAGAAGACGATTGATGACATTATTCTCAATAGTCTGGACTGGTATGCTGAAAATAATATTGAGCTGATTACCGGTGATGCGGTTTCTGAAATCAATCGCGTTAAGCAGTGCGTTATTACCGAAAGCGGTAAGCAGATTGACTATGACCGCCTGTTGATCGCCACCGGTTCTAATCCCTTTATTATTCCTGTACCCGGTGCTGAGAAAGAGGGCGTGATTGGTTTTCGTGATATTCACGATGTGCACACCATGCTTGATGCAGCGCAAAAATATAAAAAGGCGGTGGTGATTGGTGGTGGCCTGCTTGGCCTTGAAGCCGCTAACGGTTTGATGAAGCAGGGCATGGATGTGACGGTGGTGCATTTGCTCGACTCTTTAATGGAGCGCCAGCTCGATAAGACGGCTTCAGAAATGTTGAAGCTGTCGCTGGAGGAAAAAGGTTTGCGCTTTATGATGGAAGCGCAGACGGCAGAGATAATTGGTGATAAACGTGTCAGCGCTGTGAAGTTTGCCGATGGCTCAGAAGTGGAAGCTGATCTGGTGGTGATGGCGGTAGGTATCCGTCCTAATATGTCGCTTGCACAGAAAGCGGGTATTCATTGTGAACGTGGTGTCGTGGTGAATGACACCATGCAGACTTACGATCCGAAAATTTATGCGGTGGGTGAATGTGTGCAGCATCGCAACGAATGTTATGGGCTGGTTGCGCCATTGTTTGAACAGGCGAAGGTGGCGGCGAATCATCTGGCGCAAGTCGGCAGCACCCGTTATCTGGGTTCGATAACATCGACCAAGCTCAAGGTGACCGGTATCGATTTATTTTCTGCCGGTGACTTCGATGAAATTGACGGTGATGAAACGCTGGTGTTGCAGGACCCGTCGCAGGGTGTTTATAAAAAACTGGTTATCCGCGATGACAAAATCAAGGGCGCGGTGATGTACGGCGACACCATGGACGGCACCTGGTATTTCCAGTTGATGCGCGATGAAACCAGTATTGCCGATTTTCGTAACACGATTTTATTTGGCCAGCACGATTTGGGTGATGCGGGTCATGGTGACGCATCCGCGGTGATGGCCTTGCCCGACAGCGCAGAAATTTGTGGCTGTAACGGTGTCTGTAAGGGCGACATCGTTAATGCGATTAGTAAAGAAGGTTTGTTCACCCTGGCCGAAGTACAGGCGCATACCAAGGCGTCTTCGTCCTGCGGTTCGTGCACCGGGCTGGTGGAAGCGATACTGGCTTCAACCGTGGGCGAGGGTTACGATAAAACGCCAAACAAGAAAGCGGTTTGCGGCTGCACCGATCACAGTCACGATGAAGTGATTAATGCGATTAAGGAGCACGAACTGAAATCCATGCAGGCGGTTCGTGAATTCCTCGAATGGAAAACGCCCGATGGCTGCGCCGCCTGTCGCCCGGCGTTGAATTATTATTTGTTGGCACGCTGGCCGGAAGAATATGCCGATGATGCGCAGTCGCGTTTCATTAATGAACGCGCCCACGGCAACATCCAGAAAGATGGTACTTATTCGGTTGTGCCGCGCATGTTCGGTGGCCTGGTCAAACCCAATGAGTTGCGCGCCATCGCCGATGTTTGTGATAAATACGATGTGCCGGAAATGAAAGTCACCGGTGGCCAGCGTATCGATTTATTCGGCGTGAAAAAAGAAGACCTGCCACCGATGTGGAAAGACCTATCGGCTGCCGGTTTTGTTTCCGGTCACGCTTACGGCAAGGCCATGCGCACGGTGAAAACCTGTGCCGGTAAAAACTGGTGCCGTTTTGGTACCCAGGATTCAACCGGCCTGGGTGTGAAGCTCGAAGAACTTACCTGGGGTTCGTGGATGCCGCATAAATTCAAGCTGGCGGTGTCGGGTTGTCCGCGCAACTGCGCCGAAGCCACCATTAAAGATTTTGGTGTGGTCGCGGTGGATTCCGGTTATGAATTATTGATTGGTGGTAATGGCGGTATCAAGGTTCGCGTTACCGATTTGCTAACCAAAGTCGAAACCGAAGAACAGGTGCTGGAATACTGCGGCGCATTCTGTCAGATGTATCGCGAAGAAGCACACTACCTTGAACGCACCGCACCCTGGGTTGAGCGCGTTGGCCTGAGCGGCATTAAAGCGCGTTTGCTGAACGATGACGTTGAACGCAAAGCGCTGGCGGCGCGATTCGCGATCAGC
Organism: Gammaproteobacteria bacterium; assembly: GCA_029882355.1. Classification (GTDB taxonomy): domain Bacteria; phylum Pseudomonadota; class Gammaproteobacteria; order SZUA-229; family SZUA-229; genus LH-M37. The sequence goes on along the minus strand of JAOUKV010000032.1, from coordinate 3,252 downwards.
CAGAAGTACGCGCAGATCGATCCCTGGAAGGCTCGCGCCGAAGGTGAAGCCGCGCATGAATTTACACCATTGAAGTTACAGCTTGATGCCGGTAGCGAAGAAAAAATTCTGGAGATTTCATAATGAGTAACTGGACAGAAGTTGTTGAGCTGGAAGCTATCCCCAGCATGGGCTCTCGCGTCGTTGAAACCGGTGAAATACAAATTGCCGTTTTTCGTACCGCAGATAATAAGGTCTTCGCGATTAAAAATGCCTGCCCGCATAAAGGCGGGCCGCTATCCGAAGGTATTGTGCACGGTACTTCGGTCACCTGCCCGTTGCATAACTGGAAGATTGATCTGGCCAGCGGCGAAGCACTTGGCCCCGATGAAGGCTGTGCCAATGTGTTTCCTGCGAAAGTAGAAAATGGACAGGTGTTTGTTGATTTTCTGATCGTCTGAACATGTTACAAGTTAAAACCACCTGTCCTTATTGTGGTGTCGGTTGCGGCCTTGTCGTAAGCCATAATGATGATAAAACTTTTTCGGTTAGTGGCGATAAAAAGCACCCGGCCAATTTCGGTCGGCTGTGCTCCAAAGGTTCTGCACTGGCTGAAACGCTGGACATGGAAAACCGTTTACTGCAACCGGTGGTTAATGGTCAGCAGTGCGACTGGGATATGGCGCTCGATACTGTGGCTGATCGTTTTCAAGAAGTGATTGAACAGCATGGCCCCGAGGCGGTGGCTTTTTATGTTTCCGGACAGCTGCTAACCGAAGATTATTATGTTGCCAATAAACTGATGAAGGGTTTTATTGGTTCGTCCAATATCGATACCAACTCGCGCTTGTGCATGTCGTCATCGGTTGCCGGGCACAAGCGTGCCTTTGGTTCCGACACGGTGCCGGGTTGTTATCAAGATCTGGAACAGTGCGAGTTGCTGATCTTAACCGGCTCGAACATGGCGTGGTGTCACCCGGTTTTGTATCAGCGCATTGTGCAGGCGAAAAAAAATAATCCCGAAATGAAAGTGGTGGTCATCGATCCGCGCCGCACGGCAAGCTGCGATGTTGCCGATTTGCACCTTGCATTAAAGCCGGGTTCGGATGCGATTTTGTTTAATGGTTTGTTGAACTGGTTGAACGAACATAATCATGGTGATGCAGAATTTATTCACAAGCACACTGAAGGACTGGATGAGGCCTTGCGTGTAGCTCAATGGTTTTCGCCTAATGTAGAAGCGGCGGCACAACATTGCGAACTGGGAACCGATGATGTTGCAATTTTGTATCAATGGTTTTCGAAAACAGAAAAAACCGTGACAGTTTATTCGCAGGGTATTAATCAATCCTCCAGTGGAACCGACAAGGTCAATGCCATTATTAATTGCCACCTGTTCACCGGCCGTATTGGTCAGCCGGGCATGGGTCCTTTTTCTGTGACCGGGCAACCCAATGCCATGGGCGGGCGCGAGGTCGGTGCTTTATCTAACCAGCTTGCCGCACATATGGATTTTGATAAAGCAGATATCGATCGTGTCGAGCGCTTCTGGCAGGCACCGAAGATGGCGACAAAGCCGGGTTTAAAAGCCGTCGATTTATTTGAAGCGCTGCACCGTGGTGAGATCAAGGCGCTATGGGTCATCGCCACCAATCCGGCGGTGAGTATGCCGGATGCTTACCGCGTCAGGCAGGCCATGCAGCAATGTGATTTTCTGGTGGTATCCGATTGCGCTACGCAGACAGATACGACTGCTTTGGCGGATGTGTTGTTGCCAGCGTTAGCATGGGGAGAAAAATCTGGTACGGTAACAAATTCAGAGCGATGCATCTCACGTCAACGGCCATTTCTTGAAGCACCGGAGAATGCGAAAGCGGACTGGTGGATTCTGTCCCAGGTGGCACAGCGTATGGGCTACCATGGATTTGATTATCAGCGGCCGCAACAAATTTTTCGCGAACATGCAGCTTTGTCAGCTTTTGAAAATAACGGCACACGTGATTTCGATTTATCTGCACTCGCTGATATTGATGCAGAGTCTTATGAGAATTTTAAGCCCACGCAATGGCCAATAAAAACCGGGCAACAGGCTCAGGCGCGTGTGTTCGGTAATGGCGAGTTTTTTACTGCCAATGGTCGTGCTAAATTTATTTCAGTTACGCCACAGCCGCCGGGTCGATTGCCTGATATCGATTACCCAATGGTATTGAATACCGGACGTGTGCGTGATCAATGGCACACGATGACACGCACAGGAAAATCGCCGCGCCTTAATGGCCATGTTATCGAATCCTATGCCGAGTTAAACAAGATTGATGCAAAGGCCATGGCAATCTATCCCGGGCAGCTGGTCGAAGTAAAAAGTACGCAAGGCAAAGTGATCGTGCGCGCCAGCATCAATGAGTCACAACGTCGTGGCAGTGTTTTTGTACCGATGCACTGGAATGACCAGTTCGCCAGTTCGGCGGTAGTCGATAAAGTGGTCAATGCTTATACCGATCCCATCTCCGGTCAGCCCGAGTTCAAGCACACGCCGGTGCAGGTGACGCCTTATAACGCAGCCTGGTATGGCTTTATTTTATCGCGTGACATGATCGAGACAGCTTCGTTTTCCTACTGGGCAAGGAGTCGTCGTCAGGGGCTTTGGCATTACGAACTCGCCGGTAACCAGATGGCCGACGACTGGGCTAATTATGCCAGGCAGCTACTGTGTTCGGATGCGCAGGGCGTTGAATGGAGTGAGTTTTTTGATTCTTCAAAACAAACGTATCGTGGTGCAAGGTTTATTGACGGACAGCTCGATAGCTGCGCCTTCATCGGCACCGGTTACCATTTGCCACCGCGCGACTGGTTGATTGAATTGTTTAGCAAAGACATAGTTGATCGACAGGAACGTATGCGAGTGCTGTCCGGCACGCCGGGCGTGGGTCAGGAAGATGCCGGCAAGATTGTCTGTTCCTGTTTTAGCGTTGGTCGCAATACGCTATGCAAGAAAATAAAACAGATGAAGCTGACAACGCCAGAGCAGATCGGTGAGCACTTACAGGCGGGTACCAATTGTGGTTCCTGCATGCCGGAGTTGCGGGAGTTGATTGTGGAGGTTGGTGGGGGATGATAGGTTGTGATGGTCTTCTCATCAAATCCTCGCTAACCACTAAAAACAAAAAAGCCCCAAAAGGGGCTTTTTTTGTTTTTGGCGGAGAGAGAGGGATTCGAACCCTCGATACGTTTAACCGTATACACGCTTTCCAGGCGTGCTCCATCGGCCTCTCG
>JAOUKV010000044.1 GCA_029882355.1 Gammaproteobacteria bacterium | reverse complement strand
TTCTTGAAAAGCAGGCTCTGCTGAATTTGAAAAACAGTTAATTATTTCGGCGTAGTCCTCTAGTGCTTTTTCTAAGCGCTTGTTTTCTGTTAGTGCGACACCACGATTAAAAAAAGCAGTGGCAACTTGTTCTTGTAGAGCGGGTTCACTTGTACCCTTAAAACGTGCAATGATCTTATCCAGATGCGAGATGCATGATATGTAGTCAGTTCTCTCAAAGGCATCTAACGCCAGTGAACTATGATGTTCAACCCAGTCACAAGCATCTGTTTTCTCACCAAGCGCAACGTGGCAATCATCGTAGCTCATATAAGTCATCAAACGTTCACGCGCATGTTTATTGTTGCGCATTGCCAGTTGAACACCTTGTTTTAATGATGGCATTTCACGGGATTCTTCGAGTAGGTTTGTCGCCATGACCTGAAATTCATCGCCGGTATAAAAGGCGGTCATAAACATAACCAGCCCCTGCACCACCGAAGCCTCATTACCCTCACGGCGTAATTTGTAATAAATACTATGTAGTCGTTCGGTAGAGCAATAATATTTGGTTTTTCCTTCCTTTTCAGTAGTGACGGCTCCACGATGGACTAGTCTATTTAGTAATGAAGACGTGCTCCTTATTTCCATACGTGCTCGTTCAGATATTTCCTTTGTGGTAGCCGGTTGCCAGAGGTCAAGCACTGCAATATATACGCGACGTTCTTTTGCTGGTAGCGCATCTAGATGCCCACGAAAGTATTCAGTGTGATCGTCAATTAGCGTGACCAATTCTTCCATTAACTGCCGCATGGAATGATGCCGCGAAAAGCTGGCGATAAAAATCAACAACCGAGGGCTGCCACCTGTAAGAATTTTTAATGGTTTTATTTCTCTTTCTTCAATAGACATGCCGGTAGCAGCTTGCCATAAGTTTTGGCATTCTTTTATGTTTAAAGGAGGCAGTTCAATTTCACGAAAGAGTTCGAAAAAAGGCTGGTCTACATCAAATAATCCTTCAAAATGGCTGGTTGCGCTGGCGACTAATATTATTCGTGGTACGGTCTGCAGGGTCTTGCGTAAATGCCAGCCAAAATCTTTGTCGGTATCGCTCGCCAGGTCTTGCAGGTTTTCAATCGTTAACACCAATCGATAATCAAGTTCATCTGCTACTTCCAAAACAGCTGCGCGGGCAAGTTGTTCAAGCTGTTTATTGTCCATGATTTTTGAGAGTTCAGCTCGTGTTGCCCTCAGTGCTTCAGCTCTTTCTGTGTGAAGCTCATTGAGCGCATTGATTAGATGCAGCAAGCATTCCAGCCAGAAATCAGCAATGCACAATACTTCCATACTTTCTTCCATGAATCGAACAGGGAGCAACTGACTGGAAAATTTAGGGTTTTGTCTAAGCTCAGCCGCAACTCTGGCTAGTAACATTGTTTTGCCTCGCCCTCGCGGCGCGACTATAAGAAGGTGCTGGTTAGATTCTGAACTCATATTCTCTTCAAGTACTTCCATGACAGCATTAAATTGATGTTTGCGAACGACAAATTGTTTAATTATTTCTTCATCAGTTTGCATAGCACCTGGATTAAATTTGCGTAAGGTTGTGGCACGTGCGAGTTGGTTATTCATCGTTATACCTCCTCTTTGTTGCTTCTGTTTTCATCGAGGCGTTCACATAGTGGTTGATAGTGTCCCTGATATCGGGCGTACCACCAGTCCTTTAAAAGTCGAGATTCAAATCGGTAATGTTCGTTTTCGCGACACAGGTATCCATCATGTTGTAAAACTTCCAGCACTTCGGTAATTCGCTCTTGCACATTTTCAATCAGCGGATGGAACAATTGCATAAGACATGCGCTAGCACGATCATCAAAATATTCTTTCACCGCAGCTTCTGTGAGAATTTCCATTGCTACTTTATGTGATTCATCGTCCAGACCTTCATGAAGCCTTTTTTCATAGTGTGATAAATCGTTCTGCCCTGAAGGTCCGAGCATTCCATTGGTGTAAAGTCGTTCTACATCGGTGATGGATATAAACTCTCGCTCATGCATGATCGCATCTTCACGTAGACGAGTGAAGAAGGACTGTACGTGATGCGGAATGCCAATACCGAGTAACTCATAAACTTTATCTGGTACACCATCTTCAAATTTTACGTTGTAATTTTCCGCCAAAATATTCAAACACTGTTTACTTGCGGATTCACTCCATGGGCCAACTCGAAATGGTTCTAAGTGATTGATTCGGTCAGAAAGTCCAAGTCGACGCACCAAAGGCTCTAAACCTATGCTTCCAGATACAAGAATAACTAGATCGTTATTGGAATGTGTTTGTAGCTGTCTACGAAACCAACTGAGAAAGTTTTCCACTTGAGCATGGCCATCTTCGTGGCGCAGTAAGCGTGTGAGAAATATCGGTAATTCGTCAATGACTAGGTAAACAGGTTGTTTATAATTGGCGCAACTGCTGAAAAGCTCTTCACCACGTCGTTTCCATGAGCCAGAGTCCAGTCCAGCACGAACTTTGAGTTTGAAATCGTAAGCGCTGATTTCATCAATATTATCGGTAATGTGGTGTTTCATTTGCTTTGCTAGCCGGCTCATCATGCCCTGTATGGAATGACCTGCCTCAGCTATTTCTGCAATCATATCTTCTGGGGTTTCTGCATCCTCTACATCTGCGTATAGAAAAACCCAATCATCTTTTTCAAGAAGTCGGCCTAGTTCTCGGGCTATGCTGGTTTTCCCCATGCGTCGCTGGCCTGCAAGCAATACGTGATTGCCGTCTTCTACTCGAGATTTGAGGATTTTAAGCTCAGATTCCCTATCAAAAAAGTCATCACCAGTTACCCACCGTCCGGTGGCAGATCTCATATTTGTCATATTTTTTCCTTTGTTCAACAATGTTGTTGACGGATAATAACCGTCAACAGATTTGTTGTCAACAATATTGTTGACAACATTTGATTGATTCTGAGTCGAATAGGCACTATGGATCTATGGCCAGGTCTTGTCTTTTGCCTTTTAGTATTTCAAATCCCTCGTACAACCTGCCACAGCTTCCAACTTTGGTAGGGTCAATTCGCCATGGATGGCGAATTGAGGCCTGCGAGCGGGATTGCGAGTCAGGCCGACGCGTTGGCAAAGATGGAAGTTGAGGCTTGCCCCAGTGCTTTTCTGGGGCAGGTTGTAATAGGGCGGCCTTTTTCTCGGTAGTCTTTTTGGGCTGTAGCAAAAAGAGTACCTCGCCCGTGGGTGCGACTACCCACTACCACTGAAACAACAAATCAGGACGAATTTACAAAATACTTCCCTGTATTTTGCCCTGCGGGTCAGCCATAAAACGGCTGCTCAAATTTGCTCCCAGCAAATTTAGTCTTTGGTGCCTTTCTTTTTTCGCAAAAGAAAGACACTCGGCAGCAAGCCGAAAACAAACTCATGGTTGGCACGACGATGACAAGAGCACGTCGGTAAAGGGTTATTTCAGGCCTCCTGCCTTTCACCGTTACGCCACCCATCCATGGGTTCCGCCCTTCGGGTCGTGTAGACAACACACGCTCTAATTCGATCCTGTCGAATTAGTCAGGCCAGCTTGCAGCTGTTCAAATCGTTCCAGACGATTTAGTACCGACCTACAAAAAAACCTATAACCCCCCTTTTCACACCAAAAAAAAAGCCCGGATAAACCGGGCTTTTAGTCTTAACATTACTGATTATAATTATTATTATTTTCCAGCAATTTTTTCCAACTTTTTGGCTTTGATGATTTGACCATCAAGCGATGAGTCTTTTGCATCACGGCCATAGGCAACAGAGATCAACTGGCTGTAGTAAACAACCGGCATGTCGAACTTGGTGCCGTATTTTGCGTTGATTTCATCCTGGTAGATTTCAACGTTAGCCTGACATAGAGGACATGGTGTTGCGATTACGTCCGCACCATTATCATAAGCAGACTCGATGATACCGTGAATCATTTCCTGAGATTTTACAGGTTCTGAGAATGCTAACGCACCACCACAACACTGTACTTTTTTCTCATAAGTTTTGATTGATTCGCCACCTAATGTATCGACTAATTTATCCAGGTACATTGGGTTCTCGAAAGACTCGCCGTCGATACCGAAAGGACGGTTAGTCTGACAACCAACATAACCCGCTACCTTCAGGCCTTCTAATGGACGTTTAACGCCTGAACCAATTTGATCGTAACCGATGTCTTCGATCAGCACTTCTACCATGTGACGGATTTTTTTCTTGTTTTTAAATTCAAGACCCGCTTCTGCTAATGCCTGATTGGCTTCCGCCATCATTGATGGATCGTCTTCAAAACGTTCCTGTGCTTCTTTTGTTGCTAACCAACAAGCTGCACAAGTCGCGACGATTTCCTGATCAGGATGATGCTGTTCTGACAGCGCAATATTTCTTGCTGACAAAGTCATGCGAGGTAATACACCACCGCCACCATAACCGATGGATGCTGAACAGCAGTTCCAGTCTGGAATCTGGTTCAGTTTCACATCCAACTCTTCGCACATCGTATCAACTGAACGTTGCAGATTAGAACCTGAAGCGCCTTTCTGTGAAGAACAACCGGGATAATATGAATATTCGTGTTTAGCCATTGTAATAATCCTCTTTATTTCCCGTAGCTTTCAAGACGAGCATTCTCGATTTCTTGAGCTTTTTTAATGATTTTCTGTAGGTCACCGGCACTCTTCACACCATGACCACCAAAAAGCTCCATTGGACTCATACGTTTGGCTTTCATCATGTTCATACCAAGTTTCTGATGCTTGATGGATTCTTTAATGCCGGAAACAATGCCGTCTTTGAAGTACAAAGACAAACCCAGTTTCAATTCATTAACACGGCCTTTTTTCATCATGTTGTCCCAGAATACCTGAGAGAACCATGCAGTAGGCTGTGCCTTTGGTGCTAAGCCAAGACGCTTGGCGTAGTTAGCCAGTCCGTGCATGATGTGAGTGATAGGCAGTTCACGCGGACAACGAACGATGCAGTTGTAGCATGAAGTACACATCCACATTGAATCGGATGTCAGCACTTCTTCACGCTTACCAGCGCGAATCATCATAAAGATTTCCTGAGGAGGATGAGCCCAGTGTTTACCCAGCGGACATGAGCCAGCACATACACCACACTGCATGCACATTTTTACCCAATCGCCTTCTTCTACATTGGCTTCAACTTCTTTTAGGAAGTTATTACGGTATTTTTCAACCGTACCTGTATTTGTACTCATGGTATCGGCTCCTTAGAACTTGAATGGGCTCATACCGATCTGCTCGATCGTATCAGCCATATCGTTAATAAGTTTTGGTACTTTATGAATGTCAGTAATTGAGATTTCATAAGTTGCCACGCGTTCTTTTTCAAGACTTAATGTCTCAAGGGTATCGCCTACTTTAGACATACGTTCCTGAGCGGTGCCTGAACCTTTGACAAAGTGACACTGATAATCGTCACCACTTGGGCAACCCATCAGCATGATGCCGTCAAAACCACTATTCAATGAATCGGTGATCCAGCTTAAGCTGATTGAACCCAGACAACGAACAGGAATGACACGAGCAAACGCACTGTATTCAAGTTTGTTCTGTGCAGCCATATCCAGTGCAGGATAAGCATCGTTTTCACAGGCCAAAACCATAATACGTGGTTTTTCATCAAACTCTTCAGGAATATCAACCGCTTTAAGCTGCTGACCAACTGTATCTACTGAGTAGTTCTCAAACGAAATAACACGTACCGGACAAGCACCCATACAGGTACCACAACGGCGACAACGTGATTCGTTGTAAACCGGATAACCTTCTTCGTCTTCGTTGATCGCGCCAAAAGGACATTCCACAGTACAACGCTTACATTGTGTACAACCTTCTTTACGGAAGCTTGGGAAACTCAAATCACCCGAACGAGGATGAGCGGCTTTACCCAGACCGGCATTTTCAGCTTCACCAATGGCGCGCATTGCTGCACCCATGGCATCGTCCATCGCCTGCTTGGCATCCATAGGACGACGAGTAGGACCGGCAGTATAAATACCGGTACGCTGTGTTTCGTAAGGGAAACAGATGAAGTGTGAATCAGCAAAACCGTTGGCCATGTGAGGCACGTCTTTACCCTGACGGTAATCGAGATTAAGAATTGATTCTACCTCGACCCTGATTACCTGCTCTTCTCCACTAGATTTCGCTTCCGCTTTATCTTCTGCATCTTCGACAGCCAGATCAGCACGAGTCTCCTGGCCGGAGTTAGGTATCATACCGGTAGCAAGAACAACCAGATCAACTTCAACTTCAGCTTCTTCATTCAAGATCAGGTCTTTAAACTTAACAGTTGGGTTTGCACCATCAACCACTTCGTTAACAACACTCTTGGTAAAGGTAACGCCTTTTTTCTGACCACTGCGATAGAAGTTTTCGCCGCCTGCACCCGGTGTACGTAAATCGGTGTACATGATAGTCGTATCAACATCAGCATTCTGATCTTTAAAGTACATTGCCTGCTTGATAGACGCGCTACAGCAGTAACCAGAACAGTGCTCAAGATGACCTTCTTTCTTGCTGCGTTGACCCGCACATTGTACGAAAACAACACTAGTCACTTCTTTGCCATCGGACGGACGTTTGATCGCACCACCGTTAGCAGCCTTGGCCAGTGCTTCAAGCTCAAGCTGTGTTACTACATCTTTATTTTTGCCGTAAGCAAATTCAGGCAGCTTGTTTGCATCGTAAGGGATGAAACCACTAGCCTGAACAATTGCACCAAACTCTTTAGTTTGAGTCGCACCGCTTTCCGCAGAGATATCTGCAGCAAAACGACCAGGTGCACCAGCAATATTCGTTGTTGTAGAGTTCAGGTAAACCGTAATGTTGTCGTCAGCTTCAATCGCCGCCGCCAGTTCATCGACACCGGCATCCTGTGGATCAGCAAAAGGCGCTTTAGTTGGAATCACTTTATGTAACTGAGCAACAGCACCACCGAGGGCAGCTGTTTTCTCAACGATGCTACATGGGTAACCCGCTTTAGATGCTTCAATAGCAGCCGTCATACCACCAACACCACCACCAACGATCAGGATGTTTTTATTAACACCTTGTTGGCCACTGGTCTCAGGAACTTTGCTGTATTTTGCTTCAGCACAGGCCATGCGAACGTAGTCGTCAGCCATTTCCTGTGTGGTTTCCTGCTGGTCGTCACTATCAGGACGAACCCAGATAACACCTTCACGCAAGTTAGCGCGGTGCATTGTCACATTATCAAAAGCAAATGCTTCAGTTTTAGCACGGCGTGAACAGGCAGCAATGACAACGCGGTTAACACCTTCGTTGTCGATATCGGCCTGAATCATTTTTACGCCTTCCTCATTACATAGGAAATCGTGCTGCTGACAGATAGCAGCTTTACCGTCGCGTGTTGCGGTTGATGCCAGCTGTCCCGCATCTAAGCGATCACCGATACCACAACCTTTACAAATATATGCACCAATTTTCATTTCATCAGCCATTTCTTAACCCTCCGCCTTAGCTACGCGGTTCACGACCTGAATGGCTCGTAACGCAGCTGATGTCGCATGTTGAACGGCACGGTTGACGTCCAACGCATCAGATGAACAACCTGCAGCAAATACACCGCCGTTAGCCTCATCATGTTCGATGAAACCTTCGTCGTTCACTTTAATTTCGATTGGGAATGTGTCCTTATCAACACTTGGTTCCATACCGATAGCCAGAACAACTAAATCGTGTTCGTTGGCATAACGGTTGTAACCTTCAGTATCCACACCGTGCAGTGTTGGATTACCGTTCGCTTTATTCTCAACGATGTTGGCTACTTTTGACTTAATGAATGTCACGTTTTTGTCGTCTTGTACTCTTTGGTAGAAATCATCAAAACGGTCAATGGCACGAATATCAATGTAGTAAATAGAAACTTCAGCATCATCGCCGTATTTCTCACTAACATATGTACTCTGCTTCAACGAAGCCATGCAGCAAATGCGTGAACAATGTTTCAGGTAATTGCGGTCACGTGAACCAGCACACTGAATGAAAGCCACTTTCTTGGCTTCTGCACCATCAGAAGGACGTACCAGTTTGCCGCCTGTAGGACCGAATGGATCCATCATACGCTCGAACTCAACACTGGTTATCACATTATCTATACGGTCATAACCGTAAGGCTGAATCTTGTTGGCATCGTAAGGACGCCAGCCTGTTGCATAAATAACCGCACCAGCTTTCAGCTCAATCGTCTCTTCCTGCATGTCCAGGTCGATGGCATCAAACTTACAGGCGTCTTTGGCTTTCTGCGCATCATCAGTACCGATC
>JAOUKV010000005.1 GCA_029882355.1 Gammaproteobacteria bacterium | reverse complement strand
CACTAATCAATCTCGCTTTCACTCTAAGCCAACTGCAGCGTATAGATGAAGCATTGGAAGATAACGCTGAAATAATTAGTCGTTTTTCAGACTCTACCAAAACGTCCATTCAGGTAAGTGTTGCTGAGGCGTTTTTTAATAGGATAACATTGCTTGGAAAACAAAATAAACTAGACGATGCAAGTTTAGAGAAAGACAAAATAGTTGAATGTTATGCAAATTCAGACAAACCCGAACTTCAGATAATAGTTGCTAATGCTCTTTATAATCAAGCAGCAGCACTAATAGAACATGAGTTTTTTGATAAAGCAATTGAGAGCTTATCTGAATTAATCGAACGTTTTTCTGATTCAGGCAATGCCGTCCTTCAAGGTCGAGTGGCCAAAGCATTAAATGTTTTCGGTACAGTTTTTGTGCAACAAAATCGTTTAAAAGAAGCTGCCACTAAATACATCGAAGTCATCAATCGTTTTTCAAAGATAGATAACTCTGTTCTTCACGAGGCTATAGCTGAAGCTAGACTTAATTATTCCATTGTTCTGACGATACAGAACAAGCTTGACAAGGCCATAGAAAACTACAGCGAATTAATTAGTCTATTTTCTGACACAGAAGATCTTCCCCTTACTGAGTATGTTGCTAAAGCTCTCGTTAACCGTGGTGCGATATTTGAGAAGCAAGGTCATATTAATAAAGCTATGACAAACTACACTGATGTCATTAATCGCTTTTCCAACTCAAGCGATTCTGTTATTCTAGATCCAGTTTCGTCTGCGATGCATAATTACGCTATTGCTATATCAAAATCTGGACAGATAGATGAAGCACTTGAATACTGCAATAAAATTGTAGAGCGTTTCGCTAATGAAACTAACGAAAGGATACAACAGACCGTTGCCAAATCGGTCGCACTAAGTACTCATCTATCAAACGAACAACCTCGCGACACCAGTCTCTATGAAAACTGGTTCAAGCTATTCCCAATTGAGAGCACCATATCATTAAGGCTTTTTTATGGGGCTACTTTGTATTTATTCAACCTAGGCATAACCGCAAATCGCCTTCTAGAAATATTACAATCAGACACCAATCGCGCCGAAAAACTTCAACCTTTAATTGTTGCGCTACAACAGGAATCTGGTCAAAAGGTTCGAGCACCTGCGGAGGTTATTGAAGTGGCTAATGACATAAGAAATAAAATGCATGAGGTCTTAGAAAAGACTCATAGCTCCATGTAATGCGGTAAGACGGAATATCTCATTCCCACGCTGCAGCGTGGGAACGAGATAACCCTATCTTCCCACACCACCAAACCTCCCCCCAGCATCCAGCGCCAACCCAATCCCAACACTATGCAACATGTCACCCGTTAATGCCTGTGAATTGGGGAACATCCTATTGATTGTGTTTTGCATCATTGGAATCAAGGTTGTGCCGCCGGTATAGAAAACATAATCTATGCTGTCATTACGCAGCCCACACTGTGACACAAGCTCATTAATTTTGTCTCTGATAGAAACAATCACAGGTTCTATAATTTGCTCAAATTCACCTTTGCTGACTTCAATATCTAAGCCATTTTCTATTTCATCTAATGAGACCGTGGTTGTGTCCGAATCAGATAGTCGTCGCTTGCTGTGTTCCACATCTTCAAGAATGCGATGACCATATTGTTTTTTAAGCACTTTGATTAGTCTATTGGTTCGTGTTGTATCCAGTGCTGTCGATAGTGAGTGCTGGATGTTTTTGATAATGGTGGGTTGGTACAGGCCGTTAATCTGATGCCATGTGGATAGCTGATGAAACCAGGTAGAGGGTATCGTTATATTGGAGCCGTTCATGGATTTCATTGATGTATTCATGCCTAATTCGGGCATGACTTTTTTAAGCGCTAATACTTGATCAAGATTGGTGCCACCGAGATGGATGCCTGATGTGCCAAGAATTTGATATCCTTGAGTGGCATCTGATGATAATACGGTGAAATCTGATGTGCCACCTCCTATGTCAACGATAAGTAGCTTGCCTTCGATATGATGATTCGACTGAAAGGCTTTTGCCGCGGCGATGGGTTCTAACTGGAATTCAATATTTTTAAATCCCTGCTTAGCCGCCACTTCTCGTAAGAGGTTTTCGGCTTGAGTATCCAACTCATCATTCGTGTCGTTAAACCTGACTGGCCGGCCAAGTACAACATCTGATATTTCATGGCCACAGTATTGTTCGGCGCGTTTTTTTGCTTCAGAAATAAACAGGCCAATGATGCTGGAAAACGGCATCATCTCGTTAAGCACATTGGTTTTTTCATGCATTAACGGTGTGCCCAATACAGACTTGATAGACTGCATCAATCTGCCTTCATGGCCGTTCAGGTAGGCTGCCACGGCTTCACTACCAAACAACAGCCCCCTTTCTTCACTATCTATAAAGATGGCGGTACGAATCAGGCTATTGCCGGACTCCAATGGCACCATGACGACTTCATCATTTCTAACAACGCCAATCGCTGAGTTGGACGTACCAAAGTCAAATCCACAAAAAGACATTCATAACCCTCTTATGCTAACGCGGTTAGCAACAATAAAAACCACCCCACGCAGGGTGCCAATAAGCGTTGCGCATTGTACTGAATATGAAAATCTATACTACTTACTTCTCTGCCTATCACCAAAACATCCCCTAAATATAGATTTGAGTACTAACTCCCACTAAGTAATAATGACACATGGATTTTGAATGGGTTGCTATAGCACTGGGTGATGTCGCCTGGATTTCACTGGCTTTTTTCCTCGGCTTTATGGCCAGGACGATTGGTCTGCCGCCATTGGTTGGCTTTCTTGCAACGGGTTTTTTACTCAACACACTGGGTATCGCCAGTGGTGAGATGTTGCAGAAGTTGGCGGATCTTGGTATCACGCTGCTGCTATTTACTGTTGGTCTGAAATTAAATTTAAAAGTGCTGATCAGGCCGCAGGTTTGGGCTGTGACTGTGCTGCATATTTCAATCATTATTGCCCTGTTCGGAACTGTTATTTTTGGTCTGGCTTTGATGGGTGTGTCGCTGTTCTCCGGGCTGGATCTCAAGACTTCATTAATGATTGCTTTTGCCTTGAGTTTTTCCAGTACCGTCTTTGTGGTTAAGTCGTTGGAAGAAAAAGGCGAGATGAAATCGCTGCATGGGCGCATCGCTATTGGCATTCTTGTGATGCAGGATTTAGCAGCTGTCATTTTTCTGGCCGCATCGATGGGTAAGCTGCCTTCGATCTGGGCACTACTTCTATTCCTGCTTATTCCACTACGACCTTTGTTTCACCATCTATTACAAAAGACGGGTCATGGTGAATTGTTGATTTTATATGGTCTGGTGCTGGCGCTAGGTGGTGCTGAATTGTTTGAGTTGGGTGGAGTGAAGGACGATCTGGGTGCGCTGGTTATGGGTGTGTTGATCTCCACCCATACAAAATCAACCGAGATGGCTAAAGCCATGCTGGGTTTTAAAGATTTGTTTTTGGTCGGTTTCTTTCTCTCCATTGGCATGTCTGGCCAGCTCTCGTTGGAGACGTTGATTATCGGCTTGTTACTTGTGCCTTTTGTTTTCATTAAGTCTGCACTGTTTTTTGCGCTTATGACTCGTCTCAAACTGCGGGCAAGGACATCGCTGCTGGCAACCCTGAATCTAAGCAACTATAGTGAATTCGGTCTGATTGTCGCCGCCATTGGTGTGATGAATGGTTGGCTGAGTGCCGACTGGTTAGTCGTCATTGCAATTGCGCTTTCGTTCTCTTTTGTTATTGCTGCGCCACTCAATGACTTTGATGACAGGATCTATAGCCAGTTTAGAAGCATCTGGATGAGGTTTCAGCGTAAGCAGAGGCTTGCGGATGATTCGTTGCTGGATATGCACGGCTCAACCATTGCTATCTTTGGCATGGGTCGAGTAGGCGGTGGTGCTTATGAGAAATTACATGAGCTCTATGGGGCTACGGTTGTCGGTATTGATTTTGATGCTGAGCGAGTCAAAAGTCATCAGTCAGAGGGGCACAATATTTTGCACGGTGATCCGAGTGATGCTGACTTCTGGGATAAAGTCGAACAAGATCACAGTATAAAGCTAGTGATGCTGGCGCTGCCAAATCTTCAGGCTAATCTGGATGCTTTGCAGCAACTACGGAGAATATCTTTTTCTGGAAAAATTGCTGCAATAGCAAGATTTGTAGATGAAGAG
The DNA here is from genome assembly GCA_029882355.1 of Gammaproteobacteria bacterium. GTDB lineage: Bacteria > Pseudomonadota > Gammaproteobacteria > SZUA-229 > SZUA-229 > LH-M37. The sequence continues at coordinate 125,475 of JAOUKV010000005.1, read as the reverse complement.
CCATTGTTACGGAACTCAGGTGCTACTGCTGTGTTCAACATCTATACTGAAGCAGGCGCAGGATTTGCAGAACATGTTCAAGGTCAACTCAATATTGAGTAATAAATTTTTCTGTTGGATAGCCTGATTAAAATAATTAACTTTCACTTTGGATATTTTGAATGATAAAACTGAATAAAAAAGAATACGTTGCTCCATGGGAAAAGGCTTTCGACCTGATTTTAAGCCCTCTGGAAGAATTTATTCACCGCCAGACCACCAGTGGTGTTCTGCTCATGATATGTGCTATTGCCGCACTCGCCATTGCCAATAGCCCGTGGAATGAGGCTTATCATCATATTCTTGAATTAACCTTCACTATTGGTGTAGAGGGTTTTCAATTATCGAAATCACTGCATCACTGGATCAACGATGGTTTGATGGCGATGTTTTTTTTCGTCATCGGCCTGGAGCTGAAACGTGAGATTCTGGTGGGAGAGCTTGCTGATCTCAGGCAGGCAATGCTGCCCATTATTGCAGCGGTTGGCGGTATGTTGGTGCCTGTTCTTATTTATATTGGTTTCAATCCTGAAGGGCACGCCATGAATGGCTGGGGTGTGCCCATGGCCACTGACATTGCCTTTGCACTGGGGACACTGGCGCTATTGGGTAACAGGGTACCTAATAAACTGTTGACCTTTCTGGTCGCTTTGGCGATTGTTGATGATCTGGGTGCTGTTTTGGTCATTGCAGTGTTTTATACCGAAACAATCAATTTTGCTGCATTGATGATAGCTGGCGTTTTGTTTTTATTACTGATGGCGTTGAATCTTGGCGGCATACGTAGGCCATTGCCTTATATGATGGTTGGTGTGGTGCTCTGGATAGCAATGTTACAGAGCGGTGTTCATGCGACCCTCGCGGGTATCATTCTAGCCTTTACCATTCCCATGCGACCAAAATACGATGCAGAACGATTCCTGTCGCATATTAATGAAATGGTGGTGCATATTAAACGCGCCTACCAGCATGAAAACAACATCGTTAGAAATATTGAGCTGCGTAGCCGGGTTCAGGCCCTGGAGGAGGGGGTGCATATGGTGCAAGCGCCTGCTCAGATACTGGAACATAAAATGCACCTGCCTACGGCATATATAATTATTCCGATTTTCTCGTTGGCCAATGCGGGTATTCCGATCGACCTGTCTGCTTTGGGTGCTATCATCACTCATCCAGTATCAATGGGTATAGCCGTGGGATTGGTTTTTGGAAAATTGATCGGCATTGCCGGGTTTTCCTGGCTTGCTGTAAAACTGGGTTTTACCGTGCTGCCTCAAGGTCTGAATTTTAAGCACATTGTTGGTGTCGCGCTGATGGGAGGAATTGGTTTTACCATGTCGATCTTTATTGCCGAACTTGGTTTCGTTCATCATCCGCACGAATTGCTGATGGCTAAAACAGGTATTCTTTTCGCCTCAGTTATCGCCGGTATTTCTGGCTTTCTCTGGTTGTATTTTACGGCTGAGAATAAAGAAAAATGATTTTGTTTAAAAAATAAAGCCCGGATTAACCGGGCTTTATTTTTAGCTTTAGATCTTAAGTTTAAATGCTGCCCACCGAGGAGGCGGGATCTACATCATGCATATCCGGCAATTCGTGGGCAATACCCCGGTTTCGGCATATGTTCCGGAATGCAAGAGTATGGTTGGGATGATTTGCTAACTTGAACAGACTATTTTTTTGCAATACTGTTATCATCAATAACTTTGTTTCTGCCTGATTTTTTTGCTAAATAAAGACAAACATCGGCTCTTCTAGTTAAGCTTTCTACGCTGTCTCCTGATTCATAATTAGCTATACCAAAACTGGCGGTTATTTTCCCAACGTTATCAAAATCGCAGCTCTCTATAGTTAGTCTTAATTTTTCCGCCATGATAGCGATATCAGATTTTCCTGTGTTGCTAGTAATAACAATAAATTCTTCCCCTCCCCAACGGCCAACTGAATCACTACTTCGAGTGTTATCTTGTAATATATTGGCTAGTTTCTGCAATACATGGTCACCTGTTTGGTGTCCATATGTATCATTAACTTCTTTAAATTTATCTATATCAATTAGTATTATAGAAATTTCTTCCTGGTATCTCTGAGATCTGCTGAACGATTTTTCCAATATGTCATCTATCATGGTGCGATTGTATAATTGTGTAAGCTTATCGGTTATAGATAATTTTTCTATTCTTTTGTAGTCTTGCTCATGTTTTTTAGAAAGCACATTGAACCAGTGAGAAAGTTCACCTAACTCATCCTTTGTGTTTAAAGGTAAACGGTGTGTATAGTCAGGTTGCCCTTGAGCCATTTTCATAAGAGGCTGAATAATGCCCTGTAAGCTTCTGCGTGTTGACAGTGATATAACAAAGCTTAGTAGCGCAATAAGAATTAATAGAAATATCAACATGAAAATACCAACAACCACAAGATGATCCATACGGCTGCGGATATTGTCTATGCTAGCTGAAAAATTTTCTTGCATATTATTTTTTAAATTATGTAATTGTAATTCTGTATCATGAAAATACATGTTAATGTTGTCAATCAATTCATTATTGTGTCTGTATTTGTCATTGTTTTCTATTAAATTAATAGATAGCTTGTATGAATTATCATAAAAATTAGAAAATGAATTATGTAGTTGATTGATTACTTTAGTATCAACCAGAGATTTATAGGTGATTATTTTTTTTATGTTTTTTTCAAATTTTTCCTTTCTGATATTGTTTTCTTCAACCCATAGTTTCTCTCCCGCTGTCACCGCATCTTTAAACTCTATGGAAATATTTTCAAATATATGAATGTTGTCGTTAACCAGGCTTAGTGCAGGCAAATAGCTATCACGTATCATCTCAATTGAATCGCTACTATGCTGATGTTCAATATGTATATAAAACAGGTAAGAAGTATATAAAATTATACCTAACACCGGTGTTACTAACATTTTTTGAAATATAGTTAGATTTATCATGTTGTTTTATATTCTTATTATTAATTTAAATAAATGACTTTAACAGTATAGCCAAAATAACTACATCTGCTATAAGTGTATCCATGGCATATAAAAAATACATACGATTAATTCTTATTCTAGTTTTTCTGCAGGCATTTTCATGTGCTGCTTACTCTGTAGAAATTACTGAGAATCTTAGCCTTAATGGCTATTTTACAATTGATGCCACAATGGCAGATGATAATGGCATTGTGCTACCCAGTATTTTAGGTTCTGCATCATCTCTTAATAAAGATGAAGTTGTTTATGATGGTACGCTTATAGGGGTACAGTTAGATTACAACATTAGTGATAACTTATCTTTGGCGATTCAAGGTATTAGTGCCAAACAGTCAGCAGATGAATATGACCCAATTCTTGAATGGGCCTATTTAAAATATGATTTTGGTAATGATTTATTTTTGCGTGCAGGAAAACTTAAACTACCTTTTTTACAGGGTACTGAGCTACGTTATGTTGGATATAGTCGTCTTTGGGTAAGACCTTTAGTACCTAGTAATGGTGCAGGGGGCTTTGATGATTATGAGGGTATTGAACTACTGAAAACTTATTTTATTGGTGATTACAACCTTAAACTACATGCCGCCTATGGTGAATCAGATCACTTTAAAGATGTTGTTAAAGATAATGAAGTGAGGTTGCTTTCCACCCAGATAGAAAAAGATGACAATTGGCTTAAAATTGCACTTTTTAATGCTTATTTTGATCTTTACACGTACAACGATTTAATAATTCAGCGTGATGCTAAAATCAACATGATAAGTTTAGAAGCTAAATATTTAGTAGATAGTTTCATTTTTCATGTAGGAGTGACAAAAGGTGAAGCTGAATCATACCCGGATATGAATATATCCTATATGTCACTTGGTTATCAGATTGATCGATTGACTCCATATATCATGTATAACGCAAGATCAGCTGAATTTTCACCAGTGATTCTGCCTGCCGGTGCGGTGCTACCGCCCGGTCCCCCACCTCCAGGTACACTGCCGCTATCAGCAGATGGAGAAAGAAGCAGTGAAGCTTACGCACTGGGTTTTCGTTATGACATAGGCGATAGTTATGCATTAAAAATTCAGTGGGATAGTGTCACTATGAAAGACACAATTAGCCCATTACCAAGCGAGACTGATGCTGATGTTTACACGGTTGTTTTTGAGGGGCTTTTCTAATGCGCACCTTTATTGCAGCTTTGTTATTGATTATGTGCTCATCAACGGTAGGAGCAGAAATTGTGGTAGTAGCAAGTCTGGATTCACCAATTTCCAAGATGAGCCAACGTGAAGTTACTAATATATTTATGGCAAAAACCAATCGAAACAGTGAAGGCAAGCGTGTAACAGCTATTGAACTTAGCGATAGTGATTGTAAGACAGAATTTTATAAAGTTATTACAGGAAAGACCATTTCACAGCTTAAGTCTTACTGGAGTAAATTGATTTTCACAGGTAAAGGTAAACCACCAAGAAGTTTTGATGAGAATAAGTCATTAGTAGAAGAACTAAATAATAATGATTATGCAGTGACGTACATACCCGCTAATCAGCTTACTCAATCTATGAAAGTGGTATACGACTTCAGAAATTAAGCTCGTAGGATGTGGTGAGGGTGTCTGAGGGGTGGAGCACATGGATGTGCAGAATAAAAAAGTGCCTCGCCTGTGGGTGCGAATATCCACTACTACTGAAATTTCAGAATAGTAGGAATTTACAAAATACTTCCATGTATAGATACGCTTATAAAACAAAGCCCGGATAAACCGGGCTTTGTCATACTTCATGGATAAACCGTATCCTGATTAAATATCCCCAACCACCGCGGTTGGATCAACCTCATGCATATCAGGCAACTCATGTGCAATACCCTTATGACAATCGATGCAAGTCTTGCCTTCATCAAGCGCGGTTGAGTGCTGGTTAACTGCACGTCGTCCCTGTTCACCAAAGTCCATGAACTCAAAGTTGTGGCAGTTGCGGCATTCACGTGAATCTGTTTTCTTCATCACTTCCCAAACATTGTTTGCGAGTTGAAGACGTTTGGCTTCAAACTTTTCACGTGTATTAATGGTACCTAGCGCTTTGTGCAGCAGCTCGTTGCTGGCCTGTATTTTTCGCACTACCTTATGCTGCCATTCTTTTGGTACGTGGCAGTCAGGGCAGGTAGCGCGTACGCCAGTGCGATTGCTGTAATGAATAGTTTGTTTGTATTCCTGATAGACGTTGTCTTTCATTTCATGACATGAAATACAAAATTCTTCATTGTTGGTCATTTCCATGGCGGTATTAAATCCACCCCAGAAAATAATACCTGAGACAAAGCCTGCTACCAGCAGAATGCCTAAACTATATTTTGCTGAAGGCACTTTAAGTAGCTGCCATAGTCGACAGATCATTTTGTCGTTACATTCTTCCGAATTATTGTTGCTCATAACTATACCCGTTAGCTGTTATTGGCAGTATTTTTATTGTCCGCTGATGGCGGTTATTGGTTTGAAATTATTTTCAACCAGTGCAGGTGCATTCACCTGTGGTACATGGCACTGGGTGCAAAAGTAACGAAGACCCGAGATATTCGCTAATACATGTGCATCTCTATCTTCAAAATGAGTCTGGCTAATTTTTGTTGCGCCGGCCTCGCGGTAGTTTTTCCAGCTGTGACAGGATAAACATTTGTTTGATTTAAGATTAATCGTATAGCGGTCAACCTTGTGTGGAATCAACGGTGGCTGCTGAACATAATCACGCGCGATGGGTTGACCATCTTTTGCGTATTTTTTGTTTTCAGGTGCCATGGAATCCTGATCTAGATCTGAAGCACCACGTAGTGATTCGACTCCGGTTGAGTGTGATTGCATAGAAGCTGTGGCTGCAAGCAAGCCAAGCGTAAGTGATGCGATTATGGATAGTTTTTTAATCATCATAAAACCTCTGCTCCAGTAGAATTTTTGGTCTGATTGTTAAAATGGTGCTTATGTTTTTCTTTATTATTAAAACGTAAGCCGAAATGAAAAACTTCTTTGGCGCATACATCAATGCAGCGACCGCAATTAGTACAGTTGGCGGATGTGATCACCGGCCCAATGTTCTTGTCCGCACCTTTTAGTGCAGGACGTATCACTTGTTGCTCGGGACAAACAACAAAGCAGTCCATACAGTCATCACATTGCGCCCGCGCATCGGCACGTATACGTAAAGGACTGTGTGTACCTAGTAAACTGTAGAAAGCACCAACCGGACACAAGTGACTGCACCAGCCGCGGCGACTTACCAGTAAATCAAAAAGAAAGATCGCGAGTAAGACTGTCCATGCCATGCCCATGCCGAATATTAATCCGCGATGCATCATGGATACGGGGTTTACCACTTCCCATGCCAGATTGTTAGTAATGAGTGCAAGTAATAGAGTGACGGCAAGTAACCAGTAACGTGAATTCTTTGAGATGCTGGAAGCGTTTTTGATATTAAGACGTTGGCGCAACCAATGGGCTAAATCGGTAATCATGTTGACCGGGCAGACCCAGGAACAATATACACGGCCACTCACCAGTAAATAAAATGCCAGCACAATTGCTGCACCAGTTATTGCTACTGTCTCAAGGTTATGACCGGCAAACAAAGATTGCAGCAATATATAGGGATCTGTCAGTGGCACAGTGTCAAGTATCAGGCTGGAGTTAAGGTTGCCCTTGATTAACCACATACCAAACCATGGGCCGATCATGAATAAAGTCAGAATAGTTAACTGGCTAATGCGACGGGCTAACAGCCACTTGTGAGCAAGTAACCAGCCATTTTTTTGTATCGCTTCTGTGCCAGGTTGTCGTGACATGATCATAGCGATTCCTTCATACCTTGATTTAAGGTTTTCAGAGGGTCGCTTGAAAAGGGGGAGTTGTTTGATGTGTTGTCATCAAAAATCAGACCCTGATCTTCATATTCGTAGTGTTGACCTTCGGGCAAGTTGAACTTGTGTTCACTATCTGGCGTTACCAGACTGCCGCCAGCTTTTTCTTTTTCCTTCCAGCCCCAGCGATAGTGGTGCCCTAGTTCACCTTTGGCAAGGCGTAAGGGCAATACTTTGATGGCCGCTTCTTCGAGTACGCAGGCACGTTCACATTTACCACAACCAGTGCAGTGATCGGAATGTACCGTGGGAATAAACATGGCGTGTTTGCCACTGCGAACATTGGATACGTGTTCGAGTGTGATCGCCTCGTTGATGGCCGGGCAGATGCGATAACAAACATCGCAACGTAGCCCCTGAAAGTTGAGGCAGTTTTCCTGATCGAGTAAAACCGCGAGACCCATACGCGCATCGTCGATTTTTTCAAGATTATGATCCAGTGCGCCACTTGGGCAGGCTTTGACGCAGGGAATGTCATCGCACATTTCACAGGGCACATCACGGGCAGTGAAATAGGGGGTGCCGGTGGTAACCGGATCGCCCAGTTTTGCCAGGCTCAGCGTGTCAAACGGGCAATCACGAACACACAGCCCGCAACGTATACAGGCACTGAGAAAATCCGCTTCAGCGAGTGCGCCGGGTGGACGCAAGGCTTCTGCCGGCAGTGAAACCGATTGCCGTGAATACAGGCCGATACCCAGCCCTAGCAGTGCGGCGCTACTCACAGTGCGAGCACTGCTTACGAGGAAGCGACGACGACTGCTTGAGTCGGGTGTTCGGCTTGTTGATGACTGAATCATTCTCTGTGTCCGTAGTTTGCTTATTACTAAGCCTTGACTACCTTAACCGCACACTTCTTGTAGTCGGTTTCTTTTGACAACGGATCAGTGGCGTCCAGAGTGACCTTGTTGATCAACCGTGATGCATCAAACCATGGCACAAAGATCAGACCTTCGGGTGGTTTGTTACGGCCACGTGTTTCGATACGTGCTGTAATTTCACCGCGTCGACTGACGACCTTGGCAGCCAGACCCCTACTCAAACCGCGTTTTTTAGCGTCGTTGGGGTGCATGAAGATAACTGCATCCGGGAATGCACGATACAGTTCGGGTACACGGCGTGTCATCGAACCGGAATGCCAGTGCTCTAATACACGACCAGTGCTCAGCCACAAATCAAATTCTTCATCTGGGCTTTCAGCGGCAGGTTCATAAGGTGCGGTAATAATATTGGCACGACCATCGGGTTTGCCATAGAACTTAACACCCTCACCGGCTTTAACATAGGGGTCGTAACCTTCACGATAACGCCAAAGTGTTTCCTTACCATCAACCACAGGCCAGCGTAATCCGCGTGTTTTGTGATAGGTGTCGAAGTCAGCCTGTTCGTGACCTTTCTTTGGTCCTTCCAGCTGGAATCTACGGTATTCTTCGAACATGCCTTTCTGGATGTAGAAACCGAAGTGGTCCATTTCATCATTGGCGTATTCATTACCATCGCTGTCTTTCACAGTGACTTTCGGAAATTTATTTACCTGACCGTTGGCATAAAGCACTTCGTACAAAGTTTTACCTTTGTATTGTGGATTGGCATCGAGCATCTCGGCAGGCCAGCAATCTTCGGTCTTGAAGCGTTTGGAGAATTCTACTACTTGCCACATATCAGACCTGGATTCACCGGGTGCACTCACCTGTTGACGCCAGAACTGGGTGCGACGCTCAGCATTACCGTAAGCGCCTTCTTTTTCTGTCCACATGGCAGTCGGTAGAATCAGGTCAGCGGCCATGGCTGTGACTGTCGGGTAGGGATCCGAGACTACAATGAAGTTAGCAGGGTTGCGGTAACCGGGGAGAATCTCTTCGTTGATGTTGGCGCCAGCCTGCACATTATTGTTACATTGTACCCAGTAGGCGTTGAGCTTGCCGTCTTTCAACATACGGTTTTGTAATACTGCGTGATAGCCTTTTTTACCGGGCAACATACCAGCAGGTAGTTTCCAGATTTTTTCTGCAAAGTCACGATGAGGTTTTTTGAAGACTACATAATCAGCAGGTAGGCGATGTGCAAATGTACCTACTTCACGCGCAGTGCCGCAAGCTGAGGGTTGACCAGTTAGTGAGAAAGGACTGTTGCCGGGTTCGGAAATCTTGCCCATTAATAGATGCACGTTGTACATCAGGCCGTTGGCCCAAACACCACGAGTATGCTGGTTGAAGCCCATGGTCCAGAATGAAGTTACCTTTTTCTTAGGGTCAGCATAAAGCTTGGCTAAGCGTAAAAGTTTATCTTCGGGCACACCAGAAAGTTCGGAGGCATATTTAAGTGTGTATGGTTCAAGAGACTTAGCATATTCATCAAATGATATTTTGCTCAGTTTGCCCTTATTCGCATTCTTAGCTTTCTTCTGTAGCTCGTGTTCAGGACGCAAACCATAACCGATATCGGTTGGTGTTTTGGTAAAGTTGACGTGTTTGTCGAGGAACTTTTTGTCGTAGGCTTTGTTCTGAACGATGTAGTTCGCAATGTAGTTCAATATCGCCAGGTCAGTCTGTGGCGTGAACACCATGTTGTTATCACCCAGGTCAAAGCAGCGATGCTCGAAGGTGGATAATACGTGTACTTCACTGCCGGGTTTTGACAAGCGTGTGTCGGTGAGACGCGACCAGAGGATAGGATGCATCTCCGCCATGTTGGAACCCCAAAGTACAAAGGCATCAGCGTGTTCCAGATCGTCATAACAACCCATGGGTTCATCAGCACCAAAACCACGGATGAACGCACCTACAGCGGAAGCCATGCAGTGACGAGCATTGGGATCGATGTTGTTGGAGCGGAAGCCAGCCTTGAAAAGTTTGGAGGCGGCGTAACCTTCCCAGATGGTCCATTGCCCAGAACCAAACATACCCACAGAGGATACAATTTCTTCAGGTTCTTTACCTTTATTGACTTCAAGATCATGCTTGAGAGAAGTCTTGAATTTTTCTTCCATGACATCAAAGGCCTGGTCCCAACTAACCGGGGTGAAGTCGCCTTCTTTGTCGTATTTTCCATTAGTCATACGAAGTAGTGGCGTTGTTAACCTGTCCTTGCCATACATGATCTTGGACAGGAAATAGCCCTTGATGCAGTTGAGACCTCGGTTAACCGGCGCATCGGGGTCACCTTGTGTGGCGACGATGCGGCCAGCTTTAGTACCTACCAGTACGCTGCAGCCGGTGCCGCAAAAACGACACGGAGCCTTGTCCCAGCGAATGGAATCTTTTGATTTTGCCAATGCTTCTTTTACACCAGGTATGGTAATACCGGCTGCTGTTGCGGTTGCTGCTATCGCATTGGACTTAATGAAATCTCTTCGAGTCAGTTTCATTGCTCGGCCTCCTATTGACCTTGGAGTCTCTGTATTTAGAGACCTAGTTTTCTTTAATATTGGTTTCTTCAAATTCGTGGTAAATCATTGACGTCGATAAAACGCCGTGGATATCATTCATTTTTCCGAGCATGTCGGATAACAGTCCTGCATTTTCCTGTTCTACAGTTACAACCATGCGGCCATCGTCATTGCTGCCATGAACTTCAACGCCATCAATCGTTGTTAATTCTTGCCAGACGGACTGGATATTTTCCGGATAAGATCGTACAAGTACACCGCTGATATTCATAATTAACCTCAGTTATTAATGTGTAATCATTGTTATTGCTTTAGTCGGGCAGATGGCAAAACAGGCACCACAGCCGGTACACAAGCTAGTATTTAGAAGGGGGATGGATACACCGCCAATACGTGCTGTCATATTGATGCTACTGACTTCACATGGGTCATAGCAGCTGCGGCATTCGGTATTGTTATATGCGAGACATGTTTTGGTATTAATGGAGGCGGTAACTGACCAGGGTTGCTGGCCTTCGATTATTGTTAGTGCCTTGGTTTTACAGGCATCAACGCATTCATTGCAAAACAAACACTCTCCAGCATTAAAGTTAATGACTGGGTAATCACCACGACCTTTTTGAATTATTTGAGTTGGGCACTGTTTGATGCATTCACCACAACTATCACATAAATGTGTGAATCTTTTTTCAGTGTCTGCCCAGGGAGGTCTTATCGGGGATTTTTTCCCCGAATAATCTCCGCGCAGAAACTGCATTCTGTTGATGGCAGTACTCACGTTAATTGGTTCGCATAAATATAAACATGCATGCAGAATAGGCTTATTAGTTACAAGGGTTTTTGATATGCGTCAAGTTTATGATGTTTGAAAATGATGGCAAAATGGGTACAGATTAGATTGAAATTTATGCTAATTATTTTTATGGTAAGAAAAGTTGGATTTTTGATTAATTTTAATCAAATAAAGTAAGTTGATGCTATCTTGGTGTAGAATTGGACGTGTGTTTATGCTTCGTATGTAGGCTTTTTCTTGTGTTTGTTCACTGTGTGACAATTCCTCTGTTGCCAGGTAATTATTAGGTAGATATTTAAAAATGGTTGATTTATTAGCACAGAATAGTATTAAAACTGAGTTAAAAATAGCAAATGTTTCTTTTCAAGGATCAAGTGAAGCTTCGATGGATCAACAGGTTCAATTAGCTCCAAATGTACAGCCTGGCAAGGCAGATCTGACAGTGTTTTTTGGTATAGGCATGATTGTTAATATAGTCATGATTGTTAGTTTTTTTATCTGGGCCGTTAAACAATGGAAAAAAAATGATAAAAAGTAGTCAGTTATATAGGGCGGTAGCCACGCTGTTTTTTCTGTTTCTGATAGCGGTTATTTGGAATATTGCTTCACAAAGTTCGAGTCCGCCACAGGAATTAATGGGTGTTCTTCGAGCAGAACCAAGACAGCTAAACTCATTTGAGTTAATTAATCAAAAGGGGCAGTTGATCAATGAGAGTCTATTTGAGGACAAATGGTCATTTGTCTTTTTTGGTTACACTTCATGTCCTGATATTTGTCCAACTACGCTTCATACATTAAATTCAGTAATGGACAGGCTTGGCAAAGAGCATGTTGATATTTTTCCGGACACACAAATTATATTTGTCTCAGTTGATCCTGAGCGTGATACGGTGGATAGTCTTACAGATTATGTAACATTCTTTAATAAGGATTTTATTGGTCTTACTGGCGATAAAAAGAATATCGATAATTTTACACAGTCATTTGGTGCGGGCTATATGATGGGGCAGGAAATATCACCCGGAGAGTATCTGGTAGCCCACACCAGCGCTATTTTCCTTGTTGCACCAGATACAAAGGTAATGGCTTCCTTTTCACAGCCACATATTCCTGAAACCATCGTCTCCCTGTATAAAAAAATTCGATTTTATACATCAAAATAATGTTGTTATTTAGTTATATGATCAAACTTAATAATATGTTCGTTGATAATTCCGCTTTTAACGAGTTCTATGTAGTCATCATAAAATCTGACGGCGCAGGGGTTTATTGAGCCACATTGAAATTGCAGCTGGCCTTCAACCATTTCATACTTTTCTACGTGTGTGGTGGCTGCCTCCTCAAGCACGCCAAATGTGTCTCTTGTGAATGAGCCGCTTTCTGACCCAAGTTTAATGTTTTTGAAGACCTCATCAATCATAGTAGGGGAGACCTTGGTCGCATAGGGATAAGGTACATATAAAAGAGCAATCCATTGTTCAGCGTACATTTTTATATAAATATTATTTTTCGTTTCTTTTGCGGGTGAGCCGTTATTACCTTCTCTGGAGAAATGGCCTGCGAGAATATCAAGGCTTGTTGATGTTTGCTCAGAAAAAGCATTTCCTGAAATAATAGTGAGCAGTGCAAATATAGCTGCGTATAAAGAATTGGTTAGCGTGTTTTTCATTATGTTGGTGTCTCTTTGTTATTTGTCTGTGAAAATTGTTAATGGAATATTACTGGATTACGGCTAATGGCGACAGAGGCAATGTAGGCAAAACAGAGTAGTGAAGCCAGCCATGCTGTTATCCGGATATTTTTTGTTTTGCCATAATTAAGTGCAACCATACCTAGTGCTATATAAGCGATCAGGGCTAAAACTTTTGCTGTTAACCAGTGATCTGAAAATGGATATTGATGCGTCTCTATGGCTAACAGGATTGCACTGACAAGTAATACGCTATCGATAATCGGTGCCAGTATTTTTACCCATTTTTTTTTAAGTAGCTCCATATCCATGATCATCCATATCCCTCTGATGATAAAAAATATCAGTGTGAGAACAACAGATGATACGTGGATATATTTGACCAGCATGACCTATGTAGCTTTAAAGTGGGAACAGTTATCTTCGAAGCTGATGGCTAACAAATAATGCAGCAGTCAGTAGTATTACGGCTCCGGCCTGATGTGCTGCAGCCAGTGAAACAGGCACAACTAGTAATAAAGTGGAGATGCCAAGTGTGATTTGTAGTATCAGTGCTGCAAGTAGCAGGTGAATACCGAGGTGAGACATCGGCTCTAATTTGAGCTTTCTACTTTTTAGCCAGAAAGTTGGAATGATTAGAAAAAGCAGGGTCGCCAAAACCCTGTGATCAAACTGAACGGTGATGATGTTCTCGAAAAAATTATGCCAGATGGGTTCTATTGAAAACAGACCATCGGGAATTAATTGTCCATTCATTAAAGGGAAGGTGTTAAAGGCAAAGCCTGCTTTGGTACCTGCAACAAAACCACCAGACATGATAGTGATAAAAACCATTGAGGAGATTATAGTTGAGAGTCGCACGAGTTTTTGATCAGTAGCTATGGCTACAGAACTTGTTTTTGGAGATAGAAGATCTAGTGCAACCCAAAACATGTAGGCATAAATAATAATGGCCAGGCTCAGGTGCGCCGTCAGTCGGTATTGGCTGACGTGCGGGTCGTCTACCAGACCGCTTTTTACCATATACCAGCCCATCAATCCCTGGAGTCCACCCAGTACAAACATGGTGACTAATTTAGGTGTTAGGGATTTGTTGACCTTTCCAGTGAAAAAGAAAAACAGGAACGGCAGGAAAAATATAATGCCAATGCCGCGACCCAGTAATCGATGTGAATATTCAAACCAGAATATAGATTTGAAATCCTCCAGAGTCATATGAAAGTTTTTTATCTGGAACTCGGGGAATTGCTGATAAAGGTTAAATGTTTCTTGCCATGCTTCCTGATTAAGTGGTGGCAATATACCCATTATGGGTGCCCATTGCACCATGGAGAGACCAGAACCGGTGAGGCGGGTAACGCCACCCAGTACGACCATGCCAAATACCGTTGCACAGCAAATAAGTAGCCAGATTGCGATTGATTTATCTGAATCAGGAGTAGAGAAAGATTGAGTCATTATGTATGTTTCTTCGATGTTTCAAATTGGTGTAGACGGGCATCGTGTGTTTTGAAGTGGTTTAGAAACCAGTTGCTCAGTCTTTCGCGTAATTGTTCTTCATTAAGCTCGTGGCTGGTTTCAACATCGTCAGTGATGTCGCCAATATCGTCCAGTAGGCGCTCATGATCTTCTCTATGGGCTTTATAATCATCATAGTCATTTTGCTCCATCCAGCGTTCTTCGAGCGCAAAGTGAGATGAGATGCTTCCGTAAATGTCGCCCAGGCAGTTGATGATGTTGGTTTTGCTCGATGAATCGCCCAGCATCTCGTAAACAGAGTTAACTAAAGCTATAAGCTCCTGATGTTCAAAATCAACGCCAGATATTCCAGTCGAATATTCTTCGCGCCATTCAATTAATGCCATTTGCAGACCTCTGCTATAACTAATCATGTGTTATTCAATAGGGTGAGGTGTGGATTCTAATCTATTCTTAATAGCCTGTGCTTTGGTGTAGATCAATATTATATGTATCTAATACATCAAAACTTGAAACCTGGCGTGCATGACGCTGTCGAGTTTGTTAAAATCTGCTGCAATGCCACATTCTATCTGATGATATCTTATGAGCAAGCCCCCGTCTTCTTGTCTAACTAAGTTGATATAGATCATGTCCTATATCTTGAGATTCTATAATCTTTCTCACTAATTACAGGCGTATGAATGTTGTACGCTGTAGGGTTGCGTGTATTGTTTGGATTGGTGTCAGAATATGGCATTGAAATCGGAATGATGGTGTATATACTGTGCTCAGTAAACTAATAATTATAATCAATAATCTTGAAGGAGATTCAGCATGTCAGAAGAAAATAACTTGCCGAAACCAGAGCGGATTCCTTTTTTTCAGCGAATGCTGGATAACCCGTTTTTACTATTATTCATAGGTGTGGCAATGCCTACGGTTTTCTATACCCTCTGGGGTGTTATGGAAGTCGCAACCTTACCTATCGCTAAATGAGGAGAATCCTATGAGTTCATTTTTACCCCCCGCTGACCGGATATGGTGGAACGTCCCCGTTGGCAAACAAGAAATTATCTGGGCAGGTATTGCCTTAGTCTGGTGTTTAATTATGTTTTTCATGATGCCTTATTGGCATGTTTATGGAAAACAAAACCTTTCTACTGAAGCCTATCAAACAAACGCAGAAAAATATGGCGAGTCTGTAGAAGCTTTCGTTGCAGAATACCAAACTGGTGTAGAAGAGCAATCTGGCATGCCGATTGTGACACCTCCAGCAGGTAGTGATATCTATATGCTAGGCAGACTCTGGCAATGGTATCCAATTCTCAATCTTGAAAAAGGTGAGACCTATCGACTACATTTAGGTTCGATGGATTGGAACCACGGTTTTTCTCTGCAGCCAGTTAATATCAATTTACAGGTTGTTCCTGGTTATGAGATGGTCATCAATGTGACTCCTGATCAAGCTGGTGAATTTACTGTTGTTTGTAATGAATATTGCGGCATCGGTCACCACACCATGCTTGGCAAAATTTACGTGAAGGAGAATTAAGATGGCACGATTTAGAGTTTGTCCCGATTCGGGCTTTTATTTTGACAGATCTGCTGAGAGCTTGATGAAAGTCAACGCTGTGGCGGGTGTTGTTTTTCTGCTTATTGCTGGTCTTTTAGCGCTTGGTGTTATTTTAACTCGCTGGCAGGAAGTGCATTTGTTGCCTGCAGACCTGTTCTATCAGGTATTAACTGCTCATGGTATTAATGCATTAATTTTCTGGGTTATCTTTTTCGAGATGGCTGTTCTTTACTTTGCATCATCGACATTGTTACGAAGTAGGCTGGCTGCTCCCGGTTGGGCGTGGGCTGGTTTTGCTTTGATGATTATTGGTGCTGTTATGAATAACGTTGCTGTATTGCAGGGTAATTCAAGCGTCATGATGACTTCATACGTGCCTATGCAGGCAGCTCCTCATTTTTATCTGGGTCTGATTCTTTTTGCAGTAGGTGCATTGATTGGCTGTTTTGTCTTTTTGGGTACTTTGGTTCTTGCAAAAGATGATAAGACTTATGATGGCTCAATTCCTCTGGTCACTTTTGGTGCTTTAACGGCCTGTATTATTGCGATCTTTACTATTGCATCAGGTGCGATTATCCTGTTCCCAACCTTCCTTTGGTCTATTGGCTATATCAATCATATTGATGCTGAAATGTACCGTATTATCTGGTGGGCATTAGGACATTCATCACAACAGATCAATGTTGCTGCACATGTCTCTATCTGGTATTTGATTACAGGTATTTTGTTTGGCGCTCGTCCAATGTCTGAAAAAGTCAGTCGTTTTGCATTCCTGCTTTATATCTTCTTCCTGCAATTAGCTAGTGCGCATCATATTCTGGTTGATCCAGGCGTTAGCTCTGAGTGGAAGATCTTTAACACCAGTTATGCGATGTACTTGGCTGTATTGGCTAGTATGATCCATGGTTTAACTGTTCCTGGCGCGATGGAAGTAGCTCAACGCTCGAAGGGTTACACTAAGGGCTTGTTTGAATGGTTACGTAAAGCACCATGGGGCAATCCCGTCTTTTCAGGCTTCTTCTTCGCTCTGATTATCTTCGGCTTCATCGGTGGTATTACAGGTGTTGTTATGGGTACTGAGCAGATTAACCTGATCATCCATAATACCATTTACGTGCCTGCGCATTTCCATGCAACGGTAGCAGTGGGTACAACGCTGACATTCATGGCATTAACTTATTTGTTGATTCCAGTGTTGTTTAGACGTGCATTGTTCCTACCGTGGATGGCTAAGTTACAGCCTTATGTTTTCTCACTTGGCATGACAATCATGATCCTGTTCTTACTGGGTGCAGGTACTCTTGGTGTTTCACGTCGTCATTGGGACATGGACTTTACTGGTGCTGCTTTGAGTTTTGAATATCCAGGCACGGCTTATATGATGATGGCCGTCGGTGGAATCGGTGGTGTGCTGGGTGTTCTCGGTGGCGCAATGTTCTTAATTGTTACTGTTGGCTCATTGCTTTTCGGTAAAAAACTAGAGCCATCAGCAGGTCTATTCCAGGGTTTCTGTGGTATCCCACTGGCTGATTCTGTTTATAATGTTGAGCAGCCACCTCGCCTGGAAAGAGCCGAGCCTATAGAACATGATCATAGCGGTGGTTTCGAAGCACCGGGAACATTTGTTCTTGCCCTGGCGCTACTGGTTTGTTTCGTTGTTTACTACGCGATCAACTGGGACTATCTATCATCAGTTTGGCCAATTGGCTAGCTGTAGTAGTCAGTAATAAAAGAACGCGGGAAAGCCTTTGGCTGACCCGCGTTTTTTTTGTATTTTATAAAGTTTGTTTTTTGTCTTTTGTGATACCCTTTCACAAGTTTTTCACTTTAAATATAGGTAAGCATGAAGTTATTTCTGACGTTCAGCTTTTTGTGGGTATTGTTATTTCCTCAGCTCGCTGTTTATGCAAATACACCGCTAGCAGGTGAAATTTCCTCTAAAAAAAAGCCTGATTTAAAAGAGGGTTTTAACTATGATATTGCTCTTAAAACCAGTCAAAATGTGATTGGTAAAAGGCTGGGAGAATATGCATTTATCAATGCACAAGGGCAATCAGTTTCCATGAGTGATTTTGTGGGAAAGCCTCTGGTGTTGAGTATGGTTTATACCAGCTGTTATCAGATTTGCCCGATGACAACGCGGCATTTAGCCAAGGTCGTGGAAAAGGCACGTGATGCACTGGGTAAGGATAATTTTTCTGTTGCCGTTGTTGGTTTTGATACGCCAGTGGATACACCCGATGCCATGCAGTATTTCGCAAACAAACAGGGCATACATAACAAGGACTGGCATCTGTTAACTATTTCAGCTGAAGAAGTTCAGCGCCTTTCTAAAGAGACAGGTTTTATTTATTTCCCATCGGCCAGTGGTTTTGATCATCTAATTCAGGCAACCGTTATCGATGCAGAAGGTAAGGTTTATCGACAGGTTTATGGGCAGGTGTTTGATACCCCTTTGTTGATTGAGCCATTAAAAGAACTGGTGTTAGGGCAGCCAAAAATGGATCAAACATTTCTTGCTGATCTGACTAATAAAATTAAATTATTCTGTACTACATATGACCCGGTACGTGATGGTTATTTCTTTGATTACTCATTGTTTCTGGGGATGTTGATTGGTGCAGTGATTATTTTATTTACTGCCGTATTGATTGTTAAGGAGTGGCGTAAAACCAGCCAACATCTCGATACTTGATGTGTATCATTAGTGGTTAATATACCAAAATGCTAAACTTGCCAATTCGTTTATATGAGAGAAAACCCAGTGTTAATTAACCCTATTAAAAGAGCCTATTTGGCTTTGGAATCCTGGTTTAACATGTCCTTTGGTACTGAATGGAATCCCATGTACCACCTTGGCACACTGACATTCTTTTTGTTCTGGATAATTCTGGTTACAGGTCTTTATCTATTTGGTATTTTTCATGGAAGTATTGATGGCGCTTATGATTCCGTTGAATATATAACACATGAACAGTGGTATATCGCAGGTGTGATGAGAAGCCTGCATCGTTATGCTTCTGACGCTGCCATTATTACTATTCTGTTACATCTCTTTAAGGAGTTTGCAGCGGGTCGTTACCATGGTTTCCGATGGTTTTCCTGGGTATCTGGTTTGCCAATACTATGGCTTGTGGTGACGCTAGGTATAACGGGTTACTGGTTGGTATGGGATGAACTGGCACAGTATGTAGCTATTGGCTCTGCAAGACTTCTTGATTCCCTGCCTATATTTTCAAGTTCGATGACGAGTAACTTCCTGCAAGGACAGATGACAGATCGCTTCTTTATTCTTATAGAATTTTTACATCTATTAGGTCAGCCGCTGATATTGTTTTTTCTATTGTGGTTGCACGTGAAAAGGCTTTCAAATGTCGATATAAACCCACCCAGGGGCCTTGCCATAGGTACGCTTTTGGCATTGCTGGTATTGTCATTTATTAAACCAGCAGTGAGTCATGGGCCTGCAGATTTGAGTTCTATGCCAACGGTATTGCAACTCGACTGGTTCTATCTTAATGCTTATCCGCTGATGGATTACTGGTCAGAAGGTAAAACATGGATACTGGCAACACTAATTACCGTTATCTTAATGTTGTTACCCTGGATACCGCCTAAAAAAGATGGCCCTGCTGCCGTAGTTGATCTAGCGCATTGTAATGGTTGTGAGTTGTGTTTTGATGACTGTCCTTTTGAAGCGATCTCTGTACAAGCGCGCACGGATGGTGCGAAATATGAAAAAGAAGTGGTTGTTGATCCCGCGCTCTGTGCCTCTTGTGGTATTTGTATGGGTTCATGTCCATCTTCAAATCCTTTTAGACAGGCAAATGAAGAACTTAAAACCGGTATTGATCTACCAGATCTACCCGTAGATAAAGTACGCACTATGACTAAAGAGGCCGTATTGGCAATGACTGGGTCAGCCAATATTCTTATGGTTGGTTGTGACCATGGCTTTAATGTTAATCAACTTGATAACAATGAAACCAAAGGGGTCAAATTAAGGTGTAGTGGCATGATTCCACCGACACTGGTTGAGTATGCATTAAAGAATGGTGCAGATGGTGTGATGGTTGTTGGCTGTCGTCATAATGACTGTTTTTACCGATTTGGTAATCTTTGGGTTGAAAAAAGGTTTTCAGGCGAACGTAAGCCCATACTTCGAGGTCGCGCAGATCGAAGGCGTATAAAAGTTTTTGGAGGGGCTGAGACGGACAAGACATCTATTGAAAAAGAACTAAAGGTTTTTCGAAATGAATTGCTGGTCATCAATGAGCAAATTGCACCATCTGATCAGGTAGATGGTAAAGAGTTATCAGATGTTTGATTTTAAAAATAAATTATTCAGGTATTTTCTACAAGCCGTTAATTACAGCATTTTTATGTGGTTGATCTGGTTTTTATCTACTTCACCTAGCTATCGGCAGTTGGCCGATGATGAAGCAGTCTTAACCATTTCTTTTGCGCATGCGGGAGAGATACGTGAGCCATGTCATAAACGCACTCAAAAGGAGCTGATGAAATTATCTCCCAATATGAGAGCACCTATGGATTGTACTCGAGAGCGTTCACCTATCATTATAGAGGTTCTTCTTGACGGTGCTCCTATGTACACGCATACCGCTGAAGCTCCAGGGCTTTTTAAAGATAGCGGTGTTGATATTTATCACAGTGTTAAAGTTTCTGCAGGCAGACACAATCTGGCGATAAAGATGGACGATAGTGTTCTAAAGGAAGGTTTTAATCATAGCTTTAATCAAGATATAGATATTAATCCTGCACAGATATTATTGATTGGTTTTGAATTCGGTCAGGGCTTTGTCATAAAGTAAGTTGAATAATTTAACCCAGGCTACCCGTTGTTAAATACTGAATCATATTAAATGTACTAACTGATAGTACCAGGATAATTCCAAAAAACACCAGATCACGATGTTTGAATTGTTTTCCTCTAGCCTGTTCTATTCGAGTTAGAATCCAGCTGGAACCAAAGTAAAGAACTAAACCTGCGGTTGTGAAGTATATAAATTCCATAGTTATTCCTGCCTGTAAATAAATTAGGTGATTGAAAGAGGTGTTAGTTATTTTTCATGTGTGCACTGGAGAAGAGTACAAGTGAAAAACGAAAAGGTAAATAACTACACCGGTAATCGAAACATACAGCCAGATAGGTAAAGTCCAGCGTGCAATGCGAGGGTGTTTAATGATGTTACCTTTAAATGCAAGTGTGGCTGTAATAATAACCATTGGCACCAGAGTTGCAGCAAGCGTCACGTGTGAAATGAGAATAGTAAAATAAAAGTATCTTATTATTCCTTGCCCAGTGAACGGGTGGAAGCCAACGTTAATATGGTAAGTCAAATACGAAGCTAAGAAAAATGCAGAGGTTATCAGTGTTGCTGTCATACAGATCCGATGTGCCCGAAGATTTTTCTGTTTTATAAAGCGATATCCATTTACTAACAGGAAGGCCGCGAGTGCATTCAGTGATGCTTGTAGATGTGGCAGGTAAGGTATTAGTGTTTCAAGTGTCACGTTAGTTTATCTGGTCTGGATTTTTATTGGGATCAAGCGTCAGTTTTAGCTAGAGGCTTTTTGTCTGCGTGAATAAGCGGTCAACTCCAGTCGTTGTTGATTTTCATCAACACCAATCTCATCATTATCCAGATAACAACCAGGATCTTCTGCCCAGAAATTATCAGTAAGCTGCCAGGCACGCGTACGGGTATTGCCGCCACAGATGTCGCGATATGTACATGTTGCACAGCGACCTTCTACCGGACGTTGTTTGAGTTTAAGGCCTGCCATTAATGGATCAGTCGTATCCATCCATATGTCTGAGAATGGCCGCTCTTTTACGTTACCGATAGTGTAATCCCACCACATGGTATCGGGATGAACATTGCCAATATTATCAATATTGGAGATGTTTACACCTGAAGAATTACCTCCCCATTGTTTTAATAACTGCTCAAGGTGGTCGGCATGTTCAGGCAGATTCTTTCTTGCCCATAACAGCATGTAAGGGCCGTCAGCATCATTATTGCCGGTGACAAATTCGCGTTTACGTCCAGCCTTTACGTCTGCGAGGCAGGTCTCGAACATTAGGTCCATGGCATCGCGTGTCATCTGATGATGCAGGTCGTCACGTCTGTTTTTGTTACCGCGACCTGCATAGTTGAGATGCGATAAATAAAACTTGTCGATACCTTCATCATCCATCAGCTTGAGCAGATCGGGGAAATCCTTTTTGTTGTCCTGCGTTAACGTGAAGCGTAGGCCTACTTTTATTCCAGCGTCGTGACATAAACGAATGCCATGCATGGCTTCATCGAATGAACCTTGCTTACGTCTAAATTTATCGTGCGTTTCACGCATGCCGTCGATACTGATGCCGACGTAGTTATAACCGACGTCAACAATGTTCTGGATATTGTCTTCGGAGATCAAAGTACCATTGGTTGATAGTCCAACATAAAATCCCATTTCTTTAGCTCGGTGTGATATTTCAAAAATATCAGGGCGCATTAATGGCTCACCACCCGAGAGTATCAGTACCGGCACCCCGAATGATTTGAGATTGTCCATCACGCCATTGACCTGTTCAGTGCTTAACTCACCTGGAAAATCTTTATCGGCAGAAGTTGCATAACAGTGTTTGCAGGTCAGGTTACAGCGTCGTATTAAATTCCAGATAACAACGGGTCCGCTTGGCTTGCGTGGACGAGGGCTGTCTGATGGATTAACCAGTTCCTGCATATATTGTGAGATACGAAACATCTTTATTTTTCCTTGGCTTTTTCTTTAAGGCGCAGGCCAGTCTTTTTGAGTATGCGTGTGCTGAAAAGTATATCGTGTTTGTGTGCTTTATTGCCCAGTAGTTCAGCGATTTGCTCAACCTTGCTTAAAACTTCTTCGCGATCATGGCCATGTACCATAGCAAATAAATTATATGACCACTCGGGTAAAAAACGTGGACGCTGATAACAGTGCGTGACCATGTCGAGTTTGCCTAACTGTTCACCAACTTCATTGATGATGGCATCGTCGACATCCCAAACGGACATGCCGTTGGCGGTATAACCCAGTTTGTAATGATTGGGTACGACACCGATGCGACGAATACGATTATCCTGTTTCATCGCATTGAGTCTATCCATGAGTAACTGAGTTGGAATGTCGAGCTGTTTGGCAATCTGATGATAGGGTTCTGCCACCACTGGTAGGCCAGATTGTGTTGCCATGACGATGCGGCGATCCAGCTCATCATTATCAACGTTTTTATTTTCCACGGCTTGATTCATATTGATATCTTCGTTTCAAGCTTTGAAATGCAGACCGACAAAAAATTCCTTTTCTTTGGGCATGTTGTAGACGGGAATACCAGTGGTATCTTCAATGGCGTTGAGTGTGTTGTTAAGTTCTTGTTGTGTTTCAGTCGCCAATACAAACCACATATTCATTTCATGATCGCGCTGATAGTTATGCGCAACTTCCGGGAAGGCATTGACCTGTTCAGTAACATCGTCAAAGCGGTTTTTAGGAACTTTCATTGCGCACAGGCTGAGCGCACCGCCCATATTAACCGCGTTATACATGGGGCCAAAGCGTGTCAGCAGGCCGTTATCCAGCATTGCCTGAACGCGATTGATCAATTCATCTTCAGTACTATTCAGCGTTTCAGCCAGCTGGGCGAAAGGACGCTCACAGACGGGGAAATCATACTGTAGAGTATTGATGATATTTTTGTCCAGCTGATCCATCGTAAACCTGTCAGTGTTTGGCTTCTTGATTGATCTTACGATAAATTGCACCACGTTGCTTGAAGCGTCTACCGCTAAACAGCACGGTATGAGGGATATTTTCGAGGCCGAGACCTTCGGTCATGGTGTCTATGCATTCGAGTACTTCTTCACGACTGCGGCCATGTACCATGCAGAATAGATTGTATGGCCATTCAGGCAGCATACGAGGGCGCTGATAACAGAGGGTGACGCAGTCCTGCATGCCCAGTTGTTGGCCTAGTTGATCGACCTGATCATCAGCCACATCCCAGACGACCATGGCATTGGCTCGATAACCCAGTTCATGGTGGCGCACCACTATGCCAAGGCGTTTGATGATGCCACCATCAATCATTGTTTTTAGTTTTTCAATAACCATCTGCTCAGACCAGCCCAGTCGTTGGGCAATTTCCTGATAGGGGCGTGCAACTAGCGGCAGACCGCTTTGAATGACTTCGATTAAATCTTCGGCACTGGCCAGTTGTGCTTCGGCGGTTAAAATAGATGCTGCTGCGCTCATCGAGCTGCTTTCAACTTTATCGATACCCTCACGATCTTTCAGGTCCATACGGAAACCGAGATCAATGTGATATTCCTTGAGTAAAGGCAGAGATAATACTTTGTAACCCGTTTGTTTCTCGATGCTGCTTAGTGTGTTCTGTAAGGTATTTTGATTGTCAGCGGTGGCAACGAACCATAAATTGAATGCGTGCTCGCGCTCGTAATTATGGTTCACCTGTTCGTAAGCACTGACCTGTGCTGCAATCTGTTCTAGCTCATCGGCAGGTACAGCCATGGCGGCGAGGGTGCTGACACCGACCGTATTTGGGCTAAACACAGGACCGACGCGGCTAACTGCACCTTTTGCCTGTAGTTCTTTCAGTTTTTCAATAACTACTTCAGTGCTGGTGTTCAATGCTATTGCAATCTGTTCGAATGGCAGCGGGTTCAACGGAAAGTTACGTTGAAAGTCATTGAGCAGTTTTTCGGTTAGATCTTCCACAATAATAATCTCTGCTTAGAGGCCCGTTTTATGCGCGCGCGCGGTTGAAAAAATACCGCTGGGCTTATTGGCCGGCAGCCTTAGCTGTTCTTCAAAAGTATCTGTGTCATAAATTACAAGCTGGTCATCGTCACGTATCGAAGCCCACACTTGTTCACCTCGGGGTTCAAATTCCATGTGCAAAACACCTTTGCCGGGTTGTAAGGTTTTTATGATTTTTAGTGACTCTGTATCGATGACCTGTAGGGTGTCATTGTTAGGAATCGCAAAATTGACCCAAACATTACGACCATCAGGGCGCGCCATAACAAAGATAGGTTGACCGTGTACTTTGATTCGTCCAGCTTCTGTCCAGGTCTGGGTATCAATCACCAGTACTTCGTGTCGTCCCACGGCGGGTACAAAAGCATGCGTGCCAGCCATTGCCCAACCTTCGAGATGAGGCATTTTATAAACAGGGAGTTTCTGTTCACCTTTGCCGTAATTGTTCAGTATGCGTTTCACACCGGCATCGAGGTGCCACAGGTCGAGTAATGCCATGCCATCTTCACCGAACAGGCCTGCAATATAATAACGGCCATCGGGGGAGATCAGGGCGTCGTAGGGATTACGTCCGATATCGTTGAATTTCTGAATCTGTGGTTTGTCTGGTTTCGACATATCAGCGATCCAGATTTCATCAGCATCCCACAGGCTGAAAACGAACTTTTGACCGGGGGCATCAACCAGACCAATCACTTTTGAGGTTTGGCCTTTATCGCCGTAAGTGGCAGGAATATCAGCCACCAGTTCCAGTGTTTTCGAACTGAATATTTTTACGCCACCGGGTGTGTAGTTGGAAACGGCGACCAGCCTGCCATCTTGTGAAATAGCACCACCGATACTGTTACCAGCCTGTAGCGTACGTTTAACGATTTTCTGTGTAAGTACATCGACTTTGGTGAGCCCACCATCGCGGCCAAAGATGTAGGCGTAGCGTTCGTCACGGGAATACACTGCTGAGGCATGCGATAAATCCCCCAGTCCTTCTACGCGACCCAGGCTGGAGTTATTAGTGGTTTCAATAATTTGAATACTACCGCTGGCGCGTTCGATGACCAGGCCGAGGTCTCCAGTGCCGCGAATCTCAGCCGCCAGGGTCAGTGTTGGCGTTATAAATAAGAGTGTCAGTGAAATAAGTGCAGTACGAATCATTAATCAAGACCCTGTTTGATTTGATTGGCTATCCATAAAGCATCGTCTGTGGACAACATAGTTTTCCAACCTGGCATGGCTGTGTTGGGGTGACCTTCGAGAATGGTCATGACTAGATAATCGGTGGATTTACCATCGAGTTGTTCGGGTAACAGGGCAGGGCCGAGACCTCCCTTGAGGGTCATACCATGGCAGGAGCCGCAATCCTGTTTTAGCAAATGCGTGAGTTCGATCTGGCGCGATGCTGAGACCTCTGCCAATGCTAGCCCTGAATTAAGCATCAGACTAACTATTAACAGCCGCATCTTCAGCATATCCAGACTCCTCTAATGCATTCTGGAACCAATCGAGTTCTTCGGCAAGCGAAACCACTTTACCAATAATAATCATAACGGGAGCGGCTAATCCGGACTGGTTTACGTCATCCTGTAATTGATCGAGTTGTGATAGAACACGTCGTTGATTTTTTGAGGTGCCATTTTCAATAGCGGCGGCTGGTGTTGATGAACTCAGGCCTGCATCAATCAGTGCATTGCAGATGTGAGACAGGTTGCCCAGTCCCATGTAGATGACCAGTGTGCAATCTGGATCAGCAACACGCTGCCAGTTGATATCCAGAGGTTCATCATTTTTAAAATGACCGGTGATGAAACGTACGCTGCGGCTCATGCCACGGTGTGTCAGTGGAATTCCGCTATACGCACTGCAACCGGATGCGGCGGTAACGCCGGGCACGACTTCAAAAGCGATTTTGTGTTGTTTGAGTGCTAATACCTCCTCACCCCCACGGCCAAACATGTAAGGATCGCCGCCCTTGAGGCGTACGATCTTACGACCAGATTTGGCAAGGTTGACTATAGTTTCGTTGATCTGATCTTGAGGTACACAGTGTTTGCCGACTTCTTTACCTACGGAAACACGACTGACACCTGCGGGAATTAAATCGAGAATATCTGTAGAAACAAGGCGATCATAAATAACGAAATCGGCTTGTTGAAGTAAGCGTACTGCTTTTACTGTCATCAGTTCAGCGTCTCCAGGTCCAGCACCGACCAGTGAAACGAAGCCATTATCTCGCATAAAAAAACCGTCAGTAGTTAAAAGGTAGGTGAGATTTTCCTTGCTGATTATGTGCTCACACATGGGTGTAATGATGGCCTGCTTGGGGCTGTATGTCATTGATTTAGGTCAAGGCCTGTCATAGTAGACAGATTCTAAAAGGAAGGCCGTTTGTATTCTAGTGGTGTTTATAAAAAATTATTGTGGATTATTAGATAACTTAATATTAATGATAATTATTTAAGTTTTTAAATGTATGAATGGTATTTTTATAGATATCTGTTTGATAATTACAAATTAATTCCGATATAAGATATAAAAATTATTTATTACGTATCGTATTTTAAATGTTATTAATATAGTTTTTTTTAATTATTAAATTAATTCGTTGATATTTAGAGGTTTATTGGTTGTATAATTGATTTGGATCAATATCCCTCTTGGTGAGCGGGTTATAAGTATAAAAATATAAATAATTTTGCATCTTATTCATATTTTTATATTTAAAAGTATGTTTGAGACTTAGATAACGTCTAAAAAATGTCTGTTAGCTATTCTATCTGCTGTTTTGAAATAAATGCAACTTAATCGTGCATAGCAAACATTTAGAGTGGCTAGATTGTATGGAAGAGTTCTTTGAGAGTGCTCCGGTAAAAGCAGGATTATTCTTAATTTTATTAATAGTGTTTATAGAGGAAAAAACAGATGAGTTATTTACCGAAGCTTTGTCTTTCTGCAGTATTGTTGTCTAGTTTTATATTCTCTCCATTGATATATGCCAAAAGTCCACCAGCGAAAGCAAAGCAGTGTTTTTCATGTCATGGTGTTAATGGGGTAAGTTTAAGTCCGGAGTTTCCATCGTTAGCAGGACAAAGTAAGGCTTACTTAATCAAGCAACTTAATGCATTTAAAAGTGGTGATAGAAAAAATCAGGTAATGAAACCTATGGCATCTGGTTTAAGTGATGAAGATATCAAAAATGTAGCGGCTTATTTTTCAAGCAAAAAAGCAGGAGGAGGTGAAAAAATAGTAAAAGGATATGAGGGTGCAGCTTCAGGCATAGATGCGGGCAAGGTTAAGAAAAAAACAGTTTTGAAGGGTGTCGCCTTATCAGATAAAGATTTTAATACCGCAAAAAATATATATTTTCAACGTTGTGCAGGTTGCCACGGTGTATTGAGGAAAGGAGCAACTGGTAAACCACTAACTACCGACATTACAGTTAAAAGAGGTACAGAATACCTTAAGAACTTCATTACTTATGGTTCTGCAGGTGGTATGCCTGCCTGGGGAGAAACCAAAGTTCTTTCTAAGAAAGAAATTAATATGATGGCGAAGTATCTTCAAAATGAGCCACCTGTACCACCAGAATATGGAATGAAAGAGCTAAATGACAGTTGGAAAGTTATTGTTCCTGTTAATAAACGTCCTAAATCAAAACAAAATAAATATAATATCGATAATATTTTCTCAGTGACATTGAGAGATGACGGTAAGATCGCACTGATTGATGGTGATAGCAAAAAAATTATTAGCACTATTAAAACGGGTTACGCCGTGCATATTTCAAGAATGTCTTATTCCGGTCGTTATCTGTTTGTTATCGGACGTGACGCAAGAGTTAATCTGATCGACTTATGGATGGAGAAACCCGATACCGTTGCTGAGATTAAAGTGGGTTTAGAAGCTAGATCAGTTGAGACATCTAAGTACAAAGGTTATGAAGATAAGTACGCGGTTGCTGGTACTTACTGGCCACCACAATTTGTAATTATGGATGGTGATACATTAAAACCAATCAAGGTGGTTGGAACCAGGGGTATGACGGTGGGAACGGGTGAATATCATCCTGAACCTCGTGTTGCAGCTATTATTGCATCACATGAAAAACCTGAATTTATTGTCAATGTAAAAGAAACTGGTAAGGTCTTAATGGTTGATTACAGCGATCTTACTAACCTTAAAATCACCAATGTTGATGCTGCTCGTTTCTTACATGATGGTGGTTGGGACTCAACGCATCGTTACTTTATGTCTGCTGCAAATAAATCAAACAAAATTGCAGTTATTGACTCCAAGGAATCCAGGTTAACGAAGCTGGTTGATGTCGGTAAGATTCCTCATCCAGGCCGTGGTGCTAATTTTATCGATCCAAAATATGGCAGAGTTTGGGCAACTTCCCATTTAGGCGATGAAAATGTTTCTCTTATATCAACAGACCCTAAAAAACCTTATGCCTGGACGGTGGTAAGAACACTGAAAGGGCAGGGTGGTGGTTCGCTGTTTATTAAGACGCATCCAAAATCTAAAAATCTTTGGGTAGATACTACGCTTAATCCTGATAAGAGTATGAGCCAGTCCATAGCTGTGTTTGATATTGATCATCCAGATAAAGGCTACAAGGTAATACCTATTGCAGAAATGGCTGGACTTGGTGATGGCGCAAAACTAGTCGTCCAGCCAGAGTATAACAAGGCTGGCGATGAAGTATGGTTCTCTGTATGGAGTGGGGCTAATCTGGAGTCCGCCATTGTTATAATTGACGATAAGACACGGGAATTGAAGAAAGTGATTAAAGATAAACGCTTAATTACCCCAACAGGTAAGTTTAATCTTTACAATACACAGCACGATATTTATTAGCCTTTACTAGCTGAGCAACTAGAACAGGGGGAAGCTTATGAGCTTCCCCCTTTTTTTATTCTAGAAAGTCGATATAAGTCATAATAAATTCGAGTTGTTCTTGGTTTTAAGGAATTACCAGCATAAAATGCCCATTACACGTTAGCATGTGCAGGATGAAGGGAAGCAATAGAGCTAATTGCTTGATATTGCTAAGAAATTTATTGGGTTGTTATAAATAAGAGGCTTTTTATGAATCAAAATGCAAGTATGTTCGGTGTTTCACTTATTATTCTCACGCTCATCGTGGCCGTAATACTGGGTTTCATGGCTGGTCCTACCAGTCCATTGACATGGTTCTTAGTGGCTGTGTTGGTTGCTATCCCTTTTTTGTACAGAAAAATAGCCGCAAAAGATTATTTGGTGTGGAAGGATGACTATAGCGTTGGTATCAAATCTATCGACCAACAGCATAAAAAATTGATCGGCTTGATAAATCAGTTACAGACAGCAGTGAAATACTCCACCGGTGAGGAATTCGAACGAGAAGCTTTAGATGAACTTGTCGATTACACCAAAACGCACTTTAGCTATGAAGAAAAAATGATGGAGCAGAATGGCTATCCTGATTTTGAGCCACATAAGGCTCAGCATGTGAAAATGATTAACAAGGTTGAAGAAGTGCTCGCTGAGTACGAGAAAGACAGCGATACAGCTATGGAAAACGCGCTCAATTATCTCAGTGAATGGCTGATCAATCATATCAACGGCACTGATAAGGAATATAGTAGCTTTATGATTTCGAAAGGCGTGAAGTAGGCGTCAACCCACTTTCAGTTTATCCCCTGTTCATTAAGTGAAAACAGTCTTCCTGTTAATTGTGCTTACGCAGAATGGGGCAGGTGACATCAATGCTTCTTTTGTGAATACAGAAACACTGGAACAATGCCAGCAAAAAGCATTGATGCTTGATGGGGTTTTTTCTGCGTCTAATATCCCTGTCATAGAAAGTCGATGTATTCAAAGTAAGCTCAGTTTTTCTGAATTTGGTCATGCTTCGGCCTCCAGTAAAATCCGGAATTTTTATCATATTAATTTTGATAATGAAGTGGTACAGATAACTAATGTCCTCGACTGGTCTAAATGCATGACACTGGTGAAGCGGGGAGAGACTAGCAAAAGAAATTATTGCAGTAGTTCTATACAGTCTTTAAAAAATTAGGCTAACGATAAGCTTATATCTGCTGCCCATATCGGCCAGAAAATACCAAATAATGCAGCTCCGCCGAGCGTGCATGAAAGTCCCATTTTAAGTTTATTGGAATACATCAATAGCAAGCCTCCATACATAAGCCATCCCCAGGGGGTGAGTAGTGATAATAGTAACCCCTTGTGGTACAAGGTAAATAATGTGCTTATGTCGCTTAGTTTCCCTGGTGATAATTGATCGAAAATATTCCAGCTAATAGTAGAAAGCAGGAGAGCCAGCGCAGGACCTATAATAAGCCAGAGAATTATATTTTTTATTTTATCCATGGTGAAATGCTCAACAATTATGCGCGGGATCAATGGCTTGTTCCTTCTAAATATCGTGTTTTGTTGAATACATTATATTTACCGGAAGGTTTGTTCATTGGCAGGCGTTTTATTTCTTCCAGTGTTTTGGCGTCATAAACAATTACCGCTCCATCTGTGTCCCAGATACTGAGCAATGCATATTTTCCATCACGGGTGAATTCGACATGTGCAGCGGTTTTTCCGGGAGCTGGGCGCAGGGTTTTGACGATTTCCAGTGTGTTTTTGTCGATCACGTGGACCGCATCTTTATTGGGACCGAAGAAAACATCTACCCAGGCATAGGCTGAGTTTTTGTGACTACGCATGAAGAAACCAGGGCCTAGAGTTTCAATGTTCTTTATAGTTTTCCAGGTTTCCATATCAATGACACTGACGTTATTGGCTTTCAGGTTAGGTGTGGCAAGTACCTGACGACCTTTATACTCCCAGGTAATGCCTGAGCCGAGGTGTGGCATGCCGGGAAGTTTGAGGTCGGAGACGACGACACGGCCAAGATCCATATCGACAACCTGACCTTTGCCTTCACGAGAAGCACCGATGAGTGAGACATATTCCTGGTCAAAAAAGAAATCATCAAGATACTCACTGACTTTAATTTTTCTCACGGGGAATGGATCGGCCTGAGTATTTTCACCAGAGTCGGGACGGTAATCGTGCATCCACGTGCCAAATCCCATCGGCGGATTATCATCGTAAGAAATTTCCCATAACTCAGGTATATCTTTGAGTGCGGCGACAAAACTGTTACGTGGGGGGGCTGTGTATACAGCGCTTACACGGGATGTTTTACCATTAGCATCTTTGACATCGTAGAGTTTTATTGGGCTTAAATCACGAGCATCTAGCAGTACTAAAGTATGCGGCAGATAGTTTGCAATCATAACGTAACGGCCATCGGCAGAAACTGCCTGATTACGGGTATTGATACCAGCACGTATTTCGGCGACCAGTTTCAGGTTGTAGATGTCGTATTTGCTGATCCAGCCATCACGTGAGGCAAAATAAACAAAGCGGCCATCGGGTGAATATTTAGGGCCGCCGTGTAATGCAAAACGAGATTTAAAACGGTGGATAGGTTCCATCTTGTCGCCGTCGAGCAGGGTCACATGGTGGTCACCCAGCTCAACCACCAGAAACATGTTTAGTGGGTCTGCTACTTTATAAACAGGTTTATTGGATAAATCACTTTCCTTATTATGGATAATTTGGCTGGCTTTGATTTCAGCCATACCCCATAGCGGTGTTTTTTCCAGAGGTGTGTAGACGTAGTCAACCAGTGACTGAATTTCTTTATCTGAAAGTTTTTCTTTGAAGGATGGCATTTGAGTCGCGACTCGTCCATTTTTGATAACTTCAGTGGCGGCTTTCTTTTTTAGTCGTTTCAGATTTTCGGGTAACAGCGCAGGCCCCATGCCGCCAAGACGGTGTTCACTGTGGCACTCGGCACAGTTGTTTTTGTATATTTTTTTTACATCATCGACAGATTTAGCGAGTGCAGAATTTGATAGCATTATAAGCAGTGAGCAGAAAATGCTGCTCAGGAAAATGTTTTTATGGATCATGAATATTATTTTTCTGTGTGAAACTATGCAGGTTAATCGGTGACATGGACTATTCCAGTCATTTCTGGATGCGGGCCGCAGCGGTAAGGGAATGAGCCAGTTGCTTTGAATTTACGTTCGTAGGAATCATCCGGGAATAAATAATCTTCCGGTTCTTCTTCACCCGATGCTTCAAACCAGACGCTGTGATATTGGCGTTTTTCATGATTTTCCCAACGCAGTGTTTGATTGCGTTTTATGGTGATTTCTTGTGGTATGAATTTAAATTTATCGATTATAACCAGCGGTGCTTCATCACCTGCCACAGCCAAACGGAAGCTGAGCGCTATTATGAAAATTGCTAGCAGTAGTCTCCACTTCATGGTCTTGTCCTCCTGAATTCGGTTCAGTTAATCATAACCGAGGTCTAGTATACAAAAAAGGCCGCAGGGAGAATCCCTGCGGCCTTGATGGGAGTTATAGATTACTTACTTGCCTATCGCATTGATCTCTG
The DNA here is from genome assembly GCA_029882355.1 of Gammaproteobacteria bacterium. Classification (GTDB taxonomy): domain Bacteria; phylum Pseudomonadota; class Gammaproteobacteria; order SZUA-229; family SZUA-229; genus LH-M37. Next base: position 92,329 of record JAOUKV010000005.1, on the reverse strand, counting down.
CATCTTCGTTATCAAAGCCCAGTTTCAGACCCAGTGAAACATGGTGAAAACGACTATTACTGTAATCATCATGAATGGCAAAACCGATGTTGTACATCTGATCGGCGCTCATGCTGACATCACCGAGTTTGTTAGAGGTTAGTTTACGAGTCATTTCAACTGTCCAGACACCATCAGCAAGGCTGCCAGTGAAATTCACACCCTGACCACCGGTCATGACGCGCTCTGCGAGGATGTAGCCGTCTTCAGATTCACCGGTGCCGGACTTGTAGCGTAATAAATCCATGAAAGAACCATTTTCCAGTGCGGCCTGAATTTCAGCAGCATCTTTCAACTTGTCCCAGCCACCACGTTTTTTACCATCTTTACCTTCAATTTCAATAGAAGTGCGGCTTTCTTTCAGGTATTTCGTGAAACCATTGCTGGTGTCTAGACGACTTCCTGCCAATGCTGACTTATCAGGCTGGTGAGGCATGTAGTTAGCATCGTGATGGCAGGTTTGCCAGCAACCGGCACGTTCTGCAAATTCCACTTTTGGATCATCTTCACTGTCAGTCGAAAGCATTATCGCCAGTTTAATTGGATTTTTTGAATCCATCTTGCCACCCTCCGCAAAAGGAGTAGGCGCGTGTTCACCATCTGGCCATTGGAAGCGCATGTACAGGTTGTCGGCATCGTGCGCCGCCTGCACATTAACCAGAATGCTGCCACGCTTTCCGGGGATTGGTGTAGGTTCCACTTTTTCACCAGAGGCAATCAGGTCACCGATATCTACTTCCTCACCTTCATGGCATTCGAAGCAACGATCACCGGAGGCGAAGGCTCGTTTGCCACCGTGATCACTACCTTTCAGTATCCATTCCATAGAAGCCTGACCCGGGAAGAACAGGATGACTTCTGCGGGCTCTATACCACTCCAGTCTATGCTTGAACTAGATGAAGAAGTCGCTGGTGTAGTTGCAGGTTTGCTTACGGGAGCTGTTTCGACAGGAGAGGATTCCTGAGCATCTTCAACTATAGCGGGTGCTTCAGTGGTGGCATCATCTTTGTTTGTAACGAGTTTTTTACCGTTATCAATAAATGCCTGCCATTGCGGAGCGATGGGGCGTTTATTTTCTGGAACCGCTTGTGATATTTCATCCAGCTCTTCTTCACTAAGTTGATCATGAACCTTGTTGTGCGCGATACCTTTGTGGCAATCAATACAGGTATTACCATTTTCCATGGCCGTAGCATGCTGTTTACGAGAACGTTTTTTCTGATCAGCAGGGTTCATGGAGTCGAAATGGTGGCAGTTTCTGCACTCACGTGAATCGGTTGATTTCATTGCTTGCCATACATTTTTTGCCAGGTGTAAACGTTTGGCATCAAATTTTTCTGGGGTATCAATGGTACCGAGTATCTTGTGTAGCACCTCATTACTGGCCTGTATTTTTCGTACAACTTTGTGTATCCACGGACGAGGCACATGGCAGTCTGAGCAGGCGGCACGAACACCACTTCGGTTGGTGTAATGAATGGTTTTTTTGTATTCCTGGAAGACATTTTCTTCCATCTCATGGCAGGAGATGCAGAAATCCATGGTGTTGGTGACCTCCATTGCAGTGTTAAAACCGCCCCAGAAGATAACACCGATAATCATGAAAAATAGTGCCGCACCGAGTGTGGTACCCATCAGGACCTTGCGCGACATTAAACCGAATTTTTTTGGTGAGTTTGTCATGGTTTCGATTACCTTGATTTTATTTATTGTGTATTAAAAAAGAAACCTTAAATAAAGTCGCTTGTGTAATACCTGCTTTGTTTAGTTAAAAGTAGGGCGAACGCACATTTTGTACGTCCGCCCCATTTCTTTACATGTAACCCTTTTGTTTATTAAGTTACGTGGTTAACGCGGTTGTACACGTTGAACTTACCTGTTGGAGCATAAAGTCCTTTAACACGTGCTTTTTCTTCCAGTGTCTGAGCATCAAAGATGATGATTTCACCGTTAGGTTTCAGACTATCTGAACGATTCCATACAGAGGCCCAAACTTCAGTGCCATCTTTGTTGAACTCAAAGTGAACAGCTGCGTAGCCTTTCTTCGTGGTCAACTGAATGGTTTTAACAATCTTACGAGTCTTCTTGTCGAGAACCTTAACTGATTGCTGAATAGCTGGCTCAGGGTGTTTAGTCTGGTCTATCCAAACGTAATCACTTTTAGGATGTGTTCGTAAGAATACGCCTGCACCGTCGGTATCAACTGTGTAGCAAAGTTTCCATGCCTGATCTTTATGACCTTTAGGATCATTACCCCAAACACTGACTTTACCAACACCTAGATGAGTTGTGCCAGAAACAGGACCACACTTGTCGTCGTTCCAGTTAGCGCCAGGACCAGGATGAGGTTTCTTGTCAACATCGATCATTGCTTCCAACTTCTGAGTTACCGTATCAACAACTACCATCTTGTTAGATGCGTTAGCAGCGATCTGGAAGTAACGACCTGTTGGATCGTAGAAACCGTCATGCAGGTACTTAGCAGAGTCGATTTTGGTGATCTTCATATTATCAAGATCACTGTAGTCTACCTGCCACATCTGACCTAGCTCTTTCATAGCCACTAACCAGCTGGTAGCCATTGGAGTGTCATAGATAGCCGCAACGCGAGACTCGTTTACATACTCACCGTCAACGTTAACACCACGTGCAGAAACCACTTTCAGTGGTTCCATTGTTTCGGCGTCAGCGATAACGAAGTGAGGAGGCCAGTAACCGCCACCGATAACGTATTTGCCATCACCTGATACAGCAACATCACGTGCGTCATAAGCAACCTGAACAGAAGCGACTTTCATATTCTTAGGCATAGCCCATAGATCAATCTTGGTCATCAAGCCATCACGGCCCATGATGTACCAGAAACGGCCAGCGTCTTTAGCATGCAGAGTCTGATGATGTTCAACGGTTTTCAGTACGTGTACTGCGTAACCTGTATCTACATGAGCAACTACTTCTTTTTTGTCACCATCAATGATTGCAATTTTGCCCGCATCACGTTCGATGGCGATGAAGAAGTTCTCCCAGTTACGGCCATGCATTGGTTTGGTAGGATAGTCTTTAGGTTGTACATAAACCTTATGACTTGCTTTCATTTCAGCTAGAGATCTTTCTGGTGGAACAGGTGGTTCCATTTGGATGTAACGAGCTAGCAGATTAATCTCTTTTTTGTTGAAGATATCGTTGAAGTTGTTCATACCACCCTCAGTACCCTGAGTGATAATCTTCTCAAGACGTTTGGTGCCTAGTTTCAAAGTACCTTTGGTTTTCTTGGCTTTGTTTGCCTCTGGCTCCAGGTTTTTACCTGTCGCGCCCTTACGCAAAACACCATGACAACCAGCGCAACGCTCGAAGTACATTTTGTTAGCTTTTTCGAATTCAGCCTTATTTAGGGGTTTGAATTCTTTCTTTTTAGCAAAAGCGACGCCTGAAGACGCTGCCATGCCTACGCAGATAGCTAGTAAAGCTGCTCCGTATTTTGTTTTATATTTAACGTTCATTAATTTTAACTCCTACTTGGTTTTCCAGTTGGTAATTCTGTACTTGTTTAATTTGGTAGTTTGAAAATTTATACGTGTGTGAAGATATTCTTATATGTGCTGTATGTCTTTGACATACGTCAACTAAAAATAAGATAACGCTAATATATTGATTTTCATCAAGTTTAATATTCGTTCGCAATAGTACTACGACGTGTGCGCGGTTACAAAATATATTTGGATAATTACAGAGAGGACATGCCTATTGGAGAAATGGCATAAATACGTATCAAGAACGATAAAGAGGGATTGGGTGGTGGTTGCTAACCACCAGTCATGTTCATAAAACGTACAACCTGGTCAGGTTTATCGCGGAATTCATGCTTTTCAGGTTTGATGCTGATCGCTTCCATGATGGCATTTTTGAGTCCATCGTCACTTATGCCTTGCCTTAGCAGAGGGCGTAATTCATATTTATGTTCCTGACCCAGGCAAAGATACAAAGTACCATCAACTGATAATCGTACACGGTTACAGGTTTCACAAAAATGTTGCGAGATGGGGGTAATAAAACCAATACGTAAGTCAGTTCCTTTCACTTGAACGTAGCGAGCAGGGCCGCCACCGGGCATAACGCCAGGTATCAAATCGAAACGTTGACCAAGGCGACCTTTTACTTCAGCCAGATCAAGATAATGATCGCCGGCATTCACACCGGTGTCACCCATGGGCATAGTTTCGATAAAACGCAGGGTGAAGTCATTTTCAATGCAGTACTCAACCACATCCTCGAATTCATCATCGTTGATGCCTTTCATAGCCAGCATGTTGATTTTGATGGGGCTGAAGCCTTCTGCTTTTGCGGCCATCAGGCCATCAAGTACGGGTTGAAGTTCGCTACCGGTAATTTCTTTGAAGCGTTTGGGTCTGAGTGAATCCAGACTGATGTTGAGGCGAGATACGCCTGCTTGATGTAATGAATGAGCCTGATGTGCGAGCAATGTCGCGTTGGTGCTCAACGACAGGTCTTCTACGCCAGGTAGTTGATTGATACGGTGCACTAGTTGGTCGAGGTTTTTGCGTACTAGAGGTTCACCACCGGTTACTCGTATGCGGGAGACGCCAAGCTCAGCAAAGGTGCCAACAACGCGTTCAATTTCATCAAAGGTCAGCCAGCGCTCGGGTTGCTCAAAACCTTTAAAACCTTTGGGCATGCAGTAGAAACAGCGCATATTGCACTTGTCTGTGACAGACAGACGTAAATACTCAATCTTTCTTTTAAAAGGGTCGATGAGTGAATGGTTATTGTCTGCTGTCATTATCATACGTAGTTATGGGTCACATAAAGTTGATGAGACTCATTTTACCTCAGATTGTTGTTCAATTTCCTTGCTGCGAGCAAGACGATAACACAGTGAAACAGGTCTTTTTAATGAAAAATGTCATGAAAAAGCAATAAATACACTGTAGTTGACTTCGAGCAGGCGTATTTTGATGTGTATCAATTTCCAAACTCTTGGTTTTAGAATAGTATGCATCTTAACTAAAGCCATGCGATAGCAAGAAGTTGAATTATGAGCGAACGTAAACTAATTCCAGTTAACATTGCAGTAATGACTGTATCCGATAGCCGTACAGAGGAAAATGATACCTCTGGTAAAACTCTGGTTGATCGTCTAACTGAAGCAGGTCATCAATGTGTCGATAAAGTGATAGTGGTTGATGACATTTATAGAATCAGGGAAGTGATGTCTCGCTGGATTGCGGATGATAAAGTTCATGTTGTGATCTCTACCGGTGGCACCGGATTGACAGGACGCGATATTACACCGGAAGCAGTGTTGCCATTATTGGATAAAGAAATTGTTGGTATTGGTGAATTGTTCCGTTTGATTTCCTATGAAGAAATTGGTACCTCGACGGTGGCTTCGCGAGCTTTGGGCGGTACCGCTAATGGAAAATTTATTTTCTGTTTGCCCGGTTCGACTGGTGCATGCCGTACCGGCTGGGACAAAGTTATAAGTTCTCAGCTGGATTTCCGAAATGGTCCGTGCAACATGGTTGAATTGATGCCTCGCTTGCTTGAAAAATAATTACTATAAAAATAGAGATAGGTGCCATTGTGTCAGAAGATTGTTGTTCATCACCGTCATTAATTTCTGTTGACGAAGCGATTACCCGTATTCTTGAGCCGACTGTCGCCGTCGAGCAGTCAGAAATCATTGATATCGAAAATGCACTAGGTCGAATATTGGCAGAAGAGGTACGTTCTACGATCAATGTGCCTGGGTACGATAATAGTGCAATGGATGGTTATGCTGTACGTTATGCGGACTGTGTTGAAGTCGGCACCCAGCTTGCAGTGACGCAGCGAATACCGGCTGGACAAATTGGTGGTCAACTGGAGGCAGGTACGGCAGCAAGAATTTTTACCGGTGCACCGATCCCTGCCAATGCCAATGCAGTCGTGATGCAGGAACATTGCGACAGGGATGGTGATTTAGTTATCATAAATAAACCTGTAAAAGCGGGGCAAAATATCCGTTGTGCGGGTGAAGATATTTTACAGGGTAGTGTGGTGCTTAGTGCAGGGCATAGGCTCAGACCACAGGAACTGGGCTTATTAGCTTCAGTCGGTCTGGCTAAAGTTTCAGTAACACGAAAGTTAAAAGTGGCGACCTTTTTTACTGGCGATGAAATTATTGAGCCGGGTAATAAGTTAGGTGAAGGTCAGATTTATAATTCTAATAAATACACCATCAAAGGATTATTACAGGCAACCGGCTGTGAGATTTTAGATTTAGGTATTGTGCCGGACACTCTGGAAGCGACACTTGAAGTATTGAAGAAAGCCTCGTCGGATGCTGACCTGGTGGTTACCAGTGGTGGTGTTTCTGTTGGTGAAGAGGATTACGTACGTATTGCACTGGAACAACTGGGTGAGTTGAAAATGTGGCGTATTGCCATGAAACCCGGCAAGCCAGTGGCTTACGGGAAAGTGGCTAATGCAATCTTCATGGGTTTGCCCGGTAATCCTGTATCTACTTTTGTTACGTTTTTGTTATTCGTAAAACCTTTGATCCTAAAGCTGCAAGGTGCAAATAAATTTTCCCCGACTAGAATGCCCGTAATCTCAGACTTTGACTGGCCCAGTTTAAAAAGGCAGGAATATCTACGCGTTCGTCTGGTTGAATCGGATAAAGGCTTGCTGGCAACTTTGTATCCACATCAAGGTTCGGGTGTTTTGAGCTCGGCGTGCTGGGCAGATGGACTGGTTGAGGCAGCTGTAGGGCAGGCGATTAAGAAAGGTGATCCAGTTAATTATCTTTGTTTTTCTTAATGACGATTGTTTTTAGAAGTAATATTGGTAGCTTAAATTCAATTCAGAAAATCTAATCGAAGAATGCCATTCACGTTTTGCAGTCAGTTTTAGTGAGTGATTAGTGCTGATAAAAAAGTTATGTTTATATGAGCTTCTAACTCGATAAATATTATCTTTAAATTGTTCGCCGCTTAACTCAATATGAGCCGTGCTACCATCAAAGTGTTGTAATAAACCTGTGAGTAAACCGACACCTGGTTCGACACTGTTATTCATGTCATTGTTATGCTCAAGACGAAACATACCTAGACCATAAATCCGACTGTCCTGCCAAAGTTCATAGGATACGCCTGCACCACCTGTGACGTGCGATACAAGATCATCTTCTACACCGGTGGGTTGTCGTTCTAAGCCTGTATAAATGCGCCATGAAAGCGGCTGGAAGAAGTCCGTCCGTGGTGTAATAGAAAAAATATCAACCACATCAAAACGGTGAAGTTTTGTTCCCTGATTATTTGACCTTACCTGGATTAACCCCATATTAATTTGTGCGCCCTGCAAAAATCCTTTTGTATTATCTTCTAAATCGTGGAAAGTGAATTTGTAGCTTAATTCACCATAAGACTGATTTAGTCGTTCACCTACACCAATAGAGAATCGGCGGCTATCATGGCTTAACTCAGGTGAAGTTGGTACGTTGTAAACAGGTGGTTTTATTAGTGGGTAAGTATTGATCTGTTTGAGTAGTTGGTAACTGCGTTTTGCCAAAACAGGGTCACGTACGGCTCTTGTTTGTTGAAATCGAATATATTTATAAGTGGCATCAACAATTTTATGTTGTTTTGTTAGAGAGAGATCCTTAAATTTTTCTGTTTCAATAATACCAGTGTCTTCAGCCAGTTGTAGAACAAGTGTTTTTTCAGTATCGCTCATACTATTTAGTAAGTGTTGTAAAGCGCTGGCTTGTGATGGACGATAATGGGTGCTTTGAATTAAGTTAGCCTGCTCAATGGCTCTGACAGTGTCTACTGGTATTGCTGTCATGGTAAATTTATCGGTGAGTTCAATGCCTGGACGGGCAATTTCTAATAATTCCAGTAACCGGTAGGAGCAGTTTTCGTCAAAAAAGAAATAATCAAAGTTAATTTCTTTGAGTTCCCATAGGTGTTGAAGCATTCTATGGGTTTCATCAGCAGTGAGATTTAATGGGTATTCCCAGATGTCACGATGTTCAATTCGATTGTATTCCTGTATTTTTTCAAAATACGGTGTGACAATAAAAATTCCCGGGTAACCGCCTGCTAACCCTTTAAAAGCATAAAAAATTGAATTGTCATCGGCATTAGTTTTAGCGCCAAAATTAACCGAATATGATAACCATTCGGATTCATTATTACCGAATTTCTTGTCCATTCTTAATAGCGTATGACCAAACATTGATGATGGGCTGTTCAGGTGGTAGGCCGGGAATATCATGGTGACATGGTCAGCATCGACCTGTTCACGCCATTGCTTATATTCTTTGCAATGAACTGTGGGTAATTTATTTTTTTCAAAAGATAATTTTTTATCTAACCAGTCAAAACGTGCAACAAAATGACATAGTGTGTGAGAGTCATTATTTACATCAGTGTTGAAAAAAGATGCAATGGTTTCTAGTAATTCAGCTTTTGAATTTGTTTTTCCATCTTTAGCATTAAAAAACCGATCATCATCGACCTGACTGATGTATTCGTCATCAATCTTATCAAGAACATCGTAATGTAGAAGATTTATCCATTCTTTTTCTCGCCAAAGCTCTTGTTCAATCACCTGCTGTTGCAGTGAATTAATGTAGTCAGTGTTGGCATAGCTCAATGATGAAAAAAATTGAGATGAAATGCACAGGAATAAAACTAGTGCGAAGCGGTTAGGCGGATTTTTGATGTAAACGGACGGCATTATGAGTTGATGTTGTGTACGGGTTGTTTTTATTGAAATCGTATTTCAAAAAAAGCCCCGTGTCCGAAGAAACGGGGCTTTTTACTAAACGCTTAAAAAGCTAGTGCTTAGGCAGCGTATTTTGCCAGATCTGCATCAGCCTTCATGATTTCATTCATAGAAGCCATCACTTCTTCTGCAGTCACATCTTCATTAGGGAAGAGTGTCTGGAAGTTTGTGTGCATTGCAGTAGCAAAGCTGGCACGATCCTGTTGCTCAACACCGTACATAACAGCTACAGCGTTCAACGCTTCACCTTCACCACGAGCAACATCTTCTGAGAATTCACCCATGATGGAGCCTAGTAGCGATGCGCCGCCATAAGTTAGTGTGCCATTCATAGAACAACCATTGGTGCCTGATGTCATACCAAAGGTTTTGTTACCAGAAGTACCATTTGTGGTTGTTGCAAGGAATTGAACAGGACCTGATTGGCCTTCAAATAACATATTACCCCAACCGCAGCCTGGGCCACCGGGAGCTTCAGCCATAGCTGTTGATGAAAGGCCTAACAGTGCAATACTTATAATCGTTTTTTTCATTATTGATCTCCATAGGAAGAAGTTTCTTCTTTTATAACGAAGCATGATCATATGACAACTACAAGCGTGGGTGCAAGTCTATATTTAAGTTTTTTTAAAATAAAATACGGTCATTCTCCAATATATCTAATAACTAAAAACTAATTATGTGGTCAGGTATAATTCAGTCAAAATCTGCTTTATTTGGATCAATGTAATACAGGAATAAATAGCGATAAATCTGTTTTTATTATGAATATCAGTGGGTTACGATGTTTGTATTTCTCGTCATTAAAAGCGTTTCATTGGAGCCATGATAAATATTAGCCTTTACTTATTTATTTTTAAAAATGTTTCTATTTATTAATAATCGAATATATGTGATTTGGTTGAAAATACTTCTGAGCTTAATGCTGTCGGGGACATTGTCAGCGTGCACACATCTTTTGTTTCAGCCGCAACGTATCCAATATGCTACACCGGATAGGCTGGGCGTGATGTATGAGGACGTGGAAATTAAAACCAGCGACCAGATTAAAATACATGGCTGGAAATTATTAGCTAGAGGCGAAGTGCAGGGCACGGTTTTATTTTTTCACGGCAATGGTGAAAATATCTCCACGCATTTTGCTCACGTTTACTGGTTGACCGAGTATGGTTACGATGTTTACCTTTTTGATTATCGTGGTTATGGAAAATCCGAAGGCAGTGCTCAGCTTGATGCAGTGATCGGTGATGCGGAAATCATGATCGAGTACAGTGTAAAGCAATTAGCTGAGAATGAAAATCTGATTGTTATGGGGTATAGCCTGGGTGGTAGTCTGGCAATTTATGCAGTGGCACATAGTGACTATAAGGATAAAATAAAAACATTGATTACGGTTGAAGCTTTTTCTGATTATCATGATGTTACCCAGGATGTGTTATCTACTAGCTGGCTAACCTGGCTGCTTCAATGGCCGTTATCTTTTACTGTTGATAACAGTTATCGGCCATTGAATTCAGTGGCGATGATTGCACCGATTCCCTTACTGCTGATGCACAGTAAACAGGATGAGATGATATCTTTTGATCATGCGGAGGTTTTATATGAGGCAAGCAGCGAGCCAAAAAAACTGCAAGCAGTTAGTGGTACTCATAATTCAATTTTCAGTAACATGGAGAATAGGACTATTTTGCTAGAATATTTATCTTTTTTAAAATTACCATCGAAATAAAAATAGATTTACTCTGTTGCTATTTTTGCGGTAAATCTAAAGCAGCAGTTTGTGAGCACAACATCAATGGTGTGCCTACTTTGGGGTTGCCAAAAATAAGTAACTCGGTCGGCCGTAATTGCATGTTAACTTTTTCAGCACCAGCCGTGTGATCTACAAGTTTAAAAAATGTAAACGAAAAAAAGGGGTTCTTTCGAACCCCTTCAAAGTGTAAATCACATAACATGATGATTTACACAGGTTTTATAGTTTTTATCCAATCAACTTTAGAAGATATGAGTTACCTGTACAGCCAGACGTCCACCCACATCTTTTTGCTGAGCTTCAACAGCAGCAGTATTTGACTCATAGTCACGATTAGCATACTCAAGATTGAGGCGTGTCTTTTTGTTAAAATGGTACTGGGTTCCAATTGTCATCGTATCTGCGGTACTTTCATCATTTGCTGCCGAAGTGGGGTGGTTTTCACCGCGAGTGTAGGTGTCATAGCGTAGATCGATCTCAAAGTTTGTATTTGCTATGTACCAGCCACCTTCGATATATGCACCGTCAGCCTCTTCATTATTGTAGATATGTCCCGGGCGGTGTTGTCCCTGAAAAATCATCCCTTCACCTTTCATGTATTCAGCTGTTACACGAAATAGTTTGCCGAGATATTTGACACCAAACCCGGTACGAGTACGATCCTGTTCCTGAGTCTTGTCGACGGTACTGGTTCGTTTGCCATCCTGATTCCATGCAAATAGTTTCAGTCCTGAACGACGGCCACCTTTGCCACCAAGTACCAATTCAGATGACCAATACAGGTAGGTATCCATATTGTCATCATTGTCACCAAAGTTGAGCCCATTGCCATTACCCACCATGATGGCGTAGCTGTGTTCCCAGTTATCAGACTTAAAGGTATCAAATACTTGAATACCCGTATCACGGAATGCACCAACCGATCTAGAGTATGCAGCCATATTTGCATCAGGCGTCGCTGTTGGTGGCACATTGGCATCACTGGCTTGAGGGAAACGTTCCAGCAACATCTGGTTGGTGACGCTAGTGAAGTTGATGTAGTCGAACACATGAATTGCTTGCAGGCCTTCTTCGGCACCAGGATATTTGAACATACCTATGCGTAGACGAGCACCTGGTATGTGGTTCAACGTAATGCTGGCATCGGTTAATGCTGCATTGTAACCGCCAGGTGCAGTAATACCGTTATTACCCATTTCAGTAAGAATGAAGTAATTTACGTTGCTGTCCAGGGGCATTCCTGTTCCACGTACACCAATACGTGCACGGTTAACATTAAAAGCACTCTGAGAGTCCAGGTTAGGTCCAATCAGTTTTGGGGGAATATAACCACCTGCACCATTGGGGTCACTTTTATCATCTTGATATTGAGCCTGTATAAAACCCCATACGTGGTCACGCTCTGCTGCGCCAGAGGGTTCAGTGCCCTGAAGCATTAGCCAGTTAGCTGCCTGTGTCGTTGATGCAGTCATGGCGCCAAACGTGGCCGCCGCAATTAATATATTTTTTAGTTGTTTTTTTATCACTCTCATCTCTCCATAAGTCTACAATGTGCTGAAATGGTTACAGCCCATAGTTAAAATAATTGTGTTTAAGGTTTAATTAGTTTGTAGTCCTGATTAACCAGGTCGATAATACGTACCACTCCAGCAGTCACAGGTGTTGCATTGCTATGTAGTGCAGGGGCATGTCCCAGTTTTTTAGTCATGGCTGTTATCGTGTTTTTACAGGCAGAGAAAGTGACATCATCTGTTGTAAGGCTATCAATACGGCCACTGTTTACATTGTCCTCAAATAAAAGACGTAAGCCAGGGCCGAAAGCAACAATTTCGATGGAAACTTTATTTTTACCGTAGTGTTTGATCAGGTTGTTGGCGACATTGAGCACCTGTGTTTGTTTGAAAGGATCGGGGTCGCTGATTTGTATGACGATTTTTTCCTCAGCAAAATCGTTAGCAGCGTGCGCGGGGGCTATGAATGCCATGGCCACCAGCAAGACCAGTGATTTATAAAATTTTCTCATTTTGACTCCACTCATTATTATTAAAAATCTATTTGTTATGATGCCGTTGAGGGCACTTAGTATAAAGACGCAGATGATTTGAGAATATTCATGTTTTTAATGAATATATTCATGCTGTTAGAATGAGCGCATAAGAAAATTAAATATTGTAGTGAAATTGGAATAAATAGATGCCAGCGACGTCTATATAGGAGTTGGAGGAATTATTTTGAAAATTGTAAAAAACATGTTGGCTGCAATTTCGTTGAAATCAGAATTTTCAGCGCGTCGTAATAAGCTCTATCGCATCGCCTATTCATGGTGTCATGATGCCGCATTGGCAGACGATTTAGCGCAGGAAGCTATCTATAAGGCGATAAAAAATGCGGCTAAATTACGGGATGTTGGAACACTGGATGCCTGGTTGTATCGGATATTATTTAATTGTTGGCAGGATTATTTACGAGTTAAAGGCAGAAATGTTGAATTTGTAGAAATGCATGATGATGCTCAACTAGAGCATGCTGAAAGTTATCAGCAATCCCAGATAGTTGATCGAGTACGTACATCAATAGAGCAGCTGCCCATGCCATTGAGAGAAGTGGTGACTTTGGCGGACTTTGCAGGCTTTAGTTATGCCGAGATCGCTGAAATTATAGATGTGCCGGTTGGTACGGTAATGAGTCGCTTATTTAGGGCACGTAAAAACTTAAAACATCAGTTACTGGACTTTGGTTCAGATGAACTGGTTGAATTTAAGTTGCGGAGGGTTAAGTAATGAGTGCTAATGAAATTACTGAAGATAAATTAAATTTATTTATCGATAAACAACTCGATACCGATGAAATGAATGAAATTCATCAAGCCTTGCTTGGTGATAAAGTTTTACGTGAGCGTGTTTGTCAGTTAAAGGCCGTGCGTGAGTTAGTGGGTTATGCTTACAGTGAGGTCCCAGCATCACGTTATCAAGCCAGTAGGCAAACCAATTTAAATTCAATTTATATAAAGGCTGTTGCTGCTTCTATTACATTAGTTGTAGGTGTGATATTGGGTTGGGCAACCTATCAATACAGCCCTAATTCAATTAATGCGGTTTCCGCTGAGAACACTTTTCAATATGTTGCCAATCGTGTCATGGTAGATCATGTGCAACGCAAAATTGTTTTACATATTGATTCTGGTGATTTTCGCGTTGTTAATTCGGCGCTTAATGAGGCTGATAATTTGCTGGCAACTTACCGTAAAGCCAACCTACCAATGAAACTGGAAGTGGTTACTAATAAAGAAGGGATAAATATTTTTCGGCCAGATGTATCCCCTTATATTGATCGTGTGCAAAAAATGATTGATAATGAGGGGGTATCATTTTTTGCTTGTAAGCGTTCTATTGCTAATGCAAATAAAATAGAAGGTGTTGAAATTGTTCTAATGCCGGGCGTGAATACTGATAAAACAGCTAAAGATATAATCCCTAATCGTCTGCAGGATGGTTGGGTCTATATAAAGGCGTAAAAGTTATTAGTTAGGCGTTGAATGTCTTCAGTAAAAAATGCTTTTAACTAGCAATGGGTTTTAAGCTGCGACACTCTCTGCGAATAAAACTGTTTCAATTTCCCAGTTGGCTTCAGAAGCATGAAGTACCAGACAGGAAGGGCCACCGTGATTTCTTACATTACCAGCCGCACCTGGATTAACGACCCAGGGCTCGGCGGTCTGGTCGATAATACGTTTATGGGTATGCCCATAAATCACTAGTTTCGCTTCAGCATGATCCCAGCGGAATTGATCGTGTTCAGGGTTGTTGCCTAAGCGATGGCCGTGTTCGATAATGATGATGCCACCGGGCAATGATAGCTGCGTTGATTTCGGCAGGGCAGAGACGATTTCAGCTTCATCCTCATGCCAGACTGCTGTGTGATCATTGTTACCCGCCACGGCAATCACATCGATGCGAGGTCTTAGCTTCTCAAGGATGTGGGCACCACAGATATCGCCGGCGTGAATGGCAAAGTCACAATCGCTGATAACATCAACAATACGATCATCAATATGACCGTGGGTATCAGAAAGAATGCCTACTTTTACTGAAAAACTCATAGTGTTTAGTCTTCTGCGTGTTCTGTTCCTGAGTCGATTGCAGCTTTGCGTGCTTCTTCCTGCTTCTTCTCATGCTCAGCAATTTCTACCTTTTTGCGATACTCAAGAATTTCACGACGCTCATCGGCTCGTTTGTCCCACGCGCCTTCGCGTTCTTTAATCGATAATTCACCAAAGAATACCTGCTTCATTAAAGTAAAACCGAATTGCATTAATGCAACATCATCTTTTTCAAGTGAATCGTACTCTTCATCAGTGATGTCATATATTTTAATGAAGTTTTCACTCATGACAAAACGACGGAAGCGATCAACATCGTAGCTGGCCATAAAGAACAACTGCAGGCTCATGTCCGAAGGCGCACCAATGGTCGGACCCGTTGATTTCTTCTTCAGAATGATGCGGTAAAAATCACGATTCAATTCATCAAATTCTTCAACTTGCTGTTCCTTACGGTAATCACCGATAGTGATGATGTTATCTTCTTCGTGTCCTTTACAATGATCTTCCTTAATCAATAAAAAGTGTTGTTCGTCTTTCGCTTCACCCAGTGCGCGCATGGAAAGCAGGCCAGAGGGGTAGTAACGACAGGCGGTTGGACGATCTTCATAAACAGAACAACCTTCATTAGTCATAAACTGACAGGCGCCTGAGTCATCGGTACGTAATTTGATACCGGGAATACCGTGAGCATCAATTTCAAACGGAACTGAATATTGTGCAAGGAACTCGGTGGAGTCCATGTTCATGCGTTTTTTTAGACGGATGATGTCATAAGGTGCAAGTGTTACATCTGCTCTCGCGCAACATTGGTTCCAGCATGAAATATCTTTATGACAGCGGAATTTAATTGTGTCTTCAAGTTCAAGACGAGTTGGCTGTACTGGGCTGTTGTGTGGAAGTTCTATTTTTTCGTCACTCATAACATTACCTGATATAAATTTTTTTAGGTTCACGGTATTCCTGCTTGTGTAAACTCAGGAATGAAGTAAATAAGGTTTTAAGACTCATTTTTCAAGGGTCTCGGAATCATAAAACCTTATTTATTAAGTATATTGTCACTATCCCTTAATAAAAAAATCCGGGCACCTTACGGCACCCGGACTCTTAAGACTTAATTATTCAAAAATTATTTGAACAATTTAGACTTGTCTACCAAGTCAACGTGCGCACGCTTGAAGCATGTGAACTTTTGAGTCTTTTTGTCGTAAATTGAATTCACGAAACAATGCCAGTTTTCTTCGTCGACAAAGTTCTTGTCTGTACGATAGTAGAAACCTGGGTAACGTGATTCCTGACGGAACTCAATGTGTTTCAGATGAGCTTCAGCAGTGATGATGCGGTGGTAGTTTTCCCAGGCACGAAGTAATTCGTGAAGGTCTTTAGCACGCATTTTCTCTGCATCTTCTTTAAGCATGTCGATCTTTTCGCCAGCTACCTGCATCATTTCCGCATTAGTGTTGTAGTAAGTTGCAACACCAGCTACGTACTCATCCATAATTTTTTGCAGACGGAACTGCAACATTTTTGGAGTGATGTAGTTAGGATTAACGTCGATCGCTGTTGAGTAGTCTTTATGCTCAAGGAAAGTCTTAGCAGGTTTAATAACCGCTGCAACCAAATCTTCAACAGAAGTATCTAACTCAGGTTTGTAGTCAGCATTGTCTAAAACGTATTTCAGCATTGATTTAGCACACATACGACCTTCAGCATGAGAACCTGAAGAGAATTTGTGACCAGAAGCACCAACACCATCACCAGCTGTGAACAGGCCGTTTACTGTGGTCATACCACGGTAGCCCCAGTTCCAACCTTGTGGAAGGTGATCAGGTACGCCAGGCTCTGTTTCAGTTGTTGGCGCGCCAACATCTGTAGGACCTGAAGTCCAGATACCACAACAACCTGAATGTGAACCCAGTAGGTATGGTTCAGTAGGCATCAACTCAGAGTTTTTCTTCTCTGGCTCGATGTTCTCACCAACCCAAATACCACATTGGCCAACACACATGTCAAGGAAATCTTCCCATGCTTCAGCTTCAAGATGCTTAACTTCACGAGGAGACAGAGTCTCACGCAGGTTAGCAAGAGCAGTCACAGTATCCATCCAGATAGGACCGTTACCGTCTTTCATCTCTTTAAGCATTAAGTGATTACGTAGACAAGAAGCAGGAACTGCTGCAGCGCCGTATGGAGGATAGTCGTCCAACATTGCTTTGTTCTTTTCCATGTAAGCTTCGCCATAAGCGTTTGTAGCTTTAGATTTGAACAACAGGAACCAGGCGCCAACAGGACCGTAACCGTCTTTGAAACGAGTAGGTACAAAGCGATTTTCCATCAGTGTCAACTCAGCACCAGCTTCAGCAGCCATTGAGTAAGTTGAACCTGCGTTCCAAACTGGGTACCAAGCACGACCAGTACCTTCACCAACAGAACGTGGACGGAAGATGTTTACACAACCACCAGCAGCAAGAAGAATTGCTTTAGCAGTGTATACAATTACTTTGTTGTCACGAGTAGAGAAACCAACAGCACCAGCGATGCGGCTAGGATCATTCTTATCGTTAATCAGTTTAACGATGAATACACGCTCAGAAATGTTTTCGATGCCCAAAGCTTTCTTAGCAGCTTCAGCAACAATCCATTTGTAAGACTCACCATTAATCATGATCTGCCATTTACCAGAACGTACAGGTTTGCCGCCATCTTTCAATGAAGTCATACCTTTAGAACCGTCAAAACGCTCACCGTTCTCGTCAAGTTTCCAAATAGGTAGACCCCATTCTTCAAACAAATGTACAGATTCGTCAACATGACGACCTAAGTCGTATGCCAAATCATCACGAGTGATACCCATAAGGTCATTAGAGACCATACGAGCGTAGTCAGCAGGATCTTGCTCTGGACCAATGTAAGTGTTGATCGCAGACAGACCCTGTGCAACAGCACCAGAGCGATCCATAGCCGCTTTATCAACTAATCGAACTGTAATATCTTTACCTGATGCTTCGATCCAGCGAGGAAGTTCGAACGCTGTACCACAACAGGCCATACCGCCACCGATAAGGAGAATGTCTACACTCTCTTCGATGACTTCAGGATTTCCAAATTCAGCCATTTTATTTAAACCTCTTAATATTAAAGATTGATCAGTTCGCTACGATCGCCAGCGCGGTAGCCATTCTGTTCATTGTGATTGAAGAAACCGTTGTCTTCGATCTTAGCCATGTCAGCGTCAGCTTTACCTGCATAAGGATCGATAGAACCTTCAGCGGTGGTGCGGATTGGGAATTTGAAACGCTTCATAGTTCCGTTACGGAACTTGATGGTCCACATGATTGAATCAGTACCACGAAGAGGCTGTACTGAACCGCCCAAAGGAACAACGTCAGCATAGTGACGGCATTCGATAGCGTTTTGTGGGCAGATTTTAACGCAGGAATAGCATTCCCAGCACTGCTCAGGTTCCTGGTTATAAGACTTCATGGCGTGACCAGTGTCAGAACCATCTTTATCCAGTTTCATCAGATCATGAGGGCAGATGTACATGCAAGCCGTACGGTCTTGACCTTTACACCCATCACACTTTTCTGTACGTACAAAAGTAGGCATTATTATTAACTCCTAGAGTTTAGTTTTTTGCAATTGCAGTTGCGGTAGCTTCCAAAATAAAGTTCCGACAGAGCGGTTCATTACGTCAATCACTACCTTTTTCTTCATCTCATTAGACTTGCATAACAAGCCTGCTAGAATTGAAATCGTTTTTAGACGGTTAAAATACAACCATCTGAACCTCATCTGTGTAAAACAATGTTGCAAATCATCGCTCTATACAGAGGAGAAAAATTTTATTGGTACCGGTGAATCATCCCCAAGTACTAAATGAGGGCACATATTCTATGCCCAAAGCCAGTCAAAAAGCAAAGAAAACAGGCCATTACGGAGATGAACCATAACGGTTTGTTCAGCAAATACCTAATCAACTTACTACTGCACTGATAAGTTTTACTTATGAGGAGATACTTTTATATTAACCCTTAAAAATCAATAATATAGATAACCCTATGACATGCTCTAACTGAGAATCATTATCCTTAAGATGTTTGGGCTATAACTGACAGGGATAACGGGTAGAATAACGCCCAAATTAACCAGTGCAGAAATGAATTATCACCATGTCAGAACAAGAAACTCACGTATCACCCACCGAAATCAACCTTCATCAGAAATCTCGTTTATTAGAACTCGCCTTTTCTGATGGTTTCCGCTTCAAATATCCCTGTGAATATCTACGTGTCTTTTCCAACTCGGCAGAAGTCAAAACCATGACCAGGCCGGTACACGGTAAAGAACTGGTCAATATTTCCAGTATGGAGCCCCAGGGCAGTTATGCATTAAAAATCAATTTTGATGATGGGCACGATACCGGTATCTATTCATGGGCTAGCCTGCACGAGCTGGGTGTGAATTATGAACAACACTGGGCAGATTATTTAAAAAAGCTAGCAGCGCATAATTTAAAACGTGGTGAAGGTCGTGTACTTGGTGAAGATGGCAAAGTCACTATTAAGCTGGTTTACTTTATCGAGCTGGCAAAAGTTGCGACTAAGGACGAAGAAGAGGTTGTTGTGCCAGATGCGGTGGTTAATGTTGAAACTTTATTGAAGTGGATACGGAACAGGGGACAACGTTGGCAAGAAGCGTTTGCTGATGATCGGGTTCAGGTTACAGTTAATAAGCAGTTTTCGGAACCTTATACTTTGATTGAACATGGGGATGAGGTTGCGTTTGTGCCTAGGCCGAAGTTTTAGGTTTTTATTTCTGTCATTCCGGCAGAGCGCAGCGACGAGGAATCTTGTTTTTTTTGTAGGATGTGGTGAGTTTGCGAACCGCATCTGTCGAGAAGGTTTTGTTTGGAGTTGCGAATGATGCGGTTCATAAAAAACATTCACCGCATCCTACGGTGCTCCTCCTAAACCCCCTTAAAGCCCCAAATAATCAGCAACAAAATCCGCATCCTTATCACCGCGACCCGATAAGTTCACCAGAATGGTTTGATCGTCTGACATGTCTTTTGCTATTTTCATTGCATAAGCAATTGCGTGTGCGCTTTCAAGTGCGGGAATAATACCTTCAAGGCGAGAAAGTTGCATAAATGCATCCAGGCATTCTTTATCATCGATAGCTTCGTAGCTCACTCGCTTGATATCTTTTAAATGACAATGTTGTGGTCCAACGCCGGGGTAATCTAAACCCGATGCAATGGAGTAGACGGGCAGGGGGTTGCCTTCATTGTCTTGCAATGTATAGCATTCAAAACCGTGAATCGCGCCTTTTGTACCTAGCGTTAGTGTGGCGGCATGGTCATTTGTATCAAGGCCTTTGCCTGCGGGTTCTATACCGATCATTTTTACTGATGCGTCATCTAAAAAAGCGGTAAATAAACCAATAGCATTGCAACCGCCACCGACACAGGCAACCAGTGTATCAGGTAATTTTTTTTCTTTTGCCAGAAATTGTTCACGTGCCTCTCTGCCTACGATGCTTTGAAAATCGCGAACGATTTTTGGAAAAGGATGGGGGCCAACCACTGAACCAATGGCATAGAAAAAATTAACAGGGTCTTTCAGGTATTCTTCAAAGGCGCTATCAACAGCGTCTTTAAGTGTTCTAGTGCCACGTGATACAGGGACGAGTTTACAGCCCAAAATTTTCATCTTGGTCACATTAGGGTGTTCTTTTTCAATATCTACCTCACCCATATGAATTTCACAGTCCAGACCGACTAATGCACAAGCTGTTGCCAATGCTACACCATGTTGCCCAGCTCCTGTTTCTGCAAGAACTTTGGTTTTTCCCATGTATTTCGCTAATAATGCTTCGCCTATACAATGGTTGATTTTATGAGCACCTGTGTGATTTAAGTCCTCGCGTTTTAAGAAAATGCGAGCACCTCCCACTTCAGCGCTCAGGCGTTTTGCAAAGTAAATGGGGCTGGGACGACCGACGTAATCAGCATTAAGTTGCTGTAATTCATCTTGAAATTCTTTTGTCTGAATGATTTCTTTATAGGCGGTATCAATATCGTTCATGATTTCAACAAGTGGTGGTGGAATAATCTGTCCACCATATTCACCGAAGTAACCTTTATCATCTGGCATATCTTTATTTGAAGTACTCATGTCTTGCCCTATTTTGTTAATGTCTAATTCGCATTGATTTTTTAACACAGCCAACTCCGAATGTAAAAAACCACCCCCTCCCCACCAATCCATTCTCCCTCAAAAAACGGCGCTGATCTTTCGATCAATACCATTTTTTATATATGACAATAAATTATCAATGTATTAAAAACTTGTGCCGATGACTACACCAAAGCTGTTGCCATCAATTTTTGATGATCCGATTTCATAATCAATGATGGTTGCTTTTAGACCTACATAGGCTTTTTCACCAAGTTTGTAATCTACTTCAGCTACAAAACCAAATGCATTGTCGAAACTGACAGAAAAATCACCAGCGAATCCTGTTGACTCAAATTCTGGACTTAGGTGGTAAGTAGCACCAATGCCCGCATTGAATACCTCTCCATTTTTAAACAACATGGCGCTGACAGGGTAACGGGTAAAATCAAGGTCACCGTTGCTTGCGGTTATACTATCGAATTTGATGCCTATGGTGGTTCTTAATTTCAGACCCTCATCTATTTCGGATACTAAACCCGCTGAAAGTGAAATTAGACCACCAGCCTCTATTGATTCTGAGCTACCACCAGCAAAGCCTACACTGGCTAGTTCATCGCCACCAAAGTGCAAACCTGCTTCAAGAAGTAGATTGCTTGCTTGTGTTGTTAGTGATGTAAGAATTAATGTAGTTGAAATTATGGGTAATATTTTTTTCATGGGCGTTCCTGCTGTTTTGTTGTTAATAATTTATTTTTGCTATCGACTTTAGCGTAGTGTTAGCAAGGTAGGGTGCAATGCGCTACGTTTATTGCACCGTACATATCGTACGTTTTATCTAGTTGTTCTCTGTATTCTTTTCGTCTCTGCGGTGAATGCTTTTGTTTTTTAATTCCACTGCCTAATCGAATTGGCATAATAAACCAAAACATCCATGGCATCCTGATCGACTTTTAATAAGTTATCTTTGTTTTTCACTAATCCACGTCCTATTAAAATATCTAGTGCCCCAGCAAGCACCTGTTCGCAGGCGCTCGATGATATGTTTATCGGTGCGCCTTGTTCTTTTAATTTATCTATTCGTGCCAGGGCCCTGGTTTTTATTTCCAGTTCGCTGTGCCAGTCTTCGTGTTTTGATAATAAAATTTCTGACATCAGTGCGACTGGTGTTATTGGCACTACGTCGCTGATGTTTTTCATTAACACGTCAGCGAGGTTTTTTACGCTTGCAAAGCGTTGTTCTGTTTCTAGTTTGCTGAAATCAACCTGTTGTTGCTGGCAGTATGTTTTAGCCGACACTGGCTTGCCGAAATTGACGCTGGCATAACCAAAACGTCGCCATCGGTTTTTTCGTGAAAGCATCAGGGTTTTGTGTAAAAACCCCAGTGTAGTTTTGATAATAAACCAGATACTTCGTTTGCTTGCATCCGGATTAAGTTTGCGTAATAAACTACGGTCTTCAATGACTCGGTCATAATTGATACCGACAGGAACAAAGACGATGTCTTTATCAATGTCCGGATGATAATCACGTAACATGTAATCCATAAAACCCAATCTGGCTTCACGCAGGGAGCCGTCTTTGGTTAAGCTGCCTTCAGGAAAAACGGCCTGACAAACGCCAGCGCGTGTCGCCATATTGACATAACGTTCCAGTACTTTTCGATACAGGCTGTTACCTGAATTTCTACGCACAAAAAATGCACCCATGGATTTAATTAATGTTTGTAATGGCCAGATACGTGCCCATTCACCCACGGCATAGGACAGTGTGGTTTTTTCTGCGACTAGAAATGACACCAGGATGTAATCCATATTGCTACGGTGGTTCATGACAAAGACCACGCTTGATCCCTGTGGTATGTTTTTCAGGCCTTCGTCGTCGTAGAAACCAACGCGAACACGATAAACTAAGCGAGCTACTTTTTTGGCGAACCAGTAGCCCAGGCGAAAATAAATATAGGCATTAAATCTAGGTACAATTTCTTTTGCGTATTTGACCGCTTTGGCCTGAGCAATAGCTGTCGGCATATCGTTTTCAGCAGCATGTTGTTTGACGGCTTCGATTACCTTGTCGTCAAAGACCAACTGGTCAATTAAGTTTTGTCTGCGGGTTAGCTGGAATGGGCGAATTTCGATATCGAGTCGAGTGCTGACTTCATCAATGACACGATTGACTCTGCGGCGTAAATACCAGCGCATGCCTGGTAGTAGAATACGATCAATTACCATGATCGCGGCGAATGCAATCAGTAATATAAACAGCCATAGCGGCAGGGTAATTGTGCTTTCCATGGTAGCATTATGCGCGCAGCGGGTAGCAGAGATCAATGCAGTTAATATGGAGGGCAAAGTAGGCAGATAAAATTATTCTTCAACCAATCCATTCTTCTTCAAAACCATATAAATCTTTTTACAAGTCTTACCCATTTTATGAATATCCCCAAAACTAGGTTCAACACCCTCCTGTAACTTCTGTTCCCAATCCTGTAACTCCATATCAAGAAACTCCAATAACTTCAGCGAACAACCATTGCATGAATCTGCGCATAGCTGGGCCTCACCCGCATCAAAAGGCATGGTTGTGCGTACCTCGTCGATCAGGTTCTGCATGGCGGTTGAAGTATTAGGTTTCATCTTTATTTATTTTACGTGACCTTGTTATGGAATAAAAATCATTCTCAAATGTGTTTGTGGGTGAGATGTAGAGTTTTATTATATTAGCCTTTTCTATTGAATTAAATAAACTAAAAATTCCAATGCAAGCATTGCCAAAATAATATAAGTTGTATTTCTGTCCGCGTTTGTTGTAACGCATAAATAAAAATATGAGTGATAAGTCATTGAATCAACAAATGCGTAAACACAATATAGTCGGTCCCTGTTTAGATAAGCCTGAAGAAATACGATGTGCTTCCTGTATTATGGATACTTCTGATTTTTTTTCTAATTTGAGTGTCGAGGCCAAACTGGATTTGCAACCCAGTCTGGCATTAAAAAAGTTTAATAAAAAAGATTTCTTATATAAAGAAGAAGATGTCTGTAAAAATCTTTATGTTTTAATCTCCGGTGAGGTTAAGGTTTATAAAACATTATCTAATGGCAAGCATCAAATACATAAGCTGGCGCAGATACCGGGAGATCTTATTGCCTGCGATGATTTGTATCTGAAGAAACATGCCAGCTCGGCTGAGGCGTTGAGTGACGTTAATGTCTGCTATCTAAAATGTGATGATCTGCGTAATAGTGCAGGGCGTTATAACGAAATTTTAGATACTTTAATGTTTGTCATGTCGTGTAATTTGAATTCTTATATACGGCACATTGCTAATCTGGGGCAGAAAAATGCTCTGGAACGTTTGGCTTCCTATCTTGTTTATTTGCATGAAACGCATCTTAAGCGAAACCTGAAAAAAAGTTATCTGAGTGATTTGTTATCGCGTATCGAACTGGCAGATATGCTTGGTATTACTCAGCGCACCCTGATCCGTTGTATCAAGCAACTGGAGTCTGAGGGTTATATTGGTGTCAGTAGACAAGGATTCCTCATTATTGACCTGATTGCTCTAGAAAAAATCAGTACGGGTTATTAGTCTTGTTCATTGTTTTTATTTGATTAAATCTAGTTATGTGGCTAAAAATATGAAGATATAGTTAAGGTTTAATAGAATAATGTGGTTATGTTTTTAATCGTTATTCTGGTAATTTGCCCGCTGAAATCCACCTATAACAGCTTTTTATTCTAAATCCTATAATCTCGTTATTCGCTAAATGTTTTTTATCTGTTATTTCACGTAGTTAGTTTGATTTCTGTTTAATTTATTATCTTAGGTGACATTTGTCATTGCTCATACCTTTGTTTCTAGACAAAGATGGCCGCGTATTAAAAAACCACATTGCTCATCTGGTTCAGTTTATGTTCCAGTGGTCAGGCAATGTGTTTTAAATTTAAAAATGATTAAAAGGTGAAGCACTATGGCATCAAATGAGAAAGAAATAAGCGTCAAAATGTTTAGTAAAGACGAAATTGAAGAACTAAAAAAAGATCCAAATATCGCTAATCACGGAAGACGTAATTTTTTAAAATGGAGCGCAATAGTTTCATCTCAGGCTGTAATTGGCGGTGGTGTCGTTAATTTATTAGCCAGCTCTGATGCAAGAGCCGATGATACTTTTAATAACGTAACAGGCTGGGTTTATTCTGTCTGCGGTTACTGCTCCTTCGGTTGTGGTCTTAGCATTGGTGTTAATTCCGCCGGTGAAGCCGTGGCGGTACGCGGTAATGAGAATCACCCAACCAATAATGGCCGAGTCTGTGTTAAAGGTCTGTACGAGCACAAAATACTGGAAGCGCCTGATCGTGGTAAATGGCCATTAATTCGCGATGCCAATGGCGACTGGAAAAAAATCACCTGGGACGAAGCCACAACCATTCTGAGCCAAAAAATAATTGATGGTGTTGATGCAAAAGGCGCTGACTCAATTGCAACTTACAACACGGGTCAGTGGACCATTGAAGATTATTATGCCTTTGGTAAGTTAGGTAAAGGTGCCATCGGTACTGCTACCATGGATTCAAATACCCGCTTATGTATGGCAGCGGCAGTGGTTGGTTATCTTTCTACCTTTGGTTCTGACGGCCCTCCAGGTTGTTATGACGATGTTGAAAATACTGACTGCTTCTTTGTTATCGGTATGAACCCGGCCGAGATGCATCCACAACTCTGGCGACGAATTGCCAAAGCGCGCAGAACCTCACGTGCACCAAAACTTATCGTGGTCGATCCACGCCGCACTCAAACTGCTCGCAGTGCCGATTTACATCTGGCTCTCAAACCCGGTACTAATCTGGCGTTGATGAATGGCCTGGTACAACAGATCATTGCCAACAACTGGACTGACAGTAATTACATCACCGCACATACGCGTAACTATGATGCCATGGCCGCGACAGTGGCTAAATATACGCCGGAGTATGTCTCTAACATTACCGGTTGCCCCGCTGCTGATATTGCACTGGCGGCAAAATGGATTGGTGAATCACCTGAAGCGTTATCGTTGTTTATTCAGGGCGTGTATCAATCTATGGGTGCGACCGATACGGTACGGATGATTTGTGCCATGCATCTGGTCATGGGCAAGATTGGTCGTCCTGGTTCATCGCCATTCAGTATCACTGGACAGGCTACCGCCATGAGTAATCGTGAAGCCGGTGCTTCATCGGCTTTGGCAGGATACAGAAATTACTACAATCCTGATCACGTCGGTTGGCTGGAAGATTTCTGGAATATTAACAGAGGTAAAATTCCGCCACATAAACCTACCTGTATTACTTCAAATAAAGACTATCAGGATATCAACAGCCAGGTAGAAATGATGCGCAATGGTGAGTTGAGTGTTTTCTGGATTCAGGCAACTAATCCTGCGGTTACTCTGCCAGACCTGAACAAGCTCTACTCCTATATGGATTTTAGTAATCCAAATCGCCCTTACATTGTGGCGCAGGATATTTATGAGCCCATGGAATGTACGCATTTTGCTGATATGTTCCTGCCCGCTGCTATGTGGGGCGAAAAAACCGGTACCTACACCTGTTCAGAACGTAAAGTGAATCTTGGTCGTCAGGCCGTTAACCCCGCCGGTTTTGATTTACGTGCTGATGGTTATGGTGCTTATTCTGATCTGGAAATAAGCAAGATGATGGCGGATAAAATTGCCGCTATGGATTCTCGCTTTGCCGATAAAGATGGTAATTCACTAATTGGATTTAATACCCCTGAAGAAGCTTTTGCAGAATGGAAAGCCTGTACTGAAGGTACTATCTGTGAAATGACAGGCATGACCTATGAGAATATAGAAGCCAATAATGGTATTCAATGGCCATCAACACCGACTAATGTTTACGGCGGTGCACGCATGTATACCGATGGACGTTTTAATACTAACTGGGGTGATTCGCAGGGTGGTGGTCAGGATAAACCCTGGGTTGATCCGGATAATCTGAGTCGCGCCTATCTCTGGGCCAAGGACTATATCGAAGCACCGGAAATACCCGACAGCCAATATCCGTTCTGGTTAATTACTGGTCGAGTCATCGAACACTTCCACAGTCGAACCAAAACTAAACGTGTGCCTCAGCTGCATGAAATGGTGCCAGAAAATTATGTGGAAATGCATCCCGATGATGCCGCAGCCATGAATGTGGTCTCCGGTGACATGATGCGACTGACTACTCGCCGTGGTGAGATCGTGATCAAGGCGCTGGTGGTTGGAACAGTACAGCAAGGTCAGGTGTTTGTACCCATGCATTTTGCTGATCTTGATCCACAGGATAAAGCTCAAAATGGTGGCCGTTTAACAGCTACTAATCGCTTAACTATGAACTGGGTTGATCCTGATTGTAAGCAGCCTATCTTTAAACACTGTGCCGTTAAACTAGTTAAGGCTTAATGGAGGAGAATGAAAATGAAATATTTAAACAAATCCATTAAATCTTTATTGGCCTGTCTGATTATTCTGGCACTGGGTTCTTCGGTAGCTTTTGCTGCTAAAATGGGAGCTGCCGGACCTGGACCTGATCCTGCGCCTACACAGGTTTTTGATACCAGTTTTGCCGTAGAATTCAGTTATTCCTGTTTAAGTGGCGGCTGTCATGAAACAGATCAGAATCTGGTGAATGAGTACGCAGCATCAAAAATGACGCATACCATGGTTAAGTGTAATGCCTGTCATGGTACGCATACAGCGGATACTGTTGGATTAGAAAAGCCAAATTTAACAGGGTATTACCCAGGTATTGGTGTGACCGGTTATGCCGTTGATACTGACCGTTGTAAGGTATGCCATAATAATGAGCATCAAGGTGCCAGTGGTAAAAAATCAGGTGATAACTGTTATAGCTGTCATACGCCTCATGTGTTTGCACCACCTGGAAAATAGTAGAGAAGTATAAGAAGAGGTAAAAAAAAACGGCGCTGATCGAAAGATCAGCGCCGTTTTTCGTTATACACGCGTAAAAGATTAAGCGTCTAAACTTTTGTAGTAGTCCATCAAAATTTGAGCTACTTCAGGACGTGAGAACTCTTTTGGTGGCGCAATGCCATTACCCAGCATTTCACGAACTTTAGTACCTGATAACAAAACAAAGTCTTCTTTCTGATGATCAGGTGCTTCGCACATCATAACAACCTTGTCTAATTTCTTAGAGTAAGCAGTGTGGTCAGCTTTGAAGATTTCGATTTCCAGTGCGCCAGCAGGTACTTCATTTTCGAAAATAGTTTGCGCATCGAAAGCACCGTAGTGATCGCCAACGCCGGCGTGGTCACGACCGATGATGAAGTGAGTGGCACCCATGTTCTGGCGGAATAAGGCGTGCAGAACGCCTTCACGTGGACCCGCGTACAGCATGTCGAAACCGTAACCGGTAACCATGGCGCTGTTTTCAGGGAAGTACAGTTCAACCATCTTACGAATAGCGGCATCACGAACTGGCGCAGGGATGTCACCTTCTTTTAGTTTACCCAGCAACATGTGGATAACCAGGCCGTCACAACCTAAACGGTCCATTGCCATGTGACAAAGCTCTTCGTGAGCCAGATGCATTGGGTTACGAGTCTGGAATGCAACCACTTTCTTCCAGCCGCGCTCAGCAATCTCGTTACGAATTTCAACCGCAGTACGGAAGGTGTCCGGGAATTCCGTCAGGAAATATGAGAAGTTCAGAACCTGGATTGGGCCTGAAAGACAGACTTTACCCTGTGCCAGGAAGGCATCAACACCAGGATGAGCTTCGCCAGCAGCAGGTGCGTAGACTTTTTCAGCAATCAGAGCGATGTCTTCGTCGCTGAATTCTTCAACTGCTTCAACGTCCATGATTGCAACAACAGGGTTGCCTTCTACGTTTGGATCTTTAAGCGCAATACGATCACCAGCTTTGATGCCAGCAGCATCTTGCAGAAGATTAAGTACTGGTGTTGGCCAGAACAGACCTGAAGTGGTTTTCATGCCATTCGCTACAGACAAGGCATCTGCTTTGTTCATGTAACCTGTTAGTGGGTTGAAGTAACCAGCACCCAACATAACAGCGTTAGCGGCTGCAGCTGAGCTAACAACAATAGAGGCCAGACCTTCAGCTTCTTTCTGTAGGGCTTCGTTTTTAGCTGTATCGTATACGAACAATGGATTCAGTTCGTCAGAACCATGAGGTTTAATCATGTAATGTCTCCTGGATGGGTATCACACTGACCGTTCAGCCAGCACTTTTATTAAAATTAGGTTAAAGCTTAAATTTTGTGGGCTGGATTCTACAGTAAAACGGCTGGTTTTCGTAGTCGATTGATGTAGTGCTTTGGGGGTAGGTGCAGATGGAAAGAGCTTAATGAGGATGCTTATCGTTTCTTCTCATGGGGCAAGCCAGACCAGCGCATTCGCCTACAAATAGTTGTTTACTAAACAAATAGACGAAACTACGGCTGGCCAGGGCTACTGGGAGGCCTTTTCGGCACATCCTATACACAAGGTGACGTACGGAGCCGCCAACAATCGTTCATTTGCAATCGGTTCACCACAGGCTTTGCAAATGCCATACGAGCCCTGTTCAATACGGGAAAGTGCCGCATCGACCTGCATGATCATATGTTGCGCTTCATCATCGAGCGCAGCCAGAACATCATCATTTTCACTTTGGGTTGCCTGTTCGGCAAAGTCTTTTTCTACTGGCTCTTCTTTATGATGGGTTTCAATCTCTATAGTATCAATTCTATGTGTGTACTCTTCGCGTAAAGACTGCAACCGTTCTTTTACTTTGTCGATAGATTCCATGATTTTCTCGTATTTAAGAGTATGAATTTACTGATTTTTTATCATCTGATATATCAGGTCTTTCAGGTGTAGGCGTTCTTTTTTTACTTCTGAAAGGTAATCATCATTGACAGTTTCTAAACCTTGTTCTGCGCGTACGATTGATTTATCAATACCTTCGAATTCGTGTGCCAGACGACGGAAATGGGCATTGCTCATTTTCAGTGCATGAATTTGATCTTTGTTTTCTGGGAATTCTTCTATCAGTGGATGATGTTCTATTGTCATCTATATAATCTCTTGGTTGATTAAAATTGAGTAGTTATTTTAAGACGGGGAACAGATGTTTTTCTTCCATCTGAATTCGTTCATTAACCAGCCTAAATACTTCACTGGTTTCATTTTCAAATTCTTCGTGTTTTTCAGTATTAATGTGCTTGCACCAGCGCTTTGTATATTTCGAAAGTATACGTTCAAGTTCGTGAGTATTGCCCAGAAAGGATTTGGCAATCTGTTTGATGTTGGTCTCATCGTGATTCAGTAACTCTGGGTAAATCGATCTGGCTTCGTGTTTTAAATGTTGATCGAGTTTGTTCTGGAAACGCTCAAGTAGCTCACAAAATACATCATTATTACGAAGCGATGAGTTCGAAATCAAGCCCGAAAGCACCTCGCTCAGATCTTTTATTTCATTATTTTCTTTTCTTAGTTCTTCAACTGGGATCATCTCTCTCTCCTTCCGGTACTTTTTCTACAGCCCTAAGATTGAGCTGATTGCTGATCATTTTAATGATGCAAGTCAATAAATGTAAGGGTTGTTTTATTTCGTGCTGAAATAATAGTCAAAAAAAAGCGAAGCCTAAGCTCCGCCTTTTTTCGTACTAATTGCTACTAGATTACAGCAGTGGAACCATCATCAGTGCCACAATGTTGATGATCTTGATCAATGGGTTGATCGCTGGACCAGCAGTATCCTTGTACGGATCACCTACAGTATCACCAGTAACCGCTGCTTTATGCGCATCGGAACCTTTACCACCATGATTACCATCTTCAATGTATTTCTTGGCGTTATCCCATGCACCACCACCGGTAGTCATAGAAATCGCTACGAACAGACCGGTTACGATAGTACCAATAAGCATACCACCCAGTGCCTGAGCACCGAGGAAGTAACCAACAGCAATAGGTGCTGCGATAGGTAGTAATGAAGGAATCATCATTTCTTTGATCGCTGCCTTTGTCAGCATGTCGACAGCTTTGGAATAGTCAGGTTTTTCTGAGTAATCCATGATGCCCGGTTTTTCTTTGAACTGACGACGTACTTCATTGACAATACCGCCCGCTGCACGACCTACTGCTTCCATCGCCATGGCACCAAACAGGTAAGGGATCAGGCCGCCGATGAACAGACCGATAATGACCATATGATTGGACAGGTCAAAAGTTGCCGCTCCCTGTCCAGCCGCAGCCAGTTTGGCGTCTAGCGTGTTGGTGTAATCAGCAAACAGAACCAGTGTTGCCAGGCCTGCAGAACCAATCGCATAACCTTTGGTCACCGCCTTTGTGGTGTTACCCACAGCGTCCAGTGCGTCTGTGGTGTTGCGTACGTCTTCTGGCAATTCAGCCATTTCAGCAATACCGCCGGCGTTATCTGTGATAGGGCCGTAGGCATCAAGTGCAACGACAATACCTGTCATGGACAGCATGGAAGTCGCCGCAATCGCGATACCGTATAAGCCAGCCAGCTCGTAGGCACCCCAGATGGAAGCACAAACAGCCAAAACAGGCAGAGCCGTTGATTTCATTGAAACACCCAGACCAGCGATTACGTTAGTGCCATCACCGGTGGTTGAGGCCTCAGCGATACGTTTTACAGGGCCGTACTCAGTCGCAGTGTAGTACTCGGTGATCACGATCATTGCCACTGTTAGTGCCAGACCAATCAATGTGGAGTAGAACAAAGCACTGGCTGTGTAGCCATCGATGTTGCCCATCATTTTATTGGTGATGAAGTAGAAAGCAACGGCTGAAATTGCAGCAGCAACAAGTGTGCCACGGTACAGCGCGTTCATGATCTTACCGCCATCAGAAGTTTTCACGAAGAAAGTACCAATGATAGATGCGATGATAGAAACACCACCCAATACGAGAGGGAAAGTCACCGCCAGTTCGCCAGCAGTGTTGCCCAATAGCAGGCCACCCAGTAGCATGGTAGCGATCAGTGTTACCGCGTAAGTTTCAAACAGGTCAGCAGCCATACCGGCGCAGTCACCAACGTTATCACCAACGTTATCAGCGATAACCGCAGGGTTACGAATGTCGTCTTCTGGGATACCAGCTTCGACTTTACCCACGATATCGGCGCCTACATCCGCACCCTTAGTGAAGATACCGCCACCAAGACGTGCAAAGATAGAGATCAAAGAGCCACCGAAGGCAAGGCCAACCAGTGAGTGCAGTGCCTCATTCATGTGCATGCCTGTTGCGGTGAGTGTCGCATAATAACCAGCAACACCCAGTAGAGCCAGGCCTACAACCAACATGCCAGTGATCGCGCCACCTTTGAATGCAATTTGCAGGGCAGGGTTAATGCCGTCTTTAGCTGCCTCAGCAGTACGAGAGTTAGAGCGTACAGATACATGCATGCCAATGAAACCAGCAAGACCGGAAAGCACAGCGCCAAGGGCAAAACCGATGGCTGTAGCCGCACCTAGCGCATACATGATAACGACAAAAATAATAGCACCAACTACAGCGATGGCAGTGTATTGTCTTTTCAGATAAGCGATTGCGCCTTCCTGAATTGCACTCTGGATTTTAACCATTGCTTCGTTACCCATCGGCTTAGCGAGGATACTAAAAATGGAAATAACGCCATAGGCGATGCCGGCAAGGGCACAACCAAGAGCGATGATAATTTCAATGGACATACTTAAAACTCCTAATTATTATTTTGAGGTTTGCTTTTTATATTATATTTCATGTTCAACTTGTGATCTTGATCAAGCTTAATTAAAAAAGCCCCGAATAATGGGGCTTTTTGTATTATTTAAGACAAAGAAGAGAAGATTGCATCACGAATATCCTCAACACTACCGATTCCGGCAATCTTGTGATACTTCGGTGAACCCGCTTCACCTGAGCTGGCCCAGTTTGTGTAATAGCCAATCAGTGGTTCAGTTTGGTCGTGATAAACATCGAGACGTTTTTTCACCGTATCGGCCTGATCGTCATCACGTTGAATCAGGTCTTCACCGGTTTCATCGTCTTTGCCTTCCACTTTGGGTGGATTGAAAACAATGTGATAAGTACGACCAGATGCCAGATGAACTCGACGACCGCTCATACGTTTGATGATTTCTGCGTCATCAACGTCAATTTCAACAACACCGTCGATTTCAACGCCTTGCTCTTTCAGGGAGTCAGCCTGTGCCAATGTACGCGGAAAACCGTCGAACAAAAAGCCGTTAGCGCAATCACTTTCCTGAATACGTTCTTTAACCAGACCAAGAATAAGCTCATCAGAAACCAGACCGCCGGCATCCATAACTTTTTTTGCTTCTTTGCCTAATTCAGTACCTGCTTTAACTGCAGCTCGCAGCATATCGCCAGTAGAAATTTGAGGAATATTATATTTTTTTGTGATGAAGCCCGCTTGCGTGCCTTTACCGGCACCGGGTCCACCTAACAGAATTAAACGCATGATTCTTTCTCCACTTAATATAAGTATTGTTTTTATCTTTGCTTATTTATTTCTTGAAGGGTGTCTCATAAAAAACACCTTCTTTAAAATCCCATTTTCCTGTGAGATCATAATCTCGAATTAACTGATCAACGGCTGCCTGACCAAAGTCACGCATGATTTCGCCTAAAATCATGCGCGTTGCGTGACGGTTATAACCGCTACCAAAACTGACGTGCATGGCTATTAGTTCGTTTGCTTTTTCTAAGGTCATGACAACTCGTTAATCAATCAAGTAATTATTTTACTTCAAAAGGAGCACACTTCTTTTCAACCATTACTTTCTTCAAAGTAACGTATTTAGGCAGGCCATTTTTGTTGTAAGCAGGGTAGTCTTCGCCTTGGATTAGAGGTTCAAGGTATTCACGACATTTTTTAGTGATACCGAAACCGTCTTTAGAAATGAAGCTCTTAGGCATCATTTTTTCAACGTTAGCGATTTTCTTCAGTGGAGCCATTTCAATTTTCCACTTGTAAGGCTTGTTGCTGGTACGTTTGATTGCTGGCATCACTGAGTTGTGACCTTTAATCGCGTACTCAACAGCCGCTTTACCAGTTGCATAAGCTTGTTCAACGTCTGATTTAGAAGCGATGTGACGGGCCGCACGTTGCAGGTAGTCGGCAACAGCCCAATGGTATTTGTGGCCCAGTTTTTCCTGGATCATGCCAGCAACAACAGGAGCAGCACCACCTAATTGACTGTGACCAAATGCATCTTTTAAACCAGTTTCAGCAAGGAACTTGCCATTTGGCCATGCAACACCTTCAGAAACAACCACTGTGCAGTAACCGAACTGTTTAACTTTATCGTCAACATTCTTCAGGAAAGCTTTCTGATCGAATTTAACTTCAGGGAATAAAACGACAACAGGAATTTCGTGTTCCGCAGTTGAAGCCATTGCACCAGCAGCTGCAATCCAGCCAGCATGACGACCCATTACTTCAAGTACGAATACTTTAGTTGAAGTTTTGCACATTGAAGCAACATCGAAGCTTGCTTCCATCGTTGAAAGAGCGATGTATTTAGCTACTGAGCCAAAACCTGGGCAGTTATCAGTAATAGGCAGATCATTATCAACCGTTTTTGGAACATGAACTGCAGTGATCGGGTAACCCATTTTTTTACCGATCTGAGAAATTTTTAAACAGGTGTCAGCAGAATCACCGCCGCCATTGTAGAAGAAGTAACCGATGTTGTGGGCTTTGAATACTTCGATTAAACGCTCATATTCAGCTTTGTTATCTTCCAGACTTTTTAATTTGAAACGACAAGAACCGAAAGCGCCAGATGGTGTGCTACGCAGACCCGCAATCGTGCTTTTTGTTTCTTTGCTGGTATCGATGAGTTCTTCGGTCAAAGCACCGATGATGCCGCTGCTACCAGCGTAAACTTTACCGATTTTATCTTTGTGTTTGCGTGCAGTTTCAATAACACCACAGGCTGATGCATTGATCACAGCGGTTACACCACCGGACTGTGCGTAAAACGCGTTCATTTTTTTGCTCATAGGTTTTCCTCGTTGAGTAGTTTTATATATTTTTAATTTGAATTAGGACGTTTGTTCTTCGTTTCTCGCTGTTTCTCGATCAGCGTGAACTTGCAGCATGGTTACAAGGCAATCATTGATGTCATCAAAGTCTTTGCCGCCGCTACCGTATTGCTGATAACCACGATAAAAGAATTGCGCACGGTAAACGCGGTCGCCCACTTTGATGACGATAAAGTTAGCTTCATCGACCTGCCAGAAGATAGCGGGGCACTCGACCAGTTCTTTGTCGCCAGGGTACATACGAATTTCGACATCGGCTAATTGCAGTTCAATGCTGCGTTCCGGCCAGCGCTCTTTTAGCGTGGTTGATACGGCCCACTGTTCTGTATCGGTGATATCTGCTATGGATGACATTTGATTTTTGGCTCTGAACGATAAATCAGGAGTGCGAGAATACCTTAATCCACTCTATTTTTCAGCAATAAAGGCTTTTATGGGGGTATAAATCTCCCGTATACGCAATGTCTAGTGCAGTGAAGGCTGGTTTTCTACACCGTTAGCCATTTCATCGGTGGTTGGATCACGTACTTCAGTCACAGTGATGATATAGGTAATGGCTTTGCCCGCCAGCGGATGATTACCATCAACGGTGAGTTTGCCGTTTTCTATGCTGACAACGCGAAAATCTTTGCTTTCACCTTTATCATTTTGAAACTGTACTTCAGCACCAATACGCTGAAATTCTTCAGGCACATTTTGTAGATCGTCAGTGAAAGTGAGATCTGGCTGATGAGGGCCAAAACCTTCTTCAGCGGTTAATTTCACATTAATGATGTCGCCCGTTTTCTTACCAATCAAAGCTTGCTCAATTTTTTCGATGAGTTGACTGTTATGGCCGAGAATTAATGGTACGGGCAGGTCGATGCGCTCTACAATTTCACCAGTTTCGTCAGTAATGGCGTAGGTCAGTGAGACGAACTTGTTTTTTGCAATAATGTCGGACATGGTTTCCTCA
The DNA here is from genome assembly GCA_029882355.1 of Gammaproteobacteria bacterium. Lineage (GTDB taxonomy): Bacteria > Pseudomonadota > Gammaproteobacteria > SZUA-229 > SZUA-229 > LH-M37. Next base: position 56,419 of record JAOUKV010000005.1, on the reverse strand, counting down.
AAGGTCAGGTCATGATTAATTATGGGCAGGCATTTTACACGGAATGATAGCAAGCTGCATAGAAGACTATGGCTGCCGATTGGCCTAGAGTGTATAATTAGGCTCTGTAAATCAACAGTTTAAGAGGGTTTTTATGTCTTCATGTGACACAGGCGGTTCAGGTGGTTGTAGTGCAAGAGAACCTTATGCATTACGCGTACTGGGTGACAGTATGCAGCCAGAGTTTAATGAGGGTGTGATTATTATCGTTGACCCAGCCGGCGCAATGAAAGATGGCTGTTATGTTACGGCCATGCATGATGATGAGCTGGTTTTTAGGCAATTAAGAATCCTTGAAGATAAATATTTTCTGCAACCACTGAATGACTTGTACGATACTGTTGAGATCCCGAGTTTAGATGCAGTTACCGGTGTGATATCACAGCAGGCGGGGCGAAGGCGCAAGGATAGAAAACACTACGATTGATTAGAACTATAAAAAAGCCTGCGATTAGCAGGCTTTTTTATAGCTAAAAGTATTTTATTTAGCGAGTTATTATCGCTGTACCAGTAATGGTGGACGACATGGCGGCATTACCAATGTTGTAACTGGTGATAGCGCCTTCAGCCTGTGTGCCGACAAAGCCTAAACTGGCCTGGCCACCACAAGTTGGGCATGTGCCTGCCGAATTACCCGCTAAGAACATACCATTAGTTACCGCTGAAGTGATTGTGGTAGCCGCCATCAACTCTGCCTGATAGTCGATACCAGCAACATTGGTTGCTACTGAAAAACTATTGATATTTTGCAGGCCAAAATCAACTGCCATATTGACATCGGCGATATTGCTCGCCACATTGCCATTGAGGTCAGTGGCATTTGTACCGGCAACTGTTGAGTAATTAAAGTTACCGGTCATTGCACTGATCTGTGCGGGGGTAGTTAAACCTCCATCCACGACGACATAGTGAAGTGAGCCGGAATGAGCGGTTGCTGTTGCACCATCTGTGGTTTCATATAGATCACCACTCCAACGACCCCAGCTAATATCTGTTCCACCAATGTTCATTGAGCTAACATCACTTGCTGTGGCATTAGCAATGTAAAGTGTACTTGTCGTTTGCGCAGCGCCAAATGATATCTGTGAGGCGAGGGGTATCAATGTGCCGTTGTCAGCTGCGATGGCGTTAAGTGTAAATTGATTATTGATTGTGCCATCATCGATAAGGGTTTGTGACACAGGGCTTAAAGCACCGGCTGTACCTTGAAAGTAGCTAAACATCATGGTGTCGCCGGGATTTGAAGAAACCATATAGGTATTGTTACTGACATCATTGGCCGCTTCAAAAAGTGGTGTAAAGGAGCCGTCATACATTGCAATATTTTGCATGTTAACATTGGTCTGTATTACAGCACCCTGATCCAGATTCTTATCTGTCAGCAAAGTGGCATATTCATTATTAACATTCATTCCTTCAGTGCTGGCTTCAATCATATTTGGATCAAAAATAACACCAGGTGCTTTCAACAAACTTTCTGGTTTGCTAGTCTTGCTGGCAACATAAAAATATTCATCATTAGAAAATATATACAGACCGGCTTCATTTTCGCTGGAAATCTCACCGTCAATGACACTGGCATAGAGACCATCACTGAGTGATCCATTAGCGCCATCACTGCAATTGCTCTGCTCACATAGGGTGACACCATAATCAGTGCCACGAATTCCTATCGTGGTAAAAGCTGTTTTAACTTTATAATTCTTTTTATTACGTTTGCCAATTAACCCGGAGATGGTTTTAAAACCACCTTTGATTAAACTGAAAATACTACTACCGACTGACTCGTCTTCATCATCATACTGGTATTCTTCAAAATGCATTTCAGAATTTTGGCGTAAAACAATTAATGCTCCATCCATCATCCTTAACTGTGCTTTTGCGCTTGAACCGGAATTAACTATATCTCCCTCAGCTATATAAGAACCGCGTTGTAATGCTCTTGATGAACCATTATTTGAAGCAACAAGGTCGCCATTGGTATGGATAACTCGTCCGATATTGTTTTCTGAAATGGCGTGGCTGGAAAATAAAATCCCTATTATAAAAAATAAATTTTTTATCCAGATTATATTGTCTGTAAATTTTGTCATAACCTTTTCCTCAAAATGTTTAAGGGTGTTATTTCATTTCATAGTGAAGGGAAACGCTGAACTGTTTTCGATCGTATGCATTTATGGTGTTGCTTGATTCATTTTGTATATAGCTGGCGTCTGCGAGCAAGCTCCAGTTTCGAGATACTAACCAGGTGAAATTATATTCTGCACTGCTATGATCGTCTTCTCTTAAAATTCCATTAGTATCATCTTTGAGTCCATATTGGCTACTCTGGTAGTTAATGGAAAGTTGACTTGATGTTTTTGCCGATGTGCTTAATATCGCGCCAATTCGAGCGCCGTAATAATCACGCTCTGCAATTTGTTTGGCAATATCACTATTGCGTTCTGGATTATCTTGAGCGATATATAAACTACTAAATATTACCGGCGATAAGGCAGCATTAAATCTTTTAGTGAGTCCGACACCTAATAAAATAGTGTCTACATTTCGCGTTTCCTGGCCATCAAAATCCTGTTTAGAAAGCTGAAGATATGTCTGTAAGGTTGATAGTTGTGAAAGATTCCTTTTCCAGTTGCTGTTGATGCCGGTTAACTGACGATAATCTTTATTATCAATGGAAAATTGTTGTGCGATTAGATCGATCAAATAGGTGTCCTGGGCATGCAGATAACGAAAGCCTGCTGACTCGGTGTAAGTGGCAGAATTCAGTTCGCTGTGATCACTGTTGTTATTCAGGCTGGCATTGATGCTGGCGTTAAATGATGATTTTGCTGTTAGCGGTGTACTGAAACCATAATTAACTTTTATCTTAGTGACGTTGTCTTTTTGTTCTAAGGCGGAAGCATTAAGTTGCCCTGTTTGTCCGAGAAAAGTAATCGTTGGATTACTGGGGCCGCTATTAATATTAGAATCTGAGCCATAGCCAAATTCTGCATAGACGGTTGAAGTGGTTTTATATCTATCTTCCTGTAAACGGATGCTATCCAGATAGTTATAAATTCTTTCACTTACATCATCAGGCGGATTGTACTTCAGCACGGTGTTGAACTCTGCACGCGCTCGTGCATATTCCTGAAGAATAAAATAACCGCGTGCTAGTTCTAATCGTGCAGCATGATTATTGGGTTGTGAATCCAGTACACGTTCGAGCGCAAAAACACCTTCGCTACTTTGTCCTACGTCTATTGCTGATGCACCATAGTAATAATCAAAGACAGGCTCACCTTCATGAGTCAATACTTCAGAGTGTGCATATTCATAGGCGGCCTGACTATCTCCTGAATTAAATAGTTTTTTCAATTGATCGAGGTCGATGCTAGCGAAACCATTATGAGAATAAAGCATGGCAAGTGTGAGTATGCATCTATGTGATTGATGCGTTTTCAATGTTCGTTATGTCCATGGTGTTCGATATCAAAGGCCTTGTCTGAATAAACACGATAACTGTTAACTTCATCAGAAATTGTGGCGTAGATGTAGTAGGTACCTTCGGCCTGTGTAGAAATATCCCATAGGTAATGGTCGTCATTGCCATCCATATCTTCTTCAAGTGCATTAGCAATCAGAACACCATCAAAGCCTGTATCGTCTGTGTCGTAATAAAGGCTGATACTTGCGTTGCTGTTAATGTCAATGTCGCGCCAGGCTATCATTGCACGTTGATTTCGATTGGCATTATTTTCTGATTCAGATGTTTGGAATTTCAAATATGGTTGTCCGCCACCATCACCAACGATAATGGCATTGTTTGAGTAATCAACGGATGTACTATTTCCGTCATCAATGATGGCGTAAATAAAGTAAATACCTGCCTGAATTTGACTGACATCCCAGAAATGGCGATCAGAATCACCATCAGGATCTTCTAAAATATTCAGCGCAATTAATACACCATCTTCACCATATTGATCCGTATCATAGTACAAACTAATTTGAGCATTGCTATCAGGGTCGTTATCGGTCCATTTGATTTCAACAGTGGTTGTTTCATCGCTGTCACTGTCAGAATGTTCGTTACTATCTTCATTCTCTTCTGATTTATTTTCTTCTTGATGATCCAGAGATAGTGCATCATCTTCATTTTTTAGATTTTTAAGTTGAATTGTTGGCGTGTCATTAATACCGTCATCATCAGCAAAGAAAACAACAAGTTCTCCCCACTCTCCAGCAAGGCCGTGTTCATCAATAGCACGTGCATGCCAGTAATAATTTCCACTTTCAATGAGTGGTGCATCGAGTTGCCAGAACGTGGTATTGCTGATGCCCGTTGCGATAAGCTCAGGCTCGATGCTTGTTGTTACAACTTTATAGACATTAAACTCATAGCTTAATGTATCACCATCGATATCAGTTGCTGGATAGACTTCCAGTGTAGGTTGTAGATTCCCTGTCCAGGCATGGTCGCCAGGGTTCAATGCCTTAGTTATTCCAGGCGCATCATTAAACTGATTGACAAAGAAACTAGCATTTATCCATAAACTTTCACCAAGACCATCGCTGGCTTTGGTGCGCCAATAGTACCAGCTGTTATCCAATAAACCATTGACTGACCAGCCAGTGGTTGTCTGTGTTTCATTAACGATGCCAGAGCTTTGTTTGTTAACACTGTCGAAGGTGTTGACAGTATCCAGTTCAAATAAATACGAAACAGGCTCCCCTTCAGGGTCGATAGCATTATTGACGACCAGGTCACTATATAGATTGCTGATCTCGCTACCATCAACAGGTGTGCTTAGTGTTGGGGTTGTAGGTGCATCATTGACCGTGTTGATGAAGATCATTGGCTCACTGCTACTGATGGTACTTAGGCCATGCTCGTCGCTAACAATTGCTCGCCAGATATAGCTATTGTTTTCCAGTAGTGGCGTATCTACAGTCCATGAGGTTATGCCATTGCTGCCTGATAATATATTGCTAGAGGCTGCGATTAAGTTGCCATCCGCATAAACTTCAAATTGATAACTAAGGGCATCACCATCAATGTCCGTACTATTGGTGACCGATAATGTCGGTGTAAAACTCGCCAGCCAGATGCCATCTTGTGGGTAACTAATATTGAATATTCCCGGTGCATCATTGGCTGTATTGACAAAAAATTGACTGCTTATCCAGCCGCTGAATAAGGTTGCGCCAATAGCACGTGCTCGCCAGTAATAGCTGGTATTGTCAGTTAGTGGTGTATTGATTGTCCAGCTTAGATTAGTACCTGATCCTGAGATGATCAGATCTGTCATTGCCGCATCGCTGTAGACTTCAAAGCCATAGCTAACAGGGAAGCCCGTGTGCTGGTTTGGATTAATCAGCGTCAATACAGGTTGCAATGAAGTAACTTCAATATCATCGGGAGACACAATGACAGGCTGTACTGGTTGTTGTTCGGCGGTAGGATCGGTGCCGAAATTGAATTCCTGTAAATCAGTAGCACCATCATTGTCTGTGTCAGTTGTGCCTGTGTGCGTTAGTGTATTAAAAAATTGCATTTCCCAAATATCTAACATGCCATCGCTATCATCATCTGTATTTACGTCGAATATAGTTAGCTGTGTGATGGCGCTAGCGCTTCCACCTTCATCATCCTGGATGTCCAGACGGAAACTTAGAGTTGTATTTTGGTATACGGTAGGCGTTGTAAAGCTGCTTATAGTCTGGGTTGTATTGCTTAGTGTTACTGCTGGGCCGGTTAGTTGGGTCCATTTATAACTAACAACGGTACCGTCTGTATCACTTGAAGCTGAACCATCCATTGTTGTGAAAGTATTTTCAGCTATAGGGCCAGTGTCTGTAATTATGGCGGTAGGTAATACATTCACAGGATTGACTGTAGCCAGAACATCATCACTGTGAGTACCTGATTCATTGTCAGTTACAGTTAGTCTAAAAGTTAGTTGTTCAATATTTTTTAAAGTAGGCGCTGTAAATGAGGCTGTTGCATTAGTGCTATTTGTGATTATTACGGGCGTACCGCTAATTTGAATCCACTGGTAATTAGTAATACTGCCGTCAATGTCGTTGCCTGTGCCATTTAAATTAACACTGCTGGCTTCATTTATGCTGAAATCTCTGCCCGCGTTTGCAACTGGTACTGTGTTGATTGCTAGCACACCAACATTGGTATCGGCGCTGGCTGTGGCACCTTGATCATCAACGACGGTTAAACGGAATTGCAATACTGTAGGGCTATCGTTCGATAAAACGGTGGGTGCGGTGAAGCGGGTGGTTGCCGTATTAGCATTAATCAGATTAACGACTGGGCCGGTTAGTTGCACCCAGCTATAACTGCTAATAACACCGTCTGTATCTGTAGCGCTACCTATTAAAGTCACATCTGATTGTTCTGCAATAGCCAGAGATGCGCCGGCATTGGCTATAGGTGCTTGATTGACTGCTATCTTGCGCTCTAGATAAATTGAGCCAGGCTGGCCGTATGTGCCAAAAAGAGGTTTGCAGACACCGCCAAGATTAATAATATTATTCTGTAAATCAAAAGTAGCAGAATCATAATAAACCGCTATACGGCCACCGCCGCCGCCACCGCCACCATAGAACGTAAAGCCGGAACCACCACTGGTTTCTAGTGTGCCGCTGCCTTGTAATACGCCTACATCCAGTAAAATTGAACCACCACTACCACCACCTTGTGAGTTAAAAAATGTATTGAAGCCTTGTCCATCGGCAATGATTTTTCCATTCAGTATCAGGTTGTCAGTGGTAAGTTTGATGGCGCCACCACCATAGGTCTGACCGGCGCTGCCTGTACCACCAATTCCAAAATCTGTTGGTAATGTTGAACTTCCAAAGACTGGGTTAGTGGTTCCACCGTCGACATAGATACCACCTAAGCCACCATAACTACCACCAGAAGAACCGGTGACTGCTGATGTGGGCAAACGGCCTTTGCCTGTCAGATCAATACGAGAATTTGTATCAATGACAAACGTATTGCTAGTCAGTTCTAATTGGGTTGTGGGGGAGAGTGAATGAGTGAGCACAGCACCATTAAGAAGTTGTACAGAATTAAATTGATGTGAACCATCAATGGTCAGAATAACCCCATTAACAATGAGATCCTGGCCGTCATAAGCAGAATTTGTAGCACTTATGGTCGTTGCTCTGAAAAATTCGATGGAATAAGCGGTATTAATTGCTGCCAGATTGACTATGCAACTGATTAAAATACACCATAGTGTTGTTAGGTAGTATCTCAAAATGACGGCCTCTACCACTTAATGTTCACAGGGAATATCAGTGACTAATTAAAAAAATCGATGAGATTGGCTAAAGCAATAAATGAATGGCTTAAGGCTCAATCCTGTGTATCTATCTGATTTTTATTAATTTAAAAACTTCTATGAATTAGAAGTTTGTATTTGAGGGCATTTTCAGCAGCTGATTCTGTAAAGAAAAATTAGCTGCTTACTAAAGATTATACAATCACCAGCAGCAAAAGTATATGTCTTTGTTGAAATATCAACACTGTTGTTTTTCGTCTTGTTTACTTTATGACAGGATAGTACGGCGATTGGGATGCATGAGCGTGGAGCAAAAACCGGCATTGAGCATTTCATCGGCGTCATCAGGATCAACAATTTCCTGCTGTGCATTTTTCAGCGGTAGTTCGTAATCGTTCCAGCCACGTAAACCCGTTTGCATTGATTTTACATTGCTATAACCCATGGTTTTCATAGTTTGAGCTGCGAGCAGGCTGCGGTTACCTGACCGACATATCACAACAATTTCACGATCACGCGCTTCAATCAGTTCTGGTACGGAATCCTCATATTCTTCTTCACAGGCAGTTTCAAGAATACCGCGCGGCACTAACATGGTGTGTTCGATATGGTAGGCAGAGAACTCACATTCTTCACGAATATCCAGAATGAGAGCGCCGTTGTCTTTTTTGATTAGCTCATCGACATCCCAGGGAAACAATTCTTCAACTTGTTCGCGCGCTTCGGCGACGAGATCCATAAATTTTTTCATTATGTTTGGTTCTTATTACTTGAGTTACGTAAGCCCTGCTCAACAGCAATCACTGCAGCTTCAACACGTGAATGAATACCCAGTTTACGAAGTATGGCTTTAACGTGGAGTTTAACGGTGCCATCAGAAATGCCAAGGTTGCGGGCAATCAGCTTATTGCTTTGACCTTCGGCCAGCAGGCACAAAATTTCATGTTCACGAGGTGTCAGTGTAGAGAAGGGGCCATCATTATCTTCAAGACTGGTTTCGCCCTGTACCATACGGGCAAGAGCATCGGTGAGATCCTGAGCGACAACATTTTTTCCTTTTTCGATATCTCGCAGTGCACCGACCAGTTCATCAGGCTCCATGTCTTTTAATAAGTAACCCTGAGCACCAGTGCGTAGTGCTTTGATTAAATCTTTTTCTTCATTGCTGGTGGTGAGTATCACTACCGGTGTCGATGGGTGTTTTTCACGTAGTTTTGGCAGTACTTCCAGACCGCCCATATCAGGCATGCGCAGGTCGAGTAAAATGATATCTGGATTGAGTTGTTCGGCTAGCTCGATACCTTCAGCACCATCAGCTGCAGCACCGACAACTTCAATATTTCGCTGTTCAAGTAAACCCTTTAGGCCAACGCGAAACAGAGCATGATCATCAATAATTAAAACGCGCATGATTTAATAGTAAAGCCTAAATGAAAGTTTAATTAATAAGTTTATTCAGCTTGTTCCCGCAGATAACGAAATTTTAATTCTATTCGTGTACCTTCTTCGGGTTCGCTTTCAATTCTTAGCTGACCACCCAGATGGCGAGCACGTTCCTGCATAATCGTTAAGCCGAGATGTTGGCCTTCTTTGCTTTTGATGGCTTTTTTATCGAAACCTTCACCATCATTTTCTACCAGTATGCGGAACTGGCCTTTGTCATTACAGCTCAATAGCACGCGGACGATATGTGCATTGGCGTGCTTTTTAATATTCGTTAATGCTTCCTGCACAATTCGATAAATATTCATTTCCATATTGGCCGGCACGTCTGGATCCTGGCATTCGCATTGTAGCAGGATATGAATACCGGTTTCTTCTCTGAATTTGGAAACTACGCGTTCAATGGAAGGTAACAGACCCTGTTGCTCAATGGGAACGCGGCAATGGGCAATCAGCTCACGTAAGTCGGTATAAGCTTCGTCCAGGCCATGCTCAACCTGTTCAAGACTCATAATAGCCATGTAATCACTGGTAGGTTGTAGAGTTTGATCAAGAATACGAACCTGAAAACGTAGTGAGGCCAGCGTTTGGGCCAAAGAATCGTGTAATTCATTGGCGATCATATTGCGTTCTTCCTGAATCAATTTTTGTTTGGCGGCATTCTCCAGGCGATGCTTTTCAATGGCCAGACCAAAATGTTGCCCGGAGGCTAGTAACATTAATGCAGTCTCATCATCCAGATGAAACTGATCATCAGGAATGAATACATTAAGTACGCCAAGCGTATGCCCATGGTGGCGTACTGGAATCGAAATTAATTCGGATGTTTTATCATTAATTAAGGTACTGGCAGGGCTACGGCGAATTTCTTTTATTGACCTGCTCTCATGAACAAATAAAGAACCTTCTATGGGGGTGTGCTGAAGATCTGTGATTTGCTCTTTATCCATGCCGTAGCTGTCGTATAAATCCATCCAGCCTTCTTCAGATATAAGGCGAATGACGGCGGCGGAGCCTACAAGTTTTTGCGTAATCAGTTTGAGCGGACCAGCGCAGGGATGGATAGAATTTTCTGTGGCGTTTATGGTTGAACTGAGTTCATAAAGAAAGGTGAGCGTATCCTGAGACCAATAGTTATCATCAGCTGAGTTATTCATAAAGCGGGCCTTATTTTAACCGCTAAGCAGCTTTAGTCATCGGATGGAGGTGAGTAGCTTGGATCGTTTGGATTCATAAAAATGAATTGATTTTTACCCGGTTCGAGTTCAACAAAATCCAGCGTGGTATCTTTGAGTAGGTCTGCGCTGAGAGCTGACACGATGATTTTAATACCTTCAGAAGTGACCGCGATGTCACCTTCTTTATTTTCATCAAAACCAATGCCGTAGTGAAAGCTGCCATCTTCATTTTTTGTGGCGGCGATTCGCAATGGTAAGTTTTCAGTTTTACCCTGCTGAGCAGATAATTGAATTTGTTTGGCAGCTTCGTTTGTTACTTTAATCATAAAATCAATGACTTACGTTGTATTTGGTTTATATTTTTTGTTGGCGAATAAAGTCAACAAAACGTTGTGTCCAGCGATTTTTACTGGTGCCACGCTGATGGGTGTAACAGGCTAGCAGATTTTTATATACATAGCCGTCATTTTTACCATCGATTCCGGTGCCGCGCACAACTTCAAACGCAAATTTAGCATTTTTATCGAGATTTTGAAAACGAGAATAATGAAATTCGTGGGCAGCAATGATATTTTCAGAACTCGATGGCCATAATCCGTTGCTCGTTTCCTTTAAGCGTACGTAACCACGACCCTGTGGTTTCTCTTCCATTATAATATCGCCCGGAATGCTTCCAACCATAGTATTTTTCTGCTCTTTCCATTTGATTGAACGTGCCAGATACATCAATCCACCGCATTCAGCATAAACAGGCAGGCCATTTTCTATGGCCTGATGAATATCCTGTCTTATCGATTGATTGGCTTCGAGTTCTTGCAGATGTGTTTCTGGAAATCCACCACCGATAAACAGGCCATCAATATCGGGTAGTTTGTCATCGTTGATATTGTCAATATCAACCAGTTCAGCACCTGCTTGTTCCAGCGAGATGAGATCATCCGGGTAATAGAAACTGAAAGCTGTGTTACGGATGACGCCAATACGAATATCAGGCCTGGGGGTAGTTATAGTGGTAAAGCCAGGTGAAGTTTCTAATTTGGGTGCTTCATTGGCAATATCAATAATACTGTCCAGGTTCACCTGATCGACAATGGCCTGCTTCAGTAATTTGATTTTATTATTGGATTGAGGATCTTCATGGCTGGGTAGCAGACCAAGATGACGTTCATCAATATCAAAACGTTTATCTTTGTGGATAGCCCCAACTACCTGTACATCGGTGTAGTGTTCGATAACTCGTCTTAGTTTTTCTTCGTGTCTGGAACCACCGAGCTGATTGAGAATAACGCCCTGAATGTTGATGTCCTTATCAAAGGCCTGGTAACCAAGAATAAGCGGCGCGATACCTCGGGTAACACCGCGGGCATCGAGTACCAGGATAATAGGTGTGTCTGTTAGTTTAGCCAGAGCTGCATTGCTGTTGCTGCCATCAAGATCAAGGCCGTCATAAAGACCTTTGTTACCTTCAATTAGTGAAATGTCAGCATCTGCTGAATGTAGTGCGATGGTGTCCAGAATCTCATCGGCAGACATGGTGTAGAAATCAAGATTAAAGCAGTGGCGTGTTTTGGCTTTATAACTACTGGCACGAGCTAGCCATTGCGGGTCTATGTAATCAGGACCTTTTTTGAAAGGCTGAACAATTTTTCCCTTATCACTTAAAGCTGCACACAGGCCGATACTGACAGTGGTTTTGCCAGAGGATTTATGTGCTGCAGAAATGAAAAAACGACTCATTTTTCACCATCGGTCGTTTGTGGAAACATTGGCTCTGACATCAGTCAGAGCCAATGGTAATAGATATTATTTTGCTGCGTGTGGGTCTGCAACAGAATCGGCCAGAGAACTAGGCAGGAAGGCTAAAGCTTTCATGGCAAATGTAACCAGCAATAACGAAACCGCCATGCCGCTTACACCAAGAACAACTTCAGGCAGGGTTGGTGAGTACTGGCCAACTACACCATCAAAGAATGAGCTGCTTACTTCGTAACCCGGGAATAATTCCATAGGGTAAGCCTGACCGCCAATCACAATAACGTATACCTGACACATGCCACCAATAATAATCATGGTGCTGATCGCGCCTAATGTTTTTCTACATGTTCTAACGCCTGGCGCATAGATTAGAGCCAAAGGTAAAAGACCGCCAATCAAAACCTGGCCGACCCAGAATAAGTTTGTATAAATACCACCGTCACTCAGGATGAATTTCTCAACGCCGTGATGCTCTGTAATGTATAGATTAGTCACGTGGTAAACGATAGTGAAGTAGAGTGAAGCTGCAACGAATACGCCCAGCAGGTTTCTAAGACGTGCTACCACCGCATCGCCAAGTTCACGACCAGTCCAGTTATAAGAAGCCATTAATACTAAAAGGAAGATAGCCAGACCAAAGCCAAAAGACATGACAATAAACATAGGTGCCATCAGCGCTGCATCATAAGCAGAGCGTGCAACCAGGAAGCCGAAGATAGAACCTGTACCGGTAGTCAGCACAAGACGCCAGACAAAGGCGACCAGACCCACTTTCTTTTTAAATTTGTACATGTTGTGATCCATCATCATCCAGATGTATGCACCAACAATGCCGAAGAAGCCCGTGTAAAGAATGATATTCCAGGCAAAAATAGACTTAAAGTTGTATTTTGTAATAGCAACAATCAGACGATCAGGACGGCCAAGATCAAGCAAAAGAACAACCAGTCCGCCAGCCAACAGGGCTAATGCCAGTAGAGCAGATAGACGTGACAGTGGATCGTAGATTTTTTTACCAAATACCGAGGCGATTGAGGCAACATTTAAGGCCCCTGATGCAGCAATAATCAGGAAAATAGCGAATACATGAGGCATGCCCCAAACAATCTGGTTGGTCATACCAGTAACATGGTGACCGTTATGTTCCATATACCAGGTTGATAGAAGTCCCAGCAATATGGTGAAACCCAAACCGGCTAGTAAACCGTAATAGGGAATGCTGTGACCTTTGATTTTTGTGTATTCGATCTTTTTCATCTGTTTATTGACTCGATTGATGATTTAAAGGCGATGAGCTCAAAGCCCCTGGTAACGAACGCCGGTATTAAGTTGTAAATCAGCGCGAATTTGCTTGCCACCGTGTTTCTTCAATTCTTTGGAGATCTCACTATCTGGATCGTTTAAATCACCAAATAACATGGCATTGTGGTCATCTTCCGTACAGGCTTCAACACAAGCAGGAATACCATCTTTATCAACGCGGTGTGTACACATAGTGCAGGACTCAACGGTACCTTTACCACGAGGTGCACTCAAGGTTTGATCTTCAATATTTTCGTGGACAAATGAACGTGCTTTATAAGGACAGGCCATCATGCAATAACGACAACCGATACAAATATGTTTATCAACCAGTACGATGCCATCTTCACGTTTGAATGAGGCACCAGTCGGGCAGACATCAACACAAGGCGGATTTTCACAATGCTGGCACATCAAGGGCAATGAAATTTCATGACCTGTCTGTTTTTCAACCAGTGAAACCTTACGAATGTATTGTGTATCTGTTTCAGGACGGCCAAAACCAGTTAAGCCATGCTCGTTGTTACAGGCATCAACACAACCAGTACAACCTTTGGCGCATTTATCAGTATCAATCAGCATACCCCAGCGGGTGTCATTACTTACGGCCTGATCGTCAGGTTTAGCATGAGCTGTTTGATGTAGAAAGACGCCCGGAGCAATAGTTATGCTGCCGGCAATCGCTGCTTTTGACAGAAAACTACGTCTTGAATCGTTAATTTGGTCGGACATTACTGCGCATCCCCCATGTCTTTAGCGTCGAGCACTTCTTTTAGCTGTTGTTTAAGTGCGCGAGGACTTTGATCACGTTTAATGTATTTCTGTGGACGATCTGCATGACACTCGAAACAATCGATTTGCACAGAGGCATACTGATGACAGGCAACACAGAAATGCTCTTTACTGTCGTGAGTAGGTACTTCGCCCTTATCGTTTGGTTGTACATGACAATTGATGCACTTGGCTAAACTATAACTGCTATCACTTTCAGCACGAACACCTTCACGCATTGTTTTATCGCGTTGGTGCAGGATGTAATTCATGTGATTGCGACGCATCTCATCTTCATCTTTAACACATTTGACACCTTCGCCTTCAGGTTCGTGAATTGAAGGGAAGGGTGTATCTGCTATACCCTGTGCAGGGAATAGCATGATCAATCCGGTAAAGATTAGCGATATACGCAGAAAACGCTTGGTCATAATGTCAGCCTTAGTATTTCTAGTTATTGTCCTAAGTATTAAGCGTCGCCTAATGCCATGTCGATGTAACCGGTTGGGCAAACATCAGAACAAATATGGCAGCCGATGCATTTACTGTAGTCAGTATCAACATAACGGCCTGTTGTAGCTTCACCTTTCTTCACTTTGAAGACTGCATCCTGTGGACAATAGATAACACAGTTATCACACTCGAAACACATACCGCAGCTCATGCAACGACCAGCTTCAGCAATCGCAGCATCTTCAGTCAAACCTGCCTGACGTTCGGCAAAATGACCGAGTACATCGTCAGAAGAAGGTACGTCAGTAGAACGCAAATTACGGTTTACGTACTCGAAGTGACCAAGGAACATCTCATCAGTCGAAATAATTTCCTGTGATGAACGATCTTCGAAGTTGTGAATGGCGTAAGAACTGGTCTCAGTTCCACGTTGGGCATCGTCTTTGTGATCAGCAACGTCATAAGCATCAACGTGTAGACCCGCTTCTTCAAGCTTTTCACCTAATTCAAAGTGGTGAACATCAACTTTAGGGCGTTTATCAACTTTTGAATTGTTCATGTAAGCTTCAATAGTGTCAGACACAATTGAAGCCTGGCCAATAGCCGTAGTCAAAAGGTGAGGGCGAACAATATCACCGCAAACAAAATGACCTTCTTTACCAGGTACACGGTAGAAGTTGTCGGCGTCAATTAAGCCACGGCCATTATCAAAGTCTTCAACACCGGTCATATCACCAGTTTGACCAATAGCAGCAACGATCAAGTCAGCTTCAACAATATACTCCTTACCGCCTTCAACGGCGACAGGCATGTTGTTTTCAAATTTGCTATCAACCAGTTTCAGTGCAGTAGCGCGACCGTTAGCATCTTTTATGATTTCAACAGGCATTACTTCATTCATGATGGTAACGCCTTCGATCAGTGCGTCCTGAACTTCGTGTTCAGCAGCCGTCATGTCTTCCTGTTTGAACAGGGCAGTCAGGACTACGCTATCACAAGCTGTTTTTGCTGAATCATCAACGTCGCCGTGTGTACTCGCGCCAGTAGCTGAATCTTCTGGGTTTTCATTGAAATCTTTCAAAGTACCGATGCGACGTGCAACAGAGACAACATCGATAGAAGTATCACCACCACCAACACAAAGGATCTTGTTAGCGGTGTATTTCATATCACCTTTGTTGAACTGCTCAAGGAAATCAACCGCAGAGACACAGTTAGGTGTGTCGTTCCAGTCATCGAGGAATAAACCACGACCTGATTTACAGCCCAATGCCCATAAAACTGCATCGAATTCTTTTTCAAGATCGGCAACAGCAACGTCTTTACCAACACGAGTGTTCATGCGTGTTTCAATATCACCCATGTCCAGAATTCGTTGGCACTCGTTGTTCAACTGAGGACGAGGAGTACGGTAGCCAGGGATGCCATAACGCATCATGCCGCCTAATTCAGCATGGTCATCAAAAATAGTAGAAGCGATGCCTTTACGACGTAGTTGGTAAGCCGCAGCCATGCCAGCAGGGCCGCCGCCGATGATGGCGACTTTTTTACCCGTCATTTTAGCGCTGTTATCGAACTTGAAGCCTTCAGTGAAAGCAGTATCACCAATGTACTGCTCAACAGAGTTGATACCGACAAAATCTTCAACCTGATTACGGTTACAACCGTCCTGACATGGAGCAGGGCAAACACGACCCATCATAGAAGGGAACGGGTTAGCATCAGTTGAACGACGGAATGCATATTCCTGCATTGAAACGCCTTCAGGTGGTTTTTCTATACCGCGAACGATATCCAGATAGCCACGAATGTCTTCACCTGACGGGCAGCTACCCTGACAAGGTGGTGTACGGTGAACATAAGTAGGACACTTGTGTGAAGTGTCTTCTTTAAAGATTTTTTTAGCAAAGCTACCCCAATCCTGGTCGCCTTCTTCAAATCTTCTGTATGTTAACTTATCGTTTTGCATGTCTTCTTTGGAAGTGGCCATGCCAGTTCTCCTATGCTTCAACCGTTACCGGTATTAATCAAAAATTAAATGTTGTTTATGCAGATTCTTCTGCGTCGTCAGATTCTTCAGCTTCTTCGCCCTGGCCTTCAAGAATGATGGCACTGCTAACTAGCTGATGGACACTAACGATTTGGTCCATTGTCATGCCGTAATAGGGCAGGACTTTAGTAAATTGTGATTTACAGATGGCACAAATAGCGGCCATATGTGTGACGCCTTTTTCTGCGACGGTATTCTTGAGTGCTTCCATACGGGGAAGTGCGCCTTTAATGCGTAATTCCATCAAGTCATCAGTCAATAGACCACCACCGCCACCGCAGCAGAAGGTCTGGTCATGAATTGTTTCTATTGGCATGTCATGGAAGTTGTTACAGACAGCTTTAATGACTTCACGTGGTGTTGTGAACTGACTACCTGGCTCTTCACCAATGCGTGAAGCTCGTGCGATATTACAGGAGTCATGAAAGGTCAGAGTCATGTGATCATTTTCTGACTTGTCGATATTTAAAATGTCACGATCCAGACAATCCTTGGTAAATTCAAGAATGTGCTGTGGAATAGGGTAGTTCTGATCAAGGAAGTCCCATGGTCCAGCGAGTGTATTCAAGTGATTGTAAGCAACACGCCAGGCATGACCACACTCACCAAAAATAATACGTTTTACGCCCAGTCTTTTTGCTTCATCACGGATGCGAAGCGAGATGTTACGCATGGCCTCATAGTTACCGATGAATAAACCAAAATTGGCGGCTTCTGATGCGAGAGAGCTGATTGTCCAGCTAACACCAGCAGCATGGAATACTTTGGCATAACCCATTAAGCCATCAACGTGTGGTTCAGCAAAGAAATCCGCAGAGGGTGTTACCAAAAGAATATCTGCGCCTTTCTCATCAAGTGGTAAGCGAACTTTTACACCAGTTTCGTCTTCAATTTCTTCTTCAAGACCTTCCAGCGTATCAGCTAGTGCTGCTTCTGGTAGACCGAGGTTATTACCAATTTTATGAATCTTGGGAATAATCTGATTAGAATATTTCTGACCCATGCCGATCATTGACAGAATGTCGCGTGCTGCCATGGTCACTTCAGCAGTATCAATGCCAAAAGGACAGAACACAGCACAACGACGGCATTCTGAACATTGGTGATAGTAACTGTACATTTCTCTAACGGCTTCTTCGGTTAACTCAGCTGCGCCGACAAAACCTGGGATACCTAACTTACCGAAAAATTTACCTGCAAAAGTAAAGTAACGACGATATATCTTACGAATAAGATCCTGGCGTGCGACAGGCATATTTTTAGGGTCAGCAGTACCGATGAAGTAGTGACACTTATCTGTGCAGGCACCACATTTTACGCAGGTATCCATAAATACCTGTAATGAACGATATTTGCCTAATTTTTCTTCAAGCAGTTCTAAAAATTTCTCTTTCCAGCCATCAATCAACTGGCCAGTTTCTGCGCCGCTAGGGAAACCCATTGCAGTTTGAAATTCTTCACTGGCAACAAACGGTGCGCTATGCGCCATCGCACCTTCCATAATGGATGGAATGATGGGGAATTCATGCGTTTCTGGTATTTCGTAATCAGCCATTCTTGTTTCTCAGCTTTTTATAGTTGCAGTGATTTCTTGTTTAAATTAAGCAGTATTAAATCAGTTAAGCGTTACGGCCATCTTTCTTTTCAATTTCAGCACCCCATGCAGAAAGATGACGTTTCTCGCGTGGGTTATCTACTTGATTACGTGTGGGTGCAAAAAACAAACCGGGTGCGTGTAGCAGTTTACTAATGGGGAAAATCACTGCTAAAAATAACACCATAGTAAGATGTACCAACAAAATTGGATCAGATGGTAAATTTTGTGGATCAGCAAGGAATAAGCCCATGATGAACGCTTTTAATTGAATGATGTCGGTATGTGCGACGTAGACAATCATTAAACCAGAAGTTGCAATGCCCATGATCAAAATTAGCATCAAATAATCGGAAGCCGAAGAAATGTAACGTACACGATCGACAAGAAAACGACGAGCCAATAAGCCAGCAAGACCAAGCAGCATTGTAAAACCAGCGTAATGCCCAAAACTTTGAACAATCTGATTATTAACTAAAGGCCAGAAGAAAACATCTGGTGAAATCACATAACGTAAGTGACGGAAGAATGCGAGCAATAAAGACACATGGAAAATCCAGCCAAATATCCAGGTCCATTTGCTGGCACGGAAGAGGCTATTAAAGAAAACAACCTCATAGAATAATCGGTAGACAACGCCGCCTCTTGTAATGGGTGCAGGTGTCACAGGTATTTTCAGTGGCGCTGGTACACGTTTATATAACATTACCTTATTTGCTATGCCGCCAAAAAGAACAATGATGGCTACATAGAAAAGCACGACATATATGATACTTAAAACAGTCATGGTTATAACGTCTCGCCCAAGTGGTTACTAAAAAAATAAAAAAGTACTACAAACTAAAAATAAAAAAGCAGGGGAGCAGATTCTGCCCCCCTGTTTACAACTAATTGTTATACACAACCAGTTGGTTTTGGCAGACCAGCATATTTACATGCTTGTTTACCCGGGCCATAAGGGAACAACTCGTATAAGTACTTGCTGTTACCTTTATCTTTACCCAATTTTTTACCAACAGCTTTAGTCAGTACGCGTACTGCTGGTGCAATTTGGTATTCTTCGTAGTATTCACGAAGAAAATTGATGATATCCCAGTGCTCGTCAGTTAATGGGCAATCTTCTGCTAAAGCCATTGCTGTTGCTACTTCTGGTTCCCATTCGTTCAGGTTAGCCAGATATCCTTCTTCGTCAGTTTCAAATGTTTTACCGTTTGCTTCAATAGCCATGATATTTCTTTCCTCGTAAAAAACGAAAATTAAAGATTAAAATTTAAAAATTAAAGCCAAGCCTGTACAGCGTCGTGCTCAGCAACCAAATCAACAAAGCCTTCGTAATCTACAACTTTGATACCTTCGGCCAGTTTTTCTTCTACTCCACGTGCTTGTAAATCAGGGCCAAGTACGCAGAAATTAATGCCTGCAGCATTTTTTATTTTATCAGCGACACTGTTGCCAGTAGTTGCTGCATAAACGCCGTCTTCTATCAACAGTACTGTTGAGCCACTTTTAGCCAGACCTAAGCAAGCATCAAAAGTGTTTGATTCAAACGGAGATTTATTTACGGTGTGTAATAGTGCCATAGTCTTATCTCCTAGAAGCTCAGTATTACTTCTTGTTCATCAAGAACGTCAGTCAATTCAGCCCGGCTTACCAAACGAATTGAATCTTTTTCTTCATAATCATTATCTTCATCTTCCCAAACAAGGTGCTGAAGATCTTCGAGTGACAAACCACGCTCTTCAAGTGATTCTTTTTCAACGTAAATTTTGTTTACGTCGTAATCACCTAAAGCCATGTAGACAGGAGAGAAGTTCTTCTGTCCGATTGCTTTAGTGTTTTGCCCTTTAGTTAACTGGTATACACCGTCACCGATGAAAGCGAGGCTTACGTCCTGATCAAAAGCTGCACCAATTAGTACAACCTCTAAAGATTCCAGAGCGTAAACAGTGCCATAAGGTGCTTTACGGTTGATATACATGAATTTTTTAGCCATTGTATTTCCCCTTATGCACCGAAGACGATCAGACGGTCAGCTTCAATTCCGGCTTCGATCAATTGACCTAAACCTGAAATGCGGAAACCTTCTGAAATATTGTTAGCATCTTTGCCTTGACGTGTCATTTCATCTTCGTCAATCAAACCACGACGTTGGGCAGCAGCAATACATACAACTAAATCAAGATTATGTTCTTTCTGTAATGCAACCCACTCTGCAGTGATGTTGCGGTCATCTTGAGGTGGAATAGCGAGACGAGTCGCATTATTCACACCGTCGTGATAGAAGAACACGCGGAATATTTCATGGCCTTTAGCCAGCGCAGCTTTAGTGAATTGAATTGCACTATCAGCGGCTTGATGCTGGTAAGGACCTTCGTTAATTTGAAGCGAAAATTTCACAGAATCACCTTAGAAACGAATGTGGGTAGATGCATTCAAGCTATTACGTGCACCGCGCCAGTTATCAATATGGTATTTCGTGAACGGAAGACCTGTCTTCTCGAAGAAACGAGGCCAGCCAATACGTTCAATCCAGTCATTCATACGTTCCCAGTCTTTCGCATCTGCTTTGTAAGCTTTAAGAATTTGCTTAACGATAGCAGTAGCTTCAGGCCAGCGTGGTGGATTGTTTGGAATACCAGCAGCTACCAATTTCTGGAAAGTAGGTTTGCTACGTGCATTAGAATGATTACCACCAACCCAAACAGCCAGTTTTGAATGCTCAGCATCATTAATCATCATTGGAGGACAAGGAGGGAAACATGCACCACAACAGATACATTTCTTCTCGTCAACTTCAAGAGTAGGTTTGCCGTTAACCATCGCAGGACGAATCGCAGCAACAGGGCAACGAGCTACAACAGTAGGACGCTCACAAACGTTTGATACTAAGTCATGGTTAATCTTAGGTGGCTTAGTGTGCTGCACGTTAATCGCGATGTCGCCCTGACCACCACAGTTAATCTGGCAGCAAGAAGTAGTAATGTGTACGCGGTTAGGCATGTCAGCATTACGGAACTCATCGATCAGCTCATCCATCATTGACTTAACAACACCAGAAGCATCAGTACCAGGGATATCACAATGCAACCAGCCCTGTGTATGAGACATCATAGCTACAGAGTTCTGTGTACCACCAACGATGTAGCCTTTGTCAGTGATTGCTTTGATTAGAGGCTCAACTTTAGCTGGGTCTGAAACCATGTATTCAACGTTACTACGAATAGTAAAGTGAATATAACCGTCGGCAAAATCATCACCAATGTCACAAAGTTCGCGTAAAGAGAAAATATCCAGAATACGTTGTGTACCAACACGTACAGTCCAGATTTCGTCGCCACTGTAAGCTACATGACGTAGTACACCTGGTTTTGGATGTTCATGAAACTTCCACGCGCCATAGTTTTTGCGCATAACTGGGTGAATGTATTGGAATCCATCAGGGCATCCAGATTCTATCGGTGAACGAGGTTTATCATCACTCATTGTTCTTCCTCAAATATATTTTAATATGTTATTTAGGAGAGGGCGTAAACCCTCTCCAGGTTGTTTTATATGCTTGAATTAAGCGTTAGCTGCTTCTTGCTTGCGCTCGAACCATTTAATAGCTTCATCATCCCAGCCATCCATGCGGATGTATGAACTCTGACGTGGGTTGCTAACCATATTTGGATCAACGTCCAAATCGTAGTCAACGCCTTCAAGGAAGTTAACCAGGCCGATACGTTCGATCATTTCACCACAACGCTCGTGCTCAAGACCGTTCTCAGCCCAGAAATCAATGATTTCTTCAGCCAGCTCAATCAGGTTTTCGTAATCGTCTTCTGTTTCAAGTTTCTTGAACGGAATAACAACAGTACCCATTAAGTCACCAATCTTCAGTGTACGTTTACCACCGATCAGGATAGTTACACCTTTGTCATCACCAGGGTGAAGCGCTTTAGGCATAACATTCAGGCAATGCATGCAACGTACGCAGTTATGATTATCAACAGCGAGTGTGTCGTCATCATTAAGAACCAGTGCATTAGTTGGGCAACGTGTTGTAACGTTGTCGATGATGTATTGACGGCCTTTAGCAGCAACATAAGCTTTAACTGCTTCCTGATCAACTTTCATTTCGTCGCGCCATGTACCAATGATGGCCATGTCTGCACGTTCGATAGCATTCTGACAGTCGTTAGGGCAACCAGAAACTTTAAATTTGAATTTGTAAGGCAGAGCAGGACGATGAACGTCATCAGTAAAGTTATTTACCAGGTGACGGTGAATACCGTGCTCGTTACAGTTAGACATTTCACAACGTGAAGCACCTACACAAGACATTGCAGTACGTACACATGGACCAGCACCACCAAGATCCCAGCCGTAAGCATTGATTTCATCAAAGAAGTGTTGAGTTCTTTCTGTATCAGTACCGATGAACATGATGTTACCAGTCTGACCGTGGAATGTTTGTAGGCCTGAACCCCATTTTTCCCAGCTATCGCCCAACTGACGTAACATTGCAGTTGTGTAGTGGTTACCAGCAGGTGGTTGAACACGTACTGTATGGAACTCTTTAGACTCAGGGAAAGCAGAAGCTACTTCTGAGAAGCGAGGAATAATACCACCGCCATAACCATAAACAGATACGGTGCCGCCTTTCCAGTAACCCTTACGAGTTTCATAAGAATGCTCAAGCTGACCTAGAAGGCTGCTTGTTTCTGCTTGAATGCGCTCGTTAGGGTGCTCATCACGAAGTTTCTTAATACCAGAAATAAAACTGGGCCATGGTCCTTCTTCAAGGACGTCCAGCATTGGTGTTTCGTAAATCTTTTTGGCCATGGATTTTCTCCTGTTGTACCGTCGTTGCGCCGACCTTATGGTCAAAGCATGTATTTTGGTCGAAATCGGGGAACTGATTGTATTCCCAAATCAAACTGTTCTCAATATCCCAGGTGGTAAAAGTTGTAATTACAGCCTTGGGAAAATTATGGGACGAGAGTCTAGGGGTAGGTCGGCCCATGTAGAATCCTACCCTTGGGGGGGGATAGGTGATCTGTTTTACCCCTAAAGAGATAGAGTTTTTTGTGTTTTTTTTGTCGAGCTGGTGAGTTATATCTTAAAATCAGCTGTGTACGGGTGATTTTGCCCTGGATGTTTTTAAAGTATGCGGTATTAAAGGACTCTAGCAGAGTGAGTAATGTTCCCCTGAACACGTTAATTACTTTTGCAAAAAATTTATTATGTAGATCTTTTCTCACAAGGCTGGCGATGCTAACAAAATAGTCCCATATATATAGTGGTGTTATAAATAATATTAGCGGTGTGTTGTATTTAAAATAAATACTTCCTCTTGTTGTCAATTTCAATTTAATCATCGTAGGCGGTAGAGTATAGTATCTAATACGCAACTGCTTGTACCGCTATTGACAATGGGTTCTGTACAGGCATAATAATTGCCCATATTTAGACGCAGTCTAAACATTAACTAAACTCAATAATTAAGAGGATGTAAAAATGGACCTTAAAGGTAGTAAAACCGAGCAGAATTTGAAAGATGCTTTTGCAGGCGAATCACAAGCTAACCGTCGTTACCTGTATTTTGCAGCAAAAGCTGATGTTGAAGGTTATAACGACGTGGCTGCTGTTTTCCGTTCAACTGCAGAAGGCGAGACCGGTCATGCTCACGGTCATCTGGAATATCTTGAAGAAACAGGTGACCCGGCTACAGGTCTGCCAATTGGTGGTACTAGTGATAATCTGAAAGCGTCTATCGCTGGCGAAACTCACGAGTACACAGATATGTACCCTGGTATGGCCAAGGCTGCGCGTGAAGAAGGTTTTGATGAAATTGCTGACTGGTTTGAAACACTGGGTAAGGCAGAACGTTCACATGCTAACCGTTTCCAGAAGGCTTTGGATACTCTGGACGCTTAATTCCAGTTGTAGTAGTGCCTAGTTACGGTCGACTATTGTGTCGGCCGTAATGGTTTAAAACTTATTTTTTTACTGAAGGGAATAACTCGTTATGGCATCAGGCATTCGTGAAGGCAGTCTACAGGCACCGACCCGACATCCATTGGACTGGGAGAGTGAATCTTTCTGGGATGAAGAGAAATTATATGCTGAGCTCGAACGTGCCTACGATATATGTCATGGCTGTCGTCGCTGTGTGAGCTTGTGTAAGTCATTTCCGACACTTTTTGATCTTGTTGATGAGTCATCAACCATGGAAGTTGATGGTGTTGATAAGAAGGATTATTGGCAAGTCGTCGATCACTGTTTTCTGTGTGATCTTTGTTATATGAGCAAATGTCCTTATGTTCCCCCTCATGAATGGAATCTGGACTTTCCCCATTTAATGCTTCGTGCCAAGGCGGTTAAATTTCGCAAACAAGGCGCGAGCACACGCGATAAAATACTTTCATCAACCGATGCAGTGGGTAGTTTAGCGGGTATTCCCATTGTTAGTGATATCGTTAATGCCGCTAATAGAAGTAAACCAATACGCAAGGTGCTTGAAGCAACCCTCGGGGTGCACGCTGATGCCACTTTGCCTGAGTATCACGGTAAGACATTACGTAAGCGACTCAGCAATCATCGTGCAGATGAGAGTGCGGCCGTGGCCACGGCAGCAACGCGTGGCAAGGTCGCAATGTTTGCAACCTGCTATGGAAACTATAATGCACCTGAATTGGGTGAAGACCTGGTTGCCGTCTTTGCGCATAATGGTATTCCACTGAAGCTGGCTGAAAAAGAACAGTGTTGCGGTATGCCAAAACTTGAACTCGGTGATTTAGAAGCCGTACGTAAAGCCAAAGATGCCAATATTCCCGTGTTGGCCAAACTGGTCGATGAAGGCTGGGATATAGTCGCACCAGTGCCTTCCTGTGTGCTCATGTTCAAACAGGAACTACGCCTGATGTTTCCTGATGATGCACAAGTGCAAAAGGTTGCTGCGGCAATTTTTGATCCTTTTGAATATCTGATGTTACGCCACAAAGAAGGCCTGTTAAAAACTGATTTTAGCCAGTCGTTGGGTAAAATCAGTTACCAGGTAGCCTGTCACCAGCGTGTGCAAAATATAGGCATGAAAACACGAGATATTCTGCAATTAATTCCGGATACTGAAGTCGATACCATCGAGCGTTGCTCTGGTCATGATGGTACTTACGCGGTGAAAAAAGAATTTCATGAGGCGTCTATGAAGATAGGTCGACCGGTCGTTAATAAGGTTAAACAAGCCGTCCCCGATCATTATTCTAGCGATTGTCCGATGGCCGGCCACCAGATTGCAAACGGGCTGGCTGATGGTAGTAAACCCGAACACCCGTTAAGTCTGTTACGAAAGGCCTACGGCATCTAATTGAAGGAATTTATGTAATGTTGAAACGTGATGATTTATTAAGCCTGGAATCTTATTCTGATCAACGAGAAGCCTTTCGTGAAAAAGTCATGGCTCATAAAAAAAACCGTCAGTTAAAGCTCGGTGAAAATGCCACATTGTATTTTGAAGATCGGTTGACCATGCAGTACCAGATTCAGGAAATGCTACGGGTTGAACGAATTTTTGATGCTGAAGGTATTCAAGAGGAGCTGGATACTTATAACGCGCTGATTCCTGATGGATGCAACTGGAAAGCAACCTTTATGCTTGAGTATGTTGATGAAAATGAGCGTAAGGCAGCCCTGGCAAAAATGATTGGTATTGAAGATAAAGTCTGGATGCAGGTTGCTGGACATGAGCGTATTTATGCTATTGCTGATGAAGATCTCGAACGTGATAATGCTGAAAAAACATCGGCAGTACATTTTATGCGATTTGAATTGAGCTCTGCGATGGCTGAGGCTGTGAAACTGGGTGCGAATATTGGGGCTGGCATCGAGCACACAGCATACGATGTAAGCATAGAGGCATTACCTGCCAATATTCGTGATAGCCTCGCTGCTGATTTGAACTAATATCAAAATATATTTTGCCCAGTTTAGAGCGCTACATCTTCATGTGGTTAGAGTACGGTAAGCTCTATCAAGACACCCTTTAGTGATATTGTATTTTTAGCTGAAAGTCTCCAATCTTCGTGGTTACTTTTACTGCGCCCGTACCAGCATGATAAATCTCAATAAACAGCCCAAATCAGACAAAATTTTTGATTTGTCCTGCACACGCGATTATGAAATATGGCGTCAATTTAAATTAAACGCGCTATACAAAAATGTCGAAGCATTGAAAGTTGAGATTGTAGACCCATATTCTCTAACACCAGAAGAAAACACGGCTATCACACAACGGTGTGCTGCTTACGGTGCGGCTATTTATCAACTGTCAGATGTATCGCTGCAAGATAAAACTCTGGTGCATCAGCTGGGGCAGCAGCTTGGTTTGTTATCACTGGATGGAAATTTACGTTCAGATGAAGATAATGTCAGTAGCTTGCAGGTGCGGTCACAGCAGGGAAATCAATATATCCCGTACACTAACAAACCATTGAGCTGGCATACCGACGGTTATTACAATGCCGCCGACAAACAAATTTGGACGATTATCATGCATTGTGTCAGCCCGGCCGCCGAGGGTGGTGTCAACAGCTTGCTGGATCATGAAATACTGTACATCTACTTGCGCGATGAGAATCCGCTCTGGATTGAGGCTTTGATGCATCCCCAGGCGATGACGATTCCTTCTAATATCGAAGATGGCAAAGAGATACGAGCTGCAGTGGCAGGGCCTGTGTTTTCAGTGGATAAGATATCGGGTAGGCTGCACATGCGATATTCAGCGCGAAAGCGAAATATTGAATGGCGTGATGATGTTTTGACGCAGCATGCTGTTGAAAAAATTAATGAATTGCTGGCTGATGAGTCGATAACGCTGAAATATCGATTAAATGCGGGTGAGGGCATTATTTGTAACAATGTACTGCATAATCGTACGGGTTTTGACGATAGCGACACGCAACAACGCCTGATGTATAGGGCCAGGTATTACGATCAAATTACAGAAATGAGGGGTATAAAATGCTTTGGTTGAGTGAAGTGATGCTGGAAAACCATGATCTGGAAAGTTTTGAGGATTTGAAAATAGAATTAGCCAGGCGCGCAAAAGCCGGCGAATTGTTTTTCCAGATGGATGTTAAACCCGGTTATGCCGATACGCCAGCGGACTGGCAAGATAAGCTTGAAGCCGCTTTCACGGCCAGGCAGGTATAGGTAGCATTATGCTTTGGGACGACGAAGATAAAAAAACCGAATTTGTGCAAACTGATAATGTCGTTGATCTGTCATTCAAGATTAAATGCAAACAGTTACCGACAACCCATGCCTGGGAGTTATCTCAGGCCATGTATGAAATTTTACCCTGGTTATCTGATGAACCAGAAGTTGGTATTCATCAAATACACGGTGCGACATCGGGCAATGGTTGGGAACGACCTGCTGATGGCGAATTGATCCATTTGTCAGGACGCACACGGATGAATTTGCGAGTACCCAAAATTCGAGTAGAAGAAACAATGAGCCTGGTTGGCCGGAAAATGGACATTGCCGGACATGCGCTGGAAATTGGGGCGGTCACGGAAAAGTCGTTAATTCCGTTGAGCACACTGTTTTCTCGTTACGTAGTGGTGCCAGAGAACCTGGATGAAGATGGTTTTATGCAATGGGTGATTGATGAGCTGGCTAAGCGTGATATAAAACTGAGAAAAATGTTGTGTGGCATAGAGCATGTCATCCAGACCCCGAATAAAAGCCTTATGGCACGTAGTTTAATGATGGCTGATCTGGATAAACAAACCTCAATTGCCTTACAAGAGCAGGGTATTGGTGATTATCGTCATCTGGGTTGCGGGATTTTTTTGCCACATAAGGGCATTAGTGCTGTCGGTGAAGCCGAAGAGAAATCACATTTTTCAGGAACCTAGACCCGGTCGAGGTAGATATCCCTTTTGAGCAGGTGGAAACTTGCTTTTATCTGCTTTAACATTCGGTCTTTATTTTTAAGCATTTCATTTTAAAGAATAGTTAAAGGGTGAGAATATTATGGCACTTGAGTCAGTTGAAAGAACAGAAAAAGGTTATCTGGTTAACGCAAACGACTGGAATGAAGAAATTGCTACGGCACTTTTTGCCGAAGAAGGAATCGAGCCTACAGAGAGACATTGGGATATCGTTCGTTATGTCCGTGAACAGACGTTGGCTGGTGATGAGCCTAATGAACGCGGTATCATGAAAGCCATGAGCAAACTTTGGGGTGAAAAAGCCACTTCCAAGATGATGTACGAAATGTTTCCTCTGATGCCTTCAAAACAAGGCTTAAAAATCGGTGGTTGCCCACAAAGTACCCGTAAAGGCGGATATTAATCCATCTTACCCTTATGGGGTATATGGGTCGTTTTCTAGTCAGTGCTAGAATTCGGCCACAGAATTTAGAAGGCTGACATAATTCAGCTGTTCAACAAAGGTATTAAAGTTATGAGCGCAAAAACAGATAAAATTAAAGAAATGCTGGAAATGCAGAAGAAATTCATGGCTAAAGAGCACGCTTCAGGCGTTTCTCAAAGCGAATACTTCACTCCAGAAGCAGGTTCTGAGTTAGATGGTTACCGTCAAAAGTACCGTGATCTGGCTATGGAAGTTGTAGACCTTGCTCACGAAGAAGCGGGTTCAGAACGCTAGAAACCTCTAGCTGAAGCTTTGCTTCAGCTGTAGAGTCAAAAAACCGCATCGTGCTTTAAGCATGGTGCGGTTTTTTTGTGCCTGAATTATTTATAACGCAACAATGTCGCAAAAAGATGGTTATTAGGTGTCAGCCCACATTCTAACCAGATTAATGTAAGTGTTACTAACCAGTTCCGTTTCTTCATTTCCGTTTGGTTTATCGATCAGAATGTCACGGGCCTGGGACAGTTTATAAAGTAGCTCGCGCCTGGCCGGATCACGCACCATACTTTGTAGCCATGTCACTGCAACAATTCGCTCACCTCGTGTGACCTCTGCTACCCGGTGTGTACTGCCAGAGGGATACATAATCGCATCACCAGCCTTGAGTTTGACGGTCTGGTCACCGAAAGAAGTTTGAATAGTGAGTTCACCACCTTCATAATCTTCAGGCTCATTGAGAAATACCGTGATAGAGAGGTCAGTGCGATAACGCTGGCCAATTGGTCCCATCACTGGATCATCCACATGGTTGCCGTAAGTCATACCCTTGCCATACTTAGCATAAAAAGGCGTAGCAATCTTCAAGGGAAGCGCCGCAGCGAGATAAACAGGATGCTTGATGAGCTTACCCATCACCAGATTGTTTAATGGCGCCATGAGCTCGTCACTGGCGCTCAGCTCCTGATTATTTTTGACTCGAATCGCCTCGTCACCAGCACTGAGTTTGCCGTCGATAAAATTTCCGCGTGCAAGCAGGTCGCGAACGACGGTGAGTTCTTCTTTGTTTAAAACATCCGGTAAAGTCAGTAGCATTTATCTGTACCAATTAAAGTATAATTTGTCGCCAATAATAACAGGAATACTCAGGATTTAGCTCTATGAAACTCAATATCATCGTCGATGGCCGTACCAATGCTTTTGAAGTGCCCGACGAACTTTTAAGTGAAGCGTCAGATTTTTTTGATCAAATGAACGCCGACATGGACAAAGGCTGGCAAATGTCCCGTGATTGGGTTGAAAAGCCCAATGCCGAGCAGCGCTGTCAAATTGCCGCGGATAAAATTTTGGGCGCAATCGAAACAGAAAATGAAAAATTACTAATGTTAATGGCGGCTTTTATACTAAAAACTAAACCGGGTGTGCGTGGCGTTCATATTGATATTACTGGTGATATGAATGAAACTGATATCATTATGGGCGTGGAAAATACCGGTAAACCACTGGGGCCAATTTTTTAACTAATTTCTGGTTTGATCTAGTGTGGATTTTAAAGTCTAAAGTTAACAGGATTATAGGAAGTTAGTCATGAGTGGTATTTTGAAACCTTTGCTAAGCAACAGAGATGCGAGTGATGAACAGGGTAGTTGTGGCATTAGAAAAAGATTACTGGATGGTGGTGAGCAACGTCAGTTTGCTGTATCACAAGTTGTTATAAAGGATGCTCGTGCTCATTTTCACAACAAAACCTGGGAATTGTACATTGTTCAAAAGGGGCAGGGTATTCTCAAACTTGATGGTGTAGCAATGGAAATAAAAGAGGGTGATGTTATTGAGATTCCTCCGAAAGTTGTGCATCAGGCTATCCCTCAGCCCGAGATGACTGTTCTGGTTGTTATGTCCCCGTACAATGCTGAAAAGTGTGATATAGAATATCTATAGCTAGGAGCTGTTAGTGGGTAATTTGTTGAATGTAATTGTAGTCGGTTATGGAATGGCGGGTCGTATACATGCGAAGACACACCGTAATCTTGTTGGCTCATGCCGTTTAGAGGGCATCGTCGAATGTTGTTCTGAATATTATCCAGATATTGAAAAACAATTACCCGGTGTTGGTATTTTTGAATCTCTTGAACAGGCGCTTACCCAGATTAAAGGCGAAGTAGTTGTCGATCTGTGTGTGCCTGCACCACAAAATATTGAACTGGTCAGATCAGCTGTTGCATTTGGCGTGCAGCGAATAATGTTAGAGAAGCCGATTGGCTGGTCACTTCCTATGGCTATAACGCTAGCTGAAATTTTGCATGATAGCGAAGCACTTTATCTTGATACCTATCGTTTTTCACTGGGTGTTGAGCAATTACGGAACTGGGTTATTCGTGAACAAAGTGAAATTGAACGAGTGCAGATAAAATTTAATAAAAACCGGATCAAAGAATCTTTTAGTGGCAGGGGGTTTGATAAGGACGTACCACCTGATGCCTGGCATATCGAAGGCCCTCATATGGTGAGTATTGCTATGATGCTTGCTGGAGAAATAATTGCTATTGAGGAAGCCAAGCTTAACGATATGGTAGATAACAACGAGATGCTTCCTGCTCACGGTAGTGCATCTGCAAAAGTTAAACACTTTAACGGTGTGCACACATTTTTATCTACTGATTTATGCAGTAATGAGAATGAGCGTTTTGTGGAAGTTTTTCTTAAAAACGAAGTTTGTTTGAAATTACAGTTGCCAGTCAGTAAATCAACACGGTTAATATCTCGCGTTGAAAAAATTAAAGATGGTCAGATCGTTGATTCTTTTGTTATTGAGGATCGCCCTATGGAACAGTGTGTTAGTCACAGTCTAGATTATTTTCTAACTAAAAACACTCAAGCTCAAATGATTGATCATGGGGTACGAATAAATCAAATTTTACAAAGTCTGGTAGACGCTTCTGCCAGTAAGCCTGATGCAATTGCGAAACGTGGTGAGGAAGAAATTTTATGAGTGGCAATATTGGTATACACTGGAAAAGCGTAGCGACGGAATGGAAATGTTTCGGCTCTCCATTGCGACCATGCAATGAAGATGTGCGATACATGGAAAAAGTGATTGCAGATAAATATAGTGACCAGGAGAATTGTAGAGTTCAGTTATGCGGTGTTACTCCTGAAATAGTGTCAATCAAATGGCCTGATAAGGCTTACATATCAGCTGTTGAGCAGTCTCAGGAAATGATTGATGAAAACTGGCCTGGTGATGTGAATGGAAAAAGGCTTGCTATAAAGGGCGATTGGCTGGATTCTGCTTCAAATAAAAATCATCACGATGTTGTTATTGGAGACGGATGTTTTATTTCTGTAGATTACCCCGAAGGTTATAGTGCACTGGCAACGGCTCTAGTCGGTACGCTTAAAAAAAATGGAATCTTTATTATGCGTTTCTTTACGCAGCTGGAAGAAAAAGAGTCTAGTGATCATGTCTTTAGCGAATTGTTGGCCGGTAAGATAGGCTCTTTTCATGCTTTTAAGTGGCGTTTGGCAATGTCGTTACAGAAGTCTTCTCAGCAAGGAATATGCCTAAATGATATATACAATGCATGGCAGCAGGCAGAGATAGATCATGAGCAGTTATCATCCATGACTGGATGGTCGCATGATGCTATAGAGACTATCAGTTTATATGCAAATAAAGAAAATCGATTTTCTTTTGCAACGCTGGCTGAGATCCTGGAAGTTTTTGAAACTGATTTTGTTAAAGAGTCGATATACTTTCCTCAATATGAACTAGGTGAAAGATGTCCAATTATCAGTTTTGTTCCTCGCTAAGTTATAAATAAAAACAATTGTTAATAAAAGGAATGATTTGTGACTATTTCTATTAATACCACAGTTAAAGGCATTGAGTGGCCGGCGCTACCTTCGCCAATTGCAGCAGCAAGATTGGCAGCTCTTTTTCAGCTTGAACAGACTCAGTGGTGGTCAGAAGAAAAGATTAGAAAGCATCAGTTTGTGCAAATAAAGAGCCTGTTGCAGCATAGTCTTGAGCATGTTCCTTATTATAAAAATGTTTTTGAAAACAAAATAAATATAGAGACATTAAATGAAACGACCTGGCTAGATATACCGATATTAACGCGTGATAAAGTTCAGCAGTCAGGTGATTCTCTACGTTCCAAATTCACACCTCCAGGTCATGGCAGTATCTCAATTCAGCGTACCTCAGGTTCAACAGGGAAACCTGTTGAGACTCTGGCAACAGAGATAAATACTTTTTTCTGGAATGTGTTTACCTTGCGTAATCATTTCTGGCACAAGCGCGATTTTAGTCTAAAACTGGCTGCCATACGTTTCAATACGGATGAAAACGCAAAACCACCTCATGGTATTCACTCAACGAACTGGGGACGTGCAACACATGGGCTGACTGAAACGGGTGCTAGCATGATGCTCAGTATTTTAACGCCTGTCTCTGAGCAGGTGGCGTGGTTGCAAAGGGAAAAACCGAACTATCTTTTAACCCATCCTAGTGTCCTGCAGGAACTGGCTTTGCACTGCCAACGGGAGAATGTTCAGTTTCCGTCATTATGCGAGGTAGGTACTCTCTCAGAAGCACTGCCAGAAGGTTTGCGTGAGTTATGTCATAAAGTATGGGGTGTGAAACTGGTTGATATGTACTCAACCACAGAATTGGGTTACCTCGCTCTTCAGTGTCCTGAGCACGAGCACTATCATGTGCAGTCAGAAGGCGTGATGTTTGAAGTCTTGGATGATAATGATAAGCCTTGCAAACCGGGTGAAGTAGGGCGAGTGATTATCACTAATCTGCATAATTATGCTTTCCCTTTAATTCGTTATGAAGTCGGTGATTTTGCAGAGCTTGGCGAGGCCTGTGATTGTGGACGAGGTCTGCCTGTCATTAAGCGCATCATAGGACGGTATCGCAACCTGCTTACGATGCCGTCTGGTGAGCGACATTATCCTCAACTGGGGATACAGGATCTTCATGAAATCGCACCTGTTCAACAATTTCAGGCAGTGCAGCATTCACTTAATGATATTGAGATTCGGCTAATACTGCCACGCCCTCTACAGGCAGAGGAGAAAGAAAAACTCACCGTCCTGTTTAAGGAAATGATGGGTGATTGTTTCAGTTTCGATATTCAGCAGGTAGCAAGCCTGCGACGCAGTGCCAGTGGTAAATATGAAGAGTTCATTTCAGAGCTTTAGAAAACATAAGAGTGTATAACGACTTTATTGATTTTCTATGACCATGTAAATTAAAAAAAGCAATGAGATTTTATATTAATCAGCTGGCAGCAACAAAAAACTCATTACTGATTTCCCTGTAATAATAACCTCATCTGCTCACGAGAAGCTGCACTGTTTTGTTCAAAAATAGTTTGCTGCTGCGGATTAAGAGAACCTATTGCTTCCTGCCGCGTTGCCAGCGCACTTGCATGATCTTCGGCACTCATCTGTCTTTCTTGCTCCAGCATTTCAGCCTTCTCCTGATCACGCTTTATTTTTTTGAGCAAGCGTTCATTAGTACGTTTTTCCAGTGCCTCACGGAGCTCGTCTGGCATCTCTTTCAAACGCGCCTGCCAGCGTTCACTGATCTTATCCATCTGCGCCACCTGATCATGTGAAAGTTGAGCCCTGGCACGGTGATAGGCTTCAGCCTCTATCCCGATCAGGCGTTTAGCCTGATGGCTATCCTGCTCACCAGCAGGCAGCACGGTCACCCCGATCAATAGCAGTTTTTCCTTATCATCTCGGCTGTAACTCAACATATGGTTACTTCCTTTAAGGATTTGTTTGAGCCCATACTCCAGGCTGCCCGACTGAATATTGATACTAAGGGGCTTATCTGCTTTATCGTCAAACAGCACCTCGATACCCGTCCTTTGAGCAATCCTGCCGAGCACTGACTTAAGTGTGGTCGCTTCTGCCGTAACACTCAAGTCATCAGTTTGCCTGTCATAACTGATTTTACTTACCGCGCCCGCCTCGTTAGCATTTACTTCTGCCTGTACTGTTATCAGGCCCAGAGCTAGAAGCGCTAGAAACTTGAGCAGAAATAAATTGAAATTTAGTTGTTTCATAATATTCTCTACAATAAGAAAGTGGCGACCAAAAGGCCGCCACTTAAGTTTAACAACCAGCATTGCTGCCAGTAAAACGTGCCTTACTAGTTACATTGGCCTGTGATGTCAAAAGGACCCAGTCGGATACAACCGAGTTCACCAACCTGTGTACCGGTACCTGGAGTGTTAGAAATCGTTCCAGTATTTGAAACTACACCATCGATACCCTGACCAAACATCTCAAACCAGCCGCCTCTACCACCCCAGGTAGCTGTATATATAGCGCCAGGGTTAGTTGCATTACCACCGTTAATATTGACATCGCCGCCATTGGTGCTGGTTACACCTTCCATCCAGGTCCAGCCACCGTCGCCGCCGCCTTCTTGGCCATCAGAACCATTAGCGTTAACCTCAGCAGTATTGTTGGTATCTCCAACGAAAGAGTACATATCGAGACCACCGCCCTGACCACCATATTGAGCGCCAGTACCGGCATTGGCAGTTAGCGTACCACTGTTGCTGACTGCATTTGCAGCATAGAGACCAAGCATACCGCCCGACCTAGCCCAGTTGAAAGTACCATCACCGATACTATTACCGCCGCTTACATCGATATCAGCCGTATTACTAGCCGTAGCATAAATAGTAGCGGTGTTATCGTTTGTAGAAGTAGATACATCAACCTGGCCGCCTTCGCCGCCATCACCACCGAGCAGAGCAGTTCCAGTAGAATTACCGCCACGGTTACTGATCGGCACTTCGTTAAAAGCTGAACCCATAGTGAATTCAAGATTCGCCATTTTTAATGCTTCCGATGTTTGAATACCAACCCAGCCACCCATACCTGCGAAGCCAGCATCACCACCATTGGTAGAAAGTGACTCATAACCTAGCAGAGCTACTCGGTTTCCGTTATCAGCAGCGCTCTCACCACCATCAATATACAGGTAAACTCCACCACCGTTAGCACCACCTCTGGCACTGTCCGCATCAACGCTACCGCCATTGAGGCTAATGTTACCGGAGAGTTCAATATCACCAGATGGTGTATTATTGCTGCCAGTATAACTTCTCATGTAGAACCGAGCACCATTACGGCTATTACCAGTCGTTAGACTTAAGGCATCACCACCATTTCCAGTAATGTCAGCATTGTTAATAGCGTCACCACCATTAGCCTGTATGTAAAAACGGCCGGTAGAACCACCACTAGAAGTATGGCCAGTACCACCATTCATGTTTATGTTGCCAGAGTTTCTAGTCGTACCAATGTCGTTAGTGCGTAAATAGCTAGAACCGGTATAAGCAGATCCGCCGAAGCTACCATCACCACCACTGATGTCGATATCACCTGTGTTGTTAGTGCCATAATCAGAAGACAAATAAACTCGACCGCCAGTACCACCGTTACCCGGTGTAGCAACCATGTCTGCTGCGGTATTGTTACCACCACTAGCATCGATAGCTGCCGTATTTTCAATATAAGAGGCATAGATAGAGATAGCGTTCCAGTTAGCAGAACCACCATTGCCCAGACCATCACCACCGCTAGCATCTAGTGGGCCGCTGTTTATTACATAACCGGCAGCATCCAGTCTAATCTCATCACCATTACCACCGAAGGCGGCTGCATCATCAAAACCGCTGGCATTGATGGTACCGCTGTTAGCTATACCCATGCTTGCGTAGACAGATATTCTGCCCGCGTTTTTAGATAAAGCAACACCGGCATTATCGATATTACCGCTAGCGTGGTAGTTAAACGAATACAGAGATATATCACAGCCATTAACTGCCTTAGTGATGGTGCCGGCATTGTCGATATCATTATCAAAGCCAATCATTGAACTACAACCACCATTATCGCTTAGAGTAAGGGTAGTGCCTGCTGCCACTGAAAGTCCGGTAAATACCGCGTCGCTTGCAGCAACACCACCACCGGCCTGGTAGATATAAGCATCCCATATTCTCTGATAAACTGTACCGGTAGCCAGTGCTACGTCAGTTGCATAAGCCGCAACACCACCAGCAGTTGATGTACGTACGATATCATCAGTACCTACATAGAGGTCGCCTATAGCAAAAGCGCCAGCACCGTCAGTAACTGGATTATTATAATCAACTACTTTATCAAGAGTGGTATCTGCAGTGATTGTTAACGGGTTTGTACCAAGATCGGCCGCAGGTGGGGTAAGTGGTGTTGTAAACGAGGCATTGGCTTCACCGCCAAGTAGAACTTTTGCTCCTCCGGTGCCACCCCAGTTGTCCAAATCAATGTCACCAGCATCACCACCCCAGCCGCTACTACCACCCGCGCCACCGTTGACAAGGATTGTGCTGGTACCAGGTGTTGTTACCGCTGGCCCGTCATTAGAATTACTACAGCCGGTCATCATGCCGCTAAATACAGCCACGCTTACCGCGAGGGCTAGTTCTTTCTTTTTAAACTTAAATGTACTTTTCATTATATTTCTCCATTATCCATTAACTAACTGTGACTTTGTTATTCACTTGACTAGCTCTACATGTATGCCATCTAACTAGCACTTCATGTATGCCATCGTTATTATTTAATACAACGATGCACGGATACTACCTTACTCAATACACGGTAGGCAATAAGTACTTCAGGTTAAATAGGCAGAAAAATGATGCGTATATGTAAAATTCAATGAAATATTAAAAATATGTGGTTTACATCACAGTTTTGGGCGATATTCTCAGTTGCGGCGCATCATGTGCTGTGTAATGAAACGGCTTTTATCTGCATGTAAATAGTTTGACCGACACCCAGCTCTAAATGTTGATATGACTTTTGCGTGATGCGCGCTAACAGTAAGTCGTTGCGACTATTAATCTGCAACAGAACGTGCGATCCACACTGATCAACAATGGCAGAGATCGTGCCTTCAATAATATTGAGAATACTGCTGTCAGAAATGGCGGTTTTACACAGGCTGATATTACTGGCCTGAATGCGAACACGAACTTGTTGACCGATCTCTGTCTTACCCGGAACCACAATGTTGTTGCCATTAGCCGTTTGTATGGTTGATAACTGAAATCCTTTTTCCTGTTTGGCGACAATGCCGTCTAAAACAGCGGCAGCATCATCTGCTTTTGCCAAGGGTGATTCTGGCGAAACTAAAGCATCGTGCAAACGACCATCGAACTGAATACGACCTTGTTCTATCACCATAATGTGATCGCACAGTAGTGAAACTTCTTCCATACTGTGACTGACGTATAGCATGGGAATACTGAGTTCTCTATGCAGACGACTTAGGAATGGCAGAATTTCCTGTTTATGTTTTTTATCAAGAGAAGCTAAGGGTTCATCGAGTAACATTATCTGCGGATTTTTCAGTAGTGCACGAGCCAGTGCTACGCGTTGTTTTTCACCACCGGATAATTTCTGAGGCTTTCTATTAAGTAGATGAGCAATATTGAGAAGTTCAAACAGGTCTTTGCTATCCAGCGAAATCGGTTTGTTTGCTGTGCAGCGTTTGCTGCCATACTCAATATTGTCCTGTACGCTTAGGTGTGGGAACAGGCGATCTTCCTGAAAAATGTAACCTATATTTCTGGCCTGACTGGATAGGCTATGTGAATCGCTCAACCAGGTTTTCCCGTTGAATTCAATCTGACCCTGGGTATGTTTTTCCAGTCCGGCAAGACATCTTAATAATGTAGTTTTGCCCGAACCAGAATGGCCAAATATTCCGAGTACGCCACGTGAGGGGATATTGAATTCAACGTCGATTGCAAATTCTTTACGCTGTAGTTTTATTGAGCAGTGACCGGCGTTACTCATGGTTTATACGCCTGCTTATGGTTAACTGTGTACATTAGCAGCATGGCCAGAAAAGCAAAGCCTAACAGGATAGCCGAGAGCATATGGGCTTTACCGTATTCGAGCATTTCAACATGATCGTAAATCGCGATAGAGATCACGCGAGTTTCTCCTGGGATGTTGCCACCCACCATCAGTACCACACCAAACTCACCTAGCGTATGGGCAAAGCCAAGCACGGTAGCTGTAAGAAAACCGCGCTTTGCCAAAGGCATAGCAATGCTGAAAAAAGCGTCCAGTGGTCTGGCGCCCAGCGTATGCGCAGCCTCCATCAAATCGCGACCCACGCTTTCAAAAGCGCTTTGCAGGGGTTGCACTACAAAAGGAAAACTATACAGAACGGAAGCGATGACCAGTCCGGTGAAATTGAAGGTCAGTGTCTCACCGGTCATCTCTAACCACCAGTTGCCGACGGTGCCCTGTGGACTTAATAAAATCAGCAGATAGAAGCCCATAACAGTAGGCGGCAATACGATGGGTAATGCCACAATGGTTTCTATGAGCGGTTTAATTCGAAGGCGGGTAGTGCTCAACCACCAGGCGATGGGTGTGCCGATGATAAGCAAAATCAGCGTCGTGATAGTTGCAAGTTTTACGGTAAGAAGTAGAGGGCCAAAGCCGGGAAATAAATCCATAGGTTTGATTCTATATTATCCAGTGCACTTCATGATTTAAGGCAGATCATAGCCGCTATTTTTTATAATTGTTTTTGCTTCATCGCTTTGCATGTATTGCCAGAATGCTTTGACTGCGGGTTTATTCGATGCGTTTGCTAATACTAGCATTTTTTGTTTGATGGGTTCGTGCATCTCCGCAGGCACTTCCCATTTGCAGATGGTATTTACTTTAGTGACATGCATCAGCATAGATTGTGCAACAAAACCAGCGGTTGCATTACCGGTTGAGACAAATTGTAGGCTTTGTGCAATATTTTCTCCCGTCACCAGTTTGGGCTTGAGTATTTGCCAAAGCTGAAGTTTTTCGAGAGTTTGTTTTGCCGCCAAACCATAAGGTGCAG
Organism: Gammaproteobacteria bacterium; assembly: GCA_029882355.1. GTDB lineage: Bacteria > Pseudomonadota > Gammaproteobacteria > SZUA-229 > SZUA-229 > LH-M37. The sequence continues at coordinate 17,244 of JAOUKV010000005.1, read as the reverse complement.
TTGCTGGATTGGCGATAGCGAGGCGTTTTAGTGAAGAATTATCGAGTACATCACGACAAGTTTTTTCCGATTTTATATTTGAAATTAAAACCAGTTTTCCAATCGCATAAGTTTGTGATAATTCTGCTGTAGCTTTACCTTCAGAAACAAGCAGGTTTGGCCTGTGTTCGTCAGCCGCTAGAAAAATATCAAACGGTGCACCGTGGTTGATTTGAGTATAAAGCTTACCAGTGGATGCGCTACTAATAAGAATTCGATGATTAGTTTTTGATTCAAAGTCTTTAGCCAGTAATTGTAAGGTACGGGAAAAGTTACTGGCGACAGCGATGTTAAGATTGTTAGCATAACTCTGTGAACTGGTCATCAACAGGGCTGATAAAAGCAGGAATAGTTTGTACATTGTGATCACGATTTCATGCCTAATTAAACAGCTGCTACAGGATTTTAATAGTATAGAGTTTATATTGTCTTTTATTCATCAATATCAAGCTATATTGATTTATGTCTAGTGATAGAAGTGACTTGATAGGCATGTGTTTACTTGTTAACATATTTTCTATATGGCAATAATGGATATCGCCACGGAGCCACCATGAAATCATTGTTCAGTTTTATCTTCCTGTTTTTATTCACCAATTCGGCCTTTGCTGAGAATTTGTGTGATAGCAGTTGTAATCTTACTATTAGTTTTCCTTCTGGTGGTTCGATTACCGCTGTTGAATCACTAACGTTTACTTTTGGTGATGCTGGTCTGGTTGATACGGTCGCAACCAATACCGCCTACGTTCAGGGCAATACACTCATACTTGGAGTTGGAGAAGTACTTGCATTTGGTGCCGGTGGTTCGCTGGACTTGGGTACGGGTGGAAATCTAGATTATACCAATGTGACAATAACAACGGATGGTGTTATTGACGTTTTAGCGGTTGGTGGAACAGAAACAGTGACTTTGTCTACGACGACAGTTACCGGTGGAGCCATATTCAATATTTCTGGATTATTTTTTAATGTTCAAGGAGGTCTTGCTGTGGATTCAACATTGAATATTATTAGTTCTGATCCTAATGTAACAACAGGTTGCGGAACAACTGCTGCTTCTGGCTCGTTAACTTTATCAGGTAGCACATCTACAGTTGTTATAGATACCAGTAGTTCTTGTAATATCATTTCAACGAGCACAGGAATTCCGTTACCAATATTTGATGTGACATTGGGAACAAATGATACAAATAATACGACTGGCACTATTACAATAACTCCCGCTGATATACAAACATCAACTCCCGCTGATACAGAAACATCGGATTCAGGCTCAGCAAGTTTTTTCTTTACATCATTTATTGGTTTTATTGTTCTTTTGTTTAGGGTTTACAGGATAAATTTTAGCATTCGATAATGCTGAATAGAACCAAACAACAAATGACTCTTTCCTAACAATTCATAACCTTTCTTTTGATAAAAAACTACGGCGTTTTTTCTGGCATCCAGCACGATAGTTTTACAGTGTTCCAGTCTGGATTTTTCTTCCAGAGCTTCGAGCATTGATGTGCCGATGCCTTGTTCTATGTGTTCAGGTGATACTGCCATATAACGAATCTGTGCTTCTGTTTCATTATTAAAATGCAATCGTCCAACACCGGCAACATTGTTGTTTTCATCGCAAGCCATGACGTGAAAGCTTTCATTTTCCAGTTCATCTTTTTCAGAACCTTTAGGCTGTTGCCAGGGGTCACGCAGAATACGCCAGCGTAGTTCGTAGTAATCCTCGAATTCTTTTTCAGACCTGGGCTGTTTGATTGTTATCAGCATGCTTTGATTTTTGTAGGTCGGCACGCCTATGCCGACGAATGTTTAATTACGGGAAAGCTTTTAAGATCATGTCGGCAAGGGCTTGCCGACCTACGGTTAGGCAAAGACGACCCACGTGGTCGCAATATATTTGACGCCTTTCTCAACAGTCACCGCCCTATGCTCATGCGTCCAGAACGGCGGAAACAAAACCAGTTTGCCAGCTTCGGGTGTGACTTTAATATCCTGCAAAGCAAATTCGGTTTCACCACCGGGGCCTTCGACGTCATTGAGATACCAGAGCGCAACTAATTGACGTTGACTGAATTCGTGGCTGCCGCTGTCGATGTGCCAGTGATAAAACTCGCCTTCTTTATAACGTTGCAGATTGTAGCCCATGTCCTTGAACGGGCCTTTGAAAAAGGGGTAGGTTTCGCGAAATTCCAGTATTGCTGTGCTCAATGACCGAAACAGTTCACGGTCGAGGTCTTTCCATTTTTCCTTGCCGCTGGTGACTAAATCCGTGGTTTGTTTAATGCTGTTTTCTTTAGCAACAGTTTGACCAACACGGCCTTCGTACTGTTCGTCTTCGCTGGCTTCGAATCGTCGAATCATTTCTGCGCAGACATCTTTGGGTAGCGCGTCTTTTTTTTCAAAAATAAAAGTATTTGCTTTGACTTCGCGGATGCTGGTCAGCGGGGTTTTTCCGGTCTCAGTTTGCATTGTTTTAAAAATAACAGGAGTTAATGATCGTTTCATTGTGCCGTGTTGGTATTGCTCTTGCAATATTTTTCTAGGTAAAGGTAGTGTTGTAGCTAGTGAGGTGAATATCAATAGATTATGCAATAAACCTGCAATAGCTCAGTTAATACCTTAGTAAATTAGTATACTATTCATCCCAGAGACTTGAAGCCGCACCGGACGGGCGTTTAAGATAGAGTTCGGCATGGGGCGTTTTGTAATACCGCATTTAATGAGAGATTATCGTGAAAATTAGAGTAAAAAGCAGGTGGAATGACAAAGGTCGCGAACGTACCGCTGAAGATACTGGCAGTGTGCTGGCTTTTAATCTGTGGCGTATTGCCGGTGCGAATGTGCTGCATCTGGAAAATGAAGGCTTCCAGACCGATACTTATAACCAGCGTTTAGATGTAGTCGCCGAGCTGCTGGGCTTTTTTGTGCATGTAGTCGATCGTATGACCTCTGAGAAAGAGTATTCAGAAGACGAGCGTCGTGAGCTGATTACTGCGCTGGCGTTGAATCTGGCCAAAACCATGCTCGATAACCGTAGGGATGTGAACGAAGATAAAGAAGTCGACTATAAAGGCCAGTTTATTCAATTGATTAATGAACGGATGGCGGAATACGCCGGTTTTGCCTACGATGATAAAGAGCCCGGTTTTCAGATGCGAAGACGCTGCGGCGAGCACGTCACCGAAGTCATGGGTGAGAAGGATAAAAAGTGGGTCACCGATCAGATTATGGACATCGAAATTCCAGATGCACTTAAGACCTTTAAGAAAGTAGCGAGAAATATAATTTAACCGATTTATTTCAAAACGACAGGTAATTCAATAACGACACAAACTCCATCGTTGTTATTGGCATTAAATATATTCAGCATGCCATTATGATATTTTGCGATTTTTGAAGCCACGTATAAACCAATACCAAGGTGAGGCTCACCGATTACCCCCTGTCGATGCGAGATGATGCCACTGCACAGGTTGTTTATTATTTCTTCCGGTATTAACGGACCTTTGTTGCAAATACTAAGGACGGCCTGATTTTTATAGTTATTAGTTAATTCAAATGTAATTGCAGAGTCTTTATCTGCAAAGTCGATAGCATTATCTTTTATCTTGTCGAGTAGCTGGGTGATTCTTAAATCATTGCCTTCAATGCTGATACCTGATTCGGGGCCAGTGTAAGTGAATGTTTGATCAGTATGTTTCAGGTTTATGTTGGAGACGTACTCGGTTAATAATTCTGAGAGATCGAAGCTTTCTTTTTCATCCTGAGATAAAGCATCTTCAATGTGCGCAGCCTCGGTCAGACTGTGTACGATTAATTCGAGTTGTCTTGAGGCCGTATTGGCACTTTTGATGAGTTTTTCATCGAAGGCATTGTCGGCGTTCATTTTTTGTAATGCCATGCTGATGGTATTGAGAGGATTTAATATTTCATGACGCAAGGTTCTGGGTACGCTTTCAAGAAAACCGGTGTAACTTTTTAATTGCGATAATAATATTGAGAAGCCACGTGAGAGTTCGCCGACTTCATCATTGGCATTGCTGCTTGCGTTGATGGTCTCTTTAATTAAACGACCATCCAGGTCAAAGGCGGTGGCGACTTCTTTTTGTAGATTTCTAATTCGATAGGCCAGCAGGCTACTGAATAACAAAAGCCCGACAATGGCGATGATGAAAACGATGGTGGTGGCGAAAATGATTTTATTGAGCGAATTCTCCTGTTTGGAAAGAATGGTGGCGCTATTTTTTTCTACCAATACAGCACCGTGAATTTCTTTATCCTGATAAATAGGGTGTGAGGCTAATACCAGCGTTTCACCAGATTCTAAATTGCTTCTAACTACGTCACTTTTTCCGAGCAGGGCTTTGGCAACAAGATCCGGTGCGACTTTATCAGTGAGTGTGCAGAGTTTGCTCTGAAGTGCGTTGCTGCCTAAGACAGCACGAACACGCCTGAATTGATCGACGATGCAGACGTTGGCGTCGGCATAACCCAGTCCTTTGATAATTCGGTCAAGTTCGGGTGAGCGGATGATTAATTTATTTAAAGCACCGGCATTATCATCGGGCAGGGTGGCTACCACGCTATCAATGTTTCGTTCGGTATCACTATTGACATCGGCAACACTGATCATCAAATGCTGATCGTCGCTCAGCCAGTCGAGAGGAAAACGGAATTCGACATCATAGCCCTTTTCAGTTACACGCCAGATGGCATTCAATTTATAAACAGGCTGACCAGTGACAGGTTTCGCCCAGTCATCGGACATGGCATAAACGCTGGCGGTACCAGGGGCCTCGGTAATAATTACGTATCTTTTAGTCTCAGCATTTTTATCAACTAACTCGATGCGTATCTGATCGCTGCTGTCGAGTCGGGTGTATTGTGGGTGTCGATAAACCAGGCTGGCGTCATTGACACTAACCAGACCGTATAAATGTTTGTTGTAGGCGCCCAGTAATAAACCAAAGGTGGCGGCGGGAACTGAACCGGCGGTTCGATCATAAACCAGACTTTCTGCTCCGAATTCTCTTTTTTGTGAGAGCAGTAAATTCCAGTCGCTGCCGAAACCATCGAGCACGATTCGTTGATCCAGTGGATAAACATAAAGCGAGCTGGCTTCGATTAGTGAATCACTGGGCACGTTTGAAACATTGAACAGGTCGGATCGATTATGCAGCACAGTGGCAATGGCCTGTGCGGCTAATAACTGCGCGTCGCCCTGTCCCTGAACTAGAAATTCTTTCATTTCATTCATGTAACGATTACCCAGCCAGGGTAGCGCCATCAGGAATACGGCGCTAAAAGCAATGATTTGCAAACTGAGTGAAAGCCGTCGCCGAATTTTTTTATGGCCGCTTAACATAGCCAACCGTAACCAAAACCGTAGCGTGTTTTAATGCATTTAAACTCAGCGTCGACTTTTTTGAATTTCTTTCTTATGTGAAGGATGTGGGTATTGATGGTGTTATCTTCGACCACGCCCTGGCGTGTTGCGTTGATCAAATCTTCGATGCTCACGCCTTCGGGTGTTTTTAAAATGGCATGAAGAATATCAAACTCTGTTGGCGTTAAATTAATCGGGGAATTTTTCCATTGAATTGTCATGCTGGCTTCATCAATGCTGATATCACCAATCATTTTTATATTGGCCGTGTGTTTTTTCGAAGAAGTATTGTCCTTGATCTGAAATAACGATTTGATTCTGGTGATCAGGAATTCCAGCGACACCGGTTTGGTCTGATAATCCCAGGCACCTAGTTGTAGTCCATAGATTTTATCTAGCTCATCACCGCGACTGGTGAGAAAGATGATTGGGAACTGTGAATCTTTGTCTTTAAGATAACGGCATATTTCAAAACCGCCACCGACGTCTTCACCGAGCATGATGTCGAGAATCGCCAGATCAGGCAGAGCCTGTTGAAACGCTTCAAGCGCAGTTGCGCGCTCAGAATATTCAAACACCTGATAACCGCAGTTACGTAGCGCTTCAGCATAATGCTGACGCTGATTGGTGTCGTCTTCAACTATTGCAATCGTTTTTTCTTCCATGACTGCAATCTACCTTACTTTATGAAGATTGTGGAGTGCTTTATCTGTATCTCCATAATTTGTCCATTTTCTTTCCATGCACTGCCAAAGATTGAAATAACGCCTGTTGTTCTAATAACAACCGTAACGCGGCGATCTCATCTTTTGTGAGCAGCCAGACTTTAAACCAGGAGATAAACATGAAAAAGAAAATTATATCAATTGCAATCGCTTCAATCATCGCAACCGGCTCAGGTCAGGTTATGGCAGATCAGGAAAACGGAAACATATCCACTAATAAAAAACAGGTGACCGCTATTAGTATCGGTGCAGTTAGCGGTGCTTTGTTAGCTGGACCAGCGGGTCTTATTGTGGGTGGCATTGTTGGTGCTTTAGCTGGTCGTTCAGGCTCAGAATCAGAAGTTGAGGGAGTTGATCATTTGGCTGAAACGGAATCTATGTTGAACGAAATGATTGAATCATCGAAACAGGATGACCGTTTAGATAATGTGATGCTTGCTTCATCCGGTAACACAGAATTGCCAGAAGATATCAACCCTATACAGGAAATCATCAGCAATGATTTGAGTATGGATGTTTATTTCAAGGCAGGCAGTGTTGATGTCGAAAAGTTTTATACACAACAACTTTCTGTTATTTCGCATTTGCTCAGTGAAATGCCTGATCTTCAATTGATTCTGGATGGTTATTCAGACAGGCAGGGAAATGAAGCCGACAACCATCAATTGTCGGTTGCACGACTTGAATCGGTTCGTGAGTATTTTGTCAATCAGGGTATAGATGATAGTCGTATCAATGTTAATGCATATGGCGAAAAGAATTTTATTTCAGCAGCGGGTGATCTTGGCGCTTATATGTTTGACCGCCGTGTTGTCGTTAGTTTTGAAACAACGCCATCAAACTCAATGAACAGTGTAGCAACCAACACGGGTAGTTCTTCTTTTTAATCGTTTACCCGGCTCTCAGAGTATTCGAGAGCCGGGGCTTTTTAACATTGTACTAATTAGGTAGGGATTTAACATGAATATGACACATCAGAAAAAAATTAATCATAAACAGCGAGCTATTCCCCCGATCATTATTAATTGGCTACGTAACTTTGGTCACAGAATTACCGGTATGAACGGTACAACAGTGATCTACTTTGATAAACAAAGCAAACGTAACTTATGCTCTGAAGTCGGACATATCGTTATCAGAAGACTCGATGACATGATGGACGCTTATCTGGTTATGTCCAAAGACAAAGTGATAGCTGTGGGCCACAGATTCAGGCAGCAAAGGATCGACAAATATAACTCGTCTGAAATGTAAGCGGAGAGTGCCATGAGACATAAAAAAGATTTTTTCTACACTTATAACAAACCAAAGAGATTTAAAATAATTTTCATTCGTATACTGGTGACAATTATTGTATTTGTTGTGTTTTTTCTTATGGCTAATAATGTTTACGGCGGTGAGGAAGTACCGGCTAAGCAGCCTGATCTAAGCAAAGCGACGCGTGGTTCGGTGTGGTTGTTGCCCAGTGATGGCGTTTATATTGAAGCTCTGCAATTAGAATCTAAGGTAAACATCAATGTTAGCGGCATGATTGCACGAGCAACGGTTAAACAGCAGTTTAGAAATACCAGTAGTTTATGGGCTGAGGGGTTGTACGTGTTTCCGTTACCTGAGAATGCTGCAGTTGACCGATTTAAACTCATTATAGATGGTCGGGTTATTGAAGGCTTGATTCAGGAGAAAGAACAGGCCAGGAAAACTTATGAAACAGCCAAACGACTTGGCCAAAGGACAGGCTTAGTCGAACAACAACGACCTAATATATTTACCACCAAATTGGCAAATATCGCACCAGGCGCTGAAATGGTTGTTGAAATTGAGTATCAACAAACATTGCAATATCGTGATGGTCAGTACTCTTTGCGCTTTCCATTAGTTGTTGGAGAACGTTATATCACGCCGTCTAAAGAAGGTATGGACAATCCTCAATATGATACCGGGGTTTATACACTCTCATCAGAAACATCGAGAACGCTTAATCAAACTTCAATCACTGTTGATCTTGATACGGGGATATCGGTTGCTAATATTGTCAGTATCAGTCATGAAGTTTCTATAAACCCACAACTTGATAACCGTTATGTAATTAGCTTACAGGATGAGCATGTACCAGCAGACCGTGATTTTTTATTAAGCTGGACACCAGAGTTAGGACAGTTACCCAAAGCCGCCGTATTCAATCAAAAACATGACGGCTATGAATATAGCCTGGTTACTGTCTACCCGCCAAAAAATGATCTGTATAACCAGCTTGATATACCAAGAGACGTTGTTTTTATACTGGATGTATCGGGCTCTATGTCTGGCGCTTCTATTGAACAGGCAAAGTTAGCTTTGAATTTAGCCCTGGATAGACTCAATGCCTCAGATAAATTTAATATCATCTGGTTTAATAATGTCGCTAAAAAGATTTTTTTTGAATCTCGTTTCGCCAGCAATGAAAACCTGAACACTGCCAAACAATTTATTGATTCACTGACGGCCAATGGTGGTACTGAAATGCTGCCAGCACTGAAGTTGGCATTAGGCTTGCGGGCTGAGTCCGAATTCCTGCATCAGATTATTTTTATTACAGACGGAAATGTGAGCAATGAGCGAGACCTGTTTGCTTTTATCAATGCCAATCTCGGCGACAACCGATTATTTACTGTCGGCATTGGTTCTGCGCCCAATAGCTTCTTTATGAAAAAAGCGGCGAAAGCAGGGCGGGGAACTTTTACTTTTATCAGCAATGCTCGTGAAGTAGGTAAAAAGACAGAGGCTTTGTTTAGAAAACTGGAGACGCCTGCTCTGACCGATATAAACCTGACGGTATTCGGTGATGATATTGAAACGTATCACCAGCCTATACCCGACCTATATATTGGCGAACCGGTAACCGTATTATTGCGCGGAAAAAATCTACTCAATACAATAACGCTAAAAGGCAATATCGGAAAGAGGCCGTGGCAGCATAAAGTATTATTAAACGCAGGGTCTGATAACGGCGGTGTTAGAGTTGCATGGGCACGTGAAAAGATCGCGGCATTAACACAGGCGCATTATGACGAGAGAGAGGGTAATTTTAAAGAGCATTTAAAAATGCAAATCATTGAAGAGTCAATCAAACATCATCTGGTGAGCAAATATACCAGCCTGGTGGCTGTTGATGTTACGCCGGTTAATCAGAGCGGTTCGCTTCATTCCGAACGTATTAAAAATAATCTACCCTACGGCTGGACTCGTTCAGATAAAAACAAAGTCATATCATCACAACAGATTAACTTGCCGCAAACAGGCACTGAATTGTTCAGACATATTTTGTTCGCGATGATATTTATTGGCCTTGCCATGATATTACGTCGCCTGAGGTTTGGCAGATGATTAATCCTCAGGTTTTTAAAACGCCCGTCGTGCTCGTTACTGTCTCTTTAGGTCTGTGGCATTTTGTCAGCGCTTCATGGATATACAGTAAAGCCTATGCGGCAACGTTTTTAATCAACAATGCATGGCAGAAGACCCTGGTCACCAATAAGATAAATAAACCCTGGTCGTGGGCGGATACCTGGCCTGTCGCTGCGCTGTCGATTCCATCGATAGGCCTGAGTGAGATTGTTTTATCCGGTGATAGCGGGTCAAGTCTGGCCTTCGGTCCGGGGCTTTCGTATGCGGGTGCAGCACTGGATAATAACGGCGTTAAACTCATCAGTGGTCACCGTGATACACATTTTAATAAGTTAAAAAGCATCAACATTAATGATGCGATATTTATAAAAACACCTGTATCAAATAAGCAATATAAGGTTAAAGATATCGGCATTGTCGATAGCCGGATGTATTTGATTGATGCAGATAATGTTAACTATGATCTGGTTCTTTCAACCTGTTATCCTTTTAATTCTATTTCGGTCGGTGGAACAGAACGTTTTATTGTAGGCGCTATTGAGCTGTAGGCAGAACATTAAAAGTTTACTTTAATGATTTTTATCCGACGTACAAACTTGTGCAGCTCCATCACTATTAAAACAGTCAAAGCCAGGCCCAGTAGTTGCAGCCATTGTTCCATTGAGACAGGCTGAATGTGTAGTACATCTCTGATCCATGGTGTGTACATGGCACCGATATGAATGAGTTGTGCAGCCACCGTGCCGAACAGGAGTATGCGATTGCCCATTGGATTATGCTGGAACACCGAACTTGTTTCTGACCGACAGTTAAATACATGTATGTTTTCGAACAGCACCATTAACAACAGCGTGCCGTTACGTGCCTCGTCCACGTTATAACCCTGGCCTAATAAATACTGGAAGAGGAAAAAGGCAACAACACCAATCAACACTGCAGAGATGACAACACGCTCTATCATTATGCGATTAAAAATAGGATCTTTCGGCGATCGTGGCGGACGATTCAATTCATGGCCTTCACCTGGCTCGAAGGCTAACGCTACATCCTGAATACCATTGGTGACTAAATTCAACCAGAGCAAATGCACCGCGAGCAGCGGAAGGGGCAGTGCGGTTAGTAACGCCAGCGCAAATAACACCAGCTCAGCCATACCGGTAGAAATCAGCAAAAAAATAACCTTGCGAACATTCGAGTAAGCGATGCGGCCTTCTTCAACGCCCGCAACGATGGATGAAAAATTGTCATCGGTAATAATAAGGTCGGCAGTTTCTCGCGCCACATCGGTGCCACTCTTGCCCATGGCAATACCAACATGCGCGGCGCGTAATGCCGGTGCGTCATTGGCACCATCACCGCTGACTGCGACAAAGTGACCGAGACGTTGTAACGATTGAACTATATCCAGTTTTTGCTGTGGTTCGACCCGGGCAAAAACACGCACTTCCCGGATCAATTCGTCCAGCTTGCCGTCCTCTGCAAAATGTTTAAGTTCGGGGCCGGTAATAATCTGGTCACTGTGCCTTATAAGATCAAGCTCTTTAGCAATCGCCATTGCTGTCACTGGATGATCACCAGTAATCATAGCGACTTCGATGCCTGCTTTTTGACATCGTGCAATCGCATCTTTTGCTTCGGGACGTAGTGGGTCGATCATGCCAATCAGTCCGATCAGCGCCAGCTCGTTCAAGTGTTCCTCAGAAAAAATCTCACCAGCTCTCAGTTCGGTTTCGCCGCTGGCCAGGGCAATCACTCGATAACCCTGACTCGCCAGTTCTCGCGCCTGTTCTTCGAGCAACTGATGATTCAGATCTACATCACCCTGTATACTCGCCATGCGGTTACACATCGGCAACAACCGCTCTAATGCACCTTTAACAAAAGCACATTGTGTTGCTCCCACTTTATTGAGACTGGCACAGAACAGGTGCTCTGACTCGAAAGGAATGGTTTCAATTTCAGGGCAGGCATTGACGGTCTCAGCTTTGGTGATGCCGATCTTATGCGCCATTACCAGCAAAGCGATATCAACCGCATCACCGTGATGCACCCAGCCATTGTCACGATGACTGAGAAACCCTTCATTGGCTAACACCGCTGTCTGGCAGAGATGTTCTAATAGCGCTTTTTCACCTTCCGCAGAGGGTTCATGCAGCGCAATAATATCGCCTTCAGGCTCTGTGCTAGCGCCAGTGACATTCCATAGCCCAAGGGCAGGGAAGGCGATACGACGAACCGTCAACTGATTGACAGTCAGCGTGCCGGTTTTATCCGTGGCGATGAAGGTACAGGAGCCCAGTGATTCGACAGCGATTAATTTTCGAATAATGACATTACGCCGCGCCATTCTGCGCATACCGATGGCCAGCGCCACCGTCAATGCTACGGGAAGACCTTCGGGTATAGCTGACACGGCCAGCGCAACCGCAAGCAGGAAAATATCAGTCATCGGCATGCCACGAGACAGGGAAATCATCGCCATAATTATGGCCGCCACTGCAACGATGATTGCTACACGATGGGTAAAACGTTCCATCCGTATCATCAGGGGCGCTTTAGTTGCGGGCTTGTTGAGTACTGATGCTGCGATATGACCCAGTTCTGTGTCCAGTGCGGTACTCACCACTATTCCTCGACCTCGACCGCGTTGCACTAATGATCCGGCAAATAACATGTTGCGTCGATCAGCCAGTGTCGTCTCGATTTCAAGAACCAAATTGGCATCTTTTAGTACCGCAGTAGACTCTCCCGTGAGTAGTGATTCATCCACTTCCAGATCATTGCTGGCAAGCAGGCGCACATCAGCGGGAATTTTATCGCCGGATTCGAGCAATATAATATCGCCAGTAACCAGATCTGCAGCATCGATCTCATAACTATCACCATCGCGTAGAACCAGGCAGCGGGTGCTAACGAGATTGCGAAGTGCTGTGGCGGCGCGTTGCGCAGAATATTCCTGAATGGTTCCGATAATGCCGTTGATCAACAAAACCGCGGTGATGAAACCCGCATCAGACCATTCTTCAATTGCCACGGACAAAATCGCAGCAACAATAAGTACATAGATCAGCGGGCTTGCGAATTGATGAAGAAAAACAATGCCAATACCAGAAGGCTTTGCTTCAGGCAGACTATTTGGGCCGTTCTTCTCTAGACGTGAAGAAGCTTCAGTCTGGGTAAGGCCATGATGTGTTGACTGGTGAACAGCTAGAATTTCATCAACAGATGATGTATGGGCTGACGTCAGCAATACATCCTCTGCACGCGGCTTTTCACCTCGTGTTTGATTGTGTTCCTCAGAAAAATTATCGGTGTCACTCATATGATGAACCAGTAGTGCTCTGACTGGATAATTTTACAACAAACTCACATAGTTTATGATTTTATCGACGAGCTTATTAACAGTAATCATGAAATGATATTCCCATGTCTGGATGAAGTGGAATCTTAGTTACTGCGCACATATAATAAACTAGTTCATTTATTGATAAGTATCATGATATTTATATGCTTTGGTGGTACTTATTAACATATCCATAGGAAGAGGAGACAGATTATGACACCGTTTATGATTGTTGTTGCTGACAGCACACGCGCTCGTATATTTACGACTGATTCTGCCCATTCACCATTACTCGAAATCGAGACCATGGCGCACCCTGAAGGCAGGCTGCACGACCGGGATGTAACCAGCGATCTGCCCGGAAAGGATGCCGGCGCCGGAGGCTCTGGCGGTCATGCCTATGAGGCTAAAACTGATCCGAAAAAACATGAACTTGCTGAATTTGCAAAACGTCTTGCAGATCATCTCGATGATGCACGCACTGCAAACAAGTTATCCAATCTACTGCTTGTTGCTGAACCGGCGTTTCTGGGTGAGTTACGGGCACATTTATCGAGTCAAACGAAAGCGCTGATAGTGTTTGAGCTCGATAAAAATCTGACACATCACAGTCCGGAGGATATACGCAAGCATTTACCAAAATTTCTCACGCATTGATGTTGGTGTAATCAATATAGATAGTGAAACTTATACCTGAAAGCTCCGGTCAGGTCGTATATTTTTAAATGGTTTTATAAAATATCACATAGGGTGGCTGGTAATGTCAAAAGACAAAACTGTAACCATTGACGGCAATCAGGCGGCGGCCACCGTTGCCCATCTCACTAATGAAGTGATTGCCATTTATCCAATCACCCCCGCTTCGCCGATGGGGGAGTGGGCGGATGAATGGTCATCGCGTCAACAGCCCAATCTCTGGGGTACGGTGCCCGACATTATTGAAATGCAAAGTGAAGGTGGTGCTGCCGGTGCCATTCATGGTGCCTTACAGACCGGCGCACTTACTACTACTTTCACTGCCTCACAGGGATTGCTATTGATGGTCCCTAATATGTTCAAAATTGCCGGTGAACTAACACCTGCGGTCTTCCACGTTGCGGCGCGTTCGGTTGCCGCTCAGGCACTTTCTATTTTCGGTGATCACAGTGACGTGATGGCAGCACGTTCAACCGGCTTTGCTTTTCTGGCAGCAAATTCACCGCAGGAAGTCATGGACATGGCATTGATCGCGCAGGCGGCCACACTGGAGTCACGAATACCCATTGTGCATTTCTTCGATGGTTTCAGGACCTCTCATGAAATTGCCAAAGTTGCTTCGATTGAAAAATCTGTCATGAAGCAGCTCATCAATCAAAAATTTATCAACGAACATCGACAGCGTGCACTTTCTCCAGAACATCCTGTGTTACGTGGTAGTTCGCAGAATCCGGATGTGTTTTTTCAGGCCAGGGAATCGGTTAATCCCTATTATCAGGCAATGCCTGACATCATGCAGAAGATCATGGACAGGTTTGCTGACCAAACAGGACGGCAATACCAGTTATTCGATTATGTGGGCGCAGAGGATGCCGAGCGCGTCATCCTATTAATGGGCTCGGGCGCTGAAACGGCGCACGAAACGGTTGATTATTTATGTTCACAGGGTGAAAAAGTGGGACTGATTAAAGTTCGTTTATTCAGACCGCTGGATAGCGCTGCACTGATTGCCGCTATACCCGCCAGTGTGAATAAAATTGCCGTGTTAGATCGCACCAAAGAACCGGGCTCTGAGGGTGAACCACTGTACAAAGATGTGATCGCCACGATTGCTCAACATTGCTGTGCTGCAAAAGGTAAGTTTAAAACCATGCCAATAGTGATCGGAGGTCGCTATGGTTTATCTTCGAAAGAATTTAACCCGGCTATGATCAAGTCCGTGTTTGATGAGCTGGCCTCAGCAGCACCTAAAAATAACTTTACTGTCGGTATTCTCGATGATGTGAGCAACAGCAGTCTGGAATGGGATGAGCATTTTCGTACCGATGCGCACGAACAAACTTTTCAGGCGTTATTTTATGGTCTTGGCAGTGATGGCACCGTCAGCGCCAATAAAAATAGTATAAAAATTATTGGCGAAAGCACCGATAAATTCGTCCAGGGTTATTTTGTTTACGATTCAAAAAAAGCCGGCGCGGTCACCGTTTCACATTTACGCTTTGGTGATCAGCCGATTCGCTCCACTTATTTAATCGGTGACGGGGATGCCAATTTTATTGCCTGCCACCAGCCGATTTTTCTTGAACGTTACCCCATGTTGGATAAGGCGGCTGATAATGCGATCTTTTTATTAAACACATCAGCCGTAGCAGATGAAGTCTGGCAAACCTTGCCGCAGAATATGCAGCAGCAAATTATTGATAAACACATCAAACTCTATGTTATCGACGCTTACAAAGTTGCTGATGCCACCGGCATGGATAAACGCATCAACACCATCATGCAAACCTGTTTCTTTTCGATTTCCGGCATATTGCCCAAAGAACAGGCGATTGCATCGATCAAGCAGGCGGTTGAAAAAACCTATGGTAAAAAAGGCAAACGTCTGATCGATTTTAACTTTAAGGCGATTGATGAAACGCTGGCGAATTTATACGAAGTTGATGTGCCAGGCAAAGCAAATACCCAATTAACATTACAGAATAAGATTGCACAGACAGCACCTGATTTTATTAAAAATGTAACGGGTGAGATTATTGCCGGTCGTGGTGATCAGATTCCGGTCAGTCTATTTCCTGCCGATGGTAGTTATCCTACTGGCACGGCGGCTTATGAAAAACGAAATCTGGCCCTGGAAATCCCTGTTCTGGATGAAAACCTCTGCACTCAATGTGGCAAGTGTCCACTGGTTTGCCCGCACGGAGTGATACGCTCTAAAGTCTACGACGAAAATTTAATTAACAGCGCACCAGAAAGTTTTAAGTCGATGCCAATTAAAGGCAAGGACTTCGCACAGGACCTGCGTATGAGTTATCAGATATCGCCAGAGGATTGCACCGGTTGTGGTTTATGCGCCGACATATGCCCGATACATGACAAGAGCAATGTCAGCCATAAAGCCTTAAACATGGTTGCTTATACCCAAGCTTTACGTGAGCAGGAAAAGCTAAACTGGGAATATTTTCTGGACTTACCCGAATATGATCGCATACTGATTAAAAGTAATACCATCAAGGGTGCGATGATTCTACAACCTTTGTTCGAATTTTCCGGTGCCTGTGAAGGCTGTGGTGAAACCCCTTATATCAAACTGGCCAGCCAGTTGTTTGGTGATCGTATGGTGGTGGCCAATGCCACTGGCTGCTCATCAATTTACGGTGGCAACCTGCCGACCACGCCGTGGGCAAAAAACGCACAGGGCAGGGGCCCGGCCTGGTCAAATTCTTTATTCGAAGATAATGCTGAGTTTGGTCTTGGTATGCGTCTGGCGATTAATAAGCAAAAACAGTATGCGACGGAATTATTGCAACAACTAAAATCAGAACTGGGCGAAGCACTGGTCGATGGAATTTTATCCGCCGATGAAACCACGGAAGAAGGTATTCAACAGCAACGTGAACGAATAAAAACTTTAAAAGAAAAACTAATTGCTATCGATAAACCTGAAGCTCGTGAACTCGACACACTGGCTGAAAACCTATCACGCAAAAGTGTCTGGATTATCGGCGGTGATGGCTGGGCTTATGATATTGGTTATGGTGGCCTGGATCATGTTATGGCATCCGGGCGTGATGTAAACATACTGGTGCTGGATACTGAAGTCTATTCAAATACCGGCGGGCAAACATCAAAGGCCACACCACGCGGAGCCGTCGCCAAATTTTCTGCAGGTGGTAAACCATCACCCAAAAAAGATCTCGCTCTATTGGCCATGGACTATGAAAATGTTTACGTGGCACACGTTGCCTATGGTGCCAAAGATATTCAAACCATACATGCCTTTAATGAAGCCGAAGCCTATCCCGGGCCATCGTTAATCATTGCTTATTCGCCCTGTATCGCCCACGGTATAGATTTGAAAGATAACCACAAACAACAACAGCTGGCCGTTGATAGTGGTCACTGGCCTTTGTTCAGATACAACCCGGATAATGCGGAGCAGGGGATTAACCCTTTGCATCTAGATAGTAAGGCTCCATCAATTCCGTATCGTGAATTTGTTGAAACCGAAGTGCGTTTTAACATGCTCTGGCGTACGCACCCGGATGTTGCAGAAAAACTTTTAGAAGAGTCACAACAGGATGTATTGCACCGCTATCACTATTATGAACAACTGGCGAATTTACCCTGGGATGATACTGGTGCAACTCAGACACCGCGTCGCAAGT
>JAOUKV010000031.1 GCA_029882355.1 Gammaproteobacteria bacterium | reverse complement strand
GAAAGATGAAAGCTTCTGGTTTGGTGCGGCAGCATAAGTCTTTGTTTGTGTAGCTGCGAAAGAATTAGCACCTGCTCAACCTGGCTTAAACAGGTTTCGAGCTGCACTTCTCCGCTTCAATAAATATCCGCTTAATCTGGGGATGTGCTGCTTTAATATTTCGATCAATTTCAGCAATGGCAGATTCCAGTTCGCCAGCGGTGCTGCTATCACGGAAATCCACACTGATGTTGGCCAGAATAAAGTCCGGTCCCATGTGCATAGTTAATACTTCATTGACACATTCTACTAGTGAATTAACTTCAATAGTTTGACGTATGTCATTGATTACATTGGTTTCTGCGCTTTCGCCAATCAACAAACTCTTGGTTTCATAGGCCAGCCACATCGAAGTGCCTATTAGAATTAAACCAATAATGACTGAGGCGGCGCCATCGAAATACAAAATGCCCGTTGTCTGGCTGAGCCAGATACCAGCGAAGGCCACGAGCAGACCTAGCATAGCGGCAGAATCCTCAAACAAGACGACGAAGACCGAGGGGTCTTTGGCGCGTTGAATTGCTTCCAGATAACCCCATTTACCTTTAACCTGCTTGAATTCGCGAAATGCAAATAACCAGGCAGCACCTTCAAACAGCAAGGCCAGACCCAGCACAACGTAGTTGATTATCGGATTGCTTATTGGCTCGGGATGTCTGATATGACTGATGCCTTCATAAATGGAGATGCCACCACCAAGAGCAAAAATCAGAATCGCTACGATGAAACTCCAGAAATAAATCTCCTTTCCATGACCAAAAGGAAAGTTTGCATCTGCAGGTTTTTTGGCCTGCTTGAGTCCGTGCAGCAACAAGAATTGATTACCGGTATCCACCAGTGAGTGAATACCCTCAGATAACATTGCTGAGCTTCCGGTAAACACCGCAGCGACAAACTTGGTGATTGAAATTAATGCATTGCCCACCAGTGCGGCGTAAATCACTTTTTTAGAGCCTGAAGCCATGTTTTGTATTCCGTCTTAGTATTTGACTGATCAACTGATGGCAGTGATTTTATATCAATCGTTATGTTCATTACTGACTAATCAGTATAAAAATCATGTTTTATCTCTTGCGAATATGGCTATACTGTAAAAACCTAGTAAATTAGTCAGGTATTGGTTATAACCCAATTTTTTACGTTTGATGTGTAAGGTGTATTGAAACAATCACAGTGATACGGGGAATAAGATGAAAGCTAAAAATCAACAATCAGAACTCGGCCTGGAATTAATACAAACTCAAATAGAAAATTTAAAGCACCGGGTTAATTTTGATGATGTCATCAGAATGAAATTTCTGGAACAGTCAGCCAGATATCTTGGTGTATATGTTGAAAATACGCCGAAAAATTTATTGGACGACAGAATGATTAGCTGAGAACTATTAAAAGTTAACTGTCGCTGATAATAAGAATTCACGAGCAGGATTTCGCCCTGCAAAAACAAAGCGATCAGTCAGCCAGTTAAATTCTGCATCCATAATATTTTTTATTTCGAGAGACACTTTGCCGGCTTTGTCATCAAACTCATAGCCAATGTCTGCATCCAGAATGCGGATATATGGTGATTCACGACCATCTATGAAATCCATATTTCTATAAGTATCTTTAAGCCCCATTGAAAGACCATTGGCCTGTTGATTGCGTATAGCGATGATGAATAATTGATCATTACGATCTAGTGTGGAGTTGGATAAATCTTCGATTTCAGAGTATCTATAACTAGCGCTGACTCCAATGGTTTTAGTTACCAGTGTTTCGTAGCTTACTTCTGCGCCACTGATGCTGCCTTCGATGCTCACGGTATCAGACGGAGTTTCTTTATCGAGATTGAATGCACCGATCGAGAATAGACCATTATCTGTGTCGTACTCCCAGATAAGATCCACTTCCTGGATAATGGCACCTTCTTCGGTATTTCTAAAGATGGGAACACCTGCTATATCAACAGGATCAAGTCTGGAAGTAACGAAGGGTAAAATGTATTTAAAAGCTGACAGTCGGATTGTATTGTTTTCACTGGCGCCCCAGATGAAACCAAGTCGAGGACCAACTTCTTGAATGTCCCAGCTTGTACCTGAAAAAGCGTCAGCATTTTCCATTTTGTCAAAATAAACGGCGGCTTCAATCATGAAGTCTTCACTCACCTGCCAGCTATCCTGCATGTAGGCGCTTAAGAAAGTGATATCTAAGTCAAATGCAGGCATTGGATTATCAAAAGATAATAAAGGATCTAAAATAATGGGTACTTCTCCTCCTCTATCAACGGCATTAGCACCAATGACAAAATTTTCCTGCATGTTGTTACCTGAAAAACTTAGAAGTCCTGCAATAAACTGATGGTTATTTACCTTGTTCATATATTGCAGTTGTAATTGGTAATAAGGCCGTTCGAATTCTGCCGTACTTGTATCATCCAAATATAAAGCTGGTGGAACAGTAAGGGTTGAATTTGTTGTACTTATAAAATCACCTGTATTGTTCTGATAAGTTCCATATAGTAATAAATTACTACTGGGAGAAAACTGATGACTGTAGCCAAGCTCAATCGCAGCAAGATTCAGATTTAATTCATCTTCTGGTGATGACAAATTATCAAACTCATAGCGTTGATCTGCTCTATCCATCTGTTGAAATTCAGAAAATAAGGCGGAAATTAATAAGCCATTTTCTTCCGATGGTTGCCATTTTCCTATGAATGCAGCGGCCGTGGTTTCTTCAGAGTTGGTTTCACGCCAGCCATCGGTAGCGTCACTAAAAACACCAAGGTTATAGGCAAAATTACTGTCAGGTGCAGAACCATAAATAATAAGTTCACCGCCGGCCGTACCGAAGTTGCCCGCTCTTGCAGTTATTAGACCACCAATATCAGGCTGCTCAAAAAACGAGGTATAGTCATTAAACGAATTGAAGGTGTTTACATTAGCAGGCTGTAACATTCTTGCGAGTAACGCTTCAGATCCAGCAGGATAAGAACGATCATCCTGACTACCCAGTACCCCTGCATAAAATAAATGCGCACTGTAGTTTGTGTAATCAGACTTGATAGCGGCAACGGCTTTCTTTTCAGCAATACGAGATAAACCTAACTTTCCATATAAAATAGAAAGGTCGACATTACGTACAGCGAGATCCTTATCAAGTAAAAAACGTGATCGATAAACTGCGCGGTTATCATTTAGTTCAACAGCTTTATTGAGTGCTTCTATGGCCTCACCTGAGCGATTCAAGTCACGTAAAACGATAGACTTATAAAATACAGGTGTTGGATCTTTTTTATCCAGTAAGGCGGCATGATCAAACATGTCGAGTGCCTTGTCGTAACGTTTTACCTGATACAGCATCTTTCCCCAGTAACTGAGGAAAAGTGAGCGTTGTGGATCGAGAGCTACCGCGCTGGTAATTTCTTCCAGTGCACGATCTGTCTTACCTTCTCGCATATCAAGGATGCCCAGACCCATATGAGATTCTGCCATGCCAGAATCATTTTCCAATGCAATATTGAAAGCATTTCTGGCATCGTCTAGTTTATGCAGAGACAGTAGAATAAATCCGGCTAAATTATTTATTATTGAGTTTGTCGGATCTTTTTTTTGTGCTGTCAACAAAGTGTTCATAGCCTGCTGGCTATAACCGCTGCCAAATTGAAGCTGGGCAAGTATCACAGATGCAAGAGTATTATTTGAATCGATGCGTAATGCTGAATTTACAGAGCGCATCGCCTCATCCAGTTCAAAACGAGATTGTTGTACATAGGCTAACACTACATGGCTGGCCGAATTATTTGGTTCTAGTTTAACTACTTTTTCAGCAGCTTCTTTAGCAGTATCTTTATCTCCAGTCATTAGGCTGGCGGTAGCTAGTGACCGTAGAAGTAATGCGTTTTCTGGCATGTTTATTTTCAAGCGAGTTAGTTTTTTGTGCGCAGTCAGAGGCTGTCCATTAAAAATATCAAGTGCTGCATCGAGTAACTGTAATGAAGAATCTTTTGGGGATCGCTGTATTTGTTGCGAAATCATTTGGGAAGCGGCAGCGTAATCTTCCTGCTTTAATAGTTGTTTTATTTCGCTCGAAACTGAGGCTGTAGATAGTTCATCGACATTAATTAGTGGTGGCATTACAATGGTCCACTGCACCGCATTATCCGGATTCAATAAAATGGATCTTTGCGGTGCCTGGCCAGGTTGAATATTGATCTGGTTTCCCGCTTCAGCTACCACTGTGCCAAATTTATTTTCTGCCTCTACCCTGCCTTCAAGCACTGTTGAAACTACTGAACCATCCTTTTTGGCTTCAATGACGAGTTCTGTGCCACGAATACCAATTGTCGCTGTGGTGGTTTTGAAGCTAGCGCGGACACTTTTGTTTTTATTTCTGGCCCAAAGCTTGCCTGAGATTAGACTAAAGACAGAACGTGATGCTTTTTTTATACTTTGGGCAATAACTGATTTTCCAAACCAGCCGGCATTTTTGACTACATGCGTAATTTGCATCTGAGAGCTTCGATCAAGCTGCATGATTGTTTCGTCGGACATCAACAGACTGGCTTTGCCATTGGCTCTCGTTCTGATGGTATCACCGGCATGTAAAAAACTGCCCGCTGAGGCATTGATCCACTTGTTACTGAGCGCTTGATGGATCTGAACTTTTCCCTGTATCTGTACCACTTTGCCTTCAACTGCCGAGTCCAGTCTTACATTGGCATTAGCGAGAGGCAGTAAAGAAAAATAAAAAATTAAGATAGCCAGAAAACTAAATGTATGATTGTGGTCAGATTTTGATAGAGGCATCGCTTATTCAACTCCAATGTTATTGTTTTTCCATATGCGCGGTATATCGTTTGCGATAAATGATAATGAACCTCATTATCGAGTTAATTTTAATAGCCTAGGCTTATGTTTCAAATAATAATTTATTATTTACATTGTTTATATATTGATGAGATTATTTTTTATTAAATATTTCTTTGGTATATTTTTTAAGAGAAAATACGTTCCAAAGTTAGACGATTGACTAAATTCTTGCCCTTCGATTGTATAAATAATAGGGATTGATAATAAGTTTTATGTGATATCAATCAAGGTTTATTGAAATATATACAATAGAATTTTAAGATATGCGATATTCCGATGTGCCTTCAGTCTGACTAAGATGAATGAAGAGGAATGCCGAATGATAATAAGTTAGGGCTAAGTATAATAAAAATACGAGGGATTGGTGGTATGTCAGCAATTAAAATAAGATCCAGTGTTAAAAGACAAAAGCTTCTAGTAAAGTATCTGGACTTGCCCTTTCTTGCAATTGCAGCAGCTATGCAATTTACAGGAGCTATGGCAGCGACACCAGGATTGCCATTTACGGAAGATTTTTCAAACAATAATGTTCGAGGGATCGCTACTGATGCACGCTGGTCAACTGCACAAAATGCACTGTTCATTCAGTTTAGAAGAGCTCAAACTTTAGGTCTTGTAACTGCATCTTCAATCCCATCAGATATAACCGGCGATACCTATAATACTCAGGGAATTGCGATGGCTGATCTGAATGCGGATGGCCACCTGGATATTATTACGGGTAATGATGGTAGCCCGGCAAGAATTTATTTTAATACAGGTGTTCCTGAGAGCCCTTTTGGTGGCGTTGTTGGCGAGGCATTAAGCATAACATCAGGCAATTATTGGTTTCGCTCAATTGATGTTGGTGATGTTGATCTGGATGGTGATCTTGATATTGTCATTGCCCGTTACAACAGTCCAAATCTTTTATATTTAAATCAGCTAAATGCAGGTAGCTCAGCCCCTTTTACCAGCGTTACGCCACTTAATATTACGAGTGATGCAGATTCTAGTCAGTCCATTAAATTAGCCTATATTGACAACGATAATTATTTAGACGTAGTTGTTGGCAATACCGGTAATTTCAATAAATATTATATCAATGGAGGCGCTGGTACATTATTCAGTGCTCTGGTCACTGGCGCAGCAATCGATAATGACAATAATTCTACAAGCTCCATTGCTGTTGTTGATATCGATAACGATGGTGATATAGATGTTGTTGCCGGGAATTCGGGACAAACTAATAAATACTATCTAAACAACGGCTCAGGATTTACAGGCGGAGCTGGTACAGCTATTTCGTCAAATGCGTTCTATACAAAAGCAATTGCTGCTGCTGATGTTAATAATGATGGTTTTATTGATGTTGTTGCTGGCAATGGAGTCGCTTTTGGTGGTGGACAGGCTAATTATGTTTATCTCAATAACACAACGGCAACTCCATTTAGTGCTGCAACAGTTGGCAACGCAATAAGCACCGAAGCAGATACTACTTTTACGGTCAAGCTTAACGATGTGGATGGTGATGGTGATCTTGATTTGATTACCGCCAATTATGAACAAAGAGATAAAATATATCTGAATAATGGAACATCCACTCCCTTTGCCAGCGCCACAGGTATAAATATTTCTAACGATAGTCTGCTGGATAATGATTTAGCGCTAGGTGATATTGATGGCGACGGTGACATTGATATAGTGGTTGGAACTTTTGGTAGTAATCGATTATATCAAAATGGGGGTACCAGTAAGCCATTCAGTCGAGGCATTGCCGAAGACGTATCTACTGACAGTAACAGTACATGGGCTTTAGCTTATGGCGATGTCAATAACGATGGTCATCTGGATGTTATATCTGGCAATGCTAGTGATCCAAATTACCTCTATATTAATAATGGGACAGATTCACCGTTCACAGGTGTTCCAGGCATGGTCATTGCTGCAGATTTATCCAGTCCCAGAGCTATGCAACTGGATGATATGAATGGTGATGGAAAACTTGATTTGCTTGTAGGTAACTCTGTTGCTTCACGAATTTACATACATGATGGATCTGCAACTCCATATGCCATAGGCGTAAGTCTGGGTGTTGGCGCATTAGAGTTTGCAACCGGAGATATTAATGGTGATGGCCATCCAGATCTTGTAGCTGGCACATCAAGCGGGCAGGATCAGCTCTTTATAAATAATGGCACGGCTACGCCATTCAGTGCTGTTGTCGGCGCGCCTTTCGGTGTGGCTGGAAGCACTGCAGGGTTGGCTTTAGGTGACCTTAATAATGACGGCAAACTTGATCTGGCACAAGGCACATATGGTGTTGATTATATCTATCTTAATAATGGCTCAGGAACACCATTCAGTACAAGTGCAGCATTTGAGCCGGCCAGCAAAAACACTAGTGATGTGCAGATTGTTGATTTTAACAATGACGGAGCCCTCGACATTATTGCAGGTAGAGGTGGTGCCGTAAATCAACTTTATTTGAATGATGGTGTAGGCAACCCCTTCGATACCACTGGTGGTGTTGATTTGGGTACAGATGCATTTAATACACTTGCACTAGCAGTTGGTGATATCAATAGAGATGGCCTTCTGGATGTGATTGCGTCACATTTTGGTGGTCAACATGTACGTTTGTATCTAGGTTCAAAATCGGGTTATGTCGAAAACGAAGGCATTGATGTTTCAAACGACAGTCTTTCAAGTAGAAAAGTTGCTGTTGCAGATTTTAATGGCGATGGAGATCTTGATGTGCTGGCAGGTGTTCAGGGTATTAATCGGCTATATCATAATGACGCCGCACCGGAAGCCTTTAATACAATTGTTGATACTGTAATTGGTACAACAAATTATTATACAGTTCCAATTAATGTAGGAGATTTTAATCAGGACGGCTTGCTCGATGTGATAGGTGGTGTCTGGGGTGGTACGAACAAGCTAAATATTAATAATGGTACTAAAAACCCATATAACCAGGCCGCACAAAATCTTGGTACTGATGCCTTGCTTACACAAGCTCTGGCGGTGGGCGATATTAATCGAGACGGACTTGACGATGTCGTCAGTGGTAATAATGGTGGTAATAATTTACTCCATCTTAACAATGGTACACCAACACCATTTACTGGTGCAGGTACAAATGTTAGTAATGTTGCTGAAACCGATGTTACCCGGGATCTGGTTCTTGCCGATCTAAATCGAGACGGATATCTGGATGTAATTGCGGGCAATCAGGGCATCAATGATAAAATTTATTTTCATTCAGGCAACCCCTCCTCACCTTATGGCGTTGCACCAACTTCTGTTTACCCGATTAATTTTAACACTCGTGTTATAAGGGCTGCTGATATTGATAACGATGGTGATATCGATTTAGTGACCGGGAATGATTCTACAGTCAGTGGAGATAATACAGGTGGTAATGCTGTATTTTTAAATAATGGCTCAGGCGGTTTCCCTCTTTTAAATGGTTATTATATTGAATTTGGTTTTGATTCTGTAAATTTTGATAAGGACAATAGCTATGGTCTAGCTATTGGTGATGTTAATAATGATGGTCTTCCTGATCTAGTTGTTGGAAATTATGGATCCGTAAATAAATTATATTTGAATGATGGATCAGCTAAACCATTTTACAATACATCAAGCATTGATATTGGAGTGGAGACGGATAACACTCGAGTAGTTACATTAAATGATTTTGATCAGGATGGTGATCTTGATCTGATCGTCGCTAACTTTGACGGTACTGATAAATATTATTTGAACAGTGGAACTGCTGTTCCATTTTCAGCGGCAACAGTTGGAGTCCCTGTTTCTGATGTAGTTAATACCAGTTATGCAGTGGCATCTGCTGATGTCGATAATGATGGTAATGTCGATTTAATTATCGCCGATTCAGTTAACGCCGATCATTTTTATCGCTCCCTTCCCTTTGATGTAGAAAAAAACAAAGCTTTTTCAAATGAAGTTGATACTGACACAGATATTCTAAAAGCAACTTTAACGCCCACTCTAAAAGAGGTGTTGCCTACTAATACGTCAATCAAATGGTTTATGACAAATAATGGCTGGACTACTTATTTTCAGGTGCAGCCTGGTGTTGAGTTTACATTCCCGGTGCAGGGTAATGATTTACGCTGGCGTTCTGAATTTAGTTCACTATCTCCAAAGAATACACCCACGGTTGATACAGTAACTATTACAGCTCGTTTGGATCATGATCTCGATTTTGTTGCAGACGATGTGGACATCTGTGTTGGTACCTACGACCCGGCTCAGTTGGATAATGATGCTGATGGTGTGCCCGGTGTTTCTACCGGCCCCATTACGGGTGGCGATGCCTGTGATATTGACGATGATAATGATGGTATTGGTGACGTAAGTGATCTGTTCCCATTCAATCCTTTAGAGTCGGCGGACACGGACGGCGACTGCGGTGCTATTGATTATAACTTGCCTACTTCAGGTAATGGCTGTGGAGACTTTTCTGATCCTGATATAGATGATGATGGAATCCCTAATATTTCTGACCCATTTATGTTTAATGTGGCACCCAGTATCAGTGGTTCGCCTGCCATAACTGCGACTCCTAATACGCCTTATGTATTCACACCGGTGATTTCTGATGGCGGTGATGGACCATCATTAACTGCCAGTCTGACATTCTCAGGTGGTACGCAGGCGAACCTGCCTGCGTGGTTAAGTTTTAATACCACAACAGGTGCGTTAAGTGGTGTGCCATCGAATGATGATTACGGTGTTATTGCTAATATCATTATTACCATCGATGATGGGCTTGAGACTGCTTCACTTGCCTCATTTGATATTAATGTGATTGATACACGTGCACCTCAAACTTTTGCCGTGCCTGGCACAGGTAACTTTAATGAAGATGCTGTTGTCACCCTTGCCTGTTTCGAAAGCATTGGTTCGGGTTGTGCCAATATTCATTACACCACAGATGATTTGGCCGCACCTGCTGCCTTTACAATAGTTAGTAGTCAGACAACACTCATTACCATACCTTCGAGTGCAGGCAATGCTAATTTAAGGTTCTACTCAGACGATGCTGACGGTAATACTGAAAGCATACAAATAGAAACTTACAATTTTGACCTGAATTATCCAGTGGTTTCAATTACTACGCCAGCTGATGGTTCAATTCTTACCACCGTTAACTCTATTGATGGTAGCTCATCAGATGTAGGTACCGGCATTGCTGATATCTCTATTCAAATTACAGATGGTACTAATTCAGTACAAACAGATGGAGGCAGCCTGCTTCCAGGTACACCAGTGTGGATATCACTGGGCCCTGTGGTAGGGGCATGGAGTTATGACACTACAGGTCTCAACTGGACTAGTGATACGGTCTATACCATTACAGCTCGCGCTTCGGATAACGCTGGTAATACCGTTACAACAAGCCTGAGTTACACCTACTTCTCCGGCACTCCTTCGACAACCACACTGGATCTGTCGCTGACCAATACCAGTATTGCTGCCAATCAGACTACTGACGCATTTTTTACGCTAACCCGTTTAAATAATCTGTATGCGGATCTCACAGGCATACCATTAGCGCTGCATATTACTAAACCAGATGCGAGCGTTGTCACTGTTAATGGCACAACCAACTACACGGGTAACCTGACCCTGTCAGGATTGGGTGATGGTGTAGATATCCTGTTTGATACCGCGGGTGTTTACTCGATGGTGGCTGAATTTACAGATACGACCACTTATCCAAACCTGGCGGCTTCGACATCCAACCCTATTAGTTTACTGGTGGGTACTTCTGCCGGTTATGCCATCATTGTGCAGGGTAAACTTTCTAATGAAGAAGGTCTGGATTCACATAACAAAACGGCTAATCGCATTTATAAGACATTTAAAGATCGCGGCTTTGCTGATGAGGATATCTTCTACTTCAACTACGATGCTAACCAGACGGGTGTTGATGGTGTACCTGACAAAGCTACGATTCAGAAACTGATCGAAGGCTCAGCTAATGGCATTACTGATCCGCAATTACTTCAGGATCTAATACCCAACGGCCTGGCCGCTGAAATTAATAGCCGCCCTGCTCCTGTTTACCTGGTTATGGTAGATCATGGTGGTAAGGCTGTTGATAGTCTGGAAGCACGTTTCTACATGAATGACGAAGAGATACTGCCAAGTGAGCTCAACCTGTGGTTAGGCAGTCTTGAAGCCAATATGGATGCGTTAGATGTTCAGCTTAAAGTGGATAACAATCGCATCGTTATCATCGGTGCCTGTTACTCCGGTGGCTTTATTTCAGATGTTGCCGGTGATGGCCGTATTGTTATTACCAGTGCGACAGAAAATGAACCGTCTTATAAAGGTCCAATCGAAGATGATGGTATTCGTGTAGGAGAGTACTTCCTCGAAGAATTGTTCCTTGAATTGGGTGAAGGTAATAACTTACGCGATGCTTTCAAGATCGCCACCAACAAGACTGAGAGTTACACAAAAGAAGCCAGTGGTGATACCTCAACCAACAGTGATAATGAATTCCTGGATATCGCAGTTCAACATCCTTTACTGGATGATAATGCTGATGGCGCTGGCACTAATGCAATATTTGATAACTCAGCAGATGGCCTGAATGCACTTGATGTTGTGCTTGGTTTTGATCAGAGTTCATTAACCAACGATGCCTTCATTCCTGCCGATGTTGACAGTGTTAGTGGTGCGCAATATTTGGATAATGCAACAAGCAATGCAGTTCTAACTATGTATGCGAATGACCCCAGTCAGGTCAATCAGGCCTATGTAGAGATTCGTACACCACAAACAGTACTTATCGATGCAATTGAGAGTACCACTGAACAGTTAACCAGTGATTTCATTCGTCGAGCTTATATACCACCGGTTGCGGCTGGTCAGCCATATACACTCGATTACACTGAATTTGTTGAGGCCGGTAAATACGAGATATTCAGTTATGTGAATGACCGATTCACCGGTGCATTATCATCGGCCAAGCGCTCGATCATCTACAAGAACCGTGCGAATACAGCTCCAACAGCAGATGATGTTGATGGTATTAATGATGCGCCTACTGCATTCAATCTGTTAACACCAACCAATGGTGATACAGGTCCGTACATCACAGGTTTCACCTGGAGCGCATCAACTGACCCTGATCTGGATACCGTGTCTTACAGCTTCTATCTGGCTGATGACACTAGTTTTACTACCTTTACTAAAGATACGGGAGATGGCAGTTGTACGCAGCAAAATGAGCCTTATGTACAGGAAGAGCTCACAGGCCCAGGCACCTTTGTCGATGCTGTAGCTGGACTCTGCGATGGCCGAACCTACTTCTGGAAGGTTGAAGCTATAGATCCTTACGGCTTGCACGTAACTAGCAGTAACTTTAGCTATACCGTTAGCAATAATCTTAATGCAGATATTGGTGTGATCGTGGCCATGGTTAAGAGTGCAACCACTAACCAGCAACTGACTGCGGCCAATATCACCAATGGTGCCTTTGGTGAATCAGCAATCGCCAGTGCTAATGTTCTCTACAACGGTAACTATGTGCTGTTTACATCCAACACCGGTGTTGGTCAGACCGTTACCGCAACATTAGGTAGCTACGCAGCTAAAGATGTTGTTATAGGTGGTGTTGCCAGTGGTCAAACAGTTGAAATTCTGTTCGATATGTCACCAGATGCGGCACTAGATACTGATGGCGATGGTGTTGTTGATATATCAGATAACTGTCCTAGTCCTGCTCCTGATAGCATTAATGCCGATCAGGCTGATTTTGATTCAGATGGTTTGGGCGATGTCTGTGATGATGACGATGATAATGATGGCATTCCTGATACTTATGAAAATGGCTATGCGTTCCTCAATCCATTGTTTGCAGGCGATGCTGTACTTGATCAGGATGGTGATACGATCAACAATCTTAATGAGTACCGCGATGGTACTGATCCATCTGTATTCAATGTGATTCCATCAGATGTTGATACTGATGGCATTGACGATTCGATTGATAACTGCGTCAATAACTACAACCCCGACCAGATTAATACTGATGCTGACAGTCTTGGAGATGTCTGTGACCCTGACGACGATGGCGACGGCATGAGCGATGTTTTTGAATTGCTTTATGGTCTGAACCCGCTGCTCAATGATGCCGCCGGTGACCTGGATGGTGACGGGATCACCAACCTGCAGGAATTTATTGATAACACCGACCCAACCACCGCACCGGGTACCACGACCGATATCGATAATGACGGTGTGTTTGATGCATATGATAACTGCCCGAGCACCACCAATGCAGGTCAGATAGATACCGATGGTGATGGCGCCGGTGACGCCTGTGATACGGACGATGACAATGATACATATGCTGATGTCATCGACGCATTCCCGTTGGATGCCACTGAATGGCTCGATACCGATGGTGATTTGGTCGGCAACAACACCGACCCGGATATTGATGGTGATGGTGTCGCTAATGGCAGTGATGCCTTCCCGCTGGATGCTTCGGAATCGGTCGATACTGACGGTGACCTTGTTGGTAACAATGCCGATGGCGATGACGATAATGATGGCGTGGCCGACGGCAGCGATGCCTTCCCGCTCAATAGTGCCGAATGGCTCGATACCGATGGTGATTTAACCGGTAACAATGCTGACCTTGATGATGACGGCGATGGTGTTGTCGATACTGCCGATGCTTTCCCGCTGGATGCTACTGAAACCCTGGATACCGACCTTGATGGTATTGGTAATAATACCGATCCTGACATGGATGGTGATGGTGTCGCTAATGGTAGTGATGCCTTCCCGCTCATCGCAAGTGAATCAGTCGATACCGATGGCGATTTGATCGGCAACAATGCAGATAATGATGATGATGGTGATGGCATGCCAGATGCCTTCGAATTGCTATACAGTCTGAACCCACTGGTGAATGATGCTGCTGGCGATCCCGATGGTGATGGTGTCACTAACATCAACGAGTACCTGGGCGGCACCAACCCGAACGTGATTAATAGCGATACCACTGACACCGACGGTGATGGTGTAACCGATGTAACCGACAACTGCCCTGCTGTTATAAATGCCACACAACTCGACACTGATGGTGATGGTGCAGGCGACGCCTGTGACAGCGATGACGACAACGATGGTGTGATTGATGGTAATGATGCCTTCCCACTCGACGCGGCTGAATCAGTCGACACCGATGGCGATTTGATCGGTAATAATGCTGATACCGATGATGATGGTGATGGTGTGGCTGACGGTAGCGATGCCTTCCCGCTGGACGCTACTGAGACCGTCGATACAGACAAAGACGGCATTGGTGATAATACCGATCCAGATATTGATGGTGATGGTGTTGCTAACGGTAGTGATGCCTTCCCGCTCAATCCTGCTGAAACACTGGATACCGACTTCGATACTATCGGTAACAACGCGGATAGTGACGATGACGGCGATGGTATGAGTGATGCCTTCGAAATCCTCTATGGTTTAAATCCGCTGGTTGATGATGCCAATGGCGATGCCGATGGTGATGGTGTTATCAATATCGATGAGTTCACCAATGGTACCAACCCGATGGTGGTCAACAGCGATACCATCGATACCGATGGTGACGGTGTGCTCGATATTATTGATAACTGCCCTGCAATCCAGAACGGCGTCGCTCAGGATAATCAGCTCGACACCGATGCCGATGGCACTGGTAATGCCTGTGACCCGGACGACGACAATGACAACGTGCTGGACGGCAGCGATCTGTTCCCGACAGATGCCACTGAATCCGCTGACTTCGATGGCGATGGCACCGGTGACAATGCTGATACCGATGATGACAACGATGGCATGAGCGATGCATTTGAAACACTCTACAGCCTGGATTCGAAAAATGCCGCTGATGCCACCGGCGATGCCGATGGTGATGGTGTCACCAACCTCGACGAATATCTGGCTGGTACTAATCCGAATGTCATTAATAGCGATACCATCGATACTGATCTTGACGGTGTCAAAGATTTCATCGACAACTGCCCTGCAGTCGCAAATGGTGTTGCCGAAGACAATCAGTTAGACACTGATGGGGATTCGGTCGGTAATGCCTGTGATCCGGACGATGACAATGATAGCATTTTAGATGCTAGCGACCTGTTCCCGTTGGATACAACTGAATCAGCAGACTTTGATGGTGACGGTATCGGTAACAATGCCGATACCGATGATGACAACGATGGCATGAGCGATGATTTTGAGATTCTTTATGCACTCAATCCATTTGATGCCGCCGATGCTGCTGATGATAATGATGCTGATGGTGTAAATAATCTGCAAGAGTTCCAGGCAGGAACAAGCCCACTTGTATCTAATGCTGTAGTTAGTGGCACTAGTGCACCGACAAGTAGCACTAGCAGTAATTCCAGTGGCTCACTCAGTCCTCTCTTCCTGTTGGCATTGCTGATTAATATCGGACTGTTTGGATGGTGGCGCAACCACCGGTACACGAGATCTGAAAATGATAGATAGGAAATAAAAAATTAACAATACAGGGTCAGGATCTTATCGCCTGATCTCGTATTGTTAATAAATAAAAAATGAAAGAGAGATGAGCAGTTGTGTGATTCAAAGACTCTTTTTCAATCAAATTAGTTTCTGAATAAAAGTCCCAACATAATGACTTCTTCGTAGTCAACAGGTTGATTGAAATAAAGCTGTTGTCTGACCGTAATGCTAATCCTGTTAGTAAGATCGAGCACTGCACCCGCTTCTGCATAATATTTGTCGTTAAAATCTTCAAAGTCCATATTGTATTCTAATGAAACGCCTACACCTAGAAACATGGAGAAAGAGCCTCCGTAGACGTAACCGCCACCGAAATCCAACGCTAAACTATTACCAATTGTGTTTGATTGCAAATAGCTCAAGTCAATATGTGCCTGCATATCTGAACTAAACTCTAAAGCACCAAGAGAATTAATGGTTAGATCATTTGTTTCAGAGGGTTCATTTTTTTCAATTCGAAGATTACTTGAGTCATAGGCCATAGCAGAACTTGAGCCTGTGATGATAAAACAAACAAATACATGTAAAAACAGTGGTTTAAACTTATTGGCGCAAAAAGATACGGCCGAGAACCTATTGGATGTCATCGTTATTATTTCTCTTGTTATATGTGCATGTAATATTATTGATTGTTTAGGGCAATAAATAAAGGATTTATGAATCAGGAAATATTAGTAAGAGCTAGAGAGTTCCAGAAAGCGTAGTTAGCTTAACACATATTGTTAATGTGACTGTTCAACAAAGCAGTTCCTACTGTAGAGTCATGGAGACGTTGAGGATGCTATTTTCGTGTCATTCTATATTTAATAAACACGCCTATCAGCGTAAGCACCGATAGCAACACCAATGGTCCATATGTAGAAATATTCATTAATGCATCCAGTGAAGCGGTCGTGGCAGCACTGTAGATGACTTCAGCATAGATATACGACTTGATGCCAATACCTAAAAAGGCAGCGGATATAAAGTGGCTAAGTTTAACTTTCAGGATGCCGGAGCTGTAGTTGACCAGTGAATGCGGAAAAGCTGGAAAAACGCGCAGGGCGAATAAGGCGAAGAAGTTATCCTGTTTGTGTAGTAGTTTGTAGGCATGGGAGTTTTCGATTCTTTCTATCCATTCATCGGTGAGGCGCTGTGAGAAATAATACGCACCAATACCGCCAAGGGTACCACCGGCGGCGAGGATAAAAGTAGCCATGGCGGGTGGATATAATGGGGCCGCAATCCAGAGGAAAAACGAACCTGCTAATGCGAAGGTGAACAGGACAGCCTGGAGCAGGATTAACACCACAATTAACCACCATTGATCGGAATAGCCTCTGGCGTAGTTGAGCATTTTTTCAGCATCAAGCAGGCCGTAGAATTCCAGTAGGATACCTGCAGTGATGAGCAGTGAAACGATAAATAGTTTCTTTGCGTAGCGTTTGATCATGGGGTGTTCTGCTTATTGTACTTCAATACCTGCCACACTGACCTTACATCAACATGCTCATGACGAATCAAAAAGGTAATCGCAATTTCTTCAATGGCGGCGTACAGGCAGAATATAGCGGCGAGTCTAAACGGCCAGTCTAATATTCCTGTAAAAAGTAATAGGTAGCCGAAGATGGTTATGGCAACCGCCAGTTTTACGCTCCATGTGTGATAGCTGGTAAATTGGTGAAATTTAACGTAGCCAATAAATGCAGGTAGTGTGAAACTGATTACGATGATAATAAAATAAATCAGCTCTCGTTTCAGGATTTCTGGCCATAATATCCATGCGCAGATGGCGATGGTGGTGTAGATAACAAAATCGCCCCAACTATCGAGGTGTGAACCCATTTTGGTAATCTGCTTGAGGGTCCTGGCGAGAAAGCCGTCAAGCACGTCGGTGAATTCTGCGAATAATAGAACAGCTATAAACCAGTACGGTTGTTGAGAGATGGCGAAGTAAAGTAACACCGGTGCCATCAATATCCTTATCAGGCTGACCAGATTAGGTAGATTGTAGATGTTTTCGCGTTTTTCGATCATACCGTATCCTTTTAGTAGGGGTGTTTACGTATGCCCCACTTGTAGAGTACATGAGAAAGCAGTAGTTCGATAATGATAAAGATCAATACTATTTGTATGACATCATAGATATCAAGTTTAAAGGTCTGCATCATCATTAAAGAGGGGAACAGGGATTCGGGTATCTGATCCAGCAATGGTGCCTTGCTGCTTGCGGGTTTACCCATTCGCCGTTTTATAAAACTTGAGGTGAGATCACCAATTACAACATATGTGGCAACCAGCAGCCCTGTATTCAGCGAGTGACCAAGCAACCAGGCAGCGGTTGATGTAGTGATAAGTGAGGCGAAGATGCCGCGCCATGTTTTTGAGTTACCAAATACTGGCCTGTTATCAGGCAGCCTATGACCGAAATCAACAGCAGTGTCAAAACGGTTATTCAATAACACTCGTAATACAATTGGAGTGCCATTTGCGATTATAATCAGTGATAGCAGCTGTGATAATTCAGTGTGCACAATACGACCCAGTATTTTTTTATAGTCTATAACCAAGTTAGATGAACAGGAAACAAATAATTCCACAAAAATATGTCTGATTTAACGATAAAAATTCTGACTTACAATATTCATAAGGGATTTAGTATGAGTAATCAGCGCTTTGTACTTCAGGACATTAAAGCATCGTTACGTCAGGTTGATGCAGATGTGGTTTTCTTGCAGGAAATTTACGGAGAAAAACAGATTTCCAATGGACGTTTTGATGAATGGCATAATAATAGTCAGTTTGAATATCTTGCTGATGAAGTTTGGCCTCATCATGCTTATGGTAAGAACGCGATTTATAAAACAGGTCATCATGGCAATGCCATTTTAAGTAAGAGCCCATTGATCGAGTGGGAAAATATTGATGTTTCCATTATGAAGAAAGCCAGTCGCAGTCTTTTACATGGTGCAATAAATTTCCCGAACACCAAAATCAAGATACACATTATCTGTATTCATCTCGGTTTATTTGGACATGAACGAGAACGTCAGCTATCAACACTGGTTAAACGTATTAACTCCCATATTCCTTCTGATGAACCACTGATAATTGCTGGTGACTTCAATGACTGGCGAGGTAGAGCTGAACGACATCTTCATGATGACCTTGGCGTTAAGGAAGTGTTTAAAGATACTCACGGATCGCATGCCCGTACCTTCCCTGCCTTGTTTCCTCTTTTATCAATGGATCGGATTTATTTTCGTGGTCTGGATGTTGTTGATTGCAGACATTTAAAAGGTCTACCGTGGCAGCGTTTGTCAGATCATACGCCATTGCTAGCAGAGTTTAAAATGATTTAATTGTTCATGTCCTAAATCAAAAAGAATAAAAATTGAAAATGATCAACTCTATTATGTTATTGTTTCAGTTCTACCAAACCTAAGGACATTATCATGGCAAAAACACCAGCAACAAGCAAAAAGAAAACAGCCGCTACAAAGAAAAAATCAGCCGCTAAAAAATCAGCCGCCGCTAAGAATCTTAAAACAGCCTCCGCTAAACGTGCAGCGTTAAGTAATAAGCTGAAAGCCGACCTGAAAGCCACGAAAGATACATTAAAAGCAGTGAAAGATTCAGCCAAAGCTGAAATCGCTGTACTGAAAGATCAGTTAAATGCTGCCATGAAACGTGAAGCCGAATTATTGAAAATTGGTGAGAAAAAAGTAATTGCTATGGTTGCCGCTGGTGAAAAGTGGGAAAAAGAGCAAATGGCTAAACTGATGAAAATGACCAAAAAGTCAAAGTCAAAGTCTAAAACCAAGAAAAAGAAATAAACTGTTTGAAATGTACTGTAGGTGCGGTTCGCCGCCCTACGGTGCAACCAGGTTGAATCGCTTTATACAGCGTTTTTCAGATGATCTGGCATCTATTTCATCATCAACACCCTCACCTGCTTTATTACAATCTTTATAGGCATCATCGTGTAGTAAATAAATTACTTCGCCGGCATCATTAAATTTTTCAAAACCATCAAAATAATAGTCGCCCAGTACTGTTTTTGCTGGAACTGATACGGGAATCGTTAGAGGCGCTGGGCTATAATCTTCCGTGCTCAGGACATAGGTCTCAGCATCAAAGAGAATGCGGGTAAAGTGGCGTCGAATTGTTCTGCGAATATAGGGCTATCTCACCTCTTCTGCCTGTGACTGGTCATGGTTTCATAAACGGCAGCACTTATGACAATCAATCCGCCAGCTATAGTACTCCACCCTGGAATTTCTGTAAGAAACAACGCCGCGAATATTGTTCCATATACCACTTGAATGCAGGCGATCAGGCTGACCGTCTTTGCCTTCAGGTGTAATAAACTATTGGCGAATAATGTGTGTGGCACAGCAGTAAAGAAAATCCCCAGAACGACAAGTTGCAGCCATTGGGTCTGACTCACCTCGGGGATAACCTGTCCAGAAAATGGCATTAACAAAATAATCACAGCCAATGTCTGGTAGAGCAGCGCATGCCTGGCAGGATAAGATTTGAAATAACGTCCGTGTATGATGTTTCTCATGGCAAACATAAAGGCCGATAATATTCCCCAAAAAACACCAATGGCGGTTTGATTATCGATAGCAAATTCAGGTACCAGTAAATAGATGCCGAATAAAACCACAATCGCACTGAGGATGTCTTTTATACGTGGGCGATCGCCATGAAAAAATGGCTCAAGAAAAACAGTAATCACCGGATAGGTATAGAGTGCAATGATACCTATGGCAATGGATGATACCTGCATCGCATGAAAATATGTTATCCAGTGAGTTGCCAGAAAAAAACCCAATAGCAGAGCTATCAGGTAATCGTGCTTATTGTCCAGTTTCAGTGATTCTTCACGGTACTTGATATAAATAGCAATAGCGATAATGGCAAATACAGCACGTAACAGCGTGATTTCTATGGCACTGAGAGCAATGAGTTTTGAGAATAATGCAGTCAGGCCAAATATAAGTACAGCAGAATGCACTGACAACAGACCTTCGGTATGATTTTTCATGGGTGATTCCAGTTGGCTAATTGACATTTTAACGCCTTAGTGGAAACTTAACCCGAGTTTTCCATAAGTAATTCGAGATCTCATATGACTAGATAAGAATAGACCCGAATAGATTTATGCACTACTGTTAGAGGCAGTTGCAAATAATAACGGCTGGCTTATTTAGGAAAGAATAGATCAATGCTAAAATTTGTTATACGTAGTCTATGGTTGTTCTGGTGCTGGCTTGAGCTATCACTATTTACTCTTGTTTTGTATTTCCTCTCCTGGTTGCCGCGTTTTTTAACGGGTGATTATTACCATTCCCTTTCACGATGCTGGTGCCGCTTTTTTATACGTGCCTTAGGTGTCGATCTAAGATTACACCAGAAGAATGCCAAGCCCTTACCTGAGCATTTTATTCTGGTTGCCAATCATCCCTCTGCGCTGGAAGATTTTGCTATACCCGCCCTGTTTAATGTTTATCCATTGGGTAAAGAAGGTGTACGGCACTGGTATTTTATCGGCCGCATCAGTGAAAAAGCCGATACCATTTTTGTAAAACGAGATGACCCAGCGTCACGGCATGCTGCACTGGATTCATTAATTGATGCTGTTAAAAATGGACGTAACGTGGCTATTTTCCCTGAAGGTGGCTGCAAAGGCCGACGTATCTATTCAAAATTTCAAACTGGCGCTTTTGATATATCAATTAAAACTGGTGTGCCTATCCTGCCCGTGTTCCTGCATTATGAAGCACAGGATACATTTGAATGGCGTGATCCGCAGACATTACTCGATAAGTTCTGGCACTACATGACCTGTCAGAATAATCATGCCAATTATTACGTTTACGACGCCATCAGCCCAGAAGGATTCACTACCAAAGAAGAATTTGCAGAACACGTGCATGCACTTTATTTGCAGTGGCAAACACGTTATCTTGAATAAAAAGTTCTTATCGTAAAAGTTTCAGAAATTAATTTTTTAGTTTATAGCTGTTAAGCTAAGGAAAAAATGCCTTACCCACTTACCCTATGTTGTTACTAATCAATTAAAGGGCGGTGATAATTTCTCACCGCCCCATAATTTACCTGGTAACTGTTTTTCCTAAGTTACAATATTATTAAAGACCACTGGGACCAGGTTCTTTAAAGTACATCTGCTTAAATAGACCAATATCTAAGGAATTAACGATACCATCACCATTGATATCTGAATCTAAATTTGCACTGAACATAGTTTGCTTGAATAGACCAAGATCTAAGGAGTTGACGATACCATCACCATTTAAGTCTGAATCACAAACATTACCAAAACCGTCAGCATCGGTGTCTCGTTGATCTGCGTTACCTTGCTCCGTGCAATTATCATTTAAATAAAGCAGTCCATCATTATCAGCATCTGCTACAACAACAGTTACGTTACGTTTTGCGGAGACAGCATAACCAGTAGTATCAGTCGCTGTGTAGGTAACTGTGTATTTACCTGTTGTAGCTGTATTCACTGTGCTGTTAACAATCAGACTAGCGCTCAAGTCACCGTCTTCAACGTCGCTTGCTGTCACACCTGGATCCACAAATGTATCACCTGTGTAAAGAGTCAGTGAAGATGCGCCATTTAAGTAAACATCAGGAGGCGTGTTACCTACAGGTATTTCAGGTAAAGCACCACCTGCCAAATCAAAACTAATACTCATGCCTATGAATGGCCCTTCAATCAGTGCACCGCCCAGAACACCATCAGCATCCCAATCTGTTGAAGTGTAGGACACAACACCACTTGCAGAAGCAACATCCCAGACATTAACGACGTCCATATTAGTTGTCACACCCCAATCAATTAGCATATGTACGCCAATCTGACCAACACCCACTGTAAATGTATACGAGCCACCTTCTACTGTATCAATGGTGTAGGTTCCGTTCCTATAAGTGTTTATATCATGTGCCTTCCAGAGAAGACCAAAGAACGGTGTTGGACTGGCGATTGTGCTACCTGATCCTGGATAAACAATGGACGCAACTATGGTTGTGTCTGTAGCAAATGATGTACCTGTAGGGTCGTAGACATTAAAGACGCCAGAAACCGAGTTAGGATCAATAACGTTAACAGTACGTGTAACTTGTGTTGCTGTATTACCATTCGAGTCAGTTAAGTTATAAGTAACGGTGTATGTACCTGCAACTGATGTGTTTACAGAATTATTCACCACAATGCTTGCGCTTAAATTACCATCTTCCAGATCACTGGCAGTGGCTCCCGCATCAAAATAGGTATTCCCCATTGATACTATTACTGATGAACTACCTGATAAACTAATAACCGGAATGGCACCTGTGATGACATTAACCGTACGTGTCATAGTCGTTGTATTACTATCAGAATCCGTCACGCTATAAGTTACTGTATAACTGCCTACTACAGATGTATTTACGGAGTTAGTAGTAACGACGCTGGCAGTTAAGCTACCATCTTCTATATCACTTGCTGTGATGCCCGCATCCAGATAAATGGAACCCGTGTATGCAGTTGCTGGTGATGTACCATTTAAAGTAAGCACCGGGAATGCGCCGGTGATGACATTGACAGTACGTGTCGCAACCGTCGTATTGCTATCAGCATCTGTCACACTGT
The DNA here is from genome assembly GCA_029882355.1 of Gammaproteobacteria bacterium. GTDB lineage: Bacteria > Pseudomonadota > Gammaproteobacteria > SZUA-229 > SZUA-229 > LH-M37. Next base: position 11,279 of record JAOUKV010000031.1, on the reverse strand, counting down.
AACTGACGGTATAAGTACCAGGAGTAGAGGTATTGACCGGGTTAGTGATAACGATGCTGGATGTTAAATTACCATCCTCTGTATCAATCGCTGTTGCTCCAGCATCGATATAGGTGGCACCTGTTTGTAGAGTGACTATTGAAGAGCCCATCAAGGTAATCGAAGGAGCATTACTAACTACAGGTAAAGCGCCACCAGCCAAATCAAAATTGACACTGAATCCAGGGAATGGCCCATCAAGTAGTACCCCGCCAGGAATAGTATCACCATCCCAGTCTGTTGATGTGTAGTACTGAACACCCGCAGAAGAGGTGACATCCCAGACATTAATGACGTCAATGTTTGTAGTCACACCCCAATCAAACAACATGTGCACACCAATTTGACCCACACCCACCGTAAAGGTATACGTTCCGCCTTCTACTGTTTCAATAGAGTAAGTGCCGTTTTGATAGGTTGTTATATCATGTGTATACCAGTTGATTCCAAAGAAAGGTGTTGGGCTGGCGATTGCACTACCTGCACCAGGATAAACAATGGAGGCAACAACAGCATTGTCTGAACCAGATGATGCGCCAGTATTGTCGTACATAGTAAATATGCCAGATACCACGTTGGGATCAACGACGTGAACAATGCGTACAACTTCTGTTGCGGCATTACCATTTGAATCAGTCACGTTATAAGTAATGTTATAATCGCCTGCAAGTGATGTATTTACAGCATTAGTTGTGACGATGCTGGTTGTCATGTTGCCATCTTCTACATCAGTGGCCGTAGCCCCGGCATCCGTATAAGCATCCCCCATTGATATGGTTACCGATGCACTGCCTAATAAACTAATTATGGGAATTTCACCTGTGATGACATCAACCGTACGTGTTGCAGTTGTTGTATTGGTCGCAGAGTCCATCACGCTGTAGCTGACGGTATAAGTACCTGGTAAGGATGTGTTTACGGAATTAGTGGTAACGATGCTCGTGGTTAAGTCACCATCTTCTACATCACTCGCAGTGGCACCTGCATCTAGATAAATCGTACCAGTATAAGTAGTTACAGATGATGTGCCATTTAAAGTAATTACCGGGAACGCACCGCTGATAACATTAACAGTACGTGTTGCAGTCGTCGTATTACTATCCGCATCTGCTACGTTGTAACTGACGGTATAAGTACCCGCAATAGAGGTATTCACGGGATTAGTGGTAATGATACTGGATGTTAAATCACCATCCTCTATATCATTTGCTGTCGCACCGGCATCAACATAAGTTGTACCCGTTTGTACAGTGACTGTTGCTGAACCATTCAAAGTAATTGCTGGAACATTAGCGGCTAAAGGTAAGTCGCTACCCTCCAAATCAAAATTGACACTCATTCCGAGGAATGGTCCATCTATCATTCCTCCACCCAGAACACCATCACCATCCCAGTCAGTTGATGTATAGTAGACAACACCCGAGGCCGTAGTTACATCCCAGACATTAATGACATCAATATTATTGTTTCCAGCCCAATCAAATAACATGTGAGCGCCAATCTGACCCACATCCACCGTAAAGGTATACACTCCGCCTTCTATTGTATCAACGGTGTATGTTCCAGTCTGATAGGTTGTTATATCATGCGTATACCAGTTAATTTCAAAGAAAGGCGTTGGACTGGCTATTGTGCTGCCAGTACCTGGATAAACAATGGAGGCAACGACTGCAGGGTCGGAACTATTTGATACACCTGCAGCATCATAGATTTTAAAGATGCCTGTTGCTGCATTTGATGAAAAAGATAGTACCGATAGTAACGCCGTTAAAATTATTCTTTTCATAATTTAATTCCCTTATTTATTCTCATAATTTATTATGCGTTTATACCACACTACTACCTATGATGTAATATATAAAACAATCCAAAAAACCAACAGGATTTATTAATATTATATTTTACTGATGCTTCTTCCCGATTTTTCTATTTGAAAAGATAAAGCTTTTCACCGCAGAGACGCAGAGACGTTATCTTGAATAGATTTATTTCTGAAATATTTTAAAAATAAAAACGCAGGCGCAGGCTTAAACTCGTTGGAAGATAGCCAAATTCTGATTGCGGAGACCCCGAAAAATTCAGGCCTTTGCCATTGGCTTGCAATAAAGAAAATAAAAGATCAGATTCGTTACTGACTGAATAGATAGCGGTAAACTGGTGTAATGATGATGTGCTCAGTTGATTGTCCACATCGTTCAACATGCCGAGCAACATTGTGTATGTGCCCTGCACTAATGGCGTAATTTCTTTACTCGCGCTAATACCAAATACTTTTGTTCCCTGATATTGTTGCAGCCCGTATTCCAGTTGTTGATTGACGGTTGGAATTGTCATTGTATTTTCACTATTTACACCACCGTTATGGTTATACCATTCGGCAGCCAGCAAAAGCCCATTCTCAAATTGATAATCGAGACCAGCAATCCAGAAAAGCGTGTTTTCATTGGTCTGCTCAAGATTATTGTGCGCACCTTCTATACGCCAGCCCATTCCCTGTAACTCGCCTTCGAGTGACAGGCCGATGGCCGTATTATCAATCACCTGAGCTGCCAGCAGTGACATCTCCACCTGCTCTCGCAGCTGCCTTCGATAATAAATAGCAGCGCTATTATCAATTGTGGCATTGCCATTGGGGGCAAAAGCATAGACTGCAGTTAGCGATGAAAAATCTGAGGGGTACCAGTTGATGACAGCCGCATCAATGCCCGGTTTAAAATCGGTATCCAGATCGGTGGGTGCAAATGCACCAAATACATTCAGCGGTTGCCAGAAGCGGCCGCTTCCCCAGTCGATGGCCTGTCGACCAAAACCAACCGTTGTTTTATCGAAACGATGTTGATAACTAAGACGATCAACTTCATAACCGATTTTTGTGGAACCATTAATTCCATTATCATTTAACCAGTCTGAAGAAAGATCAGAATAACGAAATAGATCGCTGGCATGTGGTTCAGTGTTGGCCAAAGTATTTTGATGCCGTCTCGATGTTTTCAGGTGCAGCGTCCACTCACCGTTAGCCTGAATATTATCCAGCATCAGACGTAGACTCTGCTGATCGGCAGTGAGTGTGTCGTTATCTTCATTAATAAACCCGATATCACCCTGTTCCGCCTGCGCTGTTAAGCCGAGCATGGAAAACCGCCCCGTCAGCTCAGTTGCCTGCACACTGGCGAGCGGTAACAACAGCAGTAAGAACAGGCGGAAATTAAATCGTTGGCTCATGATGACGTTGATGGCACTCGTCACTAACAATTTTTCCGTCGTGCAGGGTAATAATTCGCTCGGCTCGTTCCATTACACGGGGATCATGCGTAGAGAAAATAAAAGTGGTTTTTTCTTCGTGAGATAGTCGGTGCATTATATCGAGCAGCGCGGTTGCATTCTCGGAATCCAGATTAGCCGTCGGTTCATCGGCCAGTACCAGACGCGGCCCTGCAGCCAGTGCGCGCGCTACTGCAACGCGTTGTTGCTGTCCACCACTGAGAGCTGAAGGCCGACGCTGCATGATGTCCTGCAGGCCAACCAGCTGCAAATAATGCTCGGCGCGTTCACGTCGCTCGTTGGCATGTCGACCCTGTAACACCATGACCAGCTCAACATTTTCCAGTGCGCTGAGTACCGGCACCAGGTTGTAGGCCTGAAAAATAAATCCCAGCTGAAACAATCGAAAGTCGGATAACTCGGCTTCACTTAAGCCGGTAATATCCGTATTGTTCAATTGTGTAAGACCTTGTGTTGGCGCATCCAGGCCGCCGATGATATTAAGCAGCGTTGTCTTGCCCGATCCAGAAGGCCCTACAAGCGCTGCGAACTCACCCTCTTCTACGTTCAGGTTTATGTCACTCAATGCATTAACCTGTAGCTCACCCTGCAGGTAGTGTTTGCTGATGCCCTGTAATGTTAGTAATGCCATATTAATATTCCGACAGTTGAATATTCATTTTAATCATGTACGAATTGCTTCTACAGGCGTGATCCGCGCGGCCTTGATTGCGGGATAGATCCCACTCAGCAGAGTCGTAACAAAGATAATGGTGGTCAGCTGAGTAACACGATCCCAGGACAGTTCTGTAAAAATAACAGGATCCATAAAGGTGCCCATCAAGGCTGTGCCATCAGGCATCAACGCTGAAAAATCGATGCCGTGCTGAGAAAACCACCAGTGTGTTCCGCCGCCGACAATCCAGCCAATGACCACCGCCAGCACACTCAGTAATAGCGACTCACAAAACACCAGTAACAGGAGATGTCGACGACCGAGCCCGAGCGCTCGCAACAGGCCAAATTCGCGGGTGCGTTCCAGTACGCTCATCAGTACGGTATTGACAATACCAAACACCACCATGATTAAAATCAGGATCAAAAAAACATAGTTGCCGGCATCATCAATAATAATAAATTGCACCAGTTGCGGCATCATTTCCTGCCAGTCCAGTACTGCCACTGAATCATTATCAATCGCCGATTTAATCAGTGTATTCCAGTAGGTTATTGAGTCCGGATCATCCAGAAACACCGCAAAACGCGTCACTGGTGCCTGTGCAATAATGGCACCTTCACCGGCAAGAAAATATTGCGCAAACTGCAGATCACTCAATACCAGAAAATCATCCAGCTCATCAACGTGGGAATCAAAAATTCCACGCACCCGACCCAGTTGTGCCTGTGAATCGCCACCGCGTTTGCCGGCCATTAAAACTACTTTACTGCCGACTTTTACTTTCAGCTTACGTGCCATACCATCACCTATAACAATGCCGCGATGATCCCCCGCTTCAATCCAGCTGCCATCAATCAACAGGGGTTCCAGCATCTGCTGACGCTGATCATTGTTGCTCACAAAACCTTCGAGGGCGGCACCCACAGAATTATTCGCCGTACTGGCGAGTACCTGTAAGGAAATCCGCGCTGAAACACTGCCGTTGATATTGAGCGCATCTAATGCTGTCGACAGGGTCACACCGTCGGAGATATATTTATAATTAGCCGGTGCCTGAAGATAACTCTCGGGCTGAATAGTAATGTGTCCATCGCCGAGTTTAATGGCATTGCGAATCATCGAGTTGTGACTGCCGTCACCAATTCCAATAAATAACACCGCCAGGCCAAAGCCAATGGCAATCGATGAGAGTGTGATTAGCGTACGCCGACGATGCCGCCATACATTGCGCCAGGCCAGCATTAATAACATCGACAAGGGTAGATGGCTGTGGGCTTTGCCCATCACATTACCTCCACCGGTTTAAGACGGGCTATGCGCCATGAAGGAATCAACGAGGCAAACAGGGTGACAAAAATCATCAACACGCAGGCATTCACTACATGTGCAGGTTCGAGATAACCTTTCATCACCGGCTCGAATACCATGCCCGCCCAGTCATAACCATCGGGCATCGAGGCACTAAAGTCGATGCCGTGATCCTCAAAATAAGCGGCAAAAATAATACCGATAAAAGAGCCGACAAAAGCGGATACCAGGGCCAGAAAAAAAGATTCAAACAGCACCATCAATAACAGCCAGCGACGTTTCATGCCAACGGCCAGCAGTACGCCAAACTCATGCCTGCGTTCATGTATGGCCATGAGCATGGTATTGAGCATGCCCATTGAAGCCAGTCCAACAACGATAAAACCGATAATAAAATTCATCGTTTTACTCAGCTCCAGCATATCGGCAATGGCCGGTGTTATCTGTCGCCAGTTGCGCACCACCGGGACACCGCCAAGCGCATCGAGTGACTGACTGGTCATGATCAATTTAAGTTTTGTATCAAGCGCGGCCTGAACATCTTCAAGTGATGTGGCATCATCGAGCTTAATTGACAGCTCATGAAAACCGTCCTGCAGATACATCAACTGTTGATAGGCTTCGATGGACATCAGCACACCCATGCGATCAAAGCTCGGTTCCAGCGGTTTCAGGATTGCAGCAATCCGATAGAGTGCATTGCCAATACTGCCATCAGCGGCCTGCGTCACCAGCACCAATTCACTGCCAGGCTCAAGATTCATGTTTTTCGCGAGCTGTGCACCGATAACCACGTTGTAACGTATCAGGCCATCGTCCAGAGTTTCAGCCACGGCCAGATTTAATTCACCACGGCGCACATGGCTCAGCATCTGTGTAACCGCAGCTTCACGTTGGGCATCAACCGCCTTGATGAGAACGCCAGTAGAGGTATTCTCTGCACTGGCGAGTGCCGCAGAATACAAACGCGGTGTTATGTGAATGTTTGGGAATTGCTGCTCCAGTGTTTGTAGATAGGACCAGGGCAAGGTGGCATAGAGATCCTGATCATCGATAAATGCCTGTCGCTGTACCTGTATATGACCGGTGGAAATTTCAGTGGCGAACTTCACCATCTGCCGTGTCATGCCTTCCAGCAATGTGGAATAAAGAATCACCATGACCAGGCCACCTGCCAGCGCCGAAATCGTCAAGGCACTGCGTACAGGGTTGCGCCAGATATTTCGCCAGGCCATAAACAGCAGTATCGGTAAACGATTAAAAACAGCCAGGGCGTGGAGGGCTGACATAATATCTAGCGCCGTTGTCGCAAACTTTGCAGCGAAAAGAAATCGTCTTCCAGTGCAATATCAAAAACAATGCTCTGGTATACAATCACCGTTGACTCATCGGGTTTGTCTTCGGGTTGCAGGCTCATGCGCATGGGAATGGTTCGATCACCAATCTTTTGCGTCTGATCAAAAGTCATGGTGCGCATCAACAGTCCTTCTTCATCGTAATAAACCGCTTTATAAGGCGCCAGCGTGTCCTGCTCAATAAGCATCACCACCTTGCCCCAGACAACGGCGGCATCCATTTTAGGCAGAGAAGTTATTTCATAAATGTCTCGTCCATTGCGTTCACCTTCAAAAGTGATACTCGAGGTGTAATCATCCTGAAAGCTACTCTCCTTGATTAAATCATCATTGGTAAAATGACTGCCCATCCACGAACCGGACATCATGCTCGAAGGCACCTTGGTCACACGATTTATTTTGGGCAGGTAGTTCCAGATATTTTCCACAACCTTAAGTGTAGCGATGCCCCTGTCTTTAATCGGTTCCCGGATTAATACCAGTGAATAATCTTTACCACGCGACCAGGCCTCCATCGTCATGCTGCGTTGATAACGCTGCGTTTTGACACTCATAGTCATAGTGGCATGTGAAGTATTGCCGCGCCAGAGCTCATCAATGTGACGGATCAGCTCATCAATCTCAATGGCGTTGGCAGTAGAAGAAAGCAGCGACAGGCAGACAATAAAAACAAAACGACAGAACGTCCTATAAATAGACACTGAAGTAGCTAGATTACTCGACATTTGATACTCCGCTAGCACTATGGTACCTCCTGTAAACTATATGCTTACGATACTATAACTTACCGCATTCAAACAAATCAAATCACGGTTAAAGCGCTTTAATCTATTTTTGAAATTGTCAGACATAATATTCGCCCTTCTCCTTTTTAGCGAATTTTCATGCTATCAGATATTTCAAACCGTAATCTTGATTAGAGGCAATTGCTGCCTAAGAAATTTTAATTCCCAGAATTTTCATTGGGTTTATTTAAATATGAAAAGCGTAAAATTACAGGTTGCCTGAAATGCATTATTGGACACATGTCATTTACACAGCTTCACTACGAAGCTAATCGGTAAAGGAGACAGAAATGACTAAAATAGCTGTCGTTCAAAAAGCCCCCGTTTTTCTGGATAAAATCAAAACCATAGACTCTGCTGTAAGTGCAGTCGAAGAAGCCGCAGGCAATGGCGCGAAGCTGGTTGTCTTTACCGAAGCATTTATACCTGGCTACCCTTCCTGGATATGGCGACTAAGACCCGGAGGTGACTGGAACCTTTCTGATGAGTTGCATGCGCGTTTATTAAAAAATTCCGTCAATATGAGTTCTGATGATTTGCAGCCCCTCTTTGAAGCGGCTAAAAACCATAATGTCAGCATCGTTTGTGGTGTCGAAGAAAGAGACTACGAACTCAGCGAGACAACGCTTTACAACAGTGTCATCATTATCGGAGACGATGGCAAACTGTTAAACAAACACCGTAAATTAATGCCCACCAATCCAGAGCGAATGGTCTGGGGCTTTGGCGATGCCACCGGTTTAAAAGTAGTTGAAACCAACGCTGGCCGCGTTGGCGCACTACTCTGCTGGGAAAACTTTATGCCACTGGCGAGATACGCCCTATACGCACAGGGTATAGAAATTTACATCGCACCCACTTACGACAGTGGTGAAGGCTGGATTGGTAGTCTGCAACACATCGCACGTGAAGGCTGCTGCTGGGTCGTCGGTTGTGGCAACCTCATGAAAGGCAGTGATTTCCCTGACGATTTCCCAGAGAAATCAAAACTCTATCCTGATGCCGATGAATGGGTTAATCCAGGAGACTCCATCATCATTGCTCCCGGTGGTGAAATCATGGCTGGCCCACTACGAGAAGAGTCCGGCATTCTGTATTGTGAAATTGATTTAGAAAAAGTCACATCAGCACGAAGAGCGCTGGATGTTGTAGGTCACTATTCACGGCCAGACATATTTACCCTTCACGTCAATAACAAACCGCAGAGTCCCATAGAATTTGAAGACTGACTAAGCCATTAAAAAAACGTAGCATCCTGTTAAATAACAATTAGGAGAAAGACCGTGAACGACAAAATAAAACATAAAGGCAGCTGTTTTTGTGGTGACGTCGAGTTCACATTAACAGGTGAACCAGAAGCCATGGCCTACTGTCACTGCGACTCATGCAGGCACTGGTCAGCTGGACCTGTTAGTGCCTTTACGCTGTGGAAGCCCGATAATATTCATGTCACCAGAGGGCTGGATAACATCGCCGCATTTGACAAGAATCCGGGCTCAAACGATGAAACCGTGGTCAGTATTCGTCAATGGTGCAAAACCTGCGGCGGTCACTTATACACCGATCACCCAATGATGGGACTGATCGATGTGCCCTCAGCTGTCATTAAAAACTTCGCCTTCAAACCCGCCTTCCACGTGCACTATCAGGAGAACGTACAATCTATGCAAGATGAGCTACCCAAGTTCAAAGACCTGCCAGCAGAAGCTGGAGGCACGGGAGAAGAATTAGCTGAATAGTTTTAAAAATGTTTCACGATTCCATCAACGAAGAAGATGCCGTCGAGTGTTGTCATGGAATTTAAAGACGGCTTTTAACTAATTGAGGAAACTCTATTAGCTTAGGAATCCATATATAAGGAGCGGTGAATAAATGGACAAATAGCAATCTCTGATCGGAGGTGTTTAAAATGGCAGATATAACATTACATATCGATGAGGAAACAACGCAGGAAGACCGGAAAGGCATTTGTGACAAGCTACTTAATTTGCCCGGAGTTATGACGGTATCTTGCCGTGATAAACACGGTCATTTAATCGTTGTAGAATATGACCCGACTGCGATTAATCCAAAGGACTTTGTTGAGACAGCAAAACAATGTGGATATCATTCAGAACTCATTGCCATGTTATAAAACCATGTTAACAAGCTGTAAGTATCACTGAATGAAATATAAACAGACCGTAGGTTGGGATGAAGTTATTTATGAAACCCAACAGGTTTATTGGTTTATAGATGCAGGGTTGCGGCAAGAAATTCCCAAGCCAACTTGGCACACTAAAGGAATGGCTTCTTTGAATCTTTAACTACCGTCAGGCAAGCCGTCAAAAAACACCACTTCTCCTGTTTCCAATGAATACTCTGCACCAACGATTAGCAGGTTTTCATTCTCACACAGATTTTCCAGAATAGTGGAACCGTGTCTAAGTTGATTAACTGAAGCCCGAACATTCGATCGCATTGCCTGTTCTACCAGAACAATATCATCATCCCATAATTCAGTTACTTTAAAAGGTTCAACCGAAGGTCTAATACGGTCAACAATAGCCTTAATATTCAGCGACTGTTCACTGTTAGGGCGTTTCATTTCTTCAATGGTGGCACAGATAGCACCACATTGCGTATGTCCCAGGACGACAACAAGACGTGTTTTAAACTGGGAAGCGGCAAACTCAACACTGCCGATCTGTGAAGGCGCAACGATATTACCTGCCACACGTATTACAAATAGATCACCCAGCCCCTGATCAAAAACCAACTCAGCAGGCACACGAGAATCAGAACAGCCTAAAATAATGGCAAATGGTTCCTGACCAGTCGTTAATTCTTCGCGTTTAACGTGTGTCATCATGGTTTCAACACAACGTAAACCTTTAACAAAACGTGAATTTCCTTCCTGTAATAATTTTAATGCTTTAATTGCATCGATCATGAAATAACTTCCAAAATTTAAAATGAATGTGTGGCTGCGAATATGCCCTTAAAGCATCCAAAGAGCTTCGAGCCTGGGCTCTAAAATAAGTTGCTTTTTCGTAAAAATAAAACTTTACGTTACTACCCTGAATCGCATGATTTATGGAAATTATAAACTGCTACTGCGTGTTTCTAAAGCCTTAATAATCACAGTTGTATGATTTTTCTAAGAGATATATATGCCATCTTGATACAATTGGCAAAATAGGCGAGATAGAACAAAGTCTAAAATGACAAAGCGACTTACCTAACCTGTTGTTTTTATATCCCTAAAATGAACGGTTGCTCTATCATAAAATACATAATAGAGTCTTTCCTGTAACTATTTGTAAAGCTATATGTGGCGAAAAGAATATGAATACAACTGATATGCTTCAAACAATAACGCCAATAATTGAGCAATATGCAATACATATAGCAGCCTTCACCTTCACGATTATTACTGTCCTCTACCTGAGTCGGAATAAAATAAAACGCGACTGGTTTAATTTTAAAATTCACAGGCAACTTAGTAACCTTGGTATCAAACAGCTCTCTAATGTTCATTGGCCTGATGGCTTGGATCATTATTTCACTATTGATCGACTAATTATGCGTCATGATGGCATTAGCTTATTAATGTATATGCCCTATCCCGGAAAAATATTTTGTGCTGATAACATCGAAGAATGGACGCAAATGATAGGCCAAAAAAGTTATACTTTCAAAAATCCATTTAATGAACTTAATTACCAAATTAATACCCTTTCAGAATCTATACCTGACATACCAGTAAATGGTTATGTGTTTTTCGATCAACTATCAGAATTTCCAAAAGGTCATCCCGATAGAGTTATACACTACAAAGAAATACCAAAAGAACTAAGGCCCAACAAACAA
>JAOUKV010000059.1 GCA_029882355.1 Gammaproteobacteria bacterium | reverse complement strand
GGGTAATTGGTGTATGCGACTGAAATCAGGCTTGCCACTGAATAAATCAGCTTCCCACCAAACATCACCCGCATCCAGCGCTTCCTGTTCAGTCTGGGAGATCTGCGGCATGATTTTCGCCATAAATCTGTAGACAGGTCGACTAATAAAACTCCTGCGTACCGTCTTAACATTCAGCGGCACAAATACAATGGCAAACATTGTCCATAGAATTGTCAGTGCGATGTTACTGGCGTCACCATAGAGCTGGAAGACAAACATCATCACTGCCAGTGCCAATGTCCATAACGTAAGTGGTAACCTAAAATACGCGGCCAGTAAAATGACGATAACAAATCCAGTTAACCAAATCATGATTGCTCTCCTTTTTTATTAGTGTTTTTTCAATCAAACTTACTTATACGATTGCTGAAACCTCATATCGTTCTGTATTGTCAGTACATTGGTCTCGGTTTTGAATATCGTGACAGGGGGATACACCCAACATACTGCAAAACTTATCGTCAAAGAAAACTGCAATATCACAGACTTAAACACTCATTGTTTTTGTGGCATCTACCAACAATCTGAATGCTTATCATTTTAAGAATATACACCTTTTGTCAGATTATTCATGATTATTGTTTTAAAAAACCACAACAAACCAATAACTGTGACACAGTAGCCACAACAAATGGCCTAATTACATTATAAAGACCGGGTTAATTATCAGAATTTAGCCCAACTACTGATCTAGTAATAACATTAACTGTGATAAGGTTAGAGCGTATGAATCAAATGCAACCAACAATTAAAATAATGGTTGTCGATGACCATGATCTAGTTCGACATGGTCTTAAAAGTCTTTTATCCAGTCAGGAAGGAATTGAAGTCGTTGCAGAAGCAAGCAGCGGCGAACAGGCTATCGACTACTGTAGAAGCAATGCCGATACGCTGGACGTCATTATGATGGATATCAACATGCCTGGTATTGGTGGTCTTGAAGCAACACAGCGTATTCATGCCAGCTGGAAAAACATCGGTATTATCATCGTATCAGTACACGGTGATGGTCCTTTACCCAAAAAGTTACTCAATGGTGGTGCCAGAGGTTATCTTTCCAAAGGCAATAAACTGGAAGAGATGGTCTCGGCAATTCACGATGTTCATGCAGGCGGATGTTATATCGCCAAGGATATCGCTCAAAATTTAGCGCTATCTGAATTATCAGGTGATATCTCACCACTGGATTCACTCTCACAACGTGAGATACAGGTGCTAATGATGATCGCGCAGGGCAAGAAAAATCACACCATTTCTGACACCCTTAGCCTGAGCCCAAAAACAATCAGCACTTATCGTAAGCGCCTGCACGAAAAACTGGATGTCAGTTCGGATATCGAGATGCTATTACTGGCAATCAAGTACGACATTCTAGACAGCGTAAAATAACACCAATTTATCATATAGTTACATACCTGTTCTCAAGCTAATTATGAGTAAAAGCCAGCCAAAAGTCTTCGTTTAGAACTTATGAATCCCGCCGACGACAACGAGTCAAAGCCAGTCTTCGACTCCAAAACTTTTCTCAAAAACCTCACCAGCAAACCCGGTGTTTATCGCATGTACGATGCCGAGGATAAAATCCTCTACGTCGGTAAAGCCAGAAATTTAAAGAATCGCGTCAGCAGCTATTTCCGCAGCTCAGGCCTGTCGCCGAAAACATCGGTGATGGTGGGGCATATTGATCATATCGAAGTCGTGGTCACGCACACCGAAGGCGAGGCGTTAATACTCGAAAGTAATCTGATCAAAGAATTCCATCCGCGTTACAACATCTTGATGCGCGATGACAAAAGCTATCCCTACATCTATATTTCCGATACCACCGCCTATGCCGGCATGGCCATGCATCGCGGCGCACGCAAAAAACCGGGGCGTTACCTGGGGCCGTATCCAAATGCCGGTGCGGTGCGAGAAACCATCAACCTGTTACAGCGCACTTTCAAAATTCGCCAGTGCGAAGACAGCTATTTTAGAAATCGCTCAAGGCCCTGTCTGCAGTATCAAATTCAGCGCTGTTCCGGTCCCTGCGTCGGTTACATCTCCGAAGCCGCCTATAAAAAAGATGTGCACCACGCCATGTTATTTCTCGAAGGCAAAAGCCAGCAAATCGTCAGCGAGCTGGTTGAAGCCATGGAAAAAGCC
>JAOUKV010000043.1 GCA_029882355.1 Gammaproteobacteria bacterium | reverse complement strand
TTTCTGTTTTGCATGTCAACCAGTTGATCAAGAAGATCTAATACTTTTTGACGCGCTGTGTGACTTTCAATTTGAGCAGTTATTATATTTTTCTGCGAAGCACGTGATAGCAATATGTCTGCGGCTACTACGTTTGTTTTATAGCTTTCTTCGCTTATCGTATCTATCTTTTTAAGCAATGTTGCTTCTTCTTCATCCATTTCATATTCAAGTAGATGTTTACGGCTGGTTCGATAGTTTGCGGCGTGATGTGCTAATAGAGGAAATAGCTCAAATCGTTCGAAATAATCTTCGCTTAGAAACATTTGACTTAGTGTGCTTCCGCGTTGGCGTATATAGTCACGCATTGCGTGTGCCGTTGATATTTTTGAATTAGTGATTTTTACCAGTGCTTCCATTTTGCTGATGGTAGTGCTCATTTCAGATAGAGGGATATAGATAACAACTATCATTAAACAAAGCAGGCTGCTGAATCCGAGGGAGAGGATCCAGTGTGACGAGGTTTTTTTCATGTGTCGATTCAGGTTGCTCTTGGGTTTAATCATCCATGAATGCGAAATACTAAAACTTTACGGCAGTAATAATAACACTACACATACTGTAATAGAGATGAGGAGGCCAAATAGTACATATTAGCGTTTTCCGCCACCACCCGCTGACGCCAGTATCTTATCCATCAAGCGATCTGGCAGGAGTCTTTTTAAATAGCCAAATAAGTAAGTAGGAAAAGTTACATAATAACGTGTTTTGGGATGACGTGCCTCCAGTGCGTGAATGACTTTTTTGAGTACGGCTTCGGGGGGCAGGGTAAAGGGTACGGCGGGGCCTTCTTTTTTGAGTCTTGCCAGTACGCCTATATATTTATCATGGTGAATGCTGTTTTCAATGTCGATATGTTTCTCCAGCATTTTGACACCGGTAGCACGAAACTGGCTTAAAATCGGGCCGGGTTCGACCAGTGAAATATGAATATCGGTATCAGCCAGCTCGAGTCTTAGCGTGTCGCTTAATCCTTCAATAGCAAATTTGGAGGCATTGTAAGCGCCACGAAATGGCATGGCGACAAAACCGAGCACTGAACTGTTTTGAATGATGCGCCCATAACCCTGACGGCGCATCACCGGAATAATCAGATTGGTCAGCTCCTGCCAGCCAAAGACGTTGGTTTCGAACTGAGTACGTAGCGTTTCGCGAGATAAATCCTCAACTGCGCCCGGGATACCGTAAGCTCCATTATTGAATAAGGCATAGAGTTCACCACCGCTACGCTCAAGAACTTCATCAACTGCGGCTCGGATGGAATCAGAATCATCTAAATCTAGGTGCAAGCTTTCCAGCCCCTCTTTATCCAAAGCTTCGACACTTTCTGTTCGTCGGGCGGTAGCGAATACGCGGTAACCACGTTCCTGTAAACCTTTGGCGACGCAGTAACCAATGCCCGTAGAGCAGCCGGTAATGAGAATACTTTTGTTATTTGATGGCATGGTCGAAGCTTATCATGCCATTTCATCATCCTGGCCATACCCAATCTGGCTAGACTTGAACAAAAGCCCCGCAGGACGTAACATTCACCCCCATTTTCTTATCATCTAGCGGACAAATCATGCGCAGCCATTATTGCGGAAAAGTTACTGAAGAATTTATCGATCAGGAAGTTACATTATGTGGCTGGGTTAATCGTCGTCGTGACCACGGTGGGGTGATTTTTATCGATTTACGTGACCGCGAAGGTCTGGTACAGGTGGTATTCGACCCTGATCGTGCTGAGATTTTTGAGATAGCTGAGCGCGTCCGTAATGAGTACGTGTTACAGGTAAAAGGCCGTGTGCGTTTACGTGGTGACAGCGCGATCAACCCTAAGCTGGCGACTGGCAAGATCGAGATTCTGGGTATGGAACTGACCGTGCTCAATGCTTCTGAAACACCGCCATTCCAGTTAGACGATACCGACGTACACGAAGACCTGCGCCTGCGTTACCGCTACATCGACCTGCGCCGCGACGAAATGCAAAAACGTATACGCTTGCGCAGCGACGTGACCGCTTACTTGCGTTTCTTCCTCGACAAGCGTGAGTTCCTGGATATTGAAACTCCAATGCTGACCAAGGCAACACCTGAAGGTGCGCGTGATTATTTGGTGCCAAGTCGTACTCATCAGGGTAGCTTCTTTGCTTTGCCACAATCACCCCAGCTATTTAAACAGTTGTTGATGATGTCGGGCATGGATCGTTATTATCAAATCGTGCGTTGTTTCCGTGACGAAGATTTACGCGCTGACCGCCAGCCTGAATTTACCCAGATTGATATCGAGACTTCGTTCATGGGTGAAGAAGAGGTCATGCAACTCAACGAAGACATGATGCGTGGCCTGTTCAAAGATGTGCTCGACGTTGAATTGCAGAACCCATTCCCACGCATGACCCACGCCGATGCCATGTTGCGCTACGGTTCCGATAAACCAGATTTACGTATTCCCATGGAGCTAGTTGATCTGGCTGATGTGATGAAGGACGTGGAATTCAAAGTCTTCTCTGGCCCTGCTAACGACCCACACGGTCGTATCGTGGTATTGAAAGTACCGGGCGGTTCCAAACTGTCGCGTAAAGAAATTGATGGTTACACCGAATTTGTTGGTCGCTACGGTGCTAAAGGTTTGGCCTGGATCAAGGTGAATGATGTTGCTGAAGGCCGCGAAGGCCTGCAATCACCGATTGTGAAATTCCTGCCGGATGAAGCCATCACTGCCATCATCGAAAAAGCTGAGATTCAGTCTGGTGATATTCTGTTCTTCGGCGCGGGTGAAACTAATGTGGTTAATGAATCCATGGGTGCGCTGCGCGTTAAAATTGGTGAAGACATGGACATGGTTGAAGACATCTGGGCGCCGCTCTGGGTCGTTGACTTCCCTATGTTCGAACGCAACCGTGAAGGCCAGTGGACTTCATTGCATCATCCATTTACTGCGCCTTCGGTTAATAGTCCTGAAGCGCTGGAAGCCGATCCCGGTGCAGCATTGTCTCGCGCTTACGACATGGTACTCAACGGAACCGAGCTGGGTGGCGGTTCGGTGCGTATTCATGATATGGCGATGCAGGCATCGGTGCTGAAAATATTGGGCATTTCTGATGAAGAAGCTGAAGAAAAATTTGGCTTCCTGCTGACTGCACTGAAATACGGTTGTCCTCCACATGCTGGTTTAGCTTTTGGTCTGGATCGTCTGATTATGTTGATGTCAGGCGCGACTTCAATTCGTGATGTTATGGCCTTCCCGAAAACACAGTCAGCCGCCTGTCCGTTGACATCGGCACCGGCAGAAGTTTCCAGCGAGCATCTTAAAGAGCTTAACCTGCGTTTGCGCAAGGTCGAGAAAAAAGAAGACGAAGCTGAGAAACCGGCCAGCTAGGATGAGCATCGCCATACAAGCTTATAGTCTGCTCGATGATCAGGAATGTGATGCACGTATTGTTGCCGCAAAAGGAAAGCTGGGCGAAAAACTGGTTATTCTCGGTCATCATTATCAGCGTGATGAAGTTTTTAATCACACCGATTTTTCCGGTGATTCTTTAAAGCTGTCACGCGAAGCGGCCAAGTCCAAAGCGGATTACATTGTTTTCTGCGGCGTGCATTTCATGGCCGAAGTGGCTGATATTCTTTCACGTCCGGAGCAGGTCTCGATTCTTCCCGATATGGCTGCCGGCTGTTCGATGGCAGATATGGCTGATCTGCGTCGAGTAGAGCAAGCCTGGAAAGAACTGTCTGAAATTTTAGATCCTGATGAAATGATTTCGCCGGTCACTTACATTAATTCAGCCGCAGATCTGAAAGGTTTTTGTGGTGAGCACGGCGGCATCGTTTGCACCTCGACCAACGCGCGCCATGTACTGGAATGGTGTTTCAAACAACGCGAAAAAGTTCTGTTCTTTCCCGACCAGCATCTAGGCCGTAATACCTACGCGACCATGGGCATGTCCATGGATGACATCGTAGTCTGGGATTACGATAAACCGCTGGGTGGTTTAACACCGGAAGCCATTCACAAAGCCAAAATGATTTTGTGGAAAGGTTTTTGTTCAGTACATCAAATGTTCACACCCGAACAGATTGATCAGTTCAAGGAAAAATATCCTGAAACGCAGGTTATTTCACATCCCGAAAGTTCATACGAAGTTTGCCAGAAATCAGATTATGTCGGTTCCACCGAATTCATCATCAATACCATTGCCAACAGCGAACCGGGTAGTCGCTGGTTAGTCGGTACGGAATTGAATCTGGTTAATCGTCTGCACGAACAGTTTCAGCATGAAGGCAAGAACGTACATTTCATGTCACCGACAGTCTGTATGTGCTCAACCATGTTTCGTATTGATCCGCAGCATTTATTGTGGGTGCTGGAAAATCTGCTTGAGGGTAATGTGGTGAATCGGATTAGTGTTGTTGAAGATGTGGCGAAGCAGGCAAAAATTGCACTTGACCGTATGCTGGAAGTTTCGCCGTAAAATTTAATTTTCACTTTGACATTCCGATAGAGATATTTCTCTTCGATTGATACCCTATACTAAATGGGTAATTAAATAGGAGTCCATGATGTCTATTCGCTATGCCTTGCTCTCTTTGATTCTGTTATTACCGCTTTCAGGATTCGCCGCTGAGAACCCTGAAACAAAGAAGATAAATATTGCCGTGGTTAGCAGTTACCATCCCGAGTACATCTGGTCGCAGATGACCAATGACGGGGTGCTCGCTGCGCTGCTTGAGTTCGGTTATCTCGACGACAGTAAGCAGGGAGAAAAGTACACTCGCACTAATCATGTTGAGAGTGCACGCATCGTGCTACAGAAGTACTGGATGGATACCAAACGTCAGAATAGTCCCCAGCAGATCGCCCGCTCTTTTGCTCGTATCACTGATGAGCTAACCACATTTAAACCCGATCTGGTATTTCTGGGTGATGACAATGCTGCCAATTATTTCGGCAACCACTATCTGGATAGCAAAATCCCCGTCGTTTTTTGGGGCGTTAATGGGGTACCGCTCAAATATGGCCTGCTTGACTCATTACAAAAGCCTGGCCACAACATAACCGGGATCTATCAGGCTGGTTACCACCGTGAAGGGGTCAAACAGTTACAGAAACTGATTCCCGGGATAAAGCGGATTGCTGTGTTCAGTGATGACTCTGCTACAGGTCGTCCTAATGCCAAAAAGATGCAGCGTTATGGCATGCAAGGTGAACTGGGCGCCGAAGTCGTCAAGATGGTGATCACCAACTCGTTTGAAACCTGGCAGAAAGAGGCGCTTGCAATACAGGATCAGGTTGATGCCTTTTTTATATCCACTCACAACACCCTAAGAAATAAAGACGGAAATCATGTTGATTACCTGGATGTTGCCAGGTGGCATCTGAAAAATATCCATAAGCCTGAGATCGTGGCGGCCGCTTTTTCGGTAAAAGAGGGGTTTCTATCCACCGTCGATGATTCAGCTTTCAATCAGGGGTATGAGGCGGTGAAGATCGCACACTCGATTCTCTCAGAAGGAAAGAATCCTGCTGAAATTTCCAGCTACGCGCCAGCACAGGGGCCTTTTATTGTTAATAGCTGGCGCGCAAAAATGCTAGGTCTGGAAGATCGAATAAAAGAACAGTCAGAAATCATCGACCAGCTTATTGATGAGCACCAGGCCTGGAAGTAAAGTTATAAAATGGTCAGTTCAAACAATCTGAAGGATCACCTTTATGGTCGCACCATATTCTCTCGCCTGTTCTGGAGTTTTATGGGCACCAGTATCTCAATCATTCTGATTGCCATGCTGTTCTACTATAGCGATGCCAGTCAAAATACCGAACGACAGGTGCGTAAAGATGTAGAGGTCTTGCTACAGCAGAGTATCACTCTTTTCGAAAAAGGTTATCTTGCTCCCATCAAGGGTGCGCTTGAGATGATGGAGATGTCTCCATCACTCAACAACTTTCTCAAGACACCTCGTGAACAGGCTGTGTTACTTCGCTTTGATATCGAAAAACAGTTTGCAAAGCTGATCGACACCTATCCCGAACTCTACAGTTCTGTCCGCTTTGTCGATAGTTTCGGTAATGAGTCTGTGGTTGTTGAAGAGAAGCGACGGGTCAGACGTTACTCCTCTCTACTAGATAACCTACAGCAAAAGCCTTCGCAACAACTATTAACCAGTCTGTTTAAAAAACTTAAAGCTGGAGAGCCTCGACAAATCCAGTTCTCACCCGTTTATATCTCAGCACTAGGTCACACACACTTCTATGCAGGTATTTCACTACTGGAGCCAGATATCAGCGGTTTCGGAGGTGCAGTAATCTTTAAGTGTGATCTGGGTGAGTTTGTTCAGGAGATCGAGTCATTAAACTACCGAGGACAGTCTCTTGCTTCACTGTTGACGACAGCAGGTGATAATCTCACCCCTCCACGATCATCCAATGATGATGAGATTATCGAGCACGTTTTTTCCTCAGGAAATGTTTCGTCCCACCAGCCCTTTATCACTATTCAGATGAGGGTGCCGACTACCATCCTGAACGCACAGAAAAATGCCGTCCTCAATAGTGCATTGCTGATAGCTTTACTGGCAGTTGCAGCAACCTTTATTGTTGCATGGCTACTATCACGACAGATTATTCAACCGATTACCGAACTGTTAAGCGCCAGTAAAAGTATCTCCGAAGGGAATTTTACCCCTACTATGGCCGTTGAAGATCGTAGCGAGATAGGCCAGCTATCGCAGGCCTTCAATGTGATGATACTACGACTCAAAAGATCCAGGCAGAGCCTTGATTTAGAGCTACAAACACGTATTGATGCTGAAGAGGCATTACAGCATTCTCACGAAGAGTTGCAATTAATTCTCAACTCAACCAGCGAGGGGATCTATGGTATCAATCAGAAAGGGGTTTGCACTTTCTGCAACAGAGCGGCCCTTGAGATGCTCGGTTATGAGAATGAAGGTGATCTGGTGGGTGCTAATCCTCATACGCTTTTCCACCACAGCCACGCCAACGGTGCCACCTATCCCCTGAGCGAGTACCCCATGCTCCAGACCCTGCAGAACGGAAAGGGAATATATCGGGATAGCGAACACTTCTGGCGTGCTAACGGTAGCAAATTTCCCGTTGAATATCGTGCAGAGCCGATCAGACATGACGACGAAGTCGTCGGTGCCGTAGTGACATTCTCAGATATTACCGAAATGCACATCACCGAAGAGACCCTGCGCCGTACCCAGAAGATGGATGCACTCGGCAAACTCACTGGGGGAATCGCCCACGACTTTAATAACATGCTGGGTGTTATACTGGGTTTTGGTGAACTGCTGGAGGCGACACTAACCGATAACCCGAAACAGGCCAAATATATTCAGGAAATTAATAGTGCCGGTGAGCGTGCGCGCAAACTCACAGCAAAGCTACTCACCTTTTCACGAAAACAAGACTCCAGTGATTGTGTGGTCAGCATTAACCAATTGCTTCTTGATGAACAGCATATGCTAGAGAAGACTCTTACTGCTCAGATCTCACTTGATCTCAACCTTGATCCAGAACTATGGAATGTATGTCTAGACATATCGAGCCTGGAGGATGCCATTCTCAATATGAGTATCAACGCAATGCACGCGATGCCCAGCGGTGGACACCTGACCATTAGCACCTGTAATCTTCATATTGCTGCTGTAGATGCCCAATCGTTGGAACTCGTTGCCGGAGACTATGTACAGCTATCTCTGACTGATACAGGTATAGGCATGGACTCAGAGACAAGGCAAAAGGTCTTTGACCCATTCTTCAGCACCAAAGGGGACGCTGGCACCGGCCTGGGGATGAGCCAGGTTTATGGTTTTGTTAAGCAGGCCAGAGGGGCAATCATCCTCTACTCAGAACCCGGTGACGGCACTCAATGCAACCTTTTCTTCCCGCGCCACCAATCAGCACCGACAGAATTATCGACAGATCAGATTGCTAAGAGCGTACCACTGCCAGGTGGAGATGAGACAATACTAGTGGTGGATGATGAGCCGGCACTTTGTGCACTCGCCAACAATATTCTCTCCAGCTACGGCTATCGTGTTTTGACCGCTAATGAGGGTAAAGAGGCGCTCAATATTCTGCAACATGAGGTAGTGGCATTAGTACTTAGCGATGTGATCATGCCTAATATGAATGGTTATGAACTGGCGCATCAAGTGGCGAAAAAATATCCACAGATCAAGATACAGATGGTCACTGGTTTCAGTGATAACCATCACAAAGATAGTAGTGTCGATGATGATCTACATATGAACCGCCTGCAAAAACCATATACTTCAGAGTCTCTGCTACAGAAAGTTAGACAACGACTTGACCATTAATCTTTCTAAAATTTACAGGACCTGAAAGTTCATATGAAATCGGATTATGTCGGTTCCACTGAATTCATCATCAATACCATCGCCAACAGCGAACCGGGTAGTCGCTGGTTAGTCGGCACGGAATTGAATCTGGTAAATCGGTTGCATGAGCAGTTTCAGCACGAAGGCAAGAATGTGCATTTCATGTCACCGACAGTCTGCATGTGTTCAACCATGTTTCGTATTGATCCGTAGCACTTGTTATGGGTTCTGGAAAATCTGCTTGAGGGTAATGTGGTGAATCAGTTTAGTGTTGTTGAAGATGTGGCGAAGCAGGCAAAAATTGCACTTGACCGTACGCTGGAAGTTTAGCCTTAGATTTCCTCTGCTTGTCTTATAGGGCGATTGTCTTTTACCATTCTTTTAGTTCAGGGAAGGCATATCCTTTAAAAGTCAGTTTAAGCCAAGTGCTAGCCCATAAATAACCTGATAGAATCCCCCTTGATTCAGAATAACCAAAAAATAAAGACATAAACATGAGCATAAAATCAGATAAGTGGATACGTCGCATGGCGGCTGA
>JAOUKV010000004.1 GCA_029882355.1 Gammaproteobacteria bacterium | reverse complement strand
ATCATGCGTAAGAGACTGGATGCATAATGAACGAATCAGAATTTGTTGATCTCGCCGAAGAAACCATCGAAGCCATACAGGAATCGATTGAGGAGTCCGGTGCAGATATTGATTATGATGAAATCAACGGCGTGTTAACGCTAGAATTCGAAAACGGCAGCCAGATTATTTTCAGCAAGCAAACACCTGCCAAGCAGTTATGGATGGCAGCCAAAGCAGGTGGTTTTCATTTTGATTATGATGAAGCTGATCAGCAGTGGATTTGTGATAGCGGAGACAAGGAAAATTTGCATACTATGCTAAACCGTTTTTCTTCTGAACAGTCTGGTGAATCTATTCAGATTTTCCCCGAATAAAATACAGTCCTAACAAAATCCTAACATTGCTTTAACGTTATTTTAATGTTTACTTGAGATAATGTGGTTATCATGGATAATCATCAATCAAAATTACAGCTAATAGTTTTCAGAGTCGTCCTTCTGTTGCTACTTTTAGTGCCTGCCACTTTAATGAGCTACAAACTGTATGTACTAGATTACCCTCTAAAGGGGTTGATGCCGGTAGTTAGCTATCAGGTTGAGTTGGGTATGCAGCTTGAAGGTTATGGTGAAGATGTTAATGTCCGCACCTTTTTACCCCGATCAGATTCAAGGCAGAGAATTCTGAGTGAGTTAAATGCTTCAGGTCAGTTTGTGCTTGATCAGCAAACCGACCACCTTAATCGACTGGCTGTATGGAAGTCCGAAGCAGTAGAAGGTCCAAAAAATATTCGTTATAGATACCAGATTCAAACTAAACAATTACGTTATGAATTGCCGGTGGCTTCATTAATTCCTGAAAAATATTTAAGTGAGTTTTCAGAATATCTAAAAGAAGATGAAGGTATTCAGGTCAATGACCCGCTGATCAAGCAGGAACTGGATAAAATTCTGCCACAGGGGGAGCTCTATATTGCAGATGTGTTGTCACGCATACATAGGCATCTACAGGATAAATTTCAGAATCGAAATTTCTCAGGTTATACCGATGCATTGACTGCGCTTAAATTAGGTGAGGCCAGCTGTAATGGCAAAGGTCGTTTATTTGTAGCGATGGCAAGGCAAATGAATATACCTGCTCGCCTGGTTGGCGGGTTTATTATGGACAAGGGTAGTAAGCGCACCAGTCATCAATGGGTTGAAGTTTATATCAACGGCTTCTGGGTGCCGTTCGACACCATCAATAATCATTTCGCAGAAATTCCTGCTAACTACCTCACGCTTTATTATGGTGATGAAACGCTGTTTAGTCATAGTAAAAATATAAATTTTCAGTATGCCTTTAACACCAGTAAAAAAATGGTGCCACGTTATGATGCGAATGAAGCCTTAGATGGCTCTATATTGAACGTGGTCAATTTGTATAGCATGTTCGAACGCGTCGGTATTTCACTGGATTTATTGAAAGTACTTTTGATGATCCCTATTGGTGCGTTGGTGACAGTGGTGTTCCGTAATGTCATTGGCCTGGAAACCTTTGGTACTTTTTTGCCCGCATTGATTGCCGCTGCGTCCAGAGAAACGGGCTTGATGTGGGGCTTGATTGGTTTTGTACTGATTATTTGCATAACCGCCGTTATTCGTAAAGGCCTGGACTGGTTGCAGTTGTTACATTCACCGAAGATGGCGGTGATACTCGCTGTTGTAGTCTGGGTGATGATGAGCATGACTGTCGTAGGGGTTCATTTTGGTTTGTTTGAATTGGCACAGATGACATTGTTCCCGATTGCCATTCTTGCGATAACTGCCGAACGTTTTGCCATCATGGTTGAAGAGCAGGGCTATATTAAGTCGTTAAGAATTATGCTGATGACCCTGGTCGTGATCGCTGCTGCTTATGCAGTGATGTCCTCGTTATTTTTACAGTCCTTATTTCTGGCCTTCCCCGAGTTATTGTTTGTGGTGATGGCGTTGAATATCTGGCTGGGTAAATGGGTGGGTATGCGGCTCTCGGAATTCTATCGCTTCCGTCATCTTATCTTTGTGGAAAAACGATCATGATGCGCTGGCTTAAATCCGTTAAAGAAATACAAAGTCGTGCTGCTAATGTGCTATCGATTAATAACCGTAATCTGGGTTTTATCTATCCGCACAATCTGCGTCGTGATTTTCCAATAGCGAATGATAAATTGCTGTGTAAAGAAATTTTGTCAGGCGTCGGTGTGGCCGTGCCTGATACTCATTTTAGTTACAGTTATTTTTATGACCTGAAAAACTTACATCAGGATTTATCAACACTAGAGGATTTTGTCATCAAACCGGCGAATGGTAGTGGTGGTAACGGCATCATTGTCATCATTAAAAAGACTGATGCTGGCTGGTATTCTGCAGGTGGAAGTTTTTACGGTGTTGAAGATATTAAGAAACATATTTCGGACATTATCTTTGGTGTGTTTTCACACGATATGCAGGATACGGCAATAATAGAGCAACGCATTATCCAGCATGAAACCATGAATTCAATTTGTGATCTGGGCCTGGCTGACGTCAGAATTATTTTATTCAAACACCAGGCTGTGATGGCGATGTCACGCATTCCAACTAGTGAATCGGATGGCAAGGCTAATTTGCATCAGGGTGCGATTGGTCTGGGTATTAACATCGAGTCTGGTAAGACGCAGCATGCCATCAAAGCAGGTGAAGCGATTACCCATCATCCAGATAGCCAGGAGGCGTTGTTGGATATAACGATTCCTTATTGGTCAGAAGCCATGGTCATGGCAAACAAGGCGGCTAAAACTGTGCCGCTAAAATATTTGGGGGTAGATATCGCGATATCAGATAAGGGGCCCGTGATGATAGAAATAAATGCACGTCCCGGTATTGAAATACAGAATGCGAATAATACGCCTATGCGCCAGCAGCTCGATCAGATTCTTAATGAGAGTCGTGTAGAAATGAGTGGTTCAGAACAATGATGCGTTTATTAAAAGAAAGTTTTGTGCCAGTGCTATTAGTAATTACGAGTATATTCATGCTGGTTTATTACTCTAACTATGTTGCTAGTCTTGATGCAGAGCAGGTAACGGTGATAACAATTCCTGCACATATAGCGCAACAGGAAGGCGAGTTAGATGATGTGCTTTCTAATGAGGTATCTGATGATGAGGAAATGCAGCAAGTAGCAGTGCTGCGAGTTGATGAAGCTGAAGCTGAGCAGGCTTATGCTCTGCTTCAGAAAAGACAGTGGCTAATGGCTGAGCAGTCTTATCTCGAATTATTTAAGTCTTTTGATAGTTCTCAGAGTCGCGCAGATTTTGCTTATGTTTATTATAAGCAGAAGGCCTATGAGCCAGCATTGCAGCAGTTAACCCTGGCATTGGCACAAAAGCCGGTTTATCTGGCAGCATATTATTATCGTGCAAAAGTTTATTCAAGAATGAAAGATTACGTTGGGGCGGAAAAGGATTATTTGTTTTTTATAAAGCAATTGCCGCAACATTTTTACGCACATTTTCGTCTTGGCTCTATTAAATATAAACAGCAGAGTTTTCATGAGGCTATAAAGTATTTTGATTTGGCTTCAAAGTTAGCCCCAGGAAAAAATAAATCCAGAGCACTGTTATATTTGGCAAAGAGCTATCAGCAACTAGGCAAAGAATTTTATCCAAAGGCAAGGGATGCTTATCAGGCTTCAATAAGAGTAGCGCCTGGCGAAATTAATCCGCGACTGGGAATGGCCAGTTTGTTGCCCGATACTGAGCAAGGCCGGGTAGATGCAGAAGAAATTTATATGCAGGTTTTAAATCTTAGGCCTAATGAATCACGTGCTTATTCTCGTCTGGCTGCAATTTATAATAAACAAGGTAGAGATAAGGATGCTCAGACTGCCTATGAAAAGTCGGTGGAATTTAATCCGTCTAGTGCTTCAGCTAGATACAATCTGGGCTTATTGCTATTGAAAAAGAAAAAGTGGCAGGAAGCGATTGATCAGTTCCAGGCTGTATTGAATATTGATACAAATAATGCCAAAGCTCATTTTAATTTAGGTCGTTCATATTATAAGTTGAAGAATTATGAGCAAGCGCTAAAGCATTATCAAAATGCATTGAGTTTACGCAGCGGAGATTATCCTGAGGTAGCCGTTAATCTGGGTTTAATTTACAGCGCTCAAAATCAATATGATAAGGCGATTGAGATATATAAGGCGGCATTGGAGAAAAATGTCGAATCAGCCAGTCTGCATTACAATCTTGGTTTGACATATTTCAAGTCGGGACAGGCAGAAAAATCCATGGCATCATACCTTCTGGCGATTAAGTATAGACCTAAATACGCGCAGGCATGGTACAACATTGCTCGCATACATAGTCTGAATGAAAATTATGAAGCGGCAGTCGCTGCTTACAGAAAAGCATTAGAAATAAATCCTGGTTATCGTTCAGCGCAATTAAATTTAGCCGTTGCGCTGACAAGGCTAGGTGAGCCGGAGCAAGCTGAATTGATTTATCGTCAGGTTTTAACTAACAGTCCGCGATATTTTTCAGCATGGTTAAACCTTGGTCTGGTTCTCATGGATCAGGAGAGGAATGAAGAGGCAGAAGACGTTTTTTATCAGGCTTCTCAGCTTGATGCTGAAGATGACAAGGTAATTAGTCTATTAGCCAGATCACTACGGAATCAGAACAAGTTGTCAGATTCTGAGAAATATTATCGCATTGCACTTGATATGAAACCTGACAGCAAACGATATCGTCTCGAATACATCCGTGTCTTGATACAACAGAAAAAATATGAGCGAGCCAGTATTGAAGTTGAAAAAGGAATAAAACTTTTTCCCAGTAGCGAGCGCATGAAAAAAGAGCTTGAAAATTTAAATACACGGCCATGAGGGCTAGATTAATGAAAACTAAGATTATATTAAATGTAATTTCCTTTTCTCTGTGCATGGTAGGGGCACCTGTATTGGCGCAAGAGATGAATTGGTCGATAGAAACAGGCCTGGGTTATGATACTAATGTGTTTCATGCACCTGATCATGCTTATGTTGATACTGCGTTACCCTCCACGCGACCTGCCGGTGTAGCTGTTATACCAGTTGAAAAAGACGGTATATTCATTCCTGTTGATGTTCAGGTTGATCTAATCAACAAGCTTGATAATAGCCGCAACTTTGTTACAGGCCTTGGTCTGGACACCAGGTTGATGCTGGATTCGGATCTTTCAGACGCAACCGCAACTAATGTTGATCTGGATATAGGTGTTGAATACTTATTCACAAAAACAATGAAAAGCAAGAAAATTAAAAAAGCGGGTAATGCATATATTGGTGCTTTTGTTTCAACACATAGTCAGGTTTATGTGGATAGTGATAGTGGCTTGCCAAAAACCACAACAGGAGGAACTAGTCTGTCAGATAAATACAGTTATCAAAGCGTTGGCGTGAAAGGTGATTATGAGCGCAACGTAAAAAAAATGAATTATATGGCTGGTTTTGTTTATGAGAACCTGAATTACGATACACCTGGATCAGGTGCAGAATATGATCACACTCTCAATAAAATTGAATTAGGTGTTGGTAGAGAGCTTTCAAAATCTACCGATCTGAAATTTAAATATAGTCATGCCGTACGTGATTACAGTAAACGATATTCACGTGATGCAGCAACAGGAACCTATAGTTCCACGCTAAATGATTTGCTTGAATATACTTATGATAAATTCGGCTTAAGTCTGGCGCATAATGTGACTGATGATTTGAAAATGTATGTTGATGTGGACAACACGGTGCGTTCCGATGCTTTTGAATCTTATAATGATTATTCAAAATCTGATTTTTCAGTTCGTGCACGTTATAAATACTCGGATAAAACAAAAATTAGAGCCAAAATTAAAACCTCATCTACAGATTATGACAATGCCTTCAATTTTGACGATAACACACGTGGTAAAAAAGAAAATTCTGGCCTGGATGTGGACTTAAAGATTGAACATACGTGGCACAAGAACAAGCTTTATTATGTTGAGCTGAACCACACAGATCGTAAGTCAACGGATGATCGATATAATTATACGAATGATGTAGTGATGGTTGGGGCTAAGTGGGAGTATTAGGCTTAGCAAATTAGTTCTCTTTCCCACGCTCAGCGTGGGGACGAGATTGCACTGTATATGGTTTTTCTACTCGGGAAATTGATTAAACGCCGCGACAAACTCATCCCACTCCTTAAAATGCTTGCTCTGTAATTTTTCTGTCCAGGCTCTAGTCATGCCATCGCTGGATATTTCTGCAAGGCTGTTAAGTATCGCCAAACTATTTTTCCTGTCCTGCAATGACTGTCTGATATAAAGTGCACGCTGTAGTTTATCTTTGGCTGTTTCTGTTTGATTCTGTTTTATTAACGCGACGCTCCATTCTTGTAAGGTGGCTGCGATGCCAGGGCGGTTGGCCTGCGCTCGGTAGATGTTTAGCGCTTCAGACAGGTATTTGTTTTGTATTTCGTTATCATCACTCAGGTTTGCTTTGAAGCGTGCCAGTCTGGCCTGGTGTATCTGGCTGCCTGAGCTGGATTTAATTTTTTGTTCAAAGGTATTTGTCCACTGTGCTGCATCAGATTTATTGTCGCTGGATTCAGCGTGTGCGATGCGGGTACGGTTTTGTATCGCGGCGAGGGTAAAGGCGTTGCTGTTATCTTTTTGTAATAGTGGTTCCAGTATTTTTTTGGCCTGTATTAGCAGGTTGTTTTCGATTGCAATGGATGACTTGATGATACGGAGATGGTCACTGAGTTGTTTGATATTTTCTTGCTCGATGATGTGCTGCGCCTGTTTTAAATAGGCGTCAGCGACTTCTATATTACCGATACTTAAATGTGTCTTTGATAGGTTAAGGCAGCTGGAGGCAATGCCGTATTGATGGTCGATGCTACGAAAATCGCGCAGGGCATTTCTGAAATAAGTGATGGCAAGTTCGTGTTTGTTTTTGCTGTAGTTGATGACGCCTGAGCTGAGGGCATTGTTTGCAGCTTCGATGGCTTCGGGCTGTTTTTCATCGGGACCGCTGACGCAGGCGGTGCATAACAGGCTTATTGCTAAAATGACGAACCCATTTCTTGTTTTTGAGATTAAGTGTTGCATGCTGTTATCAGTCGTTGGCTGGGGAGGGTGATGTTAGAGTGTCGCTACTTTCGTTGTTTTCACCTATAGCTGTTGATAGCGGCCAGATGCGTTGGCTGGCTTTGATGGTTTTGTCGGCTTCTTTTAATAATGGCCCGATCTTATTGACCAGTTCTGGCATATCTTCAATCTGTTTATTGATTAGCAGTGTGGTTGTTCTAAGATTATTGGTGACATCAACCATGTTAACGGCAATGCTCTTGACATTGGTTTCCATTTCTTTTTCATAGATCATGCTACCCATCAAACCCTTTGCCTCAGCCATGTGTTGAGTGATGTTTCGAATGTCTGTAGTTAGTACGTTCATATTATCGAGCGTGACTTCCAGCTTATCGTGGTCAATAGCAGAGAGTACGTTGTTCATTTTCTTAATAGAGTCTTCCAGCGAGACAAATATAGGTTCGATCTTCGCTATCATTTCCTTGATGTTAAAAGCTTCGTTGATGGCTATTGTGCTGCCATCTTTGAGTAATGCTTTATCATTTGATCCTGTGGTGATTTCAATCATCGATTTTTGCACTACGGCAAAATTGAAGCTGCTGAGTTTGGCTTCTGAATCTTCGCGTAACAGGTTATGATATTTTTTTAGGATCTTCATCGTCAGGATGACTTTGTTATCATCGGTAATGTCGACCGAGGTGACAGTACCTGCTGGCAGGCCTGAGATGACTACTTCAGCATCTTTGTTAACTGCCTGAACAGACTGTAATTCACCATAGATGGTGACGTAGTCTTCGAACAAATTCTTGGTCTTTCCAGAAGAAAGCAGTAAGCCGAGCAGGATGAATAGAGCGAGCAGCACAAAGATTCCGACGATACGTTCCTGTGTGCTGTAGCTGATTCGGTGAATATAGTGAGTGCGGGGCAGTGAGCGTCGTTCTGGCATGGCTGTTTTGTACGTCCTGTCTTATAGTGTCAAGTAGTCGCATACTTCAGGAAGCTTACAATCCTGTATGCGGTGGTCTTTGTCAAATTGAAGCATCTGCTGTTCTGATACGTATATTATCTGATCTGAGTGCTGCAGTGCGAATTTGATATCGTGTGTTGCTAATATTAACAGCAAGTTGTTATCCCTGACTTTGCCAAGCAGGAATTGCTTAAATTGATTTATCGAAGATAGGTCCAGTGCTGTGAAAGGGGAATCCAGTAGCAGTGCCTGTGGCTCAAGCATTAGTGCTCTGGCGACGGCAATTTTGTAACGCTGTTCTTTTTTTAGATGTGCTGGAAGTAGTTGGAGATTATTTCCAGCATCAATCTCTGTGAGTAATTGCTGTGCTTTAATTTTGGCAGCATCAGCTTCGCTCGTTTTATGGTACATCACTGGCAGCATCAAATTCTGTAAGGCATTGGCGGCTGAAAGTATATTTGTCTCGGTATGAACATAGGCAAATTGAGTGCGTATACGTACCCAGTCTCTCTTTTCAAATTGTGTTGTCTCTTTACCGGCCAAAAATAACCGACCGGATTCTGCACGCAAAACTCCGACAATTGTTTTCAGCCAGTTAGCCTTGCTGTCATAGTCTGGACCAATGATAGAAATAACACTGCCTGCATGGGCTGTTAGGTCTAGCTGATCATCTGGTTTGCCACCCTCGTCTCTATCAACGACCAGCCTCTCGCAATGAATAAGTGCGGTATTTTTCATTATAGTAGGGCCAGAGCCAATAGGCCTTCAATGATAAAAATTGCAACCAGACTGTTAACGATAGCGCGGGTGGCCTGTTGAGGAACTTCGGTTGGTGATGTGCGCACACTCAGACCGCTATAACAGGAGGTGGCGGCGATGACAAAACCAAATAACAGATTTTTGATAACGAATACCATGACTAAAAAGGGTGTGACGGCGGTACTTATTTCGAAGAGTAGTTCTAAATGGCTGCTTGAGACCAATAGGCCGCTTAGGGTAATGCCGAAGACTAATGCAATAAAAGTGAAATAAACTGTGATTGCCAGCTGTGAGATGGCTGTGCCAATAAGGCGTGGTGCAATCAGGTAGTTGTTGATATTGATGCCCAGCATTTCAAGACCTTCGATTTCACCGTGCAACTTCATGTTGCCGATATCCACGACGATGGCCGAGCCGGTGCGGCTGATTAAAATAATGGCAGCGAGAAACGGGCCAATGCCCAGACAGATAATATTAATTAGCAGACTGACGATTTCGTCAGCTGCACCGACAGAATTGAGTACAGAAATTAATCGGAAAGTGAAAACAAAACCTGCGGCTAGGGCCAGAAATGTAATCGTTGGCAGGGCATCAATACCGGTGAAGATGATCTGTGCCACCATCGAAGAGTAACTTTTTTTGTTGAATATGCTGTTGTTGCTGTACCAATCGTGCAATGCCAATGTGCTGAATGTGACTAGATTGATCACATATAGGCTGGTCTGTATCAGGAAGCGTCCTGGTAATCCTGTGAGAACGGCGGTGATCGAGTTTGGTTTCATTCTTTAACTTATTTAGATGTTCATATCCGAGATTTAGAATATAACATGAAGTTTGATCTTTGTAGATGCTGACATAAGTTAATGTATTTTCGGAAATATTTAACTAATCGGGTGATCGAGAATAAGTTCAACGGCTTTGAAGTGTTGGCCTATTTGTTTGAAGGCACGTAGTTCTAAGACACCGACGGTGTTGAGTGAGACAATCAGGTAATAAGCGTCGGGGTATTGATGTTGAGCCTGATCCAGTGCCGAGGGTTCAGCAATGCTATGCGGATGAGAATGCACAATTGCCAGTAGCTCTTCGTTTTGTTCGCGCATTTTTTTCATCGCTGCAATTTGCGCATGCTCGTCCATGGTAAATAGTGTTGTGCTATTGCTAGCAATGTTAGCTATGGGGTAATAATGTTTGGCCTGATTATTTTGTGCGCTAATTAATCCGCAAATTTCATTCTCAGGATTCTGCTGGGCGTGAGTTAGAATTTTGTTGGCTAGTTTTCGTGGGAACAGCAGAGTTAAGTTGTTTTCTTTTGTCATATTTTTTTATTTAGGCGGTTGCGCCGCACACTGGACAGTCGGGGTCTTTTTTAAGATTCATGGTTCGCCATTGTAAAGACAATGCATCGAATAACAATAATCGACCATAAAGAGGCTCGCCAATCTGGCAGATGAGCTTGATGGCTTCCAGCGCCTGCATGCTGCCGATAATGCCAACCACGGGAGCGAGTATGCCATTTTCACTGCAAGTCAGATTGTCTTCGCCTTTATCTGGATACAGGCAGCTGTAACAAGGGCAAAGTTCTTTTCGACTATCGAAGACACTGATTTGACCATCAAATTGAATCGCAGCACCCGAGACCAGTGGTTTTTTTTGCTCAACACAGGCACGGTTGATGGCAAAGCGCGTGTCGAAATTATCGGAGGCATCGAGCACCACATCTGCCAGCGCAATTTGCAGTTTTAAAGATGTTTCATCCAGGCGGTGGTCGAAGGTGACAATATTGATTTCATGATTAATAGCGAGCAGATTTTTTTTAGCGGATGCTACTTTTTTTTCACCTATGTTCTGACTACGGTGAATGATCTGGCGTTGTAGATTGCTGAGTTCGACTTTGTCATCATCGACCAGAGTGAGCTTGCCTATGCCCGCAGTTGCCAGGTAGAGGGCGGCGGGGGATCCTAAACCGCCTAGGCCAATAATTAAAACATGTGCGTCGCGGAGTTTTTGCTGACCTTCTATACCTATTTGCGGCAGCATTATGTGGCGGTTGTAGCGGAGTAGTTGCTCGTCGTTCATGGCCGCTATTGTAGCAAAACTATGGCTGTAAAATCGCAGCTCTGTTATGGCTAAATATAATTACGCCAGTTGTCGGGTCTGGGGTCGAGGCTATGATGGCTGGAAGATTGTGGCAGAGAAAGGGATGGCGGTTGTTGGTCTGTTTCAATGCCCAGGCTTGATCTCAACGCACCTTCACAATAGGCGATCAACTCGTGTTTAAAACGTTTTATCAGGCTGTCGCGAAGTTTAAAGTCGACATCGATCAGCGCAGATTCAAGCATCTGTAAGGTGATTTGACGAATATCATAACGAACACGAAGAACATTGGGACGGACTGGAACAGCGAGTTCTATGCCTGCGACATCCATGAGCAGCCTGGCAGCCGTTTCGGCCTGATCAGACTTGGTGAGGGAGTGGGTGAAACGTATCTCCCTGTCTTTGGTGATATCGTTGCATAAAGGCATGGAATCAAATCTAGGTCAGATGAGAATGAATAGCAAGAAATTTGTGTATAGATAAGGGGCTTGTCGCTGATGATTTGAAGTTGATCATAAATAAATATGATTAAAAATCAAAATGTTACGATTTTCTATGGGTTTGGTTAATAATATTTATATCTGGGCACTACTCTGGTTTTAACTTCTCCAGTTTTTCCTATTATTTTTATACCGGTAATGATTTTAGTGTTACCACTACAGTAAAACTCAAAGGGTTTACGTTCCATGATAGCTACATTGTTGGACAGAATGGTGATGGCCGCAGAAATGGTTGCACCACAGAAACCATCGAGTTTTTGGTCAGATAATTTGGGGTTAAAAACCTGTGGTTCGAGAACAATAGTATATTTTGCTGAACTCAGCTGACACTCTTTTTTAATTGAGCCGCTATCAACAATAATATTATTTTCAATTGTGACCATATCCCAGGGGCTATAAGTTCCATCAGTATCTGAGTATTTGAAGTCCTTTTCTTTACCATCTTTGAGTAAAACATTGGTAACAAGAAGAATGTCTTTGTCTGGGTCGCATTCGTAGGTAATAAGCGGGTAGCTATCCTTATTAACTGCATTTGTCGCCAGAGTAGCGGATGCCCAGAATAGTGTAGTCAAAAATGTGAGTTGAGATATCCATTTATAAAACATTGTCTTGACCTCTCATGTTATGGGCCTTTGAGTCATTTTTTTTCATTTATGGATTTGTAATGTCGGTGGGGAAATAAATCTCTACTAACAACGCTAAGAGCACTTACACAAGATTATAGATGATTTTTGTGCGTTTCTGTATTCAAGATGTAATTAAAAACTTAAATCAACTTATTTAAGAGTGTTTATATTTACCTGCAGAGATTCTGGCTTGTCCAGATAAATCAGTTAATTGGGTAACCTCCTGAAAAGCATAATGATTAAAACAATCAGAAACAGGTTGATTTTGGTCGTAACCATGCTCAAAAGCCAACCAGCCATTCGGGTTTAAATGCTTTTTAGATTGTGCTGTGATGTGTTTTATATCATCCATGCCAGTCTTACCGGAGCTCAGTGCGCCTGGCGGCTCGAAGCGGACATCACCCTGTGATAAGTGCTGATCTTTTTCAGCAATATAAGGAGGATTGCTAATAATAAGGTCGAAACGCTGTTGATCAAGTTGTTCGAACCAGTTGCTTTCAATGAATTGGATATTGCTTATTTGATGAATGCGGGCATTTTCTGTAGCAATGCTAAGAGCTTCTTTTGAAATATCACTAGCGATTATTTCCCAGTCGGGGCGCTCACTGGCTATGGCTATGGCGATAGCGCCGCTACCCGTTCCTAGATCGACCATTTTCAGATTTTTTTGTGCCGAAAATTTATCCAGCACAAATTCAACCAGGGTTTCTGTTTCTGGCCGGGGAATGAGTGTTGCCGGTGTGACTTTGAAATTTAGTGACCAGAATTCCCTGCTGCCAGTGAGATAAGCCACCGGTGTGCCAGCATGGCGTTGTTCGATCAGTTGATGGAAAGTTTGTGTCTGCTCTATATCCAGCTGTTTTTCAGGCCAGGCAATAAGATGTGTGGCTGTGCAATTCAGTACATGGCATAAAAGTACTTCAGCATCGAGGCGGGCAGAGTCCGAGGTTTCAGCCAGTGTTTGTGTTGCCTCTTTAATAGCCTGGGCGATGCTGGGCATTGTTATTATTCTGCCAGAGAAGCGAGTTGCTCGGCCTGGTATTCATTGATCAAGGGATCGATAACCTGATCCATTTCACCAGTGATAAATTCATCCAGCTTGTACAAAGTCAGGTTGATGCGATGATCGGTGACTCGACCCTGTGGAAAATTATAGGTACGAATTCGTTCTGATCGGTCACCGCTGCCAACCAGACTTTTTCGTGTTTGTGCCTGTTCTGATCTTTGTTTCTCAATTTTGGCGCCCATGATGCGCGCCTGTAATAGCGACATGGCGCGGGCTTTATTTTTGTGCTGTGAACGCTCGTCCTGACATTCTACGACTGTGCCGGTAGGAATATGAGTAAGACGAACCGCTGAATCAGTTTTGTTGACGTGTTGTCCACCAGCGCCGGAGGCGCGGAAAGTATCAACGCGTAAATCTGCAGGATTGATTTCAATTTGCTCGACATCAGCGACTTCCGGCATGATGACAACGGTGGCGGCCGATGTATGTACACGACCTTGCGATTCGGTTTCCGGTACGCGTTGCACACGGTGCGCACCGGATTCAAATTTTAATTTTGAATAAGCACCATCACCAATGATGCGAGCAATAATTTCTTTGAAACCGCCGTGTTCGCCCTGACTTTGATTGACGATTTCAACCTGCCAGCGATTAAGCTCAGCATAACGTGAATACATACGAAATAAGTCACCAGCAAAAATAGCCGCTTCATCACCACCAGTGCCTGCACGGACCTCCAGGAATACATTGCTGCTATCGTGAGGGTCTTTCGGTAGTAGTAATTTTTGTAACTCCAGTTCTAGTGTTTCAATATCTTCGGAGGCAGATTTTCTTTCTTCCTGAGCCATTTCGCGTAACTCTGGATCGCTATCCTTGAGCATTTCCTCGGCGCTGGCGAGATCATTTTTAGCCGCTATATGTTTTTTGTAACAAGCGACAACGGGTTCAAGTTGTGCGTACTCTTTAGAGAGATCCCTGAATTTGTTTTGATCAGACATAACATCAGGTTCTGACATCAGCCCCGCCACCTCTTCATGACGATCAATCAGGTTATTTAATTTATTAAGTATCGAGTCTTTCAATTAGGGCATCCTGAATTATTTGTTCTGATTTTCATCGTCAGCATTCATTAGAAGTTGTTTGGCCGCATTGATCAAGTCATGATCATTGTCTTCGCTGGCCTTTCTAATATGGATGCAAGGTTTGTGCAGAAATTTATTGGTGAGCGTATGGGCAAGAAATTCGAGTGCTTTTTCCGGTGACTCGCCAGCAGCAAGTTGTTTGAGTGCTTTGTTGAGTACTTGCTGGCTCATATTTTGAGTGGAGTGGCGTAACTCAGAAATAATATCGACTGAATCCAGAGAGCGTTGCCAGTTCAGATAATGATGAACTTCATCATCAATAATATCTTTAGCCTGCTCGGCTGCCTGCTGACGTGATTGCAGGTTTTCATCAATCACTTCCTGTAGATCATCAACGGCATAAAGGTAAACATCATCCAACGATGCAACTTCAGGCTCGACATCGCGCGGTACCGCCAGATCAACCATAAAGATAGGCTGGTGTTTGCGAATTTTGAGCGCTCTTTCAACCGTGCCCTTGCCTAAGATAGGTAGTGGGCTGGCGGTTGAAGCGATAACGATGTCGGCACGGTGCAGATGATCTGCGATCTGAGGTAAGCGTATCGCCTCACCATCAAATTCTGCGGCCAGATTTTCTGCTCGCTCAATACTGCGGTTGGCGATAATTATGTGTTTGATATTTTTGCTGTGCAAATGTCGGGCGGTGAGTTCAATGGTTTCACCAGCACCAATCAATAAGGCCGTGGATTCATTGAGTTCGCCAAAAATTTGTTTAGCCAGACTGACGGCAGCAAAGGCAACTGATACCGGGCTGGAGCCAATGGCAGTGTCGGTGCGCACCTGTTTGGCGACAGCAAAAGAATGCTGGAATAATTTTCCCAGCATGCGACCCAGAGTGCCATGCTGTTGAGCCATGGAGTAGGCATCTTTCATTTGACCGGCAATTTGCGGTTCACCAAGCACCATGGAATCAAGGCCACAGGTTACTGACATGGCGTGATGAATGGTTTCTTTGTGGTCAT
The DNA here is from genome assembly GCA_029882355.1 of Gammaproteobacteria bacterium. GTDB lineage: Bacteria > Pseudomonadota > Gammaproteobacteria > SZUA-229 > SZUA-229 > LH-M37. Next base: position 117,639 of record JAOUKV010000004.1, on the reverse strand, counting down.
AGGTGTACAGGTGGTCTTTAATCATGGAAGATTCAAGGCCGTGATAGTGACTGAACCAATCGATGATGGACTGGTCTTCATCATTATTCACTGCGCAATACAGCTCGGTACGGTTACAGGTTGATACAATAGCGGCTTCGTCGATGTTCTTGAGCTTGTATAAACTGCTCAAAGCATCGGGTAAGGCTTGTGGGGTAAAGGCCAGGCGTTCGCGCAACTCGAGTGGTGTGGTCTTGTGATTAAGGCCTAAGGTAATCAGACTCGATGTTTTCAGGGACATATAATAATTGTTGCTGGTGCGAAAACGCATAATTTTGCGATAAGGGGAATTTTACTCAATTTTGACGGTGTTTAGTAGCTGAGATGATAGAGCTTGGCTAAAAGTGGGTTATATTTAACGTTATGATAAATCAGAAGAGAAAAATGCCTGGAATGCATAACACTATGTCAGATTTTTTACGTCACCTGATTTCAACAGGTTTATTGGCTGTGATGGTGTTAACCACGGCTTGCGCCTCGCTGACTTCGCAATCCGTTGACCAGTCAGTGGTTGAGCCAAAAGTGCAGGCTTTGGATGGAGATTTACTTTATGAATTGCTGGCTGCTGAATTTGCTGGCAACGCAGGTGATTTGGAGACTTCAGTCAATTTTTACCAGCAGGCTGCAAAACAGAGTAATGATAGCCGGATCGCGGCACGCGCTGCCTATATCGCCCTGTACGATAAAAAATATGAGCAAACATTGGAGCTACTTGATCGTTGGCGTGAGCTGGATCCAGACGATCATGATGTCGATCGTATTTATGCGATGAGTTATTTGTATCTACATCGAAGTGCTGAAGCTTTGCCTTATGTACAGGCGCTGCTTGAGCGGGGTGGTGACTCTAATAAAGAAAAGGCCATGATAGTAAAGAAGTTACTGGGTGATGGTATTGCTGCCCAGGATAGCTTTGATTTGCTGGAAGCACTGAATCAGGTGCAAACTGATAATCCGCAAATGTTGATTCTGCAGGCCAAGTTTGCCGCAGAATTAGAACAGTACGAAAAGTCGATTGCACTGTTGGATAGAACACTAGAGGTTGATGCTTCACTGGTTGATGTCTATTTGATCAAAGCAAGAATCTATCAGGCCCAGGGGAATCGCGATGCTGCCAAAGCTGTTATCGAACAGGTGCTTAAAGATCATTCGGGTAATGTGGGGCTTCGTATGCAGTATGCACACATGCTGGTCGAAGATAAGGACTATAAGGCCGCAAGCGAACAGTATTTACATGTGCAGAAAATACAGCCTGATAATGTAGAGGTCTTATTAAATCTGGCGCTGCTGTACATCGAAACAGAACGTCTTGATGAGGCGGCTGAGCTATTGAACCATCTAATTGAACTCGATAAAAAGACCAATATTGCTAACTACTATCTGGGTCGTATTAAGCAAAATAAGGAGCAATTTGAAGGTGCCATTGCACATTACATAAAGGTTGAAAATGGTACTTATGTTTTCGAGGCAAAGCTCCGCATAGCTAGCCTGTTTGACCGGTTGGATCGTACCGATGAGGCCATTGAACAGTTAAACACTCTGGCCGAAGAAACAGAAGATTGGTCAAAAAGAGTTCGCGTTTATCTGGTGCAGGGCGAAATATTACGAAGCCATCAGCGATATCAAGATGCCTTTGATATGTTTAGTCGGGCTCTCAGTCATAATCGGGAAGATATTAACTTATTGTATGCACGTGCATTAATTGCCGAGAAAGTAGATCGGGTAGATATTGCTGAATCAGACCTGCTTAAGGTTCTATCCATAGAGCCAAAAAATTCAGATGCCCTGAATGCACTTGGTTATACCCTGGCGGATAAAACTAAGCGTTACCAGGAGGCCAAAGAATATATTCAGAAAGCTGCTGAGCTAGTGCCTGATGACCCCGCTATTATGGATAGTCTGGGTTGGGTAAATTACCGTCTGGGTGAATTGACGGAGGCATTGAAGTGGTTATCCATGGCCTTTGAAAAGTTGGAGGATGCTGAGATTGCCGCGCATTATGGTGAGGTTTTGTGGCACGCCAACCAAAAAGATAAGGCGAGAGAAATCTGGCAGAAAGGACTGGCAGTGGATGCCAAACATCCAGTGCTGGTGGAAACGCTTAAAAAATATAAACCATGAGCTGGACGGCCGGAATCCATTTTAAAGTGCTTCGTGGTGTAGTGGTAGTTGCGCTTTTAGCTGTACAGTTCTCATGCAGCCTACTACCTAAGGTGACAAGCCAAAGTCCAGATAACTGGTTGCAGACCGTGGCGCAAAGGCAACAACTTTCCTCATGGAAATTAACTGGCCGCCTGGGTATGCAAACCAAAATCAATGGCGGCAGCCTGGATCTTTTCTGGAAGCAGGAAAATGATGCTTACAAAATTCGTTTGATTGCAGCAATGGGGCAAGGCACCATTTTAATTCAGGGTGATGCCCATGGTGTGATGCTTCGAACCAACGAAGGTGCAAGTTATGCTGACAATGCTGATGAGCTATTAGCTTCCAGTTTGGGTGTGAGTGTGCCCCTTGCCGGCTTGCACGACTGGTTGCGGGGTGTACCGACAGCAGATCGGCCTGTGCAAAAGCAGTTATGGGATGAGCAAGGTCAATTGTACAAACTTGTTCAGAATGGCTGGAATATAGAAATGTCAGATTATAAAAAGGTGGGTAAACATGTTTTACCGCACGCTTTTTATCTTGATCGCGATGACCAGCCTGAGCTAGAGATTCGTTTGATGATTCGTCAATGGACATTGTTGGATAAAATAGTTTCATGACCGATTTGCCATTAATCTGGCCAGCACCAGCCAAACTTAATCTTTTATTGCACATTACCGGTCAGCGCACAGATGGGTATCACGAGCTGCAAACTGTTTTTCAGTTCCTCGATTATGGTGATGAGTTGAGATTCGAGCTCAGGTCGGATACCAAAATACGGCGCGTTCAAAATATTGAAGGTGTTCCGGCCGAAGAAGACTTAGTGGTTAGAGCAGCCAAAGCTTTGCAGCAGACATGTGATTGTCTGCAGGGTGTTGATATTTATCTCGATAAAAAACTACCCATGGGTGCAGGTTTAGGTGGAGGTAGTTCGGATGCGGCGACTACATTACATGCACTGAATCGAATATGGGCTTGTGGTTTGAGTGATGGCGAGCTGGCTGAAATAGGGTTGAAACTGGGAGCCGATGTGCCGGTCTTTGTTCATGGATTCTCCGCTTTTGCAGAAGGCATTGGCGAGCAATTGACCTCCATTGAACTCGATCAACCCTGGTATTTGGTGATTACCCCCGATATTCATGTCTCAACGGCAGCAATCTTTAGTGATTTAGAATTGACACGAGATAGCCCAGCCATCAAAATATGCCGCCTCCCAGACTCGGGCTGGGATAATGTGTGTTTGCCGGTTGTGGTAAAACATTATCCGAAAGTAGCTGAAGCACTAGAAATTCTCGGGAAATATGCTGAGGCTCGAATGAGTGGTACGGGTGCTTCGGTGTTTGCCGCATTTGAAACAGAGGCCGAAGCCAAACAAGTTCAGGTGAGTTTGAGGAAATCGACAAAATCAGGAATACCTGAGTCGTGGAAAGATTTTATTGCCAAAGGCGTGAATATCTCGCCTTTGCAACAACAGCTAGATAGCTTGTGATCTATGCAGACTATTTGACGCTAAAAGTTTATTGGGCCGTCGCCAAGCGGTAAGGCACCAGGTTTTGATCCTGGCATGCGCAGGTTCGAATCCTGCCGGCCCAGCCATACAAAAGAAAACCATTTAGTGGTTTTTTAATAGAAAGCCCGCACTAGCGGGTTTTCAGCATTATTAGTAGTACATAACACGAGACTCAACAGTGAGACAAGAAGATAGCCAACTAAGGCTTTTTACTGGTAATGCAAATCCTGAATTAGCAAAGAATATTGCTAACAAGCTGCATCTTCCTTTGGGGAAAATCAGTGTTGATACTTTCAGTGATGGTGAGATTTGCGTTGAGGTGATGGAAAATGTTCGTGGCAAAGATGTATTTATCATCCAGCCAACGTGTACACCCTGTAATGATAATTTGATGGAATTATTGGTCATGATTGATGCTATGCGTCGGGCATCGGCCAATCGAGTGACAGCGGTAGTGCCTTATTACGGTTATTCACGTCAGGATCGTAAACCCCGTTCAGTCAGGGTGCCGATTACCGCTAAAGTGGTTGCCAATATGTTGTCGAGCGCAAAGCTTAATCGTTTGCTGACCATCGATTTACATGCCGACCAGATTCAGGGCTTTTTCGATATTCCCATCGATAATGTTTATGCTTCGCCAATTCTGCTGGCCGATATCTGGCAGCAGCGGCATGAAAATTTAATCGTCGTCTCACCGGATGTTGGTGGTGTGGTACGAGCCAGGGCTTTGGCGAAACGTTTAGGTGATGCTGATCTGGCGATTATTGATAAACGTCGCCCCAAGGCCAATGTCTCCGAAGTGATGAATATCATCGGTGATGTTCAGGGTAAAAACTGCGTGCTGGTCGATGATCTTGTTGATACCGCAGGTACATTGTGTAAAGCCGCCGCGGCTTTGAAAGCAAATGGCGCTTTGAGCGTATCAGCGTATTGTACGCATCCGGTTTTATCGGGCGCTGCGATCGAAAATATTTCAGGCTCTGTTTTAAATGAGCTGGTAGTTACCGATACCATTCCATTGAGCGAAGCAGCACAGCAATGTCCACAAATTCGCCAGGTATCTATTGCCAACATGCTGGCTGAAACGATTCGTCGCATACATGAAGAAGAATCGGTTAGTGAGATGTACGTCGATTAAAAATTCAGGATAAGTCTGAAAAGACTTGTCCGAAGGACGGATTATCAGGGGTTTTCCCTGGGTGTATCCTGACAATGACTTCCCTGGTCGCGAGGAAGTTTTATATAACCGCTGCCGCTACAGGCAGTATTTTGGAGAAGATTATGTCTATTGAATTTAATGCCGAATTGCGTGATGACAAGGGGAAAGGTGCGAGCCGCCGCCTGCGTCGCGCTGGCAAATTACCTGCTATCGTTTATGGTGCGGGCGCGGATCCAGTATCAATGACACTGGAACAAAAAGATGTGCAGTATGTTCTGCCTAATGAAGACTTGTATTCACAAATTCTTCAATTGAATGTGAATGGTAAAAAGGAAGACGTGCTGTTGCGTGATATTCAGCATCACCCTTACAAGATTGACATTCTGCATATGGATTTCCTTCGTTTTGATGCGAAAGTAGCCGTACACGTACACATACCATTACACTTTATTGGTGAAGATGAATGCCCAGGTGTTAAAACTGAAGGCGGCGCTGTTAACCACGTGGTTATGGAAGTGGAGATGGAATGTCTGCCTAAGAACATCCCATCCTTCATTGAAGTTGATCTTTCAGAAATGCACCTGAATGACGTTCTGCATCTGTCTGACCTTAAGTTGCCAGAAGGTGTTGAAGTATTGGCGCTTAAGCAAGGTGAAGATCACGATACTGCCGTTGCAGGTATTCATTTGCGTAAGGCTGCAGCCTCAACAGAAGGTGATGTAGAAGCGCCTGCTAGTGAAGATGATGCGGCTGAAGGCGAAGCTGAAAGCTAGTCTATATGGCTGAGCGATCTATCGATCTCAAGTTGATAGTGGGTCTGGGTAATCCTGGCTCCGAATACACCAAAACCCGGCACAATGCCGGGTTTTGGTTTGTTGAGGAACTGGCAGCGGCTTATGGTGCTTCATTTAGGCGTGAAAAAAAATTTCACGGCGAAGTCGCCAAAGTATCTATTGCTGGTCGTGATATCTGGTTGTTGAAACCGGAAACCTTTATGAACCGCAGTGGTCAGTCGATTAAAAGTTTATCGTCTTTCTACCAGATGAATGCAGAAAATATTCTGGTGGCTCATGATGAACTCGATCTTGAGGTCGGTGTTATCAAGTTAAAGATGGGTGGTGGTCATGGTGGTCATAATGGCCTGCGCGACACCATCGCTCATTTAGGCACAAAAGATTTCTATCGTTTACGCATTGGCATTGGTCACCCTGGCAATAAAGATCAGGTAGTGGATTATGTTTTGCATCGTCCGTCACTGGATGAGCGTATCAGTATTGATAACAGTATCAGTGATGCACAGTCGGTGATGCCATTGCTAGCAGAGGGTGCCATGGAGAAAGCCATGCATCAGTTGCACACCAAATAATTATTTTAGGGTACAGGTAATAATATGGGATTCAAATGTGGCATTGTCGGTTTACCCAACGTAGGTAAGTCCACCCTGTTTAATGCGCTAACCAAAGCCGGTATTCAGGCTGAGAACTACCCATTCTGCACCATTGAGCCAAATGTAGGCGTGGTCGCATTACCCGATCCGCGTCTGGATAAATTAGCTGCGATAGTGAAACCTGAAAGAGTTTTACCGACAACCATGGAGTTCGTCGACATTGCCGGTCTGGTGGCAGGTGCTTCCAAAGGTGAGGGTCTGGGTAATAAGTTTTTGGCCAATATTCGTGAAACTGATGCGATTGCACATGTTGTACGTTGTTTCGATAATGACGATATCGTTCACGTTGAGGGCAAGATAAGCCCGCAGAGTGATATTGAAGTCATTGATACGGAGTTGGCTCTGGCTGATCTTGAAACGATTGCAAAATCGACTCTTCGTGTCGCTAAAGTCGCTAAAACTGGTGATAAAGACGCCAAGCTTAAACTGGCCCTGCTGGAAAAAGTACAGGCTCAGCTAGATCAGGGTAAAGCCGTGCGTGCTCTGGGTTTGAGTGATGATGAGATTGCTAGCTTGTACGAATTTCATCTGATTACACTGAAACCGGTAATGTATATCGCCAACGTCAATGAAGATGGCTTTGAAAATAATCCTTATCTGGATACAGTTAAAGAGATTGCTGAGCAGGAAGGGGCTATGGTGGTACCTGTTTGCGCTGCAATCGAAGCTGAATTGATAGAGCTGGATGAAGAGGAGCGTAAAGAGTTTATGCAGGATCTGGGCCTGGAAGAACCGGGTTTGAATCTGGTGATTCGTGCCGGTTACGAATTGTTAGGGCTGCAAACCTATTTCACAGCAGGCGTGAAGGAAGTGAGAGCCTGGACAGTCGCTGTTGGTGCTACGGCTCCCAAGGCTGCCGCCGTCATTCATACTGATTTTGAAAAAGGCTTTATTCGTGCAGAAACCATCGCTTATCAGGACTTTATTGATAACAATGGTGAGCAGGGTGCGAAGGAGGCTGGCAAGTTACGGGTCGAAGGAAAAGACTACATTGTGAAGGATGGTGATGTCCTGCACTTCAGGTTTAATGTTTAATTGCATTTGATCGCTGGTTTTTATTGACACGGCAGCCGCAAAAGTCCAAAATCTGCGGCCTTCAAAACACGGTTATGTAGCTCAGTTGGTTAGAGCATCGCATTCATAATGCGGGGGTCGGTGGTTCAAGTCCACCCATAACCACCATTTTCAAGCCCTCCCAATTTTTATCTGAAAAGCCACTTGTATCCTGGCATTCGGCTCATGCAGCAAACCACGTCGCATACTCATTGTTTTTGGCAAATTTAGTACAGCTTAGGTCGGCTTTTGTTCTGCACAGGGTGCTACACCAGTTTAGGCAGGCCATTTTTTAGAACTACACTGGGATTCCAGTGGAGTAGGGCTGTTGCCTTGTCGATGGAGGCATAGGATTGTTTTATATCTCCTTTACGTGCACCTTCGTATCTGGCATTAAATTCAATTTTATAAATATCGCATAATGTTCTAAGCAGGTTGTTCAATGTAATCCTGTTGCCTGTGGCGATATTGAAAAATTGCCCGGCGCAATTCTTCTCAGTTACTGCTTTGATGTTTGCTTCTACTACATCACTGACATAGACGAAGTCACGTGTTTGTTCACCATCGCCATATATCATGGGTATTTCCCTATTTTTAAGTTTATCTGTGAAAATAGAGATTACGCCTGAGTACGGTGAAGAAGGATCTTGTCTTGGTCCATAGACATTGAAGTATCTCAGGCAGACAGTTTCCAGGCCGTATAACTTTGTATACATACCGCAGGCGGATTCTGAGGCCAGTTTATCAACTGCGTAAGGGGATAAGGTGACGGGGCACATGGTCTCTACTTTGGGTAAAGTGGGTTCGTCGCCATATAGCGCAGCACTTGATGCAAAAACAAAACGTTTCACTTTGTTTTCTCTTGCGGCTTCAAGCAGGTGTAATGTTCCCTGATAGTTTATCAGGCTGCTACCAACGGGATCGTTGACGGTTTTAGGTACTGAGGCAACCGCCGCTTTGTGAAAAACCCAGTCAACGCCTGTCATGCACTGTTTAACAGTTTCATAATTACTAATGTCACCTTCTATAATCGATAGCAGATTGTTATCGGCTAAGTTGCTTCGATGGCCTGTAGAGAAATCATCAAGAACTATTACTTCGTGGCCATCATTAAGTAGACGATCAACGATATGTGATCCAATAAAACCTGCTCCACCTGTAACCAGTGCTTTCATTTTTATTTTCCTTTTTATAAATAGATGTTAGTAAATTTTATAATGTCGCTTTTTCTAGATTAAATAAGTGGACCGTTGTAGCCATACACAAGACTGATAAAGACGGTGAACTCATCGAAACTCATTGTCTCAATGGAGCTATTTGTTTCATGATACTTAAAATCTGCGGTGCCCAATAATTTACTAGAAAAACGATAATTAAAATTACAGCCGATGCTACGCTGACGATCTTTACGCCCGAAATCGGTTGATTCAGTTTGGCTATAGTCGGCGTCGATACCTGTAGACAGTATCGCTGTTAGTGGGTAATTCATCTCAAAGCCGAGCGCCTGGATTTCCTGATTTAATAGTGCAAATTCATAGTCTTGCTTGCGTAGTTCAAGCCAGACGTTAGTGCTTGATGTAATGTCATTTTTTTTCAAGGTAAGCTTGAAAATACTGTTACGCATAACCTCTGCGGATAATTGCTCAGTTGAAAAGCTGGCATCATCCGGGTTTATTGAGGAATTTAGCAAGTTGGTGCTTGCATCTGTTAACTCCGATGCAAAGTGGGCGCGTAGATTTGAACGCCCTGTTATGTCGTAGGACCATTTTATGTTACCTGTTGTTCCGCGCACGCTGCTACCGCTTTCCCTATCAACACGGGTTGAACCGATGTCAGCACTGTAATTATAATCTGATCGTGTGGACGAGAGAGTAAGGTGTATATTGGTGAATGTATTATCAATATGTGTCTGCTCATCATAGTCGACTTTGTTTTTGCCACCGCGCAGGCCCACATTTACGGTTCGGAAGAGCTGGTAGTTCCAGCTGGCATCGAGAGAATTTTGCTGATTATCTATATTTTGAATTTCGTAGCTGAATTTCCGGTACTGCGGGTTAAGGGTAATCGACTGACGGCCAGATATTCGGTAATGAAGGTTGGGTCCGAAGGTTATTGTATTGGTATCCTGCGTGTTGTCTGGGGTGTTCGGGTTAAGTGAATCAAGGGATTGCTGTGTGTAAAAATCCTGCAACTGCCAGTCGAGAAAATCTTTTATCATCTCCCAGCCGGCCGTTGCACTAAGGTTGAAGTATTGCTGGCTGCTGAAAGAGTCTCGTGTGTAGTCCGTGTGTTTTAATGAGGTATTAGCATCGAGTTGAAAAGGGCCGCTTGCTGTATCTATGCTTGCACCTATGTCAGTGATAATAATTAAATCGTGTTTTTCATTATCTGGAAGCTTCCAGACATTATCGGTGTACTGCATGGTAAGACCGGCACTGGGTATTATGTCCATTGCAGATACAGTAGTGTTGATAAGAGCGATGCCGGAGAGGACGATCAGGGCACAATGATTGATCATGATTCGGTACACCTCTGGGTTCTCCAAATGCCGCTGTTATGGTTTGGGCTTATTAAAAACCGCGTTCGGGTACGGTAATAATGTCGCCCGGCATCAGAATAATGTTTGTCCTCATATCGCCATAGTGCATGATATTTTTAAGACGAATATCGTAAGTTTTATTTCCAGATTTTGTGCGTCGGTGCAGCTTGGTATTATTACTGTCTGCGTATAAGTCAACGCTGCCCGCTTCAAGGATCGCATCCAGCACGGTCATGCCCTGATGATATGTGAGAGATATATTCTTTGTCACCGAGCCTGTAACACGAATCCGTGAAAGAAATGCGTGTCCCTGCAAGCTCGTCAGAATAATAGTAACATTTGGAGATTTAACGTAAGCGGATAGTTGTTCTTCAATGATCTCCGATAGCTCTTCGGGTGTCAGGCCTACGGCCATAACATCACCGACCAGGGGCATTGATATTTTTCCATCAGGCCTAATGGGTTCTGACAGGGATAGTTCAGGATTTTTCCAGACATTGATCTGGATCTGATCACCGACAGCCATTTTGTATGAATCGACGAGCACTTTGGGCGCATTATTGATGCCTGTCTCGGATGGTGCTGGTAGGTTCGGTTTACTCATTGCGCAACCAACTGGACCAGATCCCAATCCTATGCACATCATAAAAGTAAAGAAAATCTGATTTGTTTTCATTTTTAAAGATCCTATTTTAACAATCCTGCATTGGGTTTATTTTACGGGAAAAATACTATTACAGTCATGCCCTATATTTCGCCCTGATAGCGTGATATGAGTTGTTGGATTTTATCAATATCTGCCTGTTTCACCTGCATATGTGTGGGCAGGGTCAATATTCTTTTGGAAAATGACAATGCCGCAGGGAATGCGTCATGTGTTGATAGTAACGTATCAACGCCTGATATTTCTGGCAGTGTCTTTGGATACATTCGGGATGGTCCCAGACCAAGTTGCTGTAGTTGTGAGTATAGGTGATCTCGGGCTTTTGGCTCCACCAGTAATGGGTATCGTAATAATCGTCGAGTCTCTACTGTTTTGCAGGCTTTGGCTAAATCTATGATACCGCATCCCTTAAGATCGCACTCGTTCAGCATTGCAGCCAGATTTTTTTGTGCGCTAAATGAATTGTCCTGATAAGTCTTAATATTGGTGGTCAGCATTGATAGTTTTACTTGATCCATGCCCTCAATGGAGTCCAGAGGAGAGTAGCGAGTTTCGCCCAGATGCAAAAAGGGCAGGTTCTGCGGCAACCAGTACAGTCTGGGTCTAATCATCCAGTTATATAGCTTTGCTTTTAACCAGAATGAAACCCGATTTTGGACATTTACACTGGATGGTGTAACACCTGTTGGCAATAGACTGGCGAAGTCTATGCAACGCGAATTTTTTTCATTATAAAGTACTGCGCCACCACCAAGTAAGCTCACAGGTTTGCCACGGCCAAAACTAAGTACGACCAGATCACCTTGCCATACGCCTTGCTCACTGGCACTGGGGAAGGCCTGTGCGCTATCTTCGATAAGTAGTATGTCGGCCTGTTTAGTAAGTTGGCGTAATGGCGCTAGCCGTTCTGAAATTCCAAAAAGATTAACAGCGATAACCGCCACGGTGTTTGTAGTTATTTTTGTCGGTAATAGTTTAAGGCTCATCCATGGAGTATCAGCTTCAAAATCAACGAGTACAGGTTTTGCCCCTGCAAAGATTATGGCGCTGATCAGGTCTGGGCAACTGTAGGCAGGCAGGATGACTTCGGGTTCATCGACAACCTTCAACTGTATTGCTGCGGTAATAGCGGCGGCCAATGCCGCTGTACCCGAAGCAAAGAAACGAGGTTGGTATGCATCGCCAAAAATCTGAGATACGTTTTCATTCCGTACTGTGTGAGACAGATGAATGGGATTACCGACAGGAGGCAGTTGATAAAACATTTATCGCTGCGAAGGTGTCCACACAGTCATGCGCTTGCCTGATAAAAACAGCAGAGTCGCCTGAGCCAATGCCAGGTTAGTTTGCACAAAGAAAAAGACTATTTTTACAACAATATTTTCTCGAATCAATGGAGACAGCCAGCCAGCCAGCGCTAATGAATAAAAGACCAACTGAGCCAGCAGAGCCAGCGTGTAGATGGCTCCCTGACCCTGTAAAATGAGCGTTACTATGGCGAAAGCCAGCATAAACCACGGTACTCCCCAGCGCATGATCTTATGGCTCCATACCTGAAAAGTAAACATGCCCATACTAAATGGATTTAGCACTTCTGGATGACGTGAAATGGCGGTAATACCGCGGATGACGGTGCGCATCTTGCGGCGATACTCCAGACCCGGATTTTTTACATCTTTGTAGATGCCAATGACATCAGGGCAGGTGATCGCCACCATGCCACTCTTTGCACAATTAAGGCCCGTGTTGAAATCACTAGGGCAGTAAATATCCCATTCTTTACAAACTTCCCGGCGTGCTGCAAAAAACGAACCACTCAAACCTACCAGACCTGCCCGATCAGATTCCAGGCGCCGCAGCCACATTTCATATTTGACATAAGCGCCTTCGCCCACCACCTTGTCATCATTGCTAATGAACTGGTCTTCGCTCGACACCGCACCCACTCTTTCATCAGCAAAGCGGCTTGCAAGCAAACGAAACGCGTCCGCCGGTATTTGCGTGGCAACATCCGAGAATACCAGGATCTGGCCAGTCGAGGCACGAATTGCACATAACTGCGCATACTCCTTGCCTTTACGTTCGTCTGCTCGTACCAGCTGTATACCTCGGTCTGCATACGACTCGACGATGCTATCGGTGGCATCAGTAGAAAAATCCGAAGCTATAATGATCTGAAGACGCTCTTTGGGATAATTAATTAGCAGGGTGTTTTCCAGTTTTTCACGGATTCGTCCCTCTTCGTTATGCGCAGTGATAACCAGGCTTAGCTTTGGTAAGTCAGAGGTCTTTAATTGTGCAAAAACATTTTTTTTTCTTGCGGGTATGAGTTTTAGAATCAACGGGTAGAGAAAATAGCTATACAAACACGTTAGGCCGGTAATATAAAAAAGTAGTTCCATGGTTAAAAGTAACCTGTTATGTATTATGTTGATATTGACTAAGATGATATGTATCGAGACAGATTTACCCTAGATTCTAAACACTATATTTGGAGAGCCGTTATATTTTTCTTCCCTGTACCCAAGCGCGAGCAGTTGTTCTCGAATTTCATCAGTCACCGTCTCTACAATGAGTAACGGTCTGTCACGCTCCAGAAGATTTTGTGCACCTCTAAGAACTTCAGGTTCGTGACCCTCGGCATCAATTTTGATTAAACTTATTTTGTGGCTGAACTGAAAACTATCAATGGAGAAGGTTAAAACTGTGGTATCTGATTTATCAGCTACCGATGAAATGCTCGCTTGATAGTAATTTTTTAAGCCAGAAGAAAAATCAGGTATTGTCATGTTAACAGATGCTGTTCCTTCAGACGCTGCCGCATTAATAAGAGTAATATTCCGGTATTTACAATATTGCGTGTTTTCGGATAGGTGAGTAAATGTTGTTGGAATGGGTTCAAAAGCGATAACTCGTCCTTTCGAACCAACAAGATCTGAGAGTTTGTTTGTATAATGACCTATGTTGGCACCAATATCGATGACCCAGTCGCCCTCACCAATAAATTTATTAAGTTCATCAAATTCAGGTTCCCAAGTAACAAAAGTCCCATTTTTGATTTGCCTTCTAAAGTGAAATCGCTTTAACTCTTCCTGAAATGCCGCAGGGGCTATTGCTATCAATCGCTTAATTATGTTCATATCATTGATATTCCGTTATATTTACATTGATAGCTCATTATAACAAGAACGTTATAACAAGCTTAACTGATGATTATAGATAAAAAAATTCATATTTTGCATATTGTTTCTGGCGACCTCTGGGCTGGGGCAGAGGTTCAATTATTTACACTCGCGAAAAAACTTAAAGACAACCCATTGACGCGCATCAGTGTCGTCATACTAAATTACGGCAGGCTCGAACAGCAGCTTCGTCAAATCGGCATAGAAGTCATAGTTCTGGATGAGTCAGAATTAAACGGCTTCAAGATTCTGATTCAACTGATTCGTATAATTCATGCACTCAGGCCCGATGTAATTCACAGCCATCGTAATAAAGAAAATATATTGGGCAGTATTGGTGCGTTAATAAATGGCAATATACCCTGCTTGAGAACAGCACACGGTGCCCCGGAACATATTGCTGCATGGCATAATCTTCCAAAAAGGCTAATATATTTTCTGGACTGGATTTGTGGGCGATTTCTGCAACGTAAAATCATTGCTGTTTCCGAAGATCTTGTCACCATGCTTAAAAAGGATTATCCACTGGAAAAAATACAGGTCATCGAAAATGGTGTTGATCTGGATGCGATAGATAAATATGTTGCAAACAGCTGTTTAAAACCTGTGACGGAAATGGATGCACTCAAAATTGGTATAGCTGGTCGCCTTGTGCAGGTAAAAAGGGTGGATGTTTTTATTAAAACAGCACGTTATATTCTTGATCATTGTTCGGGATTGAAAATTAAATTTTATATTTTTGGTGATGGTCCATTACGTAACGAACTTGAACAATTAAGCCATGATCTTAAAACTGAAGCTTCGGTTGTGTTTGAGGGGCATTGCGATAATATGCTGGAAAAAATCCGGGCAATAGATGTATTATTACTAACATCAGACCATGAAGGCTTGCCAATGATATTGCTGGAATCCATGGCCTTAGGTACGCCGGTCATAGCACATGCGGTGGGTGGTGTTCCGAATTTGCTTGATCAGGGCACGTGTGGGATCTTAGTAAATGAGCAAGCGGCGTCAGCATATGCACATGCAATCAACGATTATGCAACTGATAACCAAAAAAAATCGAATGTTATAAAGGAAGCAGCGAATCGAGTTGAGGAGAAATACTCCGCCAAATCAAATGCGCAAGCATACTATACGCAATATCTTTCAATGCTTTGAGCAGGACTAGTTTTAATATTCTTTAATTATCGATATATACAGATTGATCTTAATTTACTAGGAATGGCTTCTCAATAGCGGTTTTTTTACAATTGCTGCTAGTCTCAAAATTGACTGTCGCATAAATTGTTTTTCTGATTCAGACCAGTTTGGTACTTTATAAAACAAGACAATGAGCATCGCATAAATTAATATTCTGGCAATAAAGTAAATGATTTCGCCTTCGGGTAGAAGGTATCCGATCACAATGCAGGATATTGCAATTACACCCATAACATTGACAGGGCTCCATGTTAATCCCATATCGTACAAGGATTTTGATTTTAAATAAGACCAGCCAAATGCCGATATCTGTGCTAATAAAACAGCCATTGCAGCGCCTACACTTCCGAGATATGGGATAATCAACAGGAAGCCTGCTGTGGCTACCAATGCTTTAATCCAGTTAGCTTCAGCAATATGTCGAGTACGTTCTTTGTAAACAATTCCAAATTGGCAGAAATTTGTCATCACCTGAAAGATAATGGCAAAAACCATAATAGGTACCGCATCACTTGCGGCATAAAATTCGGGTGCTGTCATAATCCTGAAGAAGTCGCTGGCAAATAGGGCAATGCCTGTTCCTGAAAGAAAAAGAGCCGCAGCAAGGACCCTGAATATCTGGTTAAAAGTTTCTTGAGCATTGCGTTTTTTAACTACTTCAAACTGATCGGCAGACCAGCTCATGTTAAATGCTTCAAAGACAGTGGATAGTACAGAGCTTATCCGCCATGCAAGTGCGTAAATACCGACTTCAGCAAGACCACCAAATATACGCAGGAAGTATCTATCACCAAAATTTACGTAGAAGGCAGCAACAGATGCGAAAATCAAGGGAATGATAAACCTGACTAGTGTGCCTGCAATGGTTATTGAGTAGCGTAAGCCAGTTTGTCCAAAAACATAAAGCGCAAGAACAGAAGCAACTACAACACCACTAATTAATACGCTATAAACGACCCCTCTAACATGCATATCTAAAATAACGACGAATATCACGTTCAAAGTAACCTGTAATATTAGAGTCACTGCCCCCACGACTACAAATAATACAGGTAGTTGTCTTGCACGTATGTAACTCATGCCAACATCAGCGACTGCGCCTAACATTATTGTGATTGAAAATAACTGTACTTCATACAGATAATCAGAATTACCAAATAATATTCTGGCAGCTGGCTCAGCAGCAAAATATAATGCTAAAGAACCAATGCTGCTGGTGGCAATTATTGTGTGCATTACTGTCGAAACGATCAAATTCTTTTCATCAGGAGTTTCCGCCAGAACGAAGTAACGAAACATGGCTTGGGAAATTCGTAGGCCGATAAATATGCTGACAAAAGTAACGGTCATGGTCAGCAATTCAACAACGCCATAATCTGCAGGTGAGAGATAGCGCGTGTATATTGGTAACATCACCAGGCCGGTCAATTGCCGTAGCGCTGTTCCAATTCCATAAACTGCGGAATGTTTGGCGGTCTTTTTAAGTTGGCTTGTCTGTTGGTTGGCCATTAAAATATATTCCAGATTGTAAAGCGATTAGTTTTTATTCCTGTGATGATTCCAGGATAGAAACATCAGTACAGTCCATAGTCGATGAGAGTGATCACGCCGTCCACTGATATGTTCATTCCAGATTTTTAGTATAGGTTCTTTCTTCAATAACCCATAGGCGGCATGATCAATAGTAGTTAGCAAATCTTCTGCCCAATCCCTTAACTCACCTCTAAGCCAGCGATCAATGGGAACGGAAAATCCCATTTTAGGTCTTTCAATTAACTCAGGCGGCACATATTTATACAGCACCTGTCGTAGTGCCCATTTGGATGTTTTGTTTCTCACTTTCATTGAAACTGGTATTCTCCATGACAAATCAACAATTTCATGACTAAGTAGTGGTAAGCGTGTTTCCAGGCTCACGGCCATGCTGGCTCTGTCGACCTTGGCTAGATTGTCTCCAGGCAAGTATGTTATCTGATCAATGTACATGGCCTGATTGATGAAGCTGGTATCGACAGACAGTTTGTGTGCTGGCCTGATCAGGTCGATTGCCGCATGTTTCGTCATAATCTGATCTGGTTGATCCCAGAATGACAGCAGATATTCATAACCCTGTTGAAGATTGTCTTGTTGCATAAATCCTGCGAGTTTTTGTAATTTTAAACCGACCAATTTCGTAGATAATTGATTTTTTCCCTTAAACATAGCCACTGCATGGTAAAGCCTATCCCAGAAATGTGGCGATGGAACAGACAGTGCCTTGCCGGTCATTTTTCGCAATGAGTCAGGAATGATGCCCAGGCGTCCCCAGATATAGTCGGCCCATACGTAACGATTGTATCCGGCAAATAATTCATCGCCACCATCACCAGACAGGCACACGGTTACGTGTTCTCTGGCTAGCTTTGATACCAGATAGGCAGGGAGTTGTGAAGAGTCCGCAAATGGTTCATCGTATATTGTGGGTAACGTTGGTACGACATCAAGCGCATCTTGTGGTGTTACCTGCATGGTCAAATGGTCTGTGCCGAGATGTGCTGCGATTTTTTCGGCATAAATGGATTCATCATATTCTTTTTCGCTAAAGCCTATTGTGTAGGTTTTCACTCTTTCGGATGATTCTTGTTGTGCAATGGCGCTCACCAGTGATGAATCAATACCACCTGAAAGAAAGGTGCCCACCTTAACGTCAGCAATAAGCTGACGATTGATCGTTGTTCTTAGAAGTCTATCCAGCTCATCAATGGCCTCATGCTCATTGTCAATAGGGTTTGCCAAGCCTCGGTTGGCAGAATCCAGTGCGAGCCAGTAAGGGTGGGGGGCGTGTTTTTTTTCGCCTGATAATGGTGAGAAATCTGGTTGGTTTACCAGTTCATCTGCAGATAAGCTGAGGATAGTGCCAGGTGGTAACTTATATAGACCCTGATAAATTGATAATGGTGCTGGAACATATCCATGGCGTAGAAAACTACTGAATCCTTCAAGATCAATGGATAGACCAGATTGGATGCATGCCTCAATTGCTTTGAGTTCAGATGCAAAATAAAAAGCTTTATTCTGCCAGCCATAATAGAGTGGCTTTTCTCCCAGACGGTCTCTACACAGATGCAGTACCGCCTCTAGCTTGTCCCATAATGCAAATGCGAACATACCGATAAATTTTTGCACGGCCGCCTGTATGCCCCAATGTTCGATGGCCGCAAGTAGAACCTCGGTATCGGAACGACCAATGAAATGATGACCTAGCTGTTGTAGATCTTTAGTAATTTCTCTGAAATTGTAAATTTCACCATTAAAGACGACGCAGTAGCGCTCTGACACAGAGTGCATGGGCTGTCGGCCACTATCAGATAAATCCTGAATAGCCAGTCTGCGATGTGCCAGTAACAGGTTCTGTGTATCACTGATCCAAATATCACCTGCATCTGGACCACGATGCACCAACGTTTTAAGCATGGCGGTGCCTTTCAAATTCAGTATCTCTCTCGAAATACTTTGATTCAGTAATCCTGCTATTCCGCACATGAATATAAGCTATACATCAACAGATGCATTGACAGGTTTACTGACACAAGTTTCATACATGGTTGACAGGTTCTTGCCGATAATAGAGTAAGCATACTTGTCTTCGATAAGTCGTCGAGCATTGTCGCCGAGACGTTTTCGTTCGTTTTCGTCAGCCATTAAACGTTTAATCTGAGCAATATATTCATCAGCGCTAGTAGCAAACTGAACATTCACGCCTTCCTCTACAGCGATACCCTCACAGGCAATCGGGTGTGCAATAATAGCTTTGTGCATGGCCAGGGCATCCAGAATTTTTAGCTTGGTGCCACCGCCGTCGTTAATAGGGCAAATATAAATTGCTGCCTGATCGATGTAAGGTCGAACGTCATTGACAAAACCATGCACGTTAAAACCTTTTTCTTTTTCTGCAAGTCGGCGAATATCTTCTGGTGGGTTAGCACCTACTATATCAATGCACATGTTGGGGATTTCGAGCTTGATGCGAGGCCATATTTCGTAGGCGATGAAGCGTACTGCTTCGATGTTAGGATACCAGCTCAGGGTGCCGGCAAAAATTAGTGATAGTTGTTGCGTGCTGGATTTATCAGGATGAAAATAATCGATATCAACCCCATTGGAGACTTCTTCTACATGACTCCCGGCGGCCAATTCGATCAGTCGATCTCGATCAATTTCAGAACATGTTATGTTTAGAGAGAACTGCGGGCATATCTGCTTTTCAACGGCTTCTACGCGTCGTCCTTCCTGTTTAAAGTACCATCGCATAAAACTGTTTTTTTCATTATCCGCACGACGCATTAACATGTGTGATTCAATATTGTGATGATCAAGTACCATAGGTGTGTCATCAATATATTTCATAAATGGAATCAGGCTGATGGTGTCGAAGTGAATCAGGTCGTAGTTATTTGTATTTAACAACGTTTTCAGTTTCTCACTAAAGGCCTGTGACTTTAGCCAGTTAATGGTGTAAGGATCTTTCGTCAGCAGGCTCTTCAGCGCTAACAGATGCTTGCCATAGCGGGTGCGGTCACAATCAATGGGAACAAACTCGATATTACGGCAATATTTGCCCAGTTCCTTTGCGGATACCGCCAGCGCCTCTTGTTGGCTATCGAAAAAAGGTGACATCAGATCCTTTTGATTAAAGGCAATCAAATCAACAGTATGGTATTTCGCCAGCTCGTGAATCAGGTGATAAGCCCTTTGTAAAACTCCACCCTTAGGCGGATATGGAACCAGTTGAGATAGCCATAAGATTTTCATTGTTAAATATATATGTCCATGGATACCAGATTAAAGCACAGTCCTATAAGTCCATAGGCTGTCTTATGAGGTTTCTCCCTCAGTCTGGCTATATTTCAAAATGTAGCGCAAATTCCGTCTTGATGATAATCGAATAATTGTCTCGTTAGAGGTCATCATATTATTCACAGTAGAATTCCGTTCACACGCCTAGTATAGCGATTTTCTATTGTTATCGCCTAGCACTACATGGTATTTTATGTGCCTGGCGCATAAGAAAGTATGTATGTGGCAGTTGCGGTCGCATGAGAATACAGTTATTGATGGTTACACCCTTGTCTGAATACGTGTAAATGTCATCATATTTCTGAGTGTATAAATAAAAGGAGCCGGATAAATGAGTAATCAATTGATATCAAAAGTAGTTTTTATCGTAAGTCTTTCCTTCTTGCTAATCAATAATGTGAAAGCTTCCGGTCAGGTTTTGTATGAGACTGATTTTGAAGATAATCAGTTAGTTACTAAAACCCCGAATCCAGTCTGGTCTTTACGGCTCGATCCTGATATTGGCGTTATAGAAGGGCCCGGTAATTTCTTTACGCTCGTCACTGGGAATGCTCATAGTGGAACACACAGTCTCCGTTATAACTACCAGGCAAGGAATGGTTTTTGTAATGGCTGTAACGGCACAGCCAGAATACATAAAACCGGTTTGGCCTACGACAATGTAACTTTTTTTGTTGACTCAAGTGGCGCCGACCTTACTCAGAGTCCTATTTTTGCGGGAGTCGGACGCTTCATATACAACAAATCTGATGGCTATTCTAAGTGGCAGATAACCGGTATACAAACTGATACGAGTCTCAATGACAAATTGATTCTCACCAGGGTGGCTGATGGTATTGATGGCGCCACTAATACATTTAACAGCGGCGATGTTATAACTGTTGAAAGAGTCTGCGGTGTAGATGGTTTAGTTGCGGACAATATCGACAGACGTCGAGACTGCAATGAAGCAATCTCGTATTTGATAAGTCCGACATTTTCAGATCACCCACAAAAACCTGGTGAAGCTATATACAGGCGTGTGTACCTCAAACTTGATGCCAGTAGCTTAGTTAGCGAGGCTCCACAGCTTCAGAAGGTTCGTTACTGGACAGATGAGAGCACAAGTTCGATTCTTCTGGTTTTGCATCGGCAGGTTGATTCAATGAAGCTAGGTATTGAGAGTTTAGCTGCGTTTGGTGGTCCAGCACAGGATGTTATTATAGATAGCGTCAATGTGGTGCCAGGTGTCTGGTATTACATACAGGAAGAGTTCAAGGCGCGAACAGCACCTGATAAAAATGATGGTGAATATCGATTGTGGTTTGCGGAAGCAGGTCAAGAATCAACGACCCCAGTTTATGAGTTAACCGGATCGAGCCTCTCTACTGTCATAGCGCCGTCCCTATGGGGAAATCACCAGCACTGGGAAGACGCAACAGGATTTTGGTATATTGACGATATAAAATTTTCAAATGTTAGTATAGGGCCGACCGCGCCAGATGGCAGCACTATAGCTCCGCCAAAAGCACCAACACCGGGGCAGTAAAACTGCTCGATCTAGTATTTGGTTATCATTTTTTTGGGATAACTATACGGTGTTTATCTGGTTCGTCCAAGGACATCCAGATAAACATCTTCAATTGCTCGCGCATAACTTTCCACCTGGTATTTTTCTAGGGTGAGAGCTTTTCCATTTTCTCCGATCTTACGTCTCAGCTTGTAGTTACTAAGTAAGGTTATTAAAACAGCCGCCAACTTTTGGTTATCGTATGGATCAACTAAATAACCTGTTTCACCATCAGAAATAATTTCCTTTGGTGCGCCACTATCAGCAGCAATTACCGGGATGCCGTAAGACATAGCCTCAGTGATCACCAGACCAAAAGGTTCTGGATCTATAGAAGCATGTACAAACACATCCATAATGCTGTACATGTTCTCAACATCTTTTACATAGCCTGTAAAAATGATTCGGTCCTGCAGTCCATATTCATTGACCATGCCGATGATTTTAGTCTGAAAGTTAATGTCGCCATCAGAGAAATCTCCAACTATTAATGCTTTTGAATTCGGTATCGAATTGAGGACAATTTTGGCAGCTTTAAGAAATTCCTCGTGTCCTTTCCATTTGACGATCCTGCCAACGATGCCAAATATTAGATCATTGTCAGTGAGCTTGTACTTAGCCCTGATTGTATTTATGTTTTTCTGTTGTAAAGTTCGCGGCTTTACAGGGTTTTTAATAACTACTGTACGGCTCTCTGGGATGCTATTTAAAGTCATCTCAGTTTTGATGAAATCAGATATTGCAATAAACTTTGGTACGGTCTTAATAAGTAGTCTCTGGACAAGTCCATGATATTTTATCTGATGTAAATGTACCACATATTTGCATCCAGTCAGTTTTGCGGCAATAATCGCTTCTACGTTAGTCATGCCATTGTTAATATGAACAATATCTATTTTCTCTTTTATTAGTATTCTTGCGAGGTGAAACAGATAAATAGAGTTAACAATGCTTCTAAAGACAGAAAAAATATAAATGAATAATTTTCTTAACAGTTTGCTGGGCAATATATTAATGGCGTTAACAGTACGTTCCCAACGAGCATAATTATAGTAGCTTGGTACAATATACAGACTGGTATCATTGCTTATTAAGTGTTTGAGGTTAGAGGGGGGCATGCTTCCAACAACAACTGCGCGGAATATGGATCTGTCAAGAGCATTGACCAGATAACCTACAACCACAACTGACCCGCCGAAGGCTACAGCCTGATCAACATAGAGGACTGTAATTTTGTTTTTATGAGACTTCACGGAGTTACTCCTTAAACCTATTGCTAATCTTGAAACTGTTTCCTACAGGGGTATTTAAATTTGAACAGAATATCATACTGTCTCGAATTTATACGAAAAGAAACTATATGTTTGGCGTAGAGTGCATATTATTTGTATTTCTGGTATTTGTTTAGTATCTGCTAGGTTCGTTAAGAGGATCTGAATCAGTCATTGACAGTTCTATAACTGAAAAACTTATAGTAATAACTATTCTGAATTTATGACTTCAATGATTTCAGTTGTTGAAACTGATGGGGTTCTCTCTAGATAATTCACTTCACAAATATCGCTCATGCAATCAAATTTGCCGGCCCAGTCATCGCCCATAACTAGAATGTCTGCGTTATAACGTTCAATATATTCACGCTTTAATTCGAGAGATTCTTCAAAAAAGCAGAGGTTTACATAACGTAATCCATTAACAATTTTCATGCGATCTAGTTGTTTATAAATAGGGTAGCGACCCTTCTTGCTATAATTTAACTCATCGGTTGAGATGCCAACAATCAATGTGTCACCGAGCATAGCAGCCCTTTGTAGGATGTTGACATGACCTACGTGAAAGACATCAAAGGTGCCAAATGTTATGACTGTCTTCATTATAAAATCGTCCTGTTAATATCAATGATGAATAATTTAAATATACTATATGTTTCGGATGTGCTCAGCAACAGCTACCGAACTGCTCCCTTCATAATCATGAAACAACTTTTTTACTGATTGATAGCGAGTAGTGTCTTCAGTGCCATACCTTAATGTATGGTCGAGTGTAGTAACAAAATCGTCGAAATTTAGAACTTCTTCACTGGCAAATGCCTTTTTAATATTGTACAGAAAGCCACGCTCTTTATAATAATTATCAAGGTCATATGTGAAATATATAATTGGTTTATTTGTTATTAAGAAATCAATATAAATGCTCGAATAATCTGTAACTAAAATATCTGCTAGTCTTAGTAGAATATTTACGTCAGGGATACTGTTGGCTTCTATGATTCTTGAATTTAGTATTTCACCATTAACCATGTCATGTGATCTGACGTTTGAGTGGCCGCGAATTGCTAGTACTGCGTTATTATCTTCTAATACTTTGTTTAAGGTGTTTATTTGTTGGCCTGAAAACACGTAAATATTTTCGCTTTCTGCTCGCCACGTCGGAGCATAGAGTACCAGTTTACGGTTACCGATCCGGTTTCTAAAATCACGGAGATAATCGTGATAGTCTACAGGTAAATTATTCTCATTCATTAAAATTATGTCGTTTCTTGGTAGGCCGCTTTGCCAGACATTATCTTCAAGAATTGGCGAAAATGCTTGTCTCATGAAGTTTTTATCCTCACTAGAGGAGCAAACTGTGGCGTAATATTTTCTTGTTTCCTTATACCAATTGGTTTCGTCAGGAAATAGCATGCCAATACGCTTTAGCGGGATACCATGCCATAATTGTATAATAGTGTGATTATTAGAAATTAGATTACTGTAACTTGAGAGCGCGGATAGTGAATAACCCAATAGTATTATTCTAGAACGCGCGACATAGTATATGCCATGAAATGATTCGGCATTTATGAATTTAATATTTTTCCCGTCAGAGAAATTAAGGCGATTGCTTGTTTTAACCAGGATTATTTTTCTGATTGACGCGTCATTTTTGATAGTTTCAAAAACAGCTCTTGGATTATCCAAAGTATGCGGGTAATTGTCCCATGTGCAGAAGCACCAGTATTTTTCATTTTTAGGTAACAATGCATCTAGCAGGATAAAGCCAGCCTTAAGAAATAGCTCATAAATATATCTAGCCAGGTATTTTATTTTTTTATAAATCACGGAGTTCACTTATCTGTGGTCAAGCGATGTGCAATTACATATGAATGCTATTTCTTAAAAGATCTAACTCATGTTTCCAATCATTAATTTCACTATGATCTAATATTGAATATAACTTTTCAATCTCATCTGAATAAAAGTTATTTAAATTCTGAAATACATAATTTGGCATAGGGGTTTTATTATTATCTGCCCATACTCGTTTATTTATCAAAATTTCATTCCATGAGTCACGAATATTTAAAATGCCACTCACTTGCGATAGAAATTCTCGTGGTGATCTGCTTAGCAGGTTGTATGAAAGTATATGAACATTATTGAAGTGCTGTTTCCAGAGAGGGATGATCCTGGAATATTCACTGCATAGAGTTATATCTGGAGAGGATAATAAACTGGTCATTTCATCAGTTGAAATATCGCCAATTGAAATTCCTCGTCCTCTTAGAAGCATCTTTGCTGCAGACCATGAACGAATCACCGGATTACGTACGATAAATATGATTTGAACGTCCTTATTTAGAACTTCACTCGCATATTTGACGCCGCGTTCATCGAGTGTCGAATATCCAGGTGTCATTTCACCGGTTATCTTCCCGTGGCTATATTTATCTGAAAATAACTCAAGATACCAATTTTTTTCCATGCCTAATTCGTAATACCTGTATAACCATCGCAGGCGATCAACATCAAAAGACTTGACTGCACTAGCATATCTTTCAAATCCATGGGGGTGAGGTATGCTCCAGTTACCTAGTAATTTATCATTAATACAAACTCGATTAAAATAATGAAACTCCTTTATAGGTGGTAACCACACTTCAGGGTTTTCAACCATATTCTCGTATAGCCAGGTTGTACCACTTTTTTGAGCACCTATACACACAAAATCAGGTCCAGAATTATCGCTCATTTATTCCTCCATGCATTATGTTCATATAACAGTAGTAATATCACCATATGGATGATGTAGCTTATCATTAAATCCTTGCTCAGCAGATAGGCACGCGTCTATGTCCATTATCTATGTTATTGAGGCCGCAAGGAATAAAAATAATGTAATTTATAAAATGTAACCAGAGTGTATAAATTACAGGTAAAAAACTAAATTTACAATTAATTTTGTACTGTATTCTTGCATAAGAAAGGCATTGTGCTCCCGAAAATGGCATATTTGCCATGATAGGTGCTCGTCTTGCTAAAGCAGGTTTAGGCGTGTTTCTATAAATATCAGAATGTCCATTAAAGTTGAAGAGATTTACGCTTAATACTTGTATGATTGTAAGCCGATTTATAGAGTTAAATAGGCGTAGGAAAATAAAGTTGTTGTGAAAGATTTAATCGCAATGAGATTGGTTTTTCATAATTCTCGCTATAATGAGGAAGTGCAAGATAAGGCTTAACTTATATGTGGCTAATTATGGCAAAATGCTGTTCAAATACTTTTTAATCTGAAGTGCTTCATTAGTTCGAGATCGTTACGATAGTGGTGATTTATTTTATGAGAAAGCATATCAGGGTGTTTACTAGCTGCATGTATTTTGGATCATTAAAGGTTGTGTGCAGTAGCTAATAATAAGTCTTCTCTAGTTAATTGTGATTACAGAATTAACCTGGCTAGAGTCATGATTTATTCGCACTGTAGTGTCATGTAAGTAACTATAGTCCTGGATAGACGGAGATTGATGTGCGCATATCGGCGATAAAGAGCGTTCTTGTGAATAAAAGGCTCCCATGGTTTGTGGTTAGTAGAATAAGGAAGGCAAGAAATTCATACCACTATTTTAGAAATAAAGTTTGTAATTATTTCCAGGAAGAATCAGGTTGCAACAAAATTATTACGTTTAGATGTGGATTCCATGGTGATACTGGTGCAACGTCAGCAATAGCCAATATCGCTAATTTACTAGCCAACAAATATCACGTTGAATTTGTCACATATCCATCTAGTAACTTCAACAAATTACTCGACAAAGAAGTTCATCTAGTAAATCGCCCTAATAAGAGGTCGGATTTATATATTTGTGACATAGTATGCGAACATTCATTTTATGAGGAAATAAAGCGTTCAGAAAAGAAATTAATTATTACATGTCACGGGTTGCTAAATGAATTGCATGGTAATATTGCTCCAGAGTATTTGAAAAAATCACTAGAATTTTCTGATAAGGTTCACTTTGTCAGTTTTATTCAGCAAGAGTCATTTCAGTTAGATGAAGGCACATATGAAGTAATTCCAAATACAACAAAGCAAGTAACAAAAAAGATACAAACCAACAATGTTGGCAGTGTTGGCAATCTTGATGATGAACGGAAAAATGCTGACGCGAGTGTGAAAATTTCATTACAGTCAAATGCCAATGCTATTCATTTATGGAGTGCGGAAAACGATAGTTGGAATAATGAAAAAGTGATAGTTCATGAATGGGAGTCAGATAAAAATAAAATATATAATTCATTCGATGTTTTAGTATTTATGAGTAGATCGGAAACATTTGGACTGGTTGTTATAGAAGCCATGAGCGCTGGCCTTCCTTGCTTGCTGTCACCAATTCCTGTATTTGAGCAATTTCTAGATTGCCCAGGTGTAGTAATTTCTGATCCTAATGACAAAGATACGCCAAAGATATTAGACGATTTACTTAAGAATAAGGAACAGCTACGGGCATCAATAATTCAGTATTTTAATAAAACTTATTCTGGGCCGGCCATTTCAGAGAAGTGGTTTAATTTTATTTCAAATGTAATTGATAATTAATTTATAAATGAGGTGAGTTGTATTTCAATATAATTCAGTTAAGTTTGCAGAAGAATATTTTAGGTTGTTGATGGTAAAGTTCACTGGGTATTAATAGTTGTGGTGTTCATTCCTTAATAGAGAGTGGCTTCTGTTTTTGTTGATAAATTGAGATTTTGCTATGGAATATAATGCCACGGTCATAGCTAGCTGAACCCAGAAAAAAGGGTAATATAAGACGGTTACGAAAAAGGCAGCTATTGAATACCCAATTATACCGCCATCAAGTCCGTGGGATATGTATCTAAAGAATGTGTTGTTTATTTGTACTGAAAATTGTCGTGTTCTGGCATTTAGTACAAGTATGTAAATTGTCATTAACAGGAACATTATCAGGCCTGGTATTCCTAGTTCCGCAGCAGCCTGTATGTAAATGTTATGAGGTTCCTGACATGACTGTAGTGGCCCTACACCAGATGGGTTAACAAACCAGCAATAATCCTTCCAGTTTGCATAGCCGACACCTATCCCCATATGATCTAGGATTACATTAATGCCATGAGACCAATAGGCATATCTCTGTAGCGATGTTCCATCATTACCCATTTCATTGAGGCGCGCCATCTGTTCCGGTGGAATCAGGAAATATAAAATCATACCAATAATCGTTAAGGCTAAGATCGCCTTTATTCCGGCTTTAAATTTTAATGCGAACCATATGCCAACGCCTAGTATAGCTACCTGGCTACCTCGTGAGCTTGATGCAACAATTGAAATTAGTGCAGTGATGGGTAGAAGATAGAAAAAACATTTCGTGTAACGTCCCCAGAATTTTTTTAATGCCAGAATAAAAGCTATGACCAGGGGAGAAAATATGACCATTTGGATTGCAAATTCTCCCGAATTCTGGAACCATCCAGGTGCGCCGGTGGCGCCCCAGTCTGCAAATGAAAAACCACGAGAAGAAAATGTCCTAAATCCATGCTGTGACATTTTAAAACTCACCAGTAAAAACAATAATGTAAAGATATAGAATCTTTTTTCAGTGTTAACAATAGTTATTATTAAAAAATATAATATCATCCAGTTAATCACTATATCAATTTTCGCCCAGGATGATGATGTCTGAAATGCTAGCAAACACGATAACAACAGGATAGATAGAAAAATTAAAAAAAGAACATTTTCCGGGTTTTTGACCCATTTTACACTTGGGTCAAGAAAGGCAGTAATTAACGCTAGTGCTAATGTAATCAGTGACCATGGAGCCACATCAATTTGCGTGTAAATAGACTGTGGTCTGACATATTCAAAAAAAATATAAATGCATAGCCACCAGAATGCCGCATTTTCCTGTTTTAAACCTCTCCAGATTGATCCTATGCTCATCGAGTAGAATCTTTGTATGTCGATGGAGTCCTTTTCTTTTAGTTTCACGTTTTATTTGCCGGTAAGTATAGATCTGTTTATTAGATTAGTGCAGAAGAGAATTATAAATATCTTCGTATGCGGCCAGCATGCTTTCTATTCTAAAAGTTTGCGTGACATGTTTGTTTCCCTGGCATGCCAGTTTTATTCTGAGTTCACTATCATCTGCAAGAGTTTTCACTGCTTCCGCAATTGCAACTGGGTTTCCAGGGGCGACCATCAATCCGTTTTCTTCGTGAGTAACAATTTCTTCGGGGCCTCCACTGCGTGTAACAATGACCGCCAGATTGGCTGCCATAGCCTGTATAGTTGCAATAGAAAAACCTTCAGACAATGATGGTAGTAGAAAGTAATCAATATTGGATAAAAAGTAGGCAGGATCACTGATGAAGTCTATAAAATATACTGTCTCGTTGAGGCTCAGGTCTGTTTTTAATTTAACAAGATCTTTATATATGTCCTCTTTGATCTGGCCAGCAATCACAAAACGGAATGTTAGACCGGAGCCCTTTAGTAATGCTGCTGATCGTAACAGGACATCATAACCCTTAGCATGATGCATGTTGCCGAGGCTACCAACTATGATGTCCTTATCATTCCAGCCATAGTTTTGCCGCATAAGTCTCGAATGAGGACGCTCGAAGTCACCTATTTCAATTCCATTGTAAATTACTTTTGTTAAGTCCTTCCTTAAGGGAGAAGCTTTAATAATGCTGTCGCGAAGGTTTTTTGATACTGCAACTATGCACTGCGCACCTCTATTTATTGCACTGAACTTTAGCCATTTAAATCTTTCATGTTTGTCAATATCTACAGCACCGTGAAAAACTGCTACTACAGGAGTTTTGGTGAGTAAGCCAGCAAGTGAGCAGTAGACATTTGAACCTAGTAAGTGAGATTGAATGAGGTCAACATTTTCTCTACGAATAATTGAAATAAGTCCTTTAAGGTAACGCCAGTTAAATGAGCCTCTTGTGTCCAGAAGGATGGGTTTAGCACCTCTTTTTTTTAGCTCATCATATATATAGCCCTTGCCCTGAATAACAATGAGTGATCTATATTTTTCCCGGGGAAGGCGTGTCGCTAAATCAATAAATACGGTTTCTGCACCTCCTGGTTCGTTAGTATCTATTGTATGAAGGATAGTTTTCATGAATAGTTGTTTCAGTTTTTGAGGTGAACAGATTACAATAGAGATCAATAACAAACCAGTCTAATATGATAAATCGATATGGTAGCAAGATTTAGACCTGTTAAACAACTCATTAAACGATGCTTGCAATATTTAGCGGCTTACGCTGGGGTTCGCATGCATTTTATGTATAAGCCGAAAATTCTTATTTTGATGTATCATCGCATACTACCTGCTAATGATAGAAGGGCCCAGTTAGAAGAACCGGGCATGATAGTTACACCTGAAACATTCAGGTCCCATGTTTCCATGCTAAAGCAGCATTTTAATATAATTCACCTTTCTAAATGGCTGGAACTAAAAAATTCTGGTGCCGAACTACCTGAACGTGCCTGCGCTATTACATTCGATGATGGCTGGGCAGATAATTTTGAATTTGCTTTCCCGATATTAAAAGAGCTGGATGCGCCAGCAACAGTATTTGTCGTATCAGATATGATAGGCACCAGCAGGCAGTTCTGGCCGGAGCGACTTGCACAGATAGTCACATGTATTGCGAAAGACCATCCTGATCAATGGTCGCACACGGCTTTAGATTGGCTAAAAAACCCGGCGACACGCTATCAGTTCACCACCGTAGCTCCGACCCAGGAAGAACTTGGTGAATTGATCTCGAATGCCAAAGCATTGTCCGATGATGAAATCCATGATCGGCTCAATATAATAGAACATGTGTTGAATTTGCAGGGACAAATAAACAAACCTGACCTGCTTAACTGGGAACAATTGTCTGAAATGAACACTTCAGGGCTGATTGAGATAGGTAGCCATACCTGTAACCACATTCGTCTGAGTAATGAGGTTGATAATGTCGTGCTGGAATACGAAATTATAGCAAGTAAAAAACTGATTGAGAAAAGGACAGGGCAAGCTGTAAAAACGTTTTGCTTTCCGAATGGTAATTACTCTGCAGGGGCTTTAGAGCTGGTTCGTAAAAACTATGTGGGTGCAGTCTCTACTAAAAAAGGTTGGAATACTGCAGCTAGTGATAGCTGTTTGCTGCATCGTATTGGAGTGCATGAGGACATTGCCAGAGATAAGACGGCCTTTTTTGCGCGTCTCTCAGGATGGATGTAACTAGTGAGTAAAAACAACGTCATGCAAGCCAGGCAGATTTTATTAGACCCAGTAGCACAATTTTCTGCGCAATATCCAGAAGCTGATGCAGATAAAAAATCCAGGCTCGAAAAACTCTGGGATCAGGTGCAATCGCTAAGGGAAAAAACTAGTCAGCTTCAACTCCAGGCAAAAATTACATCAAGAAAAATAGGCGAGGCAAAGAAAAATAACCAGTTAGCTGATAAGTTGATAGAGTCTATGCATGTTAAAACTGCTGATCTCAAAAGACTTGAAGTAGAACTGAAAAATATTGAAGATCAGGTTCTTGTTTTTTTTGATAGTATTGCTGGTGAATTAGAGCCAAAAGTAATTGCCAAAAACACATTTAGCAACCGATACGCTAGTTCTGCAGTTAATATAGATGAAATTACAATAGGCCTTCTTGAAAATGAAGAAGATGACTGGAATGAATATGTTGGAAAACAACCGGAAGCTAGTATTCATCATTTAACTCACTGGCGGCATGTGTTGCAAAAAACATACGGAATTAATAGTTTTTATTTTTTTGCACATGATAAGAATCTTAAAGTCGTGGGTATACTGCCACTGGTCAGACTAAAGAGTGGTCTGTTCGGAGATATTTTGGTTTCCATGCCATACTTTCAACGCGGAGGCGCTATTGCTGACCACCCTTATATAGAAAGTGAATTGATGGAAGCAGCAAGTAGGGAAGCTGCACGATTGGGAGTTGATTACATTGAGTACCGGGATGATGTTCCAAGAGAGGGGCTGCCGGTGCAATTACATAAGGTTAATATGGTTCTATTGCTGCCCGATTCAGAAGAAGCCCTGTGGAATAGTTTTACTGCTAAGCTACGTGCACAGATAAAAAGGCCACAACAGCAGGCACCGCAAGTACTTGTTGGTGGTAAAGAATATCTGGATGATTTTTATAAGGTCTATACACGTAATATGCGAGATCTAGGCTCTCCATGTCATAGTAAAAAACTAGTTGAAAATATCCTTAATCATTTTCCTGATAATAGCTGGATAGTTATTATTCGTCTGAATAATAAACCTGTCTCTGCTGGCTTATTACTGGGTCACAGTGGAACAATGGAAATACCGCTTGCGTCAACTATTCGTGATGTTAATCCATACAGTATTAATATGCTATTGTACTGGGAGGTTTTGAAGCTAGCGACTAGGCTTGGTTACAAGTGTTTTGATTTTGGGCGATCAAGCAAGTGCGCAGGAACATACCGATTTAAACAACAATGGGGTGCGCAAGAAAAGCAGCTGTATTGGTACTACTGGTTGGACAAAGGTGCTGAATTACCCTCGCTAAGTCCAACAAATCCAAAATATGCACTTATCATTAATGCCTGGAAACGACTTCCAGTAGTACTCGCTAAATGGCTAGGGCCATTTATTGTTAAAAATATTCCATAATACACATATGAAAAAGCGGCTAAAAAAATTCTTGATTCCTATGCTGGCTAGTCAATCTGTATCTGATCTCGCTACACGCTTACTTGGTTATGGTATTCCTGTTTTTATGATGCACCGTTTCGTTTCTGACGGTGCGGATAATGGTGGTCATACACCAGATTTTTTGCGTCGCTGTCTGCAATTTCTGAAAAATAATGGACATACATTTGTTTCATTGGAAGAGGTAATGATTGCGCTACAAAGACGTACACCTTTACCTGATAAGCCAGTCGTTTTTACCATGGATGATGGATTCATCGATCAGGCTACCCTGGCAGCCCCAGTGTTTAGTGAGTTTAATTGCCCTGCCACAATCTTTCTTATATCTGGCATGATTGATGGAAAACTTTGGCCCTGGGATGACAAAGTCGCCTACATTATAAAAAATTCAACTCATGAAACTATTGAAATAACAATTGATAAGGATAAACACTCATTTACATTGGATAGCGAACAAAATATTTATAATGCTATTAGTTCTATTCAAAATATAATTAAAACCATGCAGGGAGAATCAATTACAGAATCACTTCAGATAATTGCCGATGCAGCTAAAGTTGCCGTGCCAGTTGTTGCGCCCGATGACTACCAACCCATGACCTGGGATATGGCTCGCTCACTTGAAAATAAAGGCATAAGTTTTTCTCCGCATACTGTCAGTCACCGGATTCTTTCAAAACTCACAGAAGAAGATGCAGAGTTTGAGATCAGGTGCTCATGGCGTCGCTTAAAAGATGAGCTATCATCTCCTGTTCCGATTTTTTGCTATCCTACTGGAAGAGTTGCTGATTTTGGAAAACGTGAAATCGAGTTTTTAAAGAGAAATAAATTTATCGGTGCTGTGTCAACGGTTCCTACTTTTGTAAACATGGAAAATACGTCAACGGAATATCTTTATAGTCTTCCTCGTTATGGACTTCCAGATAATTTCAATGATTTTATCCAGTATTGTACGTGGATTGAATACGCGAAATCAAAATTACTAAACAGATAGTTATCTATCGATAGGATATATAATTACCTTAATTTTAAAATTACATTCTCAGGATGAGGTCAGCTTGTAGCCCCACTTTAGCATTTCTTCTTTGCAAATGGTTTCGATTTTTTCAATATGCTCCCGCTCAAGAATACTGTGCTGCCATCCACCTGGGCCACTTGGTCGATACGCCCTGACACTTGCATGGCTTAATTGGATATCGCACAACTGGGTTACGCGAGCTTTATCAAATGGTAAGTTTAAAGTTTTGCACAAGCTTGAAATTACTCCCACCTTATCCTGGCAAAAGTCTTCGTATTTTATGAATATAACCCCATCAACCTTCATTGCTGCAGTTAAATAGGCCTTCCATCGTTGGGCAAGACGCTCGACGGGATCAGCACAATCTACACCTAGCCACTGAACATCTGTCCATGGGATATTCTTAAACTCCCCCATCTGACGTATTTTCCATGTCTTGATTGCAGAGCTTGCAAAATCCCTGGGGTCGCGAATGAGATAGACAACTGTTGTGTTAGGGAATTCTTTTAAAAATTCGTTGATAATTACTGAAAATCCAGGAACTTTGATAGCATCAAATAATTGGAGGCGCGGATAATTTCTAAGAGATGTATTTTTCTGATAGACACTTCTATATGCTTTCCAAACCCATTGTTGCTCACCTTCTTCCAGATACCTTAAGTTGTCAACTTCCTTAAAAAGAAGATCAGAGACAGCAGTTGTGCCGGAGCTTTCTGATCCAACAAGTAGATATTTCTTTTCAAGTGATGGCCATTTATTAGATAGTCTAATCCATCTTTCTTTTAGGTAATCAAGAGTGCCGTTTCCATAAATATGTATTTTATCTGCAACGGATCCTCTTATAACTTTTTGTACATAGCCTTCCTTCAGGCTGGAAGTAGAAATCTGTCTCAACATAGAGCGGAGCGTTTTCCTTTTTAAGGATATTGAAACCAGACTTTCGGACTCATTACATAAAATATTTTTGTAACCAGAATCATCACATAGAAGATCATATACCAGATTTCCTTTTTCCTGATTATGTAGTATGGCTTCTATATGAGAAACATATCCAGGCTGTCCGTCTTTGGGTATTTTCATATTGAAGCCTGTCTGCAATACATATACTCTGCCGCGCCATATAAAACTATATATATAGCCAATAACAGTTTTAGGCGTACCAACTTCAAGTAATTGAATCTCTCCCAATGGGAACCTGTTTTTAATGAGGGCTTGATGGAACAACCCCCATGTTTTATTTGAAAATGACCCTGGTTTTCCTTTTGCTAACCAACGTGCAGTATGCAGATGCTTTAATCCTTCAAAAAACTTTAATGCTTCTTCAACATCATTTGATTCACGTACATATATTTCTCCCTCTAGCTCATAAGCACGGAATGCTTTATTGACCTGACAGCGTCTGTTTTTACTCAGAGTTGCTAACATGCTGTGCTTGCCTGGCGATAGTGTTGAGCTGTTTACTTGCCATGATTTTGTTTCTCTATCTATGCTCAGATAGAATTCATCGTCTAACTCGTCTACAAATGTATCTGTCACCGACTTACGGATCAGAGTCATAAATAGTTCGTCCCAGTCTTTACTTGAATATCTTAGATGATAGATGATGGCCTTATAAGCACCTTGTTCATGACCTGGCTTAACCAGAAGTCCATTGTACTCAATCACCATGTTGCGGTTTGAAACTGGTGCCTCATTGAGAAATAGTTTTCCCGATGCCAAAAAACCACCACGCAAGACTGTTGATTTTACGAAAATTCCAAGTGCAATCAGTTCATTTCTATCCCATACTCGCACGAGTTCCGGCTCGAGATCGTTGACAACCTCTCTTAGCCAGGTACCAATCCACCCCCATGACTGAAAATATGAGCAATCTGCAATTTCCTGTAGCGCAGTCCACTCTGCTTCAATGTTTTTGGTATCTTCTATGGTTGTTAACTCTACAAAATAACTCATTGTTATGTTGCCGATAATAGCCCTGAATTGATGAGCACCTGATGAGAGGTTGTAAATTCGAAATCATTAAGTAGTTTTTTTAGTCTGCCTTCACAATGCGCCAGATTGTTGTAATGTCTGAAGTGGGAAAACCATGGTGCAGGAATTCTTGGTTGATTAGGATCAATTTCCCAAGGGTGTAAATAAAAAATAAATGGTTGCTGTTTACGATTAATCTGCGACAAGCCTACTCGTGTTATTTCGTAAGGATAGAGTCGAAAATAGCCACCACCAGCAACCGGCAGACGATACTTTAATAACTTTGCAGTGGATAGTGGAAATTCTACCAGTGAATGTCCATTAGGCGTTTGCATGCGATGAGGGAATTCTGGGGCACCCGGAATACCATAACGATCATGCCGAACAGGAAAGATACTGGAGTCGTACTCAAATCCCGCTTCGGCAAGAATGTCCAGTGCCCAGCGAGAACGGTTGGTGATTGAGTAGCTTGCTGCACGGTAACCGAGGACGGGTTTTTGCACAATGTCTTCTAGTAGATGTTTTGAGAGAAGCGTTTCCTCGCGGAATACTTCAGGACTCTGGTTGTACACCAACTGGTGACTAAAGCCATGGCAAGCCACCTCGTGGCCCCTGTCTGCAATCTCCTTAACAAGTTCAGGCGTGCGCTCAGCTACCCAGCCCAAAACAAAAAAGGTCGCTTTAACTTCGTATTCATCAAATAGATTCAGTAAGCGTCGAGTATTATTTTCTACACGTAGAGGGTATTTATGCCAATCTTTTTGGTTGATGCTTTTTGCAAAAGCTGAAACATGGAAATAATCTTCCACATCGACGGTTAAAGCATTGCGGATGGTCATCTTAGATACACTCTGCAGAAACTATTTTAGTTGTCGGGGCGATAATAACCGTAGTAATAACCACCACGGTTAGATATGCCCTCGCTTTTGTTTAGCACAAGATTGGTTGCCTTTTCCCTGGGGATCATTTCTAGTGCTTCCTCAACTAGCATTTGAGGAGTTTTACCTGCTTCAATAACAAAGACAATTTGCCCAACTAGTCCTGCCAATACCTGTGTTTGCGGTGTTGGTAAAAGTGGAGGGCCGTCAAAAACAATAACGCGATCATCATATCTGGAAGTAAGTTCCGAGACGAAATTGAGCATTTTCTGACTGGCTAGTAACTCAGTGACGTAGTCATGTCCTTTACCGGCGCTGATTATACTTAGCTCTGGAATATCGGTGCGTAATAGTACGTCGCCAGCAGTTAGAGTGTCGCTTTCAAGTACATCTACCAGACCCTGTTTATCAGTAAGCCCAAACAGTTTGCTGATGCCGTGTCTATTGACATCACAATCAACGAGTAACACGGTATGGTCTCTTTCATGAGCGATTGACAGAGCGAGGTTGGCAGCGGTATGCGTTTTCCCCTCACCAGGAATTGAGCTGGTCACCAGAATGAGGTTTCCACTGTCAACCAGTGAGGCTGTTTTGCCGAAGGCATTTTCCAGCAATGGGCGCTTTATTCTACGGTATTCATCCGTAAAATTTTCACCTAGAGGGCTTCCGGGTACCAACATATTTGCATTTATTAAGCGATCTTTTACCGCAACATTTAAAGATTCATTCGAAGAAGGTGTTGAGTCAGTATCTTTTTTTGTTTGAAAATAGTGACTGTCCACACTATCGGCGATATTCTTTGATGCCATCAGTGCAGATATTGTTGCTTGTTTGTTCTCTTTTTCACTCATGCCGATATACTATACAAAATAGTCCCACTATAGACGAAGAGCAAAAGAATGGTGGCAGATAAAAAAGTAGCGAGTTGCTTTTTCCTATTTTTCTTGTGCTCGGGTGTTAAATACAAACTGACAGAGCCCAGCACAGGCAGTCCGGTTCCAAGTCTGGTTTGATGCAGGTTAATATATGTTGGTTGTAACTGGTATTGAAGAAAACTCCAGCCCATTCCTGCTGCTAACGCTGCGAGCAGCACAACCGTTATCAGTAACACGCGTTTTGGTCCTGATGCCCGGATAGGCACAATTGGTGGTTCAATAACACGGAAGGAAACATCGCTGGCACTCTGGTCTGCACTTTGAGCAAGTTTTGCTGATTCCTTACGCTCGACAAGATCAAGGTAGCGTTCATGGGTTACTTCGTAATCACGGTTTAGTTTTGAAAGCTTCGCTTCTACTTCGGGAATGACGTCAATCGAGTCTGTTAGTTTTTTTACCTGACGTTCATAATCGGCTAATTGGATTTTCAGGGTCTCAACTTCAACGCCGGCTTTGCTGAGTTCTGCCCTCATCTCCTGGTAAACGGGGTTGAATTCAGTCGAGTCGCCAGTACCGCTAACGGGTTCGGCACTACCCTCTATATTCTTATTGGTCTCCAAATCAGTGATAACTGAGCGAAGCGCCTGGACGTCAGGATGTTGCTCGGTAAATTTATTCAGTAGGCTATTTAGTTGTTCCTGGTACTGATGAATTTTTATTGCAGTCGATGATTCATAGTTCTCACGATCTAATATAGGATTTTCGCCCTTTAGTTGCTTATTGAGTTCGGTCCGTCTTCTCTCCGCCAGTCGTAAAGCTGAGCGAGTGCTTTCGAGTGCCTCCTGTTTACGTTGTAGACGTGCATAATAACCGCCTTTTTCATCAGGCATGTAACCAATATTGGCTTTTTTAAATTCTGCTAGTTGTTGCTCAGCCTGGGTAAGGCGTTGTTCGTGTTCGGTTATCTGAGTATCAAGAAATTTCTGAACCGTAATCGTGTCAGTGCGTGTTGAATTTAGTGTACCCTCTATCATTGTATTTAACAGCTTTGATACGACATGGTATACGCGTTCTGCAGACGTGGCCTGATAGCTTATTTCATAGATATTACTTCTGGATTCCCATTTATTTTCGCTACCACCACCTTTCAGTTCAATCGTTCTCGCTAGGTGTTCGACAAGTTTTTCTCTGGCCTCTGGACTATCAACCTCCAGATCCATATCGGTTTCACGTATTACTGAGAGCAGGTTGTCACGACTCAGAAGCACTCTAGACATCACCTTAATCTCATCAAAAGAATCTGTTTCAGGTGCCAGCCCCTTTAACAATGGTTTCATAATGGACGAGGTGTCTATGTATATCACTGCCTTGGCATTGTACTGGTTAGGCATCGCGATAACATAGATCCAGCCTATCAACGCCAGCGACCATGCAACAAGAAGTGCAGGCCAACGGTAGCGCCACATTCCATGTAAGTAGCTATAGATTTCGGTTAATTGTTCATTCATTAGAAACTAAGCGTCGTTCCTTAAGTGGTTGAATGTATAACTTATTGTGTTTTAACGGCGAGGAAAGCCTAACAGTCCGGTTGAGAGTGCTTTCTATTGTTGTTTTATCCTGACTAAATAGCACGTTTTCCATGATGTCCCGTATTATAGAATACGCCAAAGTGTTTGGCTGCTGTTTTTGAAAAAATGCATGATTTTATCCAGTGTCACTTTTTTTAACGGTGTTGTGTTAGAAGATAACTATTTGTTTTATTTCGTTATTTTGTGATGTTTAGTGAAGTTTAAATTCAGGCATAATTTAGTTTCTCCTAGGGGTGTCACCATTGGTTACAGTTTACTGGCTATGTAATAATAAAATTCCATATTCTTCTTTATAATCAAATGGATACATAGTTGGCATGTAGATTGCTTTGTTGTTTAGTACTAAATAACCAATTAAATGGAGAAGGAAATGAAAAAATTTAACCAAATACTATTAGGGGTAGGCTTTTTTGCAATAGCTGGAGTTGCGTCTGCAACGCAGATTCAGGGTTCCATTGGATTTGTTGGTTCTTATGATATTCATAATGGCGTTATTGATGACACTAGCGTTGCTACTCACGATGCGACACTTGTTGACAGTTTCATACTCGGTGATAGGGTGGATATTATAGATGCTCAGGTAGGTGGTATGGTAACTGGTGACTTTGCTGCTGAGGGTATTGTTAGTGGTCAGGCTGCGACATATTCTGATTTTATATTTGATCCAGTTGGTTCGGTGTCAGGGCTGTGGAGTGTTGGTAGTTTTACTTTTGATTTAGTTTCTATGGTGGAGTATCTTAGAACTGATGCATTTCTGGTTCTTGGTGGTTCGGGCTGGATCAGCAGTACGACAGCGGGTCTTGATCAAACATTTGGGCTGTGGAGTTTTAGTGCAAATACAACTGGTTCTAATTTTACATGGTCTGCAAGTTCAGCGGCGCCTGAGCCTGGTATAGCTTTATTGCTAGGTGTTGGTCTTATTGGTTTCGGAGTTTCGCGTAAGTTACGCAAAGCTGCTTAAATTGGATCTAAAGGCCAAAAAAAAACCGTGCACAGCACGGTTTTTTTTTGAAGAAATTTATTGTTTTAATTTACAATCTCCACTCGAAGCTTATATCTTTGTCTTAAATTGATATAGCGATTACTTTATAAGCTGCTCAGCTTCTTCGCGTCCAACAAAAGAGGAGCTGCTCTTAAGTAGTTTCTCAAGTATTATACGCGCCTCTTTTTCTTCTCCTGACTTCAGTAGTGATACCGCATAGTGATATTGAACCTCTGGTACCTTCGATAGAGACTTCATGGCTTGTTCCAATATTTGACGCCCTTTATTTGCCTGGCCTTGCTGCACCATGGCCCATCCATATGTATCTTGAATGCCAGCATCATTTGGGTTTATGTTATAAGCCCTTTCAGCTAGCTCAAGCGATTTAGGGTTGTCAACCAGTGAATAGAGCCAGGCAAGATTATTGAGCGCGACTACATTGTCTGACTGAATCTCCAGAACTTTTTCGTATGTGTCAGCAGCTTTTTTATCCTGCTTCATGTTTTGATATGCAGCTCCTAAAAATTGGAGTACACGTGCTTCATTGGGATGATCACTTAGCCAGGTGAGCAGTGGTTTTGTTGCCGCTTCGAAATTACCGGTGCGTGCTGAGGTTTCAGAGAGCTTGATGGCTAGTTCGCTAGATTTATTATGTTGCAATGCCTGCTCATAATTATGTTTTGCAGCAACGAAATCTTTTTTCATCATTGATGCATCACCGGCAAGTTCAAAGCCCAAATATAGGTCAGGTTTTATTTTCTGAATTTTTTCTGCAAATACCAGAGCATTTACATAGTTGCCCGATTGTAACTCCAGATTTGCCATTAATATCAGAGCGGGTAAATAGTACGGTTGATTTTCAAGCACAATATCTAGCTGTCTACGCGCATCTGATGGTTGGTCAAGCTTCAGATAAACTTCAACTAACATAGTGCGTGCTAATGAGGATTTGGGAGATCTTGTAATAAGCTCATTTAGTGTCGATAAGGCTTTATTGTTTTGGTTTTCGGCTATCTGCAATTTTGCCTGCAGGAGTAGTAGTGTGTTATCGCGAGGCGTAATTTTTAGTGCTTCTCTGATTAATGAATCAACTTTGGCCAGTTGTTTTTCTCGTAGATAATATTCAGCTAGGATTTTATGAGGTCTAATATCTGTGGATGTTGCCACACGTGCCATTTCAAGCCATTCAAGCATTTTGTCTGTCTTGTTTTGAATGTCTGCGAGGCGAGCTAGAGCCATCAGGGGAGCAATATCTTCTTTATTAAGATCTGCTAGTTTTTTATATAGAGTTTCGGCCTGAGCAGGATGGCCCTCAATTTCCTCAAGCTTTGCTAGTAACATGGTTGCAGGCACATGGTCTGGCTTGATCTGTAGCGCCTTAATAAAATACTTACGTGCTTCTGGTTTGTCGTTGCTCAGTACAAATACAGTGCCTGCCAGAGATAGAACCGCTGGGTCATTCGGAATTTCCTGAAGCATATTTAGTACGACATCAATAGCCTTGTCATATTGCTCTGCTTTTATATGTGCAGATACTAATAAAGCTTCAGCCTGTCTTTTGTTGCCCTCCTTGGCGAGAAGCGCATTTAACTCTTTGACGGCATTTTCAGTTTCACCTGCTGTAATATAGGCTTTGGCTAACTCGCTTCTCAAAGTTAAATTCTCTGGCGCCGATTTAACAGCTTTTTGCAGATCATCGATTCCTGAAGCAAAATTTCCTGCCTGCAATTGTGAGAGACCAACCAGTGCTAATAACTCTGCATCGTTACTACCCGCATCCAGGCCTGGTTGCAACGTCGCCTGCGCTTCAGTGTGTTGCCCAAGTTTTATATAAGACTGCCCTAACAGCTTTCGTGCAGCCAGATTATCTGGAACAGCGGTAACATATTTTGCAATGTAGTAGGCGGACTGTTCGTAATCTTCCTGTGCATAATTAACAGTGCCAAGCAGCAGCTGAGTTGGCGCGTGAACCGGCGCAGATTTAAGAACAGTTAGCAGTCGCTCTTCAGCGAGACTCAAGTTGCCTTGCTCAAAGGCGAGCAATCCACCGACAAAATTGGTTTCTGGATCATTAGTGTTTTGTCTGAAAAGAGGAAGCAGTGTCGTCGTGGCATTATCAAGCTCCTTATTTAATATTTCCAGGCGAGCTAGTGCAAGACGTGCCTGCCTTCCGTAGATAGTGACCAATTTATCAGAGTCGTGTTTAATAACCTCTTTGTAAGCGTTAGATGCTTTAGCAAAGTTTTTGCTCCTGATCGATATAGCTGCGCTAAGTAGCAAGATCTCAGGATTTTTTTCGTATGATAGCAGTGCTTTATTTAAGATATCGGTGGCATGTTCAATATGGTTCTTAGCAAGATGAATTTCAATGGCAGATTTAAGTACATGGAAAGCATTTTTATCAATTTCAGTGGCAGTGTCTAATATTTCTATGGCCTGATCTATGTTGCCCAGACTGGCCTTTGCGAGTGCATGCAAAGCATAGAGATTGGCGCGTGTACTAGCTTGGTAGTCATCCTTTACTTTGATTTCATCGATAACATTTTGAAACTCCCTGTTATAGATCATGGCCCTGGCCTGACCGGTGCGGCATAGTCCTTCTTGCCATCCAGCATCAGCAGCACGCCGGAATTCCTTTTCTGCTGAGGCAGCATCACCTACATCAAGATTAATAATGCCTAGCAGATAACGTGCTTCTGGATTATCTGGGTTACTTTGCAGTGCATTTTTTAACTCTAGTGCAGCTTCGCGTAATTTATTTTGTTCGAGATAAGTCTTGGCGGTCTGAACCATCTGCTGATCATTTACATCTGGACCACAACCTAAAAGTGTTAATACAGTAATTAGAATAAAAAGTTTATTTGCCCATACCAGTTTTTTTGTTTTTGACTGCATAATTTCTCCTTGCTGCATATCTTATTGTCGAATTTAGTGATGACCAGATATTAGTATAATCTCATTTTCCATAGGCTTTTGTATTGAAAGTATGAAGTCTTTCATAACCTGTCGAGTAAAATCAATATCATCGCTCATATCTGTGGCAACAGCCATGACGAACCCCCAGGTTTTGCCGTCCAACAAACCAAGAGCCTGTAGGATTTTTGCTTCGTATTTATTGGTCGTAACTGTTCCTGCTACATTATACCAATACCATACCACTCGTTGTTTTTTTGCGTCATTATCAAGCACCTGCTCAAGCACCTGCCGTTCTTCTATGTTTTGTAATATCGGTCTCGGATAAATAGTCTGCCACTGGCTCCTAGTATCAATGCGGTTGAGGTCGCTGATCAGTTCCTCACCCTGTTTTTGAGTAGGATAATATCCGATGTACAGTTCTACCGTTCTATTGTTCTTTTGGTATGTTTGCTTCTGATGAATTGCGCCGTGATAATCAGGAATCCAGTTATTGCTGTTTGCAGGCGTTTGCACCCATTCTTCCGCGTTATGTGGTAATTTTGGCGCGATTGATTCCGTCGTAATCGTAGAGGGTATGCTAGTCATGTAGACCGCTACAGGAGCAATAAATACTAACAGACCTGTTATTGAAGCAAACGAGATGTAGTGGAAGTGGTTTTGTATGCACGATTCTTCTTTAACTTCTGCCTGTTTCGGCTCTCCACCCGTTTGGGAAAGCGCCTGTTTTTTATATAACCATGTGTCAACGAATAATAAAATGACTATGAGTCCAGCAAATAAGTACCAGCCCAGAGTTAGGTGGTCATCGACGAGTGGGTGCTGCATTTCTGTTGTATAGCCTAGATAAACCACAATAAAAACTCGAAGTATATTAGCCACCACTGCAGAACATGCAGTAACTAGTACAACAGTTAAACGTGCACGTAAACTGAAATAATTCATGTAGGCATAAAGAGTGCCTAATGTTAGTGCGGCCAATAAATAACGTAAACCACTGCACGCTTCTTCGATAGATAGTGAGCCGGCTGGTAGTACAATTATGTTGTCCTGACGAAATGCCGGAATGCTAAGCAGTCTTATAGCGCCAAATACTGCGTCAGCAGTGATGTTCTGCAAAAAAGAAGACAGTGGAAACCAAATAGGAATAGCGAAAATGATAAATAAAATTGGAAAGGCTAATAACCTAATCACTTGATTGCCTAGCATTGACCAAATAATCGCAAACACCAATATAAGAAGAGATAAAGCCTGTAATACCTCAATATCAATCAGTGCAGATATCATCCAGAGCATGCTTGCGCTTATTACCAGTATTAGTGCGCGATGCTCGGGGCAGGGTGTCAAAGTAGATAATTTATTCTTCAGGCTATATATTAGATATGCGCTGATAGCGAGTACTAGGTAGCCATGTGCATACTCGCCG
This sequence comes from Gammaproteobacteria bacterium, assembly GCA_029882355.1. Classification (GTDB taxonomy): domain Bacteria; phylum Pseudomonadota; class Gammaproteobacteria; order SZUA-229; family SZUA-229; genus LH-M37. The sequence continues at coordinate 73,662 of JAOUKV010000004.1, read as the reverse complement.
ACGTCAAGGTTGTTCCACAATCTGATAAGATATAACGCAGTGTGCTGGTACAGCAATAGCGTTAGTATTAACAACATCAAAATGAGCAGTCCGGCAAAAGGCCAGGCTTGCCTTGCTTGTCTGGTGTTCACAATTTACCCGGCTCCGGCATGCCTAATTTTTTAACAAGTTTGTACAATGAGGGGCGGCTGATTCCCATGGCTTCTGACGCATGAGTAACATTGTTATCATAGATTTCAAGTGCACGCTGTATGATCTGGCGTTCGGCGTTTTCTCTGGCTTCACGAAGATTAAGTGACAGTGGCTTAATGTTTTCAGCAAAACCAAGGTCTTCGGAGGAAATCCTTTTGCCATCTGCTAGCACCACTGAACGTTTAATTTTATTTTCCAGTTCACGTACATTGCCTGGCCACGCATAGTTATTAATCTCTGCTCGTGCACTATCAGTAAAACCTCTAAAGCTACGACCATTTTTCTGGCTGAATTTATCGAGAAAAATCTGCGCAAGCAGCAATTTGTCGCCTTCTCGATCTCTCAAAGGAGGCGCTTCAATGGTGATCTCACTGATTCTATAATATAAATCTTCACGAAATAAATTGTCTTCAATTAACTGTCTTAGATTACGATGTGTTGCACAGATTATCCGGACATCTACTGCTATAGTTTCGCGACCACCAATACGCTCAATAACACGTTCTTGTAAAAATCGTAGCATCTTGGCCTGTAGTGGCATGGGCATATCGCCAATTTCATCGAGAAAAATTGTGCCGCCGTTCGCAACTTCGATTCTACCCGGTGTCTGTTTCACTGCCCCTGTAAAGGCTCCTTTTTCATAACCAAATAGTTCACTTTCAAGAAGGTTATCTGGGATTGCTGCGCAGTTTAGAGCAATAAACGATTTTTTGGCTCGTGGATTTAATTGATGTAGTGCACGTGCAATCAACTCTTTACCAGTCCCGCTTTCTCCGATCACCAGAGTGGTTGCCTCTGAAGGGCCAACTTTTTCTACCATATGACAGGCAGCGAGCATTTTTGGGCTTGTGCCATAAATGCCATCCAGACCGGAGGAAGAGCTCTGTGAAGCAAGCAGGCGGTTTTCTTCTTCCAGTTCATACAGGCTATATGCACGATTTACTATTAAGCTAAGCATTTCAGGCTCAATTGGTTTCTGGTAGAAATCATATGCTCCCAGCGAGATGGCCTTTAGGGCATTTTGTTTATCATCATTGCCCGTCACCACAATTACTTTTGTGTGAGGCGCAATGGCAAGAATTTCGTCAAGCGTGGCCAAACCTTCACTGGCATTGGTTGGATCTGGAGGCAAACCAAGATCCAGCGTCACTACCGGTGTTTTATGTTGCTTAAGCAGCTCAATAGCTGAAACTCTTTCGCTGGCAATATATATTTGATATCCATCAAAAGCCCATTTGAGTTGTTTCTGCAAGCCTGGATTGTCTTCAACTACCAGTAGTGGTTTTAATGTCGTGTCAGTCATATCCGAAATCTAGATCCTTAGAAACATAAGTATGAAATTGAATTAAATATTCTCGGTCGCGTTTTCAGGTTTATCGATTATAGGGATATGTAGAGAAATTGCCGAGCCTTGCCCAACTTTGCTCTGAACGCGAATGTCACCACCGAGTTGTTGCATGAACTCCCTGCTTTCATGCATGCCTATTCCCATTCCGGCATTGCCCTTGGTTGTGTCAAAAGGCTTGAACAGCCTATCCCTGATAAAAATTTCATCCATGCCGTGACCATTATCATTGATTTCAATGGTGTGCATAGATTGATTGCTTGATATTGTGACATGAATTGAGCCATTATTTTCTGTCGCCTGCTGTGCATTGTCTATCAAATGCGCCAGCACATTTGCCAGTCGATTTTTCTCGGCTGCTACAAAACAGGCTTGATCGGGTGCTTTCAATTTAGGTTGTGGGCTTTGACTTTGTTTATTATTGACAACTTCCTGAACTAAATCAGCTAAATTAATAATACTTTTTTTCTCCACAGAAGCCTGTTTATTACGTAGCTGCTCGAGTAATCTTTTTATATCACTGGCGGCATTGTCAACTGTGTCAAAGGCATCCTCAATAAATTCTGGATTGCTCATGTGTTTCTTAGAGTTGCGTGACACCATTTCAAGTTCGGACGCAATATTTTTTAGGTCGTGCACCATATAAGCAGACAATCTTGTGAATACCTCAAACTGCTTGGCTTCGGCAAGGGCATCTGATGTCATTAGCACCGTAAGATAACTGGATACCTGTTTGGCTGCTGTTATTAATAAATCTCTATCCTCCCAGTTAATGGTTCTAGCTACCAGCGGATTAGAGAGAACAACGAAGCCTATCAATGATTCCATGCCTTGCAATGGTAAAATCAACCAGGGGTGCATCACTTTTTCCAGCCATTCAGGTGGTACTAAACCCTCATATTCCTCTGGGTTCAAATCAAGCTCATTTAAGTTAATAATGAAACCTTTGGATTTAAAATAATTCACCAGTGAGCTGTTATTTGGTTTGTCTTCATTTATAGCCATTGTATGCCAGGCAGCGACATTTTTATAACCGGCTTGATCGTCACGCAACCAAAGCAAACCGGCACGTGCGTCGACAATGTTGGCAAGTGCTTCAATGGCTGCCTTATAACGCTCACCACTCTGTGCATTGCTGGTTAATTTTTCAGTTAACCCTAGCCATTCAATCCGGTAATCATATTTATTTTTATAAAAATGTTTACCAAGAAAGACCCTGATTTTTGCTCTAAGTTGTATTGAGGATAGAATTGATGCAAGTAGAACCACGGCCAGTGATAAAAATAAAACTTGCCAAATTCGGCCCCAGCTACCACCATATTCTCTGAGGTAATAGCCGGCGCTGGCCATTACCAGAAGGTACGCGCCACCGAAAAAAATGGCAGTAGTAGTGAGGGCGATATCACGTGAAACAAAAATATTGAGTGCCCAGTTTTTGCTGCGTATGGCTGAAATGACCAGCAGGGGAATCACGACTAAATTAATAATACCGCGAGCTTCCCACAACTCAGCATCCATGCCGCGAAACAATAAAGCATCAGTGTAAAGATAAAAGTCATAGGTAAATATGATGCCGGCGCCAATGAAAAGATATTTAATGGACCAGCGGTGTCGAACCGAAGTATTACGAAACAGCTGCTCAATAAGCACCATACCAATAAGTGCCATAATTACATGGCCGATAATAGCCAGAGCAGAAATACCTGATTGCAGATACGTTTCAGTAAATATAACCAGTGTAGCCAAGCCCACACTAAGTACCATCGCCTGTTTTATAAAACGGTGATAACTGCTACTTTGAGACTTGGCCGCATCAAACAGTTTGAGTAGAAAAATATACCAGACAATATAACGTAAGACTTCAAATACCTGGTAGGTCGGGATCTGATGAGAGGTTTCGGTAGAGATATAGGCTGCAAGGCTAGCCCAAATAGCGCTAATAGCGGTAACAATGGTAAGAAATTTGCCTTGTAGACTGCCACGCCAACTAAAAAATAGTAGAAACGTGAAAAGGCCGTAGGCGATAGCTGCGCCCAGATAGCTGTAAAGTCCCAGATTCATTATCTATTTAATAATGCAAAATTCATGATGACAGCGGTTTTAACCGTCTTCTCAATCGATGTTTTATCAGCGGTATTAATTTAAAAGATTATTAGATGTTTATACTGGATTCTAATGAAAAATCACTTTCACGACCTGCTGTATCAAAGCTTGTAATAACATAATAATAAAGCCCATGCACCGCTGTTACAGTGGCTGTTTGAGCTGTACTATCAATAATGTTGAGTCTGTTAGGGTAGTCACCTGATGTTGTACCGTAATACACTCTATAGCCGCCAATGTCTGATGGTAGGAATGCCGTCCCATCAGCTCGTTCTACGGGCGGAGCCCAGTCTAGTGTTACAGTACCTGAGTCGCTGCTGTCTTCACCACAGCCGGATAGATGTAATACTGCACACAATGCAATTAGAATCTTCGAATAATTAAATTTCATAAAATACCCCGATTATATAGTGGTCTTATTTTACATGTTTCTTAGACGTTAACGGTGCTCAAAATATAACCTATAAATCAAGTTCCTGCTCATGATTTGGCGCTAATAAACCGGAATATAATGACTTATTGTGCGCCTTTGCTCAGTAGAACAACTTCAACTGTTTGTAATAAAATTAACAAATCAAGGTATATGCTGTAGTTTTTTACATAGTAAAGGTCATACTGAAGTTTCTCAATAGTGTCATCTTCAGTATCAGCATAGGAGTAGGAGATTTGTGCCCAACCTGTTAGCCCAGGTTTTACTCGATGGCGTTCATCATAATAGGGTATTTTTTGGGATAGCCTTTCAACGAATTCTGGGCGCTCAGGTCGGGGGCCAACAAAACTCATGTCACCCTTTAGAACGTTAAAAAGTTGGGGTAATTCATCCAGCCTTCCCTTACGTAATATTGAGCCGACGCGAGTAATGCGTGAGTCGTTTTTTGAGGCCCAGCGAGCGACCCCATCCTTTTCCGCATCGCTCACCATGCTACGAAATTTGTAAATCTGAAATGGCTCACCAAATTGTTTAACTCGTGTCTGGTTATAGAATATAGCGCCTCTACCACGACTTTCAATTAAAATAGCCAGGGTGACCAGTAACATAATGGGGAGAGCCACTGGAAGAAAGAGCAGTACAATGACGATGTCAAAAATGCGTTTTCCCAAATTTCGGAATGTGCTCTCATAAAACCCTTCAGAAAGATATAGCCAACTCGGACTCATTATGTCGAGGCGAATTTTACCTGTTCGTCTTTCAAAAAAGGTAACCATGTCGAGTATGTCGATGCCACTCATTTTACAGTCAAGAAGGTCCTTAGGTGGAATTTGAGCGGTGCGACGATCATCCATAGCCAGTACAATCTCATCAATATCTTTTTCCTGAACATATTGTATTAATTGTTTATTTAAAGTGATTGCTTCTTCTTGAAGTTCACCTGTGTTGTCCCCAGGCAAGGATACGAAGTTGATAATGTTAAGTCCTCTCAGTTCTCCTTCCCTTTGTGCCGCCTTGACCAAATTCGCATTTTCTCCTGAACCAAGCACCAGAATTCGCGACCACATATTGTGTTCTTTAACCACCTTTCGAAAATACAGGCGAATTAACGCAATGAAGATAAAGCTAAAAAATACGGAAAGTGCAAGAACGCCACGGCCAAGAAATAATGTAGGTGCAAGATAAAAGCTGACACCGAGGGGAATTAAACCTAGCAATAAGCCGCTAGCAATACGTAATATAAGAGCCTTAAAAAATCGCCCGGTTTGTCGCTGATAAACGCCAAATGCCACTAAGCTTAACTGCATTATTATGGCATAAAGAAAAGCCCTGGGTAAAAAGGTGCCTAAAGATTTTGTCAAGTCACTGTCAAAATGTCGAATTTCTAATGCCAGATAGAGTGATAGCATTAATACCAGAAATTCAATGAATGCTAGCAGTACAAACTCGGTAGGAACGTGATAACGGAACAACTGGGTAGAATGGCGGAAAAATCTGACTGTACTCATGAGCTATCCTTGAAATACTGCTATTTGGTTCATTTATGTAGTGTAAGACGTAACAAATTAAATTTGTCATTGAATGAGTTTAATTGTAATGGATTAACGGAAAATTTAGTATCACAGTATATGCTTATATCCCATGATAAGAAGTCATTAACGAGCAAAAAAACACGATTTTCGAAGTGTTCTTTTTAGAGTCGGCCATCAACCTTGCTAGCAGGCAGTGTGTTTTTAACATCGTACAATATGCACTCGGCTTTTCCAAAAGCACGAATACCATCGACGCCAAGGTCTTTAAATCGTTGATGAGCAACTGCCAGTACAATTGCATCATAAACTCCCTGCTCAGGTTCGTCGACAAGATGTATGTCGTACTCATGTTCAGCTTCTGCTCGATCCACCCACGGGTCATACACATCTACGATGGTGTTTGATAGCTTTAGTTCATCAATCACGTCGATCACGCGAGTATTACGTATGTCGGGGCAATTTTCTTTGAAAGTCAGGCCCATTATCAAAATCCGCGCATCACGGATCTGAAGTCTTGCCCGATTCATCGTTTTTAATACTTCTCCGGCAACATAAAGCCCCATGCTGTCATTGATTCTTCTACCCGCAAGAATCACCTCAGGGTGATAACCAATTTCCTGTGCTTTGTGTGTAAGGTAATAGGGATCAATGCCTATGCAGTGTCCACCTACAAGGCCTGGTCGGAAAGGCAGGAAGTTCCATTTGGTGCCAGCGGCTTCCAGTACTTCCTGTGTATCTATATCCAGTCGATTAAAAATTAATGCAAGTTCGTTGACTAGGGCTATATTTACGTCACGCTGTGTATTCTCTATAGCTTTGGCAGCCTCTGCAATACGAATGTTGCTGGTTTTGTGTGTGCCGGCCTTTATAATCTTTTTATACAAAGTATCAACGAAGTCAGCAGCTTCTGGTGTGGAGCCCGATGTTATTTTTAGAATATTTGATACACGGTGCTCTTTATCACCAGGATTGATACGCTCAGGGCTATAACCTACATAAAAATCTTTGTTAAAGGTAAGGCCGGATACGGATTCAATGATGGGGACGCAGATTTCTTCAGTGGCGCCGGGATAAACGGTGGATTCAAAAATAGTGACATCATCCTGTCTTATCACATCACCCAGCATTCTACTTGCTGACTCTAGTGGTGTTAAATCTGGGCGTTTGTAGCGGTCTATAGGTGTTGGTACTGTGACAATGTATACATTACAGGTTTTAAGATCCTCAATCTGATCGCTGTAGCTCAAATACAATGATTCAGTTAACTCGATTGCATTCATCTCAAGAGTGCTATCCTTGCCAGATTTCAACTCAGCGATACGGTGAGTATTGATATCAAAACCAACAGTAGGCATTAATTTTCCAAACTCAACGGCTAATGGCAGTCCAACATAACCCAAACCAATAATTCCTACTCTTGCTTCATCTATTTTTAACATGTTATGTTCCGTTTACTAAATTGGTGTAACCATTGTCTGTTCATTTTATAAATTGTCAACTGGTCGAGACTGAATTTTATTCATTTTAGATGCATATCGCCTACATAAAAATATAATCCCTTAGCAGCTCGAGCTGAAAAAAATGTTATGTCTTTTATATGAGTCATATCCATTGGTCTGCTTGCAGGTGCCTTTTTTATATCTTCTAAAGGAATGTGAAAATAGTTTGTACCTTTATTGATAGTGAGTATTGTATTAAATCGATCAGTATAAGCATGATTGTGATGAATGTCATGAATCCTTAAAACTAGATTGAATGGCTGATCGAACTTCGAATATACGGCGATTTTGAGTGTCTGATAGGCTGACCAGTTTGGGACTGTTTCAATTATTGAAAAACCGGGATAGGTTCCATTTTGAAGATCGATACGCGTTAGTCGATCTTTTTCAAATATGTTGCTTTCCCTTTCATCTGCTAATCTTATGCTTGCATTTTTTAGATGAAGAAAAGGTTGTACCCAGTTTGCCGACAGGTCAACAATCATAGGTAAAGCGATTTCACGTTGTACATAAGCGGCAGATAAAAAGAATAGCGGCCATAGTCCTGCTGAGAACACAAAAAATGACAGTGTAATAATCCCAGTTCTTGCACGCTTGTTTAGTTTAGGTTTGTGTGATTGTGAAATAGAGTCAGTAGTCAGGTACAATCCAAGCCCAGTCACGATGCCCGCGAAGTCACGAACCACATCAATTATGCTGGCATCGCGGTCTATCACAAATTGTATCAGTTCGATGACTATGCCTATTAGTAAGCTGATAGTGCATGCGGCTATATAAAGTTTAAATGGTTTTTTCTTCAAAAAAATGGTCGTATCTTCCAGTAGCAAGATAACGAATATAACGAGCGGAATGAATAAGAGCGTGTGACCAGTGTTCTGTATCTCATGCCAAAACAAGCTTGTGTTTGGCAGTGTTCCAAACACAATCATAAGCACGAGAACCATCAGTGCTGAGAGTAGGGTGATGTACTGATTATAAAAAATTGAACTAAACAACAGGTTGTCGATCTCGTGCTAAAGTGCGTAGTGGCTCGTTCATTTATTGCAGAAGTTGAGCTAAGTCAGTGTACTGTCATTAACTGGATATTAATTTTAAACTGCCTGCAGAATTATCAAATTGCTTATGTGTGCTTGATGGGAGCAATCCCTCTTTGTGTAATTCAACGATAACATGCAAAGCATCTTCACCTATTAACTCATGTTTTTGATTTAAGCCACCATATAAAAACAGGCGGTGGCAAATCAGGTTGATCCGGCGTGGCACGCCATAGCTAAATTTGCAAATCAAGCTCATCACTTCTTCAGTGAGAGTAGGGTCATTGTCCCAGCCAGCTTTATTTAACCTGTGCTTTATGTAGGCTGTGGTTTCTGTTAAATCCAGTGGCTCAAGGTGTGATGCTGCTATTAGGCGCTGATGCAGTTGTTCCATACCCGGGGCGCGTATTAAATCCATCAAAGGATCCTGTCCGACAAGGAATACCTGTAGCAATAAGCGATTATCATATTGAAGATTGGAGATTAATCGCAATTCTTCTAAAGAAGTGGTAGATAGGCCTTGAGCCTCGTCGACAATTAAGATGCAGCGCCGACCATTTTTGTGTTGTTGAATTAAAAACTTTTTTAACGTCGATATGGGATTTGCCTGGCGCTGACTTAGCTCAAGTAGTTCAAGCTCCTCAAGCACCATGTTTAAAAGATTGGCGGAATCAACCTGCACATTAGCCAGTGTTGCAACCTGCACGTGAGCTTTGTCGAGCTCAGCAAGTAATGATGCTATTAGAGTAGTTTTGCCTGTGCCGGGATCACCGGTAATAGCAACAAATCCTTCCCCTTCTGAAATGGCATATTTTAAATACGAGAAAGCGTTTGTATAGCTTGGATGGCTAAAACAGAAACGGCAATCAGGGCTCAGCCGAAATGGTTGTTCTTCTAAGTTGTAAAAAGATTTATAGATATCGAGCATCGGCTTGTAGTCCCTGGCCTTGTCGGAGAAAGAATCTCAAGATGATAACAAACACAGTGTAACATAGATCAAGAAAATGAACCTTGGTCTACTTGCTATGGTTGTGAAGCTAAGTGTGGCTGACATCATTAAAATACAGACAATTAAGTTGATGGTGCGAGACTAAATAGTGCAAATACAAATAACAATAAAATCACAACAACTGCAATGAGTTTTCGGCAATTTTCATCTGACATTTTTTTTGAATATTCTTGCATTTGAATTTCCTTTTAAGATTTATGTATTTATAGTGATTTCCATGACTAAACTGTGATTACCGAAACAGAGTGCTGTCAGTAGTCGTTGATTTAGTCGTAAGTTGTAATGCAGTCTTCGTGCCAAAATAGCGAATGCTATTATGTGGAGCTTCGAGGAAATAGATAAATTTTTGTATAATTAGTAACTTAGTGGTGTGGTGAGTTCAGTGATTATGTGTCAGTCACATAAAAACAGAGCTAAAACGGTTAATTTTCCACTCAAAATTTGCATTTGATTACTGAATTTCAACGTTATATGTCGATATTTACACAACTTAGTGATGTATGATGTTCTCCCTGAACTGATTGGGTTTCCTGGCGGATGATGAACGAGTCATCATAAGTCGCATCCATGTTTTGTCCTTATTCTTCACTAATGTTTGTCATGCTCACTCGAGGTAGCTAGATTTTGGCTAAAATCGGATATATTGATATGATTTTTCAGGGACTACAGTCATTTCATCGTTATAATATTTCTCCTATACTCTACATCTATCAATTAACTTACTATTTTTAGTGTAATCAATGTGTTTTGAGGTTGTATGTTCGGATTGTTTAAGCAGAAAAATAATAAGCAATTAGAAGAGGTCACGCTCCGAGTCGGTTCTGTTTTACACAAGCAAATCAAATCGGCGGCAGATGATTCTAGTCAGGAGAGCTGGAAGGCGGTATTTAAACGCATGGATGATGCCGTTACCGCGGGTTATTTATTTGGTTATGTGCAAGCCTCATTTTCTGAGTATGCTTTGGATGAAAAGGAAATGGATACATATTTGCGGATGATTTTTGATGGGATATTTCCTAATGAAGGTTATGCTTTTGTGATGTCCAAGATTGAGCAACTGAATAATGCAGATGATATGGGGATAAATATCAAAATCGAAGAAATAGCCGTTGATTTTGGTATGGGCATCGATTTAGGTGAGAATGATGTAGTCGTTAATGGTGGTGGCCTTGATGTGGCCAGTGGTCTGCTATTTTATCTGTCGACCGGTAAAATCAGAGGTGCTGATTAGTTTCACAGAGCTTGCTGTATTTCAGGCTATTATTTTGATTCGTTGTGACTTTTCGTAAAATTTCTTAATTTCGTATAAAATACTCGGTTTTTTCCCTTGATATCGATGGGTCGGTGAAATATGGCAACACTTAAAGTTGGTGTGGTGATGGGTAGTCAGAGTGACTGGCCAGTGATGGAACATGCTGTGCAGCAGCTGGAAGCCTTTGGTGTGCCTTATGAGGCGCGCGTGGTTTCTGCACACAGAACACCCGATTTATTATTTGATTACGCTGCGACTGCACGTGACAATGGTCTGGCATGCATTATTGCCGGCGCCGGTGGTGCTGCTCATTTGCCGGGAATGTTGGCGGCTAAATCAACAGTACCCGTACTGGGTGTGCCCGTTCCTTCGAAGTATCTGAAAGGAATGGATTCGCTGTTATCCATCGTACAAATGCCTAAGGGTATTCCAGTTGCGACATTTGCGATTGGTGAAGCCGGTGCAGCTAATGCTGCTTTGTATGCGATTTCATTACTGGCAATTACTGATAAGACGCTAGCTGATAAGCTTGATGCTTTTCGTGCGATTCAGGAAGATGCTGTACTGGATATGTCTCTGCCACCACAGAACTAATTCGACAAGGTTAAAGTGATATGAAACAGATACTTCCTGGAGCAACACTGGGCGTTTTAGGCGGCGGGCAGTTGGGGCGTATGTTTTGTGTCGCTGCACGCACTCTGGGCTATCGCGTGATTGTGCTAGACCCTGATGATGGCAGTCCTGCGGGGCATATCGCTGACGAACACATTAAAGCTGATTACTTAGATAAGGCGGCTTTGGATCTATTGGCATCACGCTGTGATGCCGTCACTACCGAATTCGAGAATGTCCCCGCTGAAAGCTTACGTTATCTGGCTAACAAGACACAGGTCTCACCTTCAGCTGAATCGCTTGAAATCGCACAAAACCGAGATCATGAAAAAAAATATGCCTTGAAGGCGGGTTTGAATCCAGCTCCTTATTGTTATATTCAGACTGATGCGGATATTGAAAAAGCGATCGATGCTATTGGTGTCCCAGCCATCCTGAAAAGTGCCACATTGGGCTATGATGGCAAGGGGCAGGCAGTCATTAATAATGTAGAAGAATTGGTCTCGGCTTACGCATCAATGAACAAAGTTGCCTGCGTGTTAGAAAAAAAGATTGATCTGGCACTGGAAGTGTCGGTGATTGTGGCTCGTAATGCCCAGGGTGAGGCAGTGAGTTATCCGATTGCTGAAAATCAGCATCGCGACGGTATCTTGCATATTAGTGCCGTGCCCGCGCGAATTGATGACGTGCTGGCAGACAAAGCACGTCAACAGGCTCTGGCTCTGGCTGAGTCAATGGACTATGTTGGTATTCTCGCTGTTGAATTTTTCATTTCTGGCGAGGGTGAATTAATCTTCAATGAAATGGCACCGCGTCCACATAATAGTGGCCACTATACAAAGGATGCCTGCGTGACATCGCAATTTGAGCAGCAGGCTAGAATGATGTGTGGATTAACGCCCGGCGATACACGCTTAACATCGCCTGTGGTGATGGTTAACATGCTGGGTGATTTATGGGATCCAGACTGGGCAAGTCTGTTGGCGCATCCAGAAATTAAGTTGCATCTGTACGGGAAAACAGAAGCACGCCCAGGACGAAAAATGGGGCACTTTAATGTGTTGGCTAGTGATGTTGAAAAGGCTTTGCAAGTAGCTCAGTCGGCTTTCGAAGAGCTAAGAAATAGTCATTAGTTTTAAGCTTTTACTGCCAACATATTTGGTTTAACGCCTGTTCTGGCTTCTGCCTCTATTAGCCTGATTGCGATTGTTATGGTGACCACCCGGCCTGGGTTTGCGTTCGCGTTTTGCGCGTGGCAGTGGTGCTGCCAACAGCTCAGCGGTTACAGGCTCGTTATTAACGCGATGGCCAATATACTCTTCGATATCCATAAGATAGTGCGCATAATCTTCACAGGCAAAACTGATGGCGGCACCACTAGCACCGGCACGCGCGGTACGACCTACACGGTGAACATAATCTTCACCTGATTGCGGTAAATCATAATTAAAAACGTGACTGATTTCTGGAATATGCAGGCCACGAGCAGCAACATCGGTGGCGACCATGACATCAAATTCACCATCTTCAAATTTCTTCAGTAGCGTCTGACGTTTTTTCTGTGGCACATCACCGGAAAGCAGCGCTGATTTAATACCATTACCCTCTAACCATGCGTCCACATTTTCAGCAACCCGTTTGGTATTGATGAAAACAATACTACGTTTGGTTTCAAGTGATTTCATCAAGCCCAGTAATAAAGGAATTTTTTCATCGTTGGCAGGGTAATAAACCGTTTGTTTGACCTTGTCGGCAGTTTTGGTGTTTGCCTTAATACGAACTTCCACAGGGTCTTTCATGTGGTCATAGGCAAGCTCGCCGATTCTGTGTGACAGCGTAGCGGAAAATAGCAGGCTTAGACGTTTATCTGGTGCAGGGCAGCGATTCAATAAATAGCGAATGTCAGCGATAAAGCCAAGGTCAAACATGCGGTCAGCTTCGTCAAGAACGACACATTGGCAGGCTTTGAGATCAAAAACATGCTGTTTGAAATAGTCGATGATTCTGCCCGGTGTACCGATGAGAATATCAACGCCGTCTGTTATCTGGTTGCGTTGCTCTTCGTAGCCGGTGCCGCCATAGGCGAGCCCTAATTTAAGATCGGTATGTCGGCCTATGCTTACTGCATCCTTATGAATCTGGATAGCGAGTTCGCGTGTCGGTGCTAGAATTAAGGCTCGGGGCTGGTTAGCTTTTTTATCATCTCGAGCAGGATTTTTTAATAAATAGTCAAAGCAGGCGACCATAAAAGCGGCCGTTTTACCTGTGCCTGTTTGAGCTTCACCTGCAACATCCTGGCCAGTAATCGCAATGGGAATGCTTTCGGCTTGAATGGGTGTGCAAAATTGGAAGCCAGTATCGTTTAAACCCTGAATAATGCGTGAATCTAAATCGAACTGGTCAAAACGTGTCTCTGTAATATTAGTATCGGTCATCTTCGTAGCTTAACCTAAATTGGAATCACATACAGAAAAGGGGTGTACAAATCCAGAAAATAGTCTAAGATAGCACGCAAATACATGTCCACGAAGCTTACCAGTTTCAATTCGACGACAATTTCAAGTATATTTACCTCGTACTATCTAGAACAGAAAAAACCATTAATAGCAAAATTTTATTCCTGAGGAGTTCCTTTAGTGAGCAATCAAATTCTTTATGTTACCGATGATTCATTTGAAGAAGAAGTTATAAATTCGGATATACCTGTATTGGTTGATTACTGGGCAGAATGGTGTGGCCCTTGCAAGATGATTGCACCCATACTTGAAGAGATTGTCGGCGATTATGCTGACAAAATTAAAATTGCAAAACTTAATATTGATGAGAATCCGAATACACCACCTAAATTTGGTATTCGTGGTATTCCAACATTAATGTTGTTTAAAAATGGTGAAGTTGAAGCGACTAAAGTTGGCGCTTTATCAAAATCACAACTAACTGCATTTATCGATAGTAACTCGTAGTTCTTTTATTAGGACATACAAGAAAAACCTTAATCAAAGATTAACTAAAATTTAGGCTTGCCTGGCAAGCACATACCCAGGCCGCAAATCTTGCGGCCACGGCAAGGCCTTTCCGGTTTGCCTAAAAACTCAAAACCTAAAAATTAACTCAACCTATTCAAAAAATCCCCTATGAATCTTACAGAACTAAAACTAAAACCTGTTCAGGAACTTCTCGACCTTGCCGCATCCATGAAACTGGAAAATGTCGCGCGATCTAAAAAACAGGAGATTATTTTTGCCATCCTTAAAGGTCATGCCAAAAAAGGCGAAGATATTTCTGGTGATGGTGTATTAGAGATTTTGCAGGATGGATTTGGTTTTCTACGAGCGGCAGACAGTTCATATTTAGCTGGACCAGATGATATTTATGTTTCACCCAGCCAGATTCGTCGTTTCAGTATGCGCACAGGCGATACCATTTCTGGCAAGATTCGCCCACCTAAAGAAGGTGAACGTTATTTTGCCATGCTCAAGGTTGATCAGATTAATTTTGAATCACCTGAACAGTCTCGTAGCAAAATTGCTTTTGAGAATCTAACACCATTACACCCCAACGAGCGTATGACGATGGAGCGTGGCAATGGTAGTACCGAAGATATTACTGCTCGTATTATCGATATGGTTGCACCGATAGGTAAAGGCCAACGTGGTTTGCTGGTATCGCCACCTAAAGCCGGTAAAACTATGTTAATGAGCAATATTGCTCAATCCATCGCAGCTAATCATCCCGAGTGTTATCTCATTGTCCTGTTAATCGATGAACGCCCTGAGGAAGTCACCGAGATGCAACGTAGTGTGCGCGGTGAAGTAGTTTCAAGTACTTTTGATGAGCCTGCAAGCCGCCACGTACAGGTGGCAGAAATGGTTATTGAAAAAGCCAAACGATTGGCAGAGCATAAAAAAGACGTGGTTATCCTGCTGGATTCAATCACACGTCTGGCACGTGCCTATAACACCGTCATTCCTTCATCCGGTAAGGTCTTAACTGGTGGTGTAGATGCACATGCATTGCACCGTCCAAAACGTTTCTTCGGTGCAGCACGTAACATCGAAGAGGGTGGCAGTATTACAATCATCGCAACCGCACTGGTCGATACCGGTTCAAAAATGGATGAAGTGATTTACGAAGAATTTAAGGGTACCGGTAATATGGAAATCCATCTGGATCGTCGTATTACAGAAAAACGTATCTTCCCAGCTTTCAATATCAATCGTTCCGGCACGCGCCGTGAAGAATTGCTGACCAAGCCTGACGAATTACAGAAAATGTGGATACTGCGTAAATTATTGCAGCCTATGGATGAAATCGGTGCGATTGAATTCCTCATGAGCAAAATGCAAACCACCAAAACCAACGATGAATTCTTCGATTTGATGAAAGGCTAGTTGGTTTATCATAACTAGATTGTCTGTCCATCAAGGATGATGAAACAGGTTAAATTACTGTAAAGAAAACGACAAATTATGGATGATAATCCTGAAGTAAAAGAACAAAAACGCATCGGTACCTTTATGGTTGTGCTGATGTGGATTTTGTTACTGATTTTTTTGATCATCTTCTTTGAAGATGTGATTGACCAGCAGACCAACCCCAATCAAAGCCTGAATACAAAATATACTGAAGTTGGCGTGCGAGAAGTCGAGCTACAGCGCAATCGCAGTGGGCATTATGTCACTGATGGTATTATCAATGGTCAGCCTGTGGTGTTTATGCTGGATACTGGCGCTACCGGTGTCGCCGTGCCACAACATATCGCCAGTGACTTGCAGTTAAAACGTGGAGTGGCCCTTAAGCTTCAAACTGCCAATGGTGTAGCGACAGGTTATGCTGCAACGCTAGATCAGGTCGCAGTTGATGGCATCAAGCTTGAAAATGTCAGAGCAATTATCAATCCTAATGATGATAGTGATGTTATTTTGCTGGGCATGTCTTTTTTGAAAAAAATCGAATTTACCCAGCGTGGTGATATTTTGATTTTGAGGCAGTATCCTTAATAACCATTAGTTCTATCATCGATAGCTTTGTAAATAATAATATCGATTAACTTCTTATTATCATTAAAACACCACTCACCATAAACAGGTGTATTTACCGTACCCCAATAATACCAGCCTAAATTCACTCTAATAGAATGTGCGCCTTTTTGATGCTGGATTTCTTCTTTGTCCAGGCAAGGTATCCCTTCTCGAATTAGTAAAGAACCTTCAGGTTTAATTTTTTTCTTAATCAGAGGAATGGTTTCATCCATACTAATACCTGGCGAAGTGATTGCTAGGTAATTATGGCGCAAGGTGCTTGCTGATTTACTCAGGTTTGAACAGGCCGCTAAAGAGAGACTGACAATGATTAAACTAATAACTAGGCGCATACCCTGACTCCTGTGAAATTTCTTAGTAAGACTCGTTTGCTCATTATCCTGACTTAGGCAAAATACTGCAATCAGAGTTGAAAAAATAAGCCGAATCAGAATCACGTACTGATTCTGATTCGGCGTTGTAAAGCAGTATCTAAAGCGGCCGTTGATTCCAGCGTATCTGCCATTTCTTTTTGAAAGGTAAATACTTGCCGTATTCATAGATAGCAAGACCTCCCAGAATCAATGCAGTACCCAGCCAGACCTGTGAGCCGATCACCTCATCATTAATCGCCGCACCCAGCAATAAAGCTGTGATGGGTGTAATCAAAGTAATCAATGCGACACGTTCTACTCTTACATTTTTTAACAAATAATAATAAAGTGGAAAGCCCATCGCAGTGCCAAAAACAGCTAAATAAACAATCGCCATTACTGATTGCATCGGCCATGCAGTTGGCCAGTCAGAGCTATAAAAAGCATTGGCGATAAACAACGGAATAGACACAATTAAACTACCTATTGTGATAGAAATAGCGTGCATTCGAGGTTTTAACTTGCGAATCACCACTGCACCGAGAGATTGTGAGACAGCGCTAAACGTCACAGCAGCAACACCTGATAATGCTGCCGTAGAAATATTTAGTCCTTCGACAAAGACGACAGCCAGTCCGCATAAGCCCATCGTCATGCCCAAAATACGCCCCGGAGTAAACGCATTTTCACGGAGAATCAACGTAGCAAAAACACTAGTTAATACTGGAGACAGACCGAAGATCACTGCAATCCAGCCTGAAGGAATATATTGCGCTGCCCAGTAGACAAAACTCATCGCAAGAAAAAGTGATAAACCGCTGGACAGATAAACACGTCGTGCTGTGTTGTCCCAGGGAACGGCTAATTTCCATAGGCGAGCAATAACCAACAAAGCAAACAGGCCAATGATCATTCGTAGCGCCACGCCAAATTCATAACCAACTTCAACACCGCTCCATTGAATTCCAAGGGGAGTAGTGCTCCATATAAGTATGACAACAATATAAGCAGCAGGTACAGACACGTTTATTCCTCCTTTTAATTATGCAAATAAAAAGGCCGCTAGTTTTTAAGTAGCGGCCTTGGGTAAAACTTTTTTCTGTATTAGGTTTAGTTAATAACAGAGGGCCACAACAAAGACTGCCATACGGGCAGTGCTCGCATGCATCGAATCGCTTTGTGGCTGGTAAATTTAATCATGGTTGGATAGTCGAGGTTTTTATATATAAAGTCAATAACAAAATAAATCTTTTCTGATATTAATGTTTTTCTCAACAAATATTTATCTGCGGGGCATTAATTTACATAAAAAGTTAATCAACCAATACTGCATACATATCATGTTCATCGGTTTGATCGATATGCACCATTACCAAATCACCTACCTGTAAATCGTGTGCATCCTGAATATAAACCAGACCATCAATATCCGGTGCATCTGCCATGCTTCTTGCTATAGCTCCTTCTTCATCGATTTCATCAACCAACACCTGAATCTCTTTACCAATGTTCCGTTTCAAACGTTCAGTGCTAATACCGCTCTGTTTTTCCATAAAGCGTGCTAATCGTTCTTCTTTAATTTCTTCAGGAATAGCCTCGCCAAGTTCATTAGCAACCGCACCTTCAACTGGCGAGTAAGTGAAACAGCCAACACGATCAAGTTGGGCTTCATCGAGAAAATCTAATAAGTCCTGAAACTCTGCTTCAGTTTCACCGGGGAAACCGACGATAAAGGTGCTGCGTAAGGTCAGGTCGGGACATTGTTCACGCCATTTCTTAATTCGGCCTAAAACTTTTTCGCTCGATGCTGGACGCTTCATGGCTTTCAAAATGCGCGGGTTGGCGTGCTGGAATGGAATGTCCAGATAAGGCAGTACCTTGCCTTCGTTCATCAGCGGAATAATTTCATCGACGTGCGGGTAGGGGTAAACATAATGCAGTCGCACCCAGATACCCAGGCCGCTGAGAGCTTCACAGAGTTCGGTCATGCGCGTCTTAACTGGCATGCCTTCCCAGAATTCGGTTTTGTATTTAACATCGATGCCATAGGCGCTGGTATCCTGTGAAATAACTAGCAGTTCCTGCACGCCAGCTTCTTTTAAGCGTTTGGCTTCGGCTAAGACATCGTTCACCGGGCGGCTTTCTAAATCGCCACGCAGAGCGGGAATAATACAGAAGGTGCAGCTATGATTGCATCCTTCGGAAATTTTGAGGTAGGCATAATGCCGAGGTGTGAGCTTGACGCCCTGCGGTGGTACTAAATCCATGAAAGGATCATGTTGTGGCGGCAGGTGATGGTGTACGGCATCCATGACTTCGGCAGTAGCGTGCGGACCGGTGATGGCGAGTACTTGCGGATGAGCTTGCTGAACCACATCATCTTTGGCACCGAGACAGCCGGTGACGATTACCTTGCCATTTTCAGCCAGGGCTTCGCCGATGGCATCTAGTGATTCTTCAACTGCAGCATCGATAAAACCGCAGGTGTTGATCACCACCAGATCGGCATCTTCATAAGAAGGCACAATGTTGTAACCTTCAGCGCGCAACTGTGTGAGAATATGCTCCGAATCCACGGTCGCCTTGGGGCAACCGAGGCTGACGAAACCGACTTTATGGGCACTCTTTGCTGCTGTTTTTTCTGTTGTTGATGTCATAAGCTGATTCTACCTTAGATATTATCAGTTAGCAGTTAAATGCTTTTACTGCCAACTGAATACTTGAGATTTTTACATGAGTGATTACGAAGAAAAATTTGGTTCTCTGTCACGGGTATACGGTGATGAGATGGTGCAGTTTCTGGCAGAAAGGCATGTTTGTGTTGTGGGTCTTGGTGGTGTTGGTTCATGGGCTGCTGAAGCACTGGTCAGAACCGGTATCGTCAGGATTACTTTAGTCGATGGCGATACCATTTCACGAGGTAATACTAATCGTCAGATTCATACACTGGAGTCGACGATTGGTAAGTCAAAAGTTGAAACTATGAAGCAACGCATACTTGATATTAATCCTGAGTGCGAGGTACAGACCATCGAACAATATATTGATGGTGATAACCAGCGTGATATTCTTGAGCGTGATTATGATTGCGTTATCGATGCTATTGATGCCTTTAGAACTAAGGCTAATATTATTTACTGTTGTAAGCGCAACAAAATTCCGATTATCACCACCGGTGGTGCAGGTGGATTGATTGATCCTACTAAAATTCAAGTATCAGATTTGTCGAGTACCTGGAATGATCCGCTGGCGGCTAAGGTGCGTTCTGAGCTTCGATGTCAGCATGGTTTTACGCGAAATAAAAGATACAGCTTTGGTGTGCCCTGTGTATATTCAATAGAACAGCAACGTTATCCAGATCAGGAGGGCAAGGTGAATTATGCCAAGCCAGGTGTTTCAGGGTTATCACTGGATTGTGCATATGGTTATGGCTCAAGCGTTGCAGTGACGGCAATGTTTGGTTTTACTGCGGTGGCTACGTCAATTGACTATATGGCACAAAAAAATAATATTATTATCAAATAGTTTTCAAGAAAGTGATGGATAGCTATTTGTATGCTTTTTTCTTTAGTCTTGTGCTAGACTTTTCCAATACGTAAAAATAATGCAGGATTTATTATGTTTAAGAATTATTCAAATCACCTATCCTTGAGTACAGCACTAATTATGGGCTTGGTTTTGGTTGGCTGCTCGGCCTCCACCAGTAAACTACCCGTCTTGAATGAAGCTGCACTGTCTGGTTCAGCGGCTAATGGTTTTATCCGTGTTGCCAAGACACAACGAATTAGAGTCGATAAAGTCAAAAAACTGGTTATTCCCTCTTTTAATGTGACTTATAAGCTGATGGTTGAGGGTAAGGTTATCAGCGTTTCTGAAGATGGCTTGAATAAAATCACGACTAATATCAAAGTAAATATGGAAAACCCTAATATTACTATGATGCAAAGAGTGACCAACAAGGCATATAACATTTTTGTTGATGAAATGAAAAAAGCAAATTTTGAAGTGGTTTCAATTGATGAGGTCAGCAAGAGTGAAGCATATTCTCAAGTCAATCATAAAAAACTTGTTACTAGCATTAGTCCCGATGATGAAAATATAACATTGGTTGCAGATGGCCTTAAATTTTATGATCCTGATGAGAAGATGGATCCAGATGGTGGTTTTTGGATGGGAGTATCGAACGTCAATTCTGCCGTCAATGGAGATCTGGTTGATAAATTTGGTGGTGCTGATGCGGGTGTAGCGGCGGTCAATGTGAATATGACCGTACAATTTGGTAATTTTGATCTTGATAACCATCGTATCAGTGCTTCCATTGCTTTCAATCCATCATTTACGGCAATTGTTGCTGACGGAACAAATATGGAGGTTATTACCCAATTTAAATCAGTGAGTATGCCGGGTAGGGTTTTTTATATTCCTGAAGAGAGCGCTATGTACTCCTTAAATCAGGATCTCGGTTCCAGGACAAATGTGATTGCGGGTATACAGGAAGTGAATTCAACAGAAAACTCAAAAGAATATACTGCAACGATCAATGAAGCGGGTTTTGAAAAAGCCGGTGTGGAACAAATTGAGCGATTGAGTCAATTGTTCGTGAAGGCAATGAAGGGTCAATAGTGTGTTTTATCTGATTAAAATAAAAAAGGCTCCGTAAGGAGCCTTTTTTATTTATGTTATTTTTTCTTCAATCAGGCACTGCAAACATCAACGGCCTGTAGGCCTTTATCGCTTTCAGCAACTTCAAAAATAACGGTTTGACCTTCACCTAATGAACGGTGACCTTTGCCCTGAATTGAACGGAAGTGGACAAAAATGTCTTCACCATTTTCACGGGTAATGAAGCCAAAACCTTTGGCAGCGTTAAACCACTTTACGGTGCCTGATTCACGACCAGAACCTATTTTAACGGCTCTATGTGATGAGCTAGATAGCTTACTGGTAATTAAGCAGGCGATCAAAATACTAGTGAATGAAATTAAAAATAATGGCAAATGTGTTGAGATGTTTGCAAGATTGGCTTCACTACCGGGTATTTTCAGGTTGATAATAGTAGCGATGACAGATGTGATGACGCTAATGATGATTATTTTTATAAATTTATTCATGGTAATTGTTTGATACCTCTAAAATGTCTATTGTAAAAAATGGTGAATATTCAGCTTGATAAGTTTGTAGAGCTAAACGCGTATGAGTATACATGACGATAAGGCTGACTTATATTTTTTTGTTGGCAATACGTGTCATCAGTTCTTCGATTGGGGTTTCATCGGGAAGTTGTAGATGGAAGCCATTTTCTTTTAAATTTCCCATGACTTTATCAGGGGTTTCTTTGGCCATTTTCATGTCTGAGGTAAGTACCAGTTCCATCGCAAAGCTAATAATACCAAGACTATTGAAAATCTCTTTGGGCACGTTTGAGAAATCATCTTCATCGGCCAGATAGATATACATGTCTGGCTTGCGGCTGCATCTATAGATATAACAATTCATGACGATAGCCTATGATTTGATATTGTTTAGTACTTTTTTAGCCGTTGCGATGGTTTTATCTAACTCAACGTTGGTATGCATGGTAGAAACAAAACCCGCTTCATAAGCAGAGGGTGCCATGTAGATACCTTCGTCCAGCATGCCGTGAAAGAACTGTTTGAATTGATCGACGTTACATTGAGTCGCCTGCTCAAAACTGGTGACCTTTTCTTCAGAGAAGAACAGGCCGAACATGCCGCCAACGCGGTTGCAGGTCATGGCGATGCCCGCTGACTTGGCAGCATCCAGGATGCCGTCGGTGAGGTATTCCACTTTTTTGGATAGTTCATCAAAAAAACCGGGAGCTGAAATTAGTTCCAGTGTTTTCAGACCTGCTGTCATGGCGATGGGGTTGCCGGACAAGGTGCCTGCCTGATAAACCGGGCCTAGTGGTGCAATTTTTTCCATGATCTCGCATTTGCCACCAAAAGCACCGACCGGCATACCGCCACCGATAACTTTACCCAGTGTGGTCAGGTCTGGTGTGATGCCGTAGTAACTTTGTGCGCCACCCAGAGCAACGCGGAAACCGGTCATAACTTCATCAAAAATCAAGACCACGCCGTGTTTTGTGCAGAGTTCACGAACACCTTCGAGAAAGCCCTCTACTGGTGGAATGCAGTTCATGTTACCAGCCACGGGTTCAATGATAATGCAGGCGATTTGATCGCCCAGCTCGGTCAGTGTTTTTTCAACCTGTGCTAAATTGTTATAAGGCAGGGTCAGCGTATGCTCGGCAAGGCTGGCTGGTACACCGGGTGAATCGGGCACGCCTAGTGTTAAAGCACCGGAACCGGCTTTGACTAAAAGGGAATCAGAATGGCCGTGGTAACAACCTTCGAATTTGATAATTTTATCGCGGCCGGTATAACCACGAGCTAGACGAATCGCGCTCATGGTGGCTTCGGTGCCGGAGCTGACCATGCGCACCATTTCCATGGAAGGCACAATCTCGCAGATTTTATCCGCCATGATGGTTTCGATTTCAGTGGGAGCACCGAAGCTGAGCCCATTATCGGCAGCGGCTTTCACCGCGGCGATGACTTCAGGATGTGCATGACCCAGGATCATTGGGCCCCATGAGCCGACATAATCGATGTATTGTTTGCCCTGAGTATCAAAAATATAAGCGCCTTTAGCTTTTTCTATAAAGACAGGATCACCGCCGACACCTCGAAATGCACGTACTGGTGAGTTAACACCACCGGGGATGTGTTTTTGTGCGGCCTGAAATTGCTCGTTCATCGTGCTCATATCGTGTACTCGTTTAGCGGTATTAAAAATAGGATGCGATTTTAACTGAATAGACGTGTGATGTGCGAGGCGGTTGTTTGAATATCATTGCTGGAGAATAAATCAGTGATGATAGCGGTCATATCTGCACCCTGATCAATTAGTGTGTCGGCGTTATCTACGGTAATGCCACCGATGCAGCATATCGGAAGTTGTAATTGCTGTTTGGCGGATTTTAATAATTCGAGGCTGGCGGTATGTGCATCCGGTTTTGTCAGTGAGGGGAAGAAAGCACCGAAGGCGACGTAATCAGCACCGGCTTTTTCTGCTTCTAAAGCAAGATCGAGCTGGTTATAACAAGATATGCCGATAATAGAATCCTCACCTAATTGTTGACGAGCATGCTCGATGGATGTGTCATCCTTGCCCAAATGTACACCGTGAGCCTGCACAGTCCTGGCCAGTTCAATATCGTCATTGATGATGAGCAGGCTGTTGTTTTTTTTGCAGAGTTGTTTGAGTGCGCTAGCCTGATATAGACGTTTTTCTGTATCACTACTTTTATCTCGATATTGAATTAGTCTGGCGCCGCCGAGCAGTGCCTGCTCAGCTTTGAGCAGGAAATCTAATTCAGTCATCAGGCGTTCATCGGTGATCGCGTAAAGTCCGCGCAGTAGAAGCTCGTTCAACGACCAGACCTCAACTGGCTTGGTCGTTATCTGAATCTTGTAACCAGAAAAAACGATCGGGATGATATTGGCCCATACCGATGCGGCGGGCGTTGATCAATGTTTTGTGGGTATAGTCGAGCGCAGTATGAACGGCGCTGACAGTTTCATGACCGATGGCCAATAATGCGGCAATACTGGCAGCGAGTGTACAGCCTGAACCATGATATTTGTGCGGCAGGCGTGCATAGTGAAACTGTTCAAGTTCACGGTGATTGCTGTATAGCGTGTGTACAACATCATTAGTTTTAGCGTGTGTTCCGGTAAGCAAAACATACTCACATTTAGTTTCCAACAGACCCATAGCTGCGGCGGAGGCTGCATCAGAGCCCTGCATTAGCGTATGTGCTTCAAAAATATTGGGTGTTAAAACGGTGGTTAGTGGTAACAGTAGTTCGCGTACATTATCAACCAGATCATTATCGCTGAGAGAGCCATTATTTTCAGTGCTGAAGACTGGGTCGTAAACCACTTTGATTTCGGGATAATCAACCAGTATTGAATGAATGGCCTGAGCAATTTCTGCGCTGCCGACCATGCCAATTTTAATCATACTTATAGGCATATCTTCGAGAATAGCGCGTGCCTGCTCGATAATTAAATCAGCAGGCATGGGTGAGAATGAGATGACGTTTTGAGTGTCCTGTACCGTGGCGGCCGTAATAATAGGCGATGCCATGCAGCCATGGCTGCTAACGGATTCTATGTCCGCCTGTATACCCGCTCCCCCAGAAGGATCGAGGCCCGAAAAACACATGACAACTGGCAATGATGTTTCATTCATGTCTCAAGTTTAAGCCTGTGAGCTTTCAAAGCAAGCCCCAATTTAACTTGCACTGCATTAATGGGGGATATTTTTTTTATGTATTAGGTAAAATGCATTTTTAATTATTTTAGACGGGCAATAAAGAATGAGTTACAAGACTTGGGTATGCATTACCTGTGGTTATGTTTATAACGAAGAATTAGGTGATGAAGAGCATGGGCTTGCTGCGGGTACAAAATGGGAAGATGTTGCGGAAGACTGGACTTGTCCTGATTGTGGTGTTGGTAAAGTAGACTTTGAAATGACTGAAGTTTAGAGCTTTAGGTGATGCGTTTTGTTATCGGGTTAGTCTGAAAGATTTATGTTTCGCTTCACCCATAATGGTCACCGTTAACTTACGTTCCACGGGAGACGATTTGTATTCCCATAGGAAAATACCCTGCCATACACCAATACCAGGTCGGCCATTGGTAATCGGTATAGTGAGTTCACTTTGGGAGCGAGCGTGCTTCATTGTTGGTGGCACAGCATTCATCGCATTGTTGATATTTTCATTGGCATCGGTACTGCTGGGTGCAAGCTGAGCCATAAAGTCAGCCGTCATATCCTTTGTTGAATCATCAGCGGTGTCGCTAATTAGAATAGCTGATGAGCTATTGTGAATGAAAAGGTGGCAGGTGCCGGTGTGTATTTTTGATTCTGTAATAATAGTTGAAATCAGATCAGTGATTTCGTAAGCGCCCTGACTGTGTTCGGCGAGTTGTAGTGTATTTTGATATAACATTAAAAATCAGGGAACTATTATTCGCCAATAATGGTAATGCTGAGATTACGCTTGAATGAACCGGTTCTATGTTCCCAGAGATAAATACCTTGCCATATACCCAGGTTTGCCTTGCCCTCACATACAGGAATGGAGAGTGAACTTTCGGTTAAAACAGTGCGTACATGTGCTGGCATGTCGTCAGGCCCCTCATCTTTGTGCTTGAACAGGCTGTCACCATCAGGTACCAGTCGTTTCATGAATGCATCTAGATCAGATCTGACAGTTGGGTCGGCATTCTCGCATAAAATTAATGATGCACTGGTGTGCTGAATAAAAATCTGGCAAATACCAGACTGAATAGCAGATTTCTGTATGACATCACTAATCTGTTGACTGATGTTGTAGGTACCACGGCCATCGGTAGAAAAACGCAGTTGTTGCTGATGAACCATTGAGTGATCCTGTTGTTGGGTATTTAGAAATTGTATTGTGTTTATCTGTAAAATTATGACGTGATTATATACTTTGTCTGCAATTTATAAACTGCTGGGTTAATGCGTGAATAGTTTCAAACCAGGCGTTTTTACCCGGCGGAATAAAAACACCGACAGGATCAAGCATGAATGTATTAGTTTTGTTGTTAGCTACTAATGATTTCAGTATGGGGGGTTCTGTGGGGGCATCGTAAAAAATACATTCAATATTTTTTTCTTCAATTAGTTTTTTCAATTCGCTAATTCGACGTGCACCGGGTTGTAATTCAGATGCAGTAATGAATCCCGCATTATTTAGGTTGAATTCAGCTTCGAAATACTGGTAACCATCATGATAAGTCAGAAAAGCATTTTTGACGGAGCTCAATGACGTTTGCAGGGTTTTTCTTAATTGAGCAATCTGGTCATGTAGTCGTTGACTGTTGGCCTGATACTGTTGTTGGTGTTCAGGATCAAGATTAATGATTTTTTGGCTGATAACATCGACAAGAATATCGGCGTTATAGGTGTTCAACCAGAAATGTGCATCCATTTTTGAACTGGCCTGCTCGCCTGCGCTGTGATCATGTTCATCATGACCTTGTTCGCGATGGTCATTGTCAATTTGTCGTAACGGTAATAAATGCAAGCCCTGGGTTTGCATGAGTGACACAGATTTTTTTTTATTTTTGAGGCTGCCTAATATTCGAGGCAAAAAACTTTCCAGACTCGGGCCAATCCAGAAGATTAAATCTGCCTTAGCCAGCATTCTGCGTTCAGATGGTCGCAGGCTGTAGTGATGGGGGGATTGCTGGCTGCCCAT
Organism: Gammaproteobacteria bacterium; assembly: GCA_029882355.1. Classification (GTDB taxonomy): domain Bacteria; phylum Pseudomonadota; class Gammaproteobacteria; order SZUA-229; family SZUA-229; genus LH-M37. The sequence continues at coordinate 46,935 of JAOUKV010000004.1, read as the reverse complement.
GAGCAGTTCTGGTTCAATAACTCCCTGAGTTATTCCAGCGACCAAGGAATGCACAGGTTTGATACTGGCAACAATTCGTAGCGGTTTTGCTGTGACCTGTGTTGTTGATGAGATCAGTAAAACCAGGGTCAGAAAGTAGGAATGTTTAGTCACGATATAGGCTGTAATATGAGATAAGATAGCTGCGCAATATTAACACTAATATTATGGTGATGAACGTTGAAGTCAAACTGTTCAGGCAAACTGAATAAATATTTTGAGAATTAATAAGTGGATAATAATATATTACTGGCAGCGGAAGACCTGAGCTTAAGCATACAGGGTAAAACCATTCTTTTGGATGTAAGCCTGAGTCTGCGGGAGTCTGAGATAGTCACCCTTATCGGTCCAAACGGCGCCGGTAAAACCAGCTTGATCCGTATTCTTCTTGGTTTGAGTGATGCCAGTGATGGTCAGGTTTTTCGCCGAGATGATTTAAGAATTGGTTATGTACCGCAGCGCAGTAGCATTAATCCTGTATTACCTTTGCGGGTACTGGATTTTTTACAGCTGGCTGCGAGTTATACGGATGATGAAATCAACCAGGTTCTACATGAGGTTGGTGTTAACCACATTATAAACTCGGCTATTCAAAATATTTCCGGTGGTGAATTGCAAAGAGTGTTACTGGCCAGGGCATTGTTAAAGAAACCTAACGTGCTGGTAATGGATGAACCCGCTCAAGGTGTCGACATTATTGGCCAGCAAGCACTCTATAAAATTATAGCCTCAATACGTGATCATCATGGTTGTGGCATTTTGATGGTTTCGCACGATTTACATTTGGTCATGGCCGCCACTGACCAGGTGGTCTGTTTAAATACACACGTTTGTTGTACCGGACATCCTGATCACATCAGTGAACATCCCGAGTACCTAAAATTATTTGGTGATGCTTTGAATGGTATGGCTGTTTATTCCCATCATCACGACCACGAACATGAATTGAATGGTGCCATCATTTGCAGCCATCACAAAGAGTGTGGTCATCGTCATGGATGATTTCATCATCAATGCCTTATTGGCAGGTATAGGTTTAGCTTTATTGGCCGGATCTTTGGGTTGTGTCGTGGTCTGGCGACGCATGGCTTATTTTGGCGATACCCTGGCGCATTCTGCTTTGTTGGGTGTGGCACTAGCGGTTTCTACTGAGGTTTTGCCTATCATTGGTGTAGCCGTGGTCGGTATTGTACTGGCCTCGTTATTGTTCTGGCTGGAGAAAAAACAAGAACTATCCACCGATACGCTGCTGGGCATCATGTCGCACAGTGCTTTGGCACTGGGTCTGATTGTTTTATCCTACGCTCAGAATCAGGGTTCAAATGTCGATTTGATGGCTTATCTATTCGGCGATATTCTCGCAGTCAGTCGTGAAGAACTGATCTGGATTTATGCCGGTGCGGTATTAGTGCTCTCGTTATTTACTTATTTGTGGCGTGATTTACTATCCATCTCGGTGCACGAAGAACTGGCACGTACCGATGGCGTGTCAGTAGATAGAACGCGCTTTTTGTTTATGCTGTTGCTGGCATTGACCGTTGCAGTTGCGATAAAAGTCGTTGGGGTTTTGTTGATCACAGCACTGTTAATTATCCCGGCAGCCAGTGCGCGGCTGTATTCCAAAACACCCTTGCAGATGGTGGTGCTATCGGTGTTGTTTGCCGTTTTGTCGGTAATATTAGGGATTGCTTCATCATTATATTGGGATGCGCCCGCTGCACCATCGATAGTTCTGGCGGCGTCTATGGTGTTTTTTACTTCTAATCTTGTGCGTTCACGTTAACAGCGAAAAGTCTGTTTACAGTACATTTTGTCATATGAAATTTAGAGGTTAGAAAAACATCTACAATATTAGAGTTTTCTTATATAGTTGTTTCAGGTAAAATGTGGGCACTCTGACAGTAACTTGTTAAAGCATTGTAATTATGGAATGTTGCTATATATTGTAAGAATGGTTAATCAGAGTTTTCATAAATGGACGCAATACCTCTTTTTGATAAGTAAATTCACGTGAGTTTGGATATGCTATTTCGATACGCAATTAAAATTTCACTGCTGTGGTTGTTAGCATTAAGCAGTGCTTATACGCAGGCACAAACATTTGATCTTGATTCAGCCGTTGAATATGCGCTCAAACACAATCCGAATCTGAATGCGGTGCAATATCAGACCAGTGCTGCGGTCGCACAAACGCAGACAAGTAAAGCAGGCCATATGCCGACGCTGACACTTTCACATACGGCGCGTTTGAGTGACAATCCGCTCGATGCCTTCGCCGATAAACTGAACACCCGGCAGGTAACAACACCTGATTTTGATCCAGTTCTGCTTAATAACCCTGATTCCTCAACTTTGTATTTTACTCAGCTGGCATTGCGTTGGTCGCTGTATGCGGGTGGCCGAACTTCAGCTATGGTGATTGATGCCGAGCAGACAGAAAAAAATGCCCGACTACAATATCAGCGTGAGCGCGAGAAAATCGCTTATGCCACTATCAGCGCTTATCTGTTTGTGCAGGCAACGGAGCAGGCTTTGGCGATCGCAGAAGATGCCGTTGCTGCCGCCAGGCAACACGCCAACACCACGGCCAAACTAGCCAGGCAGGATCGCATCGTCGAATCCGACAAACTGGCAGCGCAAGTTAGCCTTGCCGCCATTCGTTCACAACGTGAACAGGCGGCAACGCGTCATCGCTCAGCGCTCGATGAATTTAAGCTGGTGACAGGTTTGACATTGGATAGTGAAATTAATCTGGCGGTGTCGAATGTACCAGCTGTTAGCGAAGACGTGTCTATTGAAGAATATGAAAAACGTGCACTGACTAATCGCAAAGATCTGGCGGCGGCACGTGCTCTAGTACAAGCAGCACGGGCACGAGTTGATGCGGCACGTTCAGTGCGCAAACCCAGTCTAGATCTTATCGTGAATTCAAACTGGTACGATGATGAGCCGGGTTTTGATAATCAGTCATCCAGCGTTATGGGTGTGCTCAGTTTTGATTTATACGATGGTAAGAACAGTGGAAAAATTGATACCACGCTGGCACAGCAACGCGAAATGCAGTGGCAGCTACAATCACTGGAGCAGTCTGTGCAGAAGCAGGTACGTGACGCTTACAGCAGTTTGCATGAATCACGAGAGCGTTTGGCCCTGGCTGAAGATAATGTAAAAACCGCGAAGCAGACGGTGCAGCTGGTCAAAAAACGTTACGGTCAGGGACGAACTATTTTATTGGATTTACTGCAGTCAGAGCGTTTGTATACCGATGCGCGTATTGAAAAGTTGACTGCGCGTTTAAATCTGGATATTGCGCAGGTCGCCCTGCCGTTGGCTGTTGGAAACTTATCTTTACCTGTGGTGGTGTTGCCATGAATAAAACTACGCATTTAAATATGTTGATAGCCTTGCTGGTTTTCAATGCCAACTTTGTCAGTGCCGAAGATTCGATGGCAAACACGTCACCAGCTATCGCAAGGCCTGTGGTAAAAATTTCAGCGGCATCTGCGGGTGATTTATCTATCTCGATTCCACGTGCCGCATTGCTTGTCCGCAATGGTATCTCGGGCGTATTTGTTCTGGAAAAAAACGAAGCACGTTTTCGCATGGTACGTTCAGGCAAAAAGGATGCAGACAAGGTAGATATTCTTAGTGGTTTATTTGGTAACGAGACACTGCTTGTTGGTGGGTTAGAGGCCGTACATGATGGTAGTCCGGTAACCGTGTTGACAAAAAAATCGACGGGTAAAAAATGATGGAGCAAATTCCAGATAGCGAACTAAATATGGCCGGACGTGTGGCGTCATATTTTATCGACAACAAGTTAACCCTGCTGATTATCCTGTTCGCCTTTATTGCGGGCATGTACGCTTTTCTGGTTACACCGCGCGAAGAGAATCCAAAAATTGTCGTACCGGCAGCCAACGTCATTGTGCAAAAACCGGGTGCTTCGCCTGAAGAAATACAACAGCTCATCATTAAACCGCTCGAAGCTATTTTGCAGGGTCTGCCAGGCATGGATCACACTTATGGTTCGGCGATGGACTCAGTCGGTGTGGTTAGCGTACAGTTCAATGTCGGTGAAAATATGGAAAATTCACTGGTCAGACTGTATGACCGTATTATGAGTAACATTGATCGCATGCCGCCGGGCACATTGCAGCCGCTGATAAAACCGGCTGATGTCGATGATGTACCAATTGTGGTTATCGCATTATCCTGTGATGGCACAGAGGAATGTAATCTCAGGCATACCGCTAATGATGTACTCGAACGGTTACGTCGTGTTGAAGGCACATCGGTTTCGTATGTGCACGGTGGACACAAACGAGCTATCAGCATCAATCTCGATCTTGAGCGTATGCACAAATACAATGTCACTCTGGATGATATTCGTAAAGTGATCGAAGCCACCAATAAGGCGATTCCTTCCGGTACTTTTGTCGGCGGCAATACGCTGGCATCGGTACAAACGGGTGGTGCCTTGAAAAGTGCAGAAGATGTCGGCAGTCTTGTGGTAACACTTTCCCAGCATAAACCGGTGTACCTGAAACAGGTTGCGGAAATTATTGATGGCCCTGAAGAAATTGATCAGGTATCACGCATTGGTTATGGTCCCGCTTTTACTGGCGTAAAACCTGCCGATTATGAAACCGCCGCGGTTAGCATTGCAATTGCAAAACGCGCCAGTGCCAATGCGGTAAATGTCGCGCAGGCAGTGATAGATGATCTTGATCGTATCCGTGACGACCTGATTCCCGCTGGTGTGAATGTCGATGTCACTCGCAATGATGGTGCCAAGGCCGAGGATGCGGTCAACACTCTGATCGAACATATGGCGATTGCTATCATTACTGTAGTCATTTTACTGGTGATTTTTCTGGGCTGGCGTGCCGCCTCTATCGTAACCGTGACCATCCCGTTGATTCTTTTTATTACCCTTGCGGTGGGTTACATTGCCGGTCAGAGTATTAACCGCATCACCCTGTTTGCGCTGATATTGTCGTTGGGTTTACTGGTGGATGATTCGATTGTTGTTATTGAAAATATTTTCCGGCATTACGCCGGTAAAAATGTCGACCGATTGCAGTCCGCCATACGCGCCATCAATGAAATAGGCAAACCAACTAATCTGGCAACGTTCACCGTCATCCTCGCATTTCTACCCATGTTCTGGGTCACCGGCATGATGGGGCCATACATGTCACCGATCCCATTTAATGTGCTGGTCGCGATGATCGCCTCGCTGGCGATTGCCTACACAGTGGCACCGTGGGCGGCGTTTAGATTTTTAAAAGTGCAGGGTTCGGGGCACGAAGAAGGTCAGCACGGTTTGATTGAACGTAATTATGCGCGCCTGATGAAACGCCTGATTGACAGCCGTATGACACGCAATCTATTTTTTATGGGTGTTGCCCTGGTTATGGTATTGGTACTCATCATGCCGGCGGTGCAGTGGGTGCAGTTCAAAATGCTGCCAAAAAACAACACTAACACTTTTGTCATCACCATAGATATGCCAGAAGGCACCACGTTGGAAGCTACCGATTATGTAGCACGTCGTGTTGGTGATATGGTCAGGTTGAATCCGCAAGTCGAAACCTGGGAAACCAGCGTCGGCCAGCCCGGTGTTATTGATTTTAATGGGCTGCTGCGCGGTGCTGGATTAAAGCAGGGGCCGAACATTGCCGAAGTGCGCGTTAACCTGGTCAATAAACATAATCGTGATGAATCTTCGATTGATATAGCTCTCAAAATACGCCCGCAGTTAGTCGAGCTGGCGAAAAAAATCGGTGCAAATATCAAGCTGGTTGAAGATCCACCAGGGCCACCGGTGCGCGCGACTATACTTGCAGAACTGTACGGACCCGATTACGAAACGTTGCGAGAAATTGCCAAAGAATTACGCAAAGAAGTTTTTGAGAAGACGGGCGATGTGGTAGATATTGATGATTCAGTCACCGACGATTTTACAGAATACAATATTGTGGTTGATCGTGAAAAGGCCATGTTAACGGGTATTCCAACAGCGAGTATTGCCGAAACAATACGCGCCTTCGTTGCCGGTTTAGACGTGGGAACGGTACACCTTGAATATGAAAAAGAACCTGTGCCCATCAGTTTCCGCGTACCTGCATCTGATCGCACCGGACCAAAAGATTTATCGAAAGTCTATTTCACTACACCGCAGGGTCGGCAGGTTTCATTGTCAGATATTGCCAGTATTGAAAAACGTATTGCACCAAAACCAATACTGCACAAAGACCAGTATCCAGTGGTTTACGTCACTGGCGAACTAGCCAGCACAAGCCAGGTTTATGCAGTTTTTGATATGTGGAATTATCTGCAAAACAATACTTTGCCTGGCGGCGTCAGACTGACTCAATACTTTATATCTGATTCAACAGAGCCGGGATATGCGGTGCGCTGGGATGGCGAAATGCGCCTGACACTGGATGTGTTTCGTGACCTGGGCTCAGCTTTCGCCGTCTCTATTATCTTAATTTATCTAGTGCTGGTGGGTTATTACCGCTCGTTCGCTATTCCATTAATTGTCATGGGCGCGATACCCTTAACTATCATCGGCGTTCTACCCGGACACGCCATCATGGGTCAGTATTTCACCGCCACTTCAATGATCGGCGTGATCGCACTCGCCGGTATCGTCGTGCGTAATTCATTATTGTTGATCGACTTTATTCTCGAATATCGGCGTAAAGGAAACTCATTAGATGAAGCCGTGTTAGCAGCAGGCATCACACGTCTACGACCAATATTATTAACTGCCTTCGCCATCATCCTCGGCACTTTTATTATCGTATTTGATCCGGTCTTTGGTGGTCTGGCAGTGTCATTGATCTTCGGAACATTCGCTTCGACTGTGCTCACTCTATTGGTCATACCGTTGGTGTATTTGATCTATGAAAGGCGCATTAAAGTTTAAACGTAGGCAGGCATAAAAAATCATCTTATGTTTTCACCGCTTAGGCATGATAAAAGAAATAACTCCAGGGAATCTGAAATCGTTTCTCTAATAATTCTAAAACAGAAGATTGAGGAATCGCTTCCTTCGGATAAATATCTGTGATCTCAATAAAGCATCTTCCAAAACCAGCTGACTTGCGCCAGTTATATAACCATGCATCTGATATTTGTTGGCAATGACTACAAACCAATTGATTGTCTTTTAAAAGTACGCGCCAGTTTTTTTCTGGTTTTTTGCATTGTGGACAATGCGGAGCGAAGCCGTGTTTGCCGGTTAATGCAGTGATATTTTCTGTGGTGGTTATACGTATAAAAGTAAACGTGCCATCATCGTTTTCATTTTCTAATTTGATGTTGGGTGAGCAACCCATAAAACTGATATGATCTAAAAAATATTCACCGACCAGGTAACTATTTTCATTTTTGTTCAAAGGCTCACCGGTGAGTCCTGTTTGCTGTAAAGTTTTTATTAATGCTTCTGGTTTGTCGGGTATCCAGTTTGGATTCGTTGGATAAATTACCAGCGAAGCATTGGAAGTGAAAGCGTTCACTATTTGTTATCTGAAGATTCGTTGTCTGTTTTTTCTTTTACCTTATCATCGTCATCCATAATGATTCGATGTGCCGGTCCTTCGAGGTCATCGAACTGATCGGATTTCACTGCCCATAAAAAAACCCAGACTATTCCGGCGGCTATTAATAGAGCGAGGGGGACTAAAAGATAGAGCGATTCCATAGAGTTTTTACTTGGTTGTTTTTGTTAAACGTAACGCATTTAGTACTACAAATAGCGAGCTGGCAGACATGCCGATGGCAGCCATCCAGGGGTCTACATGACCAGTGGCGGCGGCGGGTACAGCGAGTAGATTGTAGCCGAAAGCCCATGTCAGGTTTTGTTTAATAATTTTTAGTGTTTGCCTTGAAATCTGATAACCGGTGTACAGGTGTTCGACGTGATTGGATAGCAGGATTAAATCAGCGTGAGCAGCAGCGAGTTGTGTGCCACTGCCCATGGCGATGGAGACGTCAGCACCGGCAAGTACTGGTGCATCATTGATGCCGTCTCCGGTCATGGCGACGATGGCACCGCTCTGTTGCATTTTTTGTACCTGCGCGAGTTTGTCGGCGGGTTTCATGTCTGCGTAAACGTTTTCGATGCCGACTATTTTTGCGATACGTAATGCGTTGGCTTCGTGGTCACCGGTCATCAGGGTGATGATTTTGTTTTGTTGTTTTAATTGCTGGATGAGAGCGGGAGCTTCTGCTCGGAGTTCATCATCGAAAGCAAAGATGGCAAATATTTTTTTATCGGTGGCCAGTGCAACCAAAGTCATTTCATTAATTTGATTTTTTTCCAGCAATGAAACTGGAACGCCTTGTTCACAAAGCTGATTAATGTAGTTGATGTTGCCGAGATGCCAATGTGTACCATCGATAATGCCGTTAACACCTGAGCCGGCTTTGTTATCGAGCTGGCTGACTTTGATCTGTTCGCCACTGTTGGTGGTTTCGTTGGCAGCTTGAATCAGGCTTTTGGCGACTGGATGTTCTGAGCTTGCTTCCAGTGCAGCGGCAATTTGAAGATGATGTTCGATGGGGCTGTCATCCAGTAACACGGCTTTGACCATATGGATATTGCCCTGCGTTAGCGTGCCGGTTTTGTCAAAAACAAAATCGCTGGCCTTGCTCAATGTTTCCAGCGCTGTTGCGCTGTTGGGTAATAGACCCAGTTTGGCGAGTTGGCCGCTGGCAGCGGTAAGTGCTGCGGGCGTTGCCAGCGACAATGCGCAGGGGCAGGTGACGACCAGTGTGGCAACCGTGATGGCGACCCAGTGTTCGGGGTCGACTTGATACCAGTAAATAGCGACACCGCTGGCTAATAATAAAATGATGCTGACGAATTTTGAGGCAATGCGATCGGCTATTTTTGCAATCGCCGGTTTTCTATTTTGTGCTTCATCGAGCAGGCGATGAATGGAAGCCAGTACAGTATCATCGCCGATTTTGTCAATTTTGATCACCAGCGGGTTTTCGGTGTTGGTGCTGCCTCCGACCGTTTCGTCGCCGATGGTTTTGGTGACGGGTAAACTTTCCCCTGTGATCAAAGATTCATTAATACCTGATGTACCTTCGACTATCCTGCCATCAGCCGGGATGTGTTCCCCGGGCCTGACCAGTACGTAATCACCAATACCGAGTTCGGCTACGGAAATGCAGGTCTGATTCTGTTGATCGTAAACACCGTTGTCATCGACGATGAGTTTTGTCGCGATAGCTGGCTGTAAGCTGAGCAGGGCTTCAGTGGCTTCAGCGGTACGTTTACGTGCGCCAGATTCGAAGTAACGTGCTGATAATAAAAAGAAAGTGAACATGGCGACCGAATCAAAATAGACTTCGCCGCTACCTTGTATTGTGTGCATGAGACTGGCGGTGAAGGCAATGCCAATGCCAAGCGCAACTGGCACATCCATACCAACACGTTTATTTTTAAGATCGCGCAGTGCAGCGCTAAAGAAGGGAGTAGAGGCAAATAGCAACAGCGGTGTGGTGACGGCCAGGCTAACCCAGCGGAACATCTGTTTGAAACCTTCTTCCATGCCCCACCATTCGCCAGTGTACATGGCCACTGCCAGGATCATAATTTGCATGCCCAGTACACCGGCGATACCAATGCGGCGCAGCTGCTGCTTTTTTTCTTTTTCAATAAGGGCTTGCTGGCGGTCGGGATTATAAGGGTGGGCTAAGTAACCGATGCGAGTGATAGATTCGAGAATTTCACTGAGTGTGATGCGATTATTATCCCATCGGACTCTGGCGCGGTTATTGGAATAATTGATGTTGGCGCTGATCACTCCGGGCAGAGCGTTTAAATGTTGCTCATTAAGCCAGATACAGGCGGCACAGACGATACCCTCGAGGATGAGAGAAACTTCGCGAACTTGCTCGCTACCATCGGAGACAAAGTGTTTTTGTACCTGCGGATTATCGTAGGCTTTGAGCTGATGCAAAAATTCGGGGACGATTTCTTCGGGCCTGAGTGATGGTTCAGTCCTGAATTTATAGAAGTCTTCCATACCGCTATTGACGATGGATTGGGCCACTGCCTGGCAGCCGTAGCAGCACATGGCTTCACTTTTGCCATTGATATTTACATGAATATCAAGCTGTTTTGCTACGGGTAATCCGCAGTGGAAACAGGGTTTTATGGGCTGTTCTTGTTTCATTAGTTCAATTTATTTTTTTCGCTTTAGGTTCTAAAAGTGTGCAAAGGGTGCTTTAATTACACAATGGATCATATGTTTGCGGTTTGTGTTCTATATTCGCAGTTTATATGAAGTGTACAAGCACAACTAATCTGGATTCATTAAAGCCTTGAGATTAAGTAAAAAAATATGACTGATGTAAATAAACCGCAATTAGTGACATTTGAACGACTCAAGGTTTCCTGTGGTCAGTGTAATTTAAATGAGCTATGTTTCCCTCATGGAATGAATCCGGAAGATATGAGCCAGCTGGATGCTGTCGTAGAACAACGCAAGCCTTTGCAGAAGAATGATCATTTGTATCGTGAGGGTGATGCTTCACGTGCCATTTATGCAGTGCGCTCGGGTAGCGTGAAAACGTTGGTTGAAAGCCCTAATGGTGATGAGCAGATTGTTGGTTTTCATTTGCCCGGTGAATTAGTGGGAGTGGATGGCTTTATGGATGGCAGTCACACCTGTACGGCTATCTCTTTGGAAACCACTAGTGTTTGTGCTATTCCCATGAATAAACTGGAAAATCTATGTACTACGCTTCCAGGCTTGCAGCATCAAATGCGCCGCATTATGGGTAAGGAAGTCACCGAAGAACATAAAATGTTGTTGATGCTGGGTAAGATGAGTGCTGAGGAAAAAATTGCTACTTTCCTTCTGAGTATTTCCCGTCGTATGGAAGAGCGCCACTGGAAGGCCACTGAATTTGTTTTGAGTATGCCTCGGCAGGATATTGCGAATTATCTGGGGCTTGCTGTGGAAACGGTGAGTCGTTTGTTTGCTCAGTATCAGGAAGCGGGCATTATCAAAGTTGATCGACGTCGTATTGGTATTCTTGATCTTCACAGATTAAAAGTCATTGTCGGTGAGAGTGAAGGTGCTAAGGAAAAAAAAGGGCTTAAGGGTTAGATTACTTTTGAAAATTGCCGTTTGAGCAGGTCTTTCTTTAAGTAACGGTCAAATTCCATGCTGATGGTACGTGCCAGCAAACGGCCAGATGCGGTGACTTCAATATGTTGTTTGTCTATAACAATCAGGCCGTCTTGGGCCATGGTTTGTAAAGCAGGCCATGCGGTATCGAAGTATTTTTCGAATTCAATGCCCCATCTTTGTTCCAGCTGCTCTATATCTAGTTTGTTATTACACATTAGTTGATTGATGATTTCTCGCCGTAGAATATCATCAGCTTCCAGTTCTATGCCTCTGAAAACGGGGATTTTTCCCTGTTCAATAAATGTCTTGTAGTCTTCAATGGTTCTGACGTTTTGCGAATAGTTATCGCCAATGCTACTGATAGCAGTGATACCCATGGCGACAATGTCGCAATCAGCATGGGTGGAATAACCCTGGAAATTTCTGTGTAGCGTGCCTTGCTGTTGTGCTTTGGTTAGGGCATCAGACTGCTTGGCAAAGTGATCCATGCCTATGTAGGCGTATCCCGCCTGTTGTAATTTCTCAATGGTCATTTGCAGGATTTTTAATTTTTCTGCCGCACTAGGTAGTTCGTCTTCGTTAATACGGCGCTGCGGTTTGAACATGTCTGGCATATGCGCATAGTTATAAACTGCAATGCGATCCGGACTGGCATCAATGGTTGTTTGGATGGTTTGTTCAAAGCTAGCTAATGTCTGCTTAGGCAAGCCGTACATTAAGTCTATGTTTATAGAGTGGAAATTGTTTTTGCGAGCGGCATTGATCACTCCAATGATTTGTTCCTTTGTGTGAATGCGGTTGACGGCTTCTTGTACATCGGGGTCGAAATCCTGCACGCCAAAGCTAATGCGGTTAAAGCCGATGTTGCGCAACTGAGCAATTCTGTTTTCATCAACCGTGCGCGGGTCAACTTCAATGCCAAACTCACCCTCATCACCTTCAGGAACATTAAAGTGTTGCTTTAAAGTATTGAAAACGTCACGGATTGTTTCGTCGTCAAGAAAGGTGGGTGTGCCCCCGCCCCAGTGTATCTGGCTAACGATACGGTCCTTATCGAATAAGGCGCCCTGTAAAGCAATTTCTTTCTTGAGCAGGTCGATATAGGCAGGTGCCTTGTCCTTATCTTTAGTGACGATTTTGCTGCAGCCGCAGTAGTAACAAATAGTGTCACAAAAAGGGATATGCAGATAAAGAGATAAAGCAGTGGGTATGGGGTCATTGTTGCTGTGATCTACCCATCCGCAGTAATCCTCAGTACCGTAATCGGTGCTGAACTGCACGGCCGTCGGGTAAGATGTATATCGAGGACCCGAACAATCGTAGCGACTGATCAAATCTTTGTCGAAGATGACTTGATTGTTCATATAAATCCGTTAGTTCTTGGTCGGACAATTCTACGGGGGGTGTTTTTGTTGCAGCGTGACTTGTATCAAGTGATGTTAATGTTCTTTGATTATCATTCTCAATAGATTTGGCTTTTCTTGGTTTAAATCAATTTTTCGTAAATAAAATAAAAAATAACCGTAGTTTTTAGTGGTTTCTTTTTGAAATCATTCTAATTGTATGGTTGAATCATTCGCGGCTTAATCAAGTGCGCGATTTATGATTCAGAAACATTTGAATAAGAATATTTGATGGTGACTAATTCTTAGATTGTTATGGTTTCAGAGTCATAATTTGTAGATTAGTTGTTTTGTATCATATAGAATAATTAGATTGTTCTAATATACTTTTAAAAAAATAACCGTTCCCTTGAGGAACAAAGAAGGATGCATCTATGAATGATGAAACCATGACCTATAACTACACAGTCGTCAGACAATTTGCCGTAATGACGGTTATCTGGGGTATTGTGGGTATGACTGTTGGCGTATTGATCGCTTCTCAGATGGCCTGGCCGGCAATGAATTTCGATACGCCCTGGTTGACTTTCGGTCGCCTGCGCCCTTTGCATACTAATGCTGTTGTCTTTGCCTTTGGTGGTTCAGCATTATTTGCAACTTCTTATTATGCTGTGCAGCGAACTTGTCATGTTCGATTGTTTGCTCCCAAGTTGGCGGCTTTCACTTTCTGGGGTTGGACAACGATTATTCTTTTGGCCGCCATCACGCTGCCGCTAGGTATAACTTCATCAAAAGAATATGCTGAGCTGGAATGGCCAATTGATATTCTTATTGCGATTGTCTGGGTGAGTTACGCGGTTGTCTTTTTTGGTACGGTAGCCACGCGCAAGGTTAAACACATTTATGTAGCAAACTGGTTCTTCGGCTCATTCATTATTACCGTTGCCATTTTGCATATTGTTAATAGTGCAGCTGTACCGGTTTCATTGTTCAAATCTTATTCGGCTTACGCCGGTGTGCAAGATGCCATGATTCAGTGGTGGTATGGGCATAATGCAGTTGGGTTTTTCCTGACAGCGGGCTTCCTTGGTATCATGTATTACTTCCTGCCCAAGCAGGCTGAGCGTCCGGTTTATTCTTATCGTTTGTCTGTAGTGCATTTCTGGGCTTTGTCATTTACCTATATTTGGGCTGGTCCTCACCATTTGCATTACACAGCTTTGCCTGACTGGACACAGTCTTTAGGTATGGTGTTCTCATTGATTCTACTGGCGCCTTCATGGGGTGGCATGATTAACGGCATGATGACTTTATCTGGTGCCTGGGACAAATTACGTACCGATCCAATTCTTAAGTTTATGATCGTTTCAGTTTCTTTCTACGGCATGTCAACCTTTGAAGGTCCGATGATGGCGATTAAGACGGTGAATGCATTGTCTCATTACACTGACTGGACAGTAGGTCACGTGCATTCAGGCGCTTTAGGTTGGGTTGCATTCATTAGTATCGGTTCAATTTACTTTTTGATTCCACGTTTATTTGGCGCAGAGATGCACAGTAAAAAACTGATTGAAACGCATTTCTGGATCGCCACTATCGGTGTTGTGCTATATATCACCTCAATGTGGATTTCGGGTGTGATGCAAGGTTTGATGTGGCGTGCAGTGAATACCGACGGTACCTTGACCTACAGCTTTGTAGAAAGTGTTCAAGCTATGCATCCATTCTATGTGGTTCGCTTCCTGGGTGGTGTTTTGTTCCTGTCCGGTATGTTTATCATGGCTTACAACGTATTTAAAACAATCGCTAAGCGTCAGCCGGTTGTAGCAACCATTCCTGCGCCAGCAGCAGCGCATTAGGAGAAGCAGATATGACGTTACAGGACAAAGTAGAAACCAAAGTCGGTCTCCTGATTGTACTTTCAATTGTTGTTGTTCTTTGGGGTGGTCTTGCACAGATTGTTCCCTTGTTTTTTCAAAAATCAACAACAGAACCGGTTGAGGGTTTAAAGCCTTATACCGCACTGCAATTATCAGGTCGTGATATTTATATTCGTGAAGGCTGCGTAGGCTGCCATTCGCAAATGATTCGACCTTTCCGTGCAGAAACTGAGCGCTATGGCCATTATTCTGTTGCCAGTGAATTCGTTTATGACCGTCCATTTTTGTGGGGTTCTAAACGTACTGGTCCAGATCTGCATCGTGTTGGTGAGCGTTATTCTGATGAATGGCATCGAGCTCATTTGATCAATCCTCGTGATGTGGTGCCTGAGTCCATTATGCCTAGCTACCCCTGGTTGGATGAAAATCAGTTAGATGGTTCGTTGATTCAGGACAAAATGAGAGCGTTAATGTTAGTAGGTACACCTTATACCGAAGATGATGTGGCCAATGCGCCAGCAACTTTGGAAAATGTGACCGAACTTGATGCTTTGATTGCGTATCTACAGTCTTTGGGTACCAAAGTTAAAGTACGTCGATGAGCACCAACGTACAAATAATCTGGACCGTGCTTGCGTTTGTCATATTTGTTGGCATCGTAATATGGGCGTGGGGAAGTGGTCGTAAAGCCGAGTTTGATAAAGCGGCACGTATGGCTATGGATGATGACGAACCAATTAGTAATAATGAGAAAAATTAGGAGTAATCATGGCTGACTTTAATAGCGAATTCTGGAGCTGGTTTATCAGCGCTATAGTCGTAGGTGGATTCATCTGGATGCTTTATTTGCTTCAGATAAATAACAAGGCTCAATTGCCAGAAGATGGTGAAGCAAAACCCACTGGGCACGTTTGGGATGAAGATCTTCAGGAATTGAACACGCCGTTGCCACGCTGGTGGTTGTACATGTTCTATATCACTATCGTATTTGGTGCAGTATATCTTGCATTGTACCCAGGTTTAGGTAGTTATAAGGGCGTTCTGGGCTGGAGTTCAGTTGGCGAGTATGAGGCCGAGGTCGCTAAGGCTGATGCTGAATTTGGTCCTTTGTACGACAAATTTCTTAATGAGGATTTGGCAGCACTGGCGACTAGTAAAGATGCCATGCGAACTGGTGAGCGTTTATACGTAAACTATTGTGCAGTGTGTCATGGTTCTGATGCGCGTGGTGCAAAAGGCTTCCCTAATTTACGTGATAATGACTGGCTATATGGCGGTGATCCTGAAACTATTAAAACCACCATTATGTACGGCCGAACCGGCGCAATGCCCGCATGGGAAGGTGCTTTGGGTGGTGCAGAAGGTGTAGCTCAAGTTGCTGAATATGTGCAGCAACTAGCTGGACGTGATATTGATGCGGATGTTGCCGAACAGGGTAAAGCTAAGTTCGACGTATTCTGTGTAGCTTGTCATACCCCTGAAGGTACAGGTATTCAGGCAATGGGCGCGCCGAATCTTACTGACAATATCTGGTTATATGGTGGCTCAGCTAAAGCGATAAAACAGACGATTGCAATGGGACGTGAAGGCCGTATGCCAGCCCATGCCGAGTTCCTTGGTGAAGCAAAAGTGCACATATTGGCAGCTTATATATATAGCCTGTCAAACGAGAACGAATGAGAATTGAATGGGAATAAATATCACTAGCCAAAAAGTCTGGATCGTGTAATATCAGGCTATGGCTAGTGTCCCCGTAATACAAAGAATCGTTTCAATACTATGGCCGTCTTTCATCACTGGCGGTATTGCGACGATTCTGTTTTTTACCATCTTTGATCCCAGTATCATCTTTATCGATTACGATATAAGTCGTCTGGGAGCCTATACTATTGGCTTTTTTACTTTCTGGTTGTTTGGCGTCTTTAACTGCATGGCAACCTGTTATTTTTTGAAGCCATGTAAAGTACCAGAAAAATCTAAAACTGAATCTGTCGAGTAGATCGATAAATTTCTAATTACGTTCAAATTAAACGGTATCGTTTTTTTTTTCGTCAATATATAACAGAATTTGGTAATACTCTAATGCGATTGATATTGATAATCAATGACTGAACCTGTTAACAAAAAAGCGGCTTCAGGTGATGTAGAGCAGTCTCTATATGCCAAGCACGCAAAAGTTTATCCACGTGAGGTGCATGGTTTATTTGCAGCTCTAAGGATTGCGGGCGTTTTTGTCTTGCTGGGTTTGTATTACATTATTCCATGGCTTGAATGGGAAGGTACTCAACTGGTACTTTTTGATTTGCCCGATCGAAAGTTTCACATCTTCGGTGTGGTCTTCTGGCCACAGGACTTCTTCTACTTAGCATTACTGCTAATCATCGCAGCTCTCTCCCTGTTCTTTTTTACTGCAATAGCTGGACGTTTATGGTGTGGTTTTGCCTGTCCTCAAACCGTCTGGACGGAAGTTTTTTTATGGATAGAAAGAAAGGTCGAAGGTGATCGTTCTCAGCAAATGAAGCTGGACAAGGCTCCCTGGTCATTCCGCAAGTTCAGAATTAAAACGACAAAACAGACCATCTGGGTCATTTTTTCGTTGTACACCGGTCTAACTTTTGTTGGTTATTTCTCACCATTGAGAGAACTGGCGGGCAACGCTATGAGTTTTAATCTTGGTCCATGGGAATGGTTCTGGATTATTTTTTACAGTGTCGCAACCTATGGCAATGCCGGTTGGCTACGAGAGCAGGTATGTACCTACATGTGTCCTTATGCGCGTTTCCAGAGTGCCATGGTCGACAGTGATACACTGATAATCTCATACGATACAAAGCGAGGTGAATCTCGTGGTCGTCGCAAAAAAGGAGTTGATCCTAAAAATCAGGGGTTGGGTGACTGTATTGATTGCACTATCTGTGTGCAGGTTTGCCCAACCGGTATCGATATCCGTGATGGTTTGCAATATGACTGTATAGGCTGCGCTGCCTGTATTGATGCCTGTGATGATGTCATGGATAAAATGGGTTATGAAAAAGGCCTGATTCGTTATACAACAGAAAATATGTTGAATGGCTTACAGTCTCATTTTATCAGGCCACGAATAGTCATTTATGGAATCATCCTACTAGGTATAACAGCGAGTACTTTTTATGCTATTGCTAATCGTGAGCCGCTGGCACTGGATGTGTTGCGCGATCGAAACAGTCTGTACCGCGAAACCAACGAAGGCTTGATCGAAAATGTTTATATTGTCAAAGTGATGAATATGGATAAGGTTAGCCATCGTTACCATTTATCAGTCACTGGTATTGAAGATCTGGTGATAGATATGGATAGATCAAATATTGAGGTGCCTGCTGGTAGTATCATTGAAATTCCGGTTAGGGCGCAGGTGGATGCTGAAAATCTGGAAAAACGCAGTAGTTCGATACAATTTATTTTACAGGCAGATCATCAAGGTGATCTTACAATCAACGAAGAAGCTCGTTTTATAGGCCCTTATTAGATGAACATGAACAGTACAGATGCACTTCCCTGGTACCGTTATCCAATGGTCTGGATGATAATTGGCATTCCATTTTCAGCGATTGTAATGGGGGTTATTATGATCTGGTTAGCCATTACTACTGATGATGGTCTGGTAGCAGATGATTATTACAAGCAAGGGATGGCGATCAATCGCGATTTACACCGTGATACTCAGGCGCTGGAAAAGAACATAAGTGCCGCACTGGAAATGAATGAGTCAGAAGGTGTGATTCGGGTTAATTTGGCTTTGAGAAAAGGATCACTGGAAAGTTATCCTGATACTTTACAGTTAAAACTTCAATATGCCACGCATGATCATAATGATGTTCACTTGCAGCTGAATCATGGACAGTCTGACCAGTATATTGGCATCATTAATCAGCCATTAACACAGGGTAAATGGTATCTAGAATTGAGTGAGGGAGAATGGCGTCTCAACGGTCATATAAATGCAGGTACGCAGGTTAAGTTAATTTTAGGACCCAAGTGATACAGTCATAATCGAACAATAAAAAAGCCTCGCATTGCGAGGCTTTTTTATTTAAATCAGGTATTTATTAGTGTCTAAAGTGACGCATACCTGTGAACATCATAATCATGTTGTACTCATTAGCAGCAGCAATCACTTCATCATCACGCATAGAACCACCGGGCTGGATTACGGCGATGATGCCTGCTTCATGAGCGGCATCGATACCGTCACGGAAGGGGAAGAAAGCATCCGATGCCATGACAGAGCCTGGTACATCCAGTTTTGCGTGCTCTGCTTTGATGCCGGCAATACGCGCACTATTAATGCGGCTCATTTGACCAGCACCGACGCCAATAGTCATACTGTCTTTGGCGTAAACAATGGCATTAGATTTCACGAACTTGGCGACGCGCCAGCTGAACAGCATGTCAGTGATTTCCTGTTCAGAAGGTTTGCGTTCGCTGACGATATCCATGGAGTTGAATAACTGCAGGTCGGTATCCTGAACTAATAAACCACCATTAACGCGTTTGTAATCTAAGCGAGCCGCAACATTGTCGACATCCCACATGCCACATTCCAGCAAACGAACATTCTTCTTTTCGGCAACTGCATCTTTAGCTTCCTGACTAATGCTGGGAGCAATAATGACTTCGACGAACTGGCGATCGACGATGGTTTTTGCTGTTTCGCCATCCAGTTCACGGTTGAATGCAATAATGCCACCAAAAGCTGATTCAGGATCGGTGCTGTAAGCGCGGTTATAGGCTTCCAGTAATGTATCGTTGACGGCTACGCCACAGGGGTTGGCGTGTTTAACAATGACACAGGCAGGATCTTTGAATTGCTTGACACATTCCAGTGCTGCATCAGTATCGCCGATGTTGTTATAAGAAAGTTCTTTACCCTGAATTTGTTTAGCAGTGGCGATACAGGCTTCAGTTGAAGCGGGGTCGATATAAAAAGCGGCGCCCTGATGAGGGTTCTCACCGTAACGCATTTCCTGCACTTTATTGAACTGCAGGTTGATGGTGCGAGGTAACGCATCTTTAGTGCCATCGGCCTTGATGCGACCTAAATAATTAGCAATCATGCCATCGTATTTTGATGTGTGCTCAAAAGCCTTAACGGCTAAATCAAAGCGTGTGGCATCAGAAACAATGCCTTCGTTATTTTTCATTTCAACAAGAACGCGATCATAGTCAACAGGATCAACGATGATACTGACAAAAGCATGGTTCTTGGCAGTGGCGCGAACCATAGTAGGGCCACCGATATCGATATTTTCAATTGCATCTTCCAGCGTGCAATCTTCTTTAGCTACAGTTGCTTCGAAGGGGTAGAGATTAACCACGACCAGATCGATAGGTGTGATGTCATTCGCTTTCATGACGTCATCATCAATGCCACGACGACCTAAAATGCCACCGTGTATTTTTGGGTGCAGTGTTTTTACGCGACCATCCATAATTTCAGGAAAGCCAGTATGCTGAGAGACTTCCTTGACAGGTATAAATTCGTCAGCCAGTAATTTAGCGGTGCCACCAGTGGACAGGATTTCAACACCCTGTTCGTGCAGGGCTCTAGCAAATTCTACGATGCCTGCTTTATCGGAAACACTGATTAGGGCGCGTCGAACAGGACGCTGGTTAGAGTTGGTCATTTTTAGTCTCGTCTGCGAGTATTACAAAGCCGGTGATTATACCGGAGATTATCGGCTGGGTGGAGGCCAGGCCGAGGGTGGTTGATAGTAACAGTGAGCTGTGGAGTCTTAGTCCAGATCGTAGATGCGCAGCTTCTTGCGTAGCGTGCCACGGTTCAAACCCAGGTATTCAGCCGCACGTGATTGATTGCCGCCAGTGTGCGCGAGTACGCTTTCAAGCAGAGGCTGTTCAATTTGGCTCAGCACCATAGCGTACATCTCACTAGGCTCGGTACCTTCGAGTTCGTGCAGGTAACGCTCGATAGAGCTTTTTACAGCGTCGTATATCTGAGAAGCTTGTTGAATTCCATGTTGCTCCTCCTTTTTTTCCAGATGTTTATCAATGGAATAAATGTTCTGTGCGCTCATGCGGCCAATAAGCTCCCTTTGCTTGTGAAAAATTTTATTGTTTTTTCAAGTTGAATCTCTGCAGATTCTACTTTGTTTATGCTTTTTCTAAATGACTCAACTTCTGTGATAATATCTGAGTTGGTCTCAACTAACTGATTAAAATGATGTTTACAGTACCAGCCAATATGTTTGCGAGCGATCCGTACACCGGCGTACTCACCATAAAAATCATACAGGCTTTTGAGGTGTTTGTTCAAGAGTAAATTGACTTCTTTTGTCTCTAAATCAGGTAATTTTTCACCGTGTTCCAGATAGTGCAGTACCTCTCTGAAAATCCAGGGTCGACCCTGAGCACCTCGTCCAATCATGATCGCATCAGCGCCCGTTTGTCTGAGCACATCGGCGGCTCTTTCGGGTGAATCAATATCACCGTTGGCGATCACGGGAATATTGATGCGTGATTTTACTGCGGCGATGGTTTCGTATTCGGCTTCACCTTTAAAGGCGCAGGCGCGGGTGCGGCCATGAATAGTCAGTGCCTGTATGCCTTCAGCTTCGGCGATATTGGCGATGATAATGGCATTACGATTATCGATATCCCAGCCCGTGCGTATTTTCAGGGTAACCGGAACATCAACAGCATTGACCACGCTATGCAAAATATCGGCGACTAGCGATTCATTTTTCAGCAGAGCAGAGCCAGCCATCACATTACAGACCTTTTTGGCCGGGCAGCCCATATTGATATCAATGATCTGTGCGCCGTTCTCAACATTGAACTGTGCGGCCTCAGCCATATGAAGTGGGTCAGAACCGGCAATCTGCACGCTGCGGGGTGAACTTTCTCCACGGTGATCAAGCCGCAGTTGGGTTTTACGTGTGTGCCAGAGGTGTTTGTTGGAAGTGACCATCTCTGAAATGGTTAGCGCAGCGCCCTGTTCGCGACAAAGCATACGAAATGGACGATCGGTAATGCCGGCCATAGGCGCCAGTATTAAAGGGTTTTCGAGTATATAGGGGCCGATCTTCATAAGGAGCGAGATTTTGCCAGATAGCTACCGGTTTGAGAATCAAACACTGACGAGTGGTTTTGATGCCTGGGTTCTAGTTATCTAGGATGATGGTTATAGAAAACTGAACTCATATGTCATGGCATTATTACCGGGATCCTGTATTTCCATATTAAAGTCGATTGAAACTTGGGGTGCAAGATTTCGCAAGCTGGTGTTTTTTATTTGTAGATAGTCTTCAGGAGTGAAAACTCGCGACGCAATAACTTCACCTCGAACATCTGAAAAATCGATCAGGATATCCGGGTAAGGTTGTTCGAACCGAGCATGATTAATCAGTGTGCCCGAAATCATTAGCGCATTTTTAACATTGGGGTGAGAGTATATATTGCGCGTGGTCATCTCAATTTCACCGGGCTCACGCAGATTCATGGTGTCACAGTTAGCAATGATGCAAAACTGAGTAACTAAAGGGCGTAGCTGATGGTCGCGTATCAGCTCATTGCGATTGAACCATGTGTATTCAAGGAGCAGGCTGGCAGTGACGACAAGAATGGCCAGGCTCCATGCCAGATCACGCCACAGCGAATAAGTATTGTGTAGAACAGGAATGCGGTATTCATCGGGAATAAGCTTACTTTGAACACCGTCAAACAGACTATTGTCCATATTTCTACTATTTGAAGAACTGCCTGTTCTGGTTGTACCTGAAACAGACGGCGTTGCTGTTACCGGTGCAATAACTGCTGACGGTTGTTTGGCGATGTTGTTTGTTTCTTTATGAACCTGTACTTTTTCAACAGGCTTAGCTGCACTCTGTGATTTTATTTCTGTAACAGGCGTTTTGATGGCAGGTGTTCGAGGCTTAATCTCCTCAGGTTTAACTGTTTCAGTTTTTATCGCTTCAGTTCTAATCGTTTTAGCCTGGGCAATATTAGAATTAACTGGCGCTGATTTTGGTTCAGGTTTTGCTGATCCTGAAAATAAATCCGTCTGAGTATTATCAGGGCTAGCTACTTTTTTCGCAGGCATAGCTTCTTTTTTATCAGAGATGACTTTACTCGCTGAAGGGCGGCCCATGTCATCGTTAGTACTGACGACGTCACTTTGTTCCAGTATGAGATCAACCGGGTCTGTTTTGTCTGGCTTGATGATTTTTTTGGTGGCAGCTTGAGTCGTGACTACAGTCTTAGTTTGAGCGGCAGGCTCTTTTTTTGCTACTGGTCGATCAGCTTTCAGTACATTAAAGACTTCGTTACAAATACCACAGCGCACGAAACCCTCAGCAGCTTTCAGGTGCTCATCGGAAACTTTAAAAACGGTTTGGCAGTGTGGACATTGTGTTTGCATAGAGACGTATGATGCAGGGAATTAAGAAAGTCTGCAACCATGTATAAGCACCCAGTCGCCCTCTACCAGTGGTGCATCCATTTTAAAGTAAGGCGTATAGGCTGCAATAATACTGTCCGCCTGTTCAGCTAGAATACCAGAAAGAACAATATCACCACCAGCCAGCGTATGTCCGGCAAGAGTGGGCGCAAGCTCGACCAGTGGGCCACTCAAAATATTGGCGACCACAATCTCATATTGCTGTTGAGCATGTTCAGCAGCAAATTGTTCAGCACTATATAAGTGCAGACGATCTTCCACTTCATTAGCTTTGGCATTAGTCAGGCTGGCCTCCAGTGCCTGTGGGTCGATATCGACACCATCGGCCTGCTCCAGTCCCAGTAATAAGGCGGCGATAGCCAGAATACCCGAGCCACAACCAAAATCGAGTAGCTTTTTGGGTTGCTTGATATGTTGATCGAGCCAGCTCAGGCAAAGCGATGTAGTCGGGTGAGTGCCGGTGCCAAAGGCCAGACCCGGATCGAGTCGGAGATTGACTGCCTCAGGATCCGGTGGATCTATGTGCCAGGGACAAACCCACAGTCGCTCACCAAACTGCATTGCCTGATAGTGATCCATCCAGCTACGTGTCCAGTTCTGGTCTTCCAGTATCTCGCTGGAAATATGGTGTTCAATTTCTGCCAGTGCTGTGTCAATATTTTTAACTAGCTGTTGCTGGTTTTCTGTTTCGTTGAACAGGCCGGTGGCAACAATATCCTGCCAGATGGGTGTTTCGCCGGGAGCAGGTTCAAGAATAGGTTGGTCAGCGGCATCGGTGAGCGTCACCGAGCAAGCACCGAATTGAAGCAGGGTATCTTCTACCTGTTCGGCAAAGTTTTGGGTAGTGTGGACGGAAATTTGTAACCAGGGCATGAAGGGAGATCTCGGGAATTTTGTGGGTGGTAGCTTATGTTAATTGTTGGGTTATTTCCAATGGTGAGCGATTTATTATGTTGATTGTAGGTTTGCTAACTTGAAATCTGAGATTCTTCATAAGGTAGATTGTAATGGAGAAAATTTACAAAACATGTTCTGTGTTTTGTTGATGCTCTAGTCATCCATGGGTTCCGCTCTTTGGTTCATGTTATCCACATGTGTAACATTGTCTAAATCATTGATAGCGTCACTTTATATTTGATCTAATTATCGTTATGGTATAGTTTCGAAGGCATGATTATGGATGTATGCGATTTATGAGGTTGTTATGAATACCGAAATGTATGAAATAGGGTTGAAGGCGTTAGAAGCTAAGGATTACAAAGCGGCAGCCCGTGATTTTGCAATAGTGAAGAGAGAACTGGATGAGCATGACGAGCACTATAATAGTGTCGCCTCTTATTTAGGACTGTCTCAGGTTTTAATATCTAATCGAAATGGTTTATTGCTTTGTCGTGATGCGGCGAGCAGTGAAACTCGTGATGGTGATGTATTTTTAAATTTGGCCTGTGCTGAATGGCAGTGCAATAATCGTAAACGTGCGATTGATGCCATCCGTCGTGGCTGTGAGATTGATGCCGAGAATGAGCGCCTGCAACGGGCGAGTGATCTGATCGATAGCCGAAAACGAAGCCTTTTCCAGTATTTACCAAGAAGACATTCATTAAATCGTGCTTTTGGTCGTCTATTTAGGCGAACTGGTGATGACGTGGATGTGCATAGCCTGTTATATTAGCGCCGGGAGTTGGCCAGGCAATCGCGCTGTATTTGCATCTTTGATGTAAGTGCAGGGAGGAAAGTCCGGGCTCCATAGGACAGAGTGCCAGGTAATTCCTGGGGGGCGCGAGCCTACGGCAAGTGCCACAGAAAATATACCGCCTGCCGATTCGTCGGCAGGTAAGGGTGAAATGGTGCGGTAAGAGCGCACCGCGTGCCTGGTAACAGGTATGGCAGGGTAAACCCCACTCGGAGCAAGACCAAATAGGGGGACATAATGCGTGGTCCGCGCTGTTCCCGGGTAGGTTGCTTGAGGTATGCGGCGACGTATTATCCAGATGAATGATTGCCCACGACAGAACCCGGCTTATCGGCCAACTCCCACTTCTTTTTTTCTCTCTCAATTTTTTTAAAGGCTCGTTTCCGGGTCTAACTTAAAGTAGATTCTAGCTTTGAATGCCAAGCTGATGATTTAAAAAAGCCTATTTTTTTCTTCAAAAACCAATCCTCTAAAATTTCGCTAAGTTCTTGTCAGATAAGACATTTTCCCCTGTTTTTAAGCCCTAAATTTGCTTGACATGACCCTTGTTTAGTTCATATAGTGTCGCTATGTGGAGAAATGTGGGTAAAAGTGGGTAAAGGTATCGATGAGTTTTAGGGGAATCAACAATCTTGCGCTGGACACGAAGGGCCGAATGGCGATGCCTTCGCGTTATCGTGAGCGCTTGCTTGAAAATTGTGATGGCCAGTTGGTTGTGACGGTTGACCCTGATGGCTGTCTGCTGGTTTATCCCCTGCCCGAATGGGAAGTGATTGAAAGTAAGCTGGTTAAGTTGCCCAGTTTTAATAAAAGAGCGAAGGCGATACAGCGTTTGTTGATTGGTCATGCGACTGAGTGTGAGATGGATGGTCAGGGGCGAATTCTTTTGCCGAACTTGTTGCGTGATTATGCAGGCCTGTCTAAGAAAATTGTCATGATTGGTCAGGGCAAAAAATTCGAAATCTGGGATGAAGAGGTCTGGAATGACGGTCAAGATTCATTGTTGAGTAGTGTGCAGGATGATGAGGGTGAGCTTCCAATAGCACTGGAAGAGTTGTCGCTTTAACCGGTATGGAGACTGATTATAGCCATCAACCAGTGCTTCTGAATGAAGTGCTGGAGGCGCTAAATATTAAGCAGGACGGAATTTATGTCGATGCAACATTTGGACGGGGCGGGCACAGCAGTGCCATATTGAATCGTTTGGGTCGAGAGGGGCGTTTGGTTGCTTTCGATCAGGATCCAGAGGCTATCGCTTACGGGCGTGAGCAGTTTAAGGATGATCCGCGTATTGAATTTGAACATTGCAACTTTAGTGAAATGGAGTCTGTCATTGTGGCGCGTGGTTTGAATAATCGTATCGATGGTGTGTTGATGGATCTGGGTGTGTCGTCACCACAGCTGGATGATGCCGGGCGCGGTTTTAGTTTTATGAAATCGGGTCCTTTGGATATGCGCATGAACACCGAGCAGGGCGAGTCAGCAATGGAGTGGTTGGCCAGAGTTGAACCGCGAGATTTGATTTTGGTATTAAAGCGTTATGGTGAAGAGAAGTTTGCTAAGCGTATTGCAACGGCCATCGTAGAGAGCAGAGCAGAGCAAGAGATAAATGACACTACTATGTTAGCGAGCATTATTTCTGATGCAATTCCAGTGAAGGAAAAACACAAGCATCCGGCGACGCGTAGTTTTCAGGCGATTCGTATGTACATTAATCAGGAATTGCCATCGATAGAAAGTGGTTTGCAGGCAGCTAGTTCAATGTTGTCTGTGGGTGGTCGTTTGGCGGTGATTAGTTTTCATTCATTGGAAGATCGAATGGTGAAACGATTTATGAGAACTAAGTCCAGTCGTCCCAAGTTGCCGCCAGGTTTGCCGATAATGGATAAAGATGAGCAGCCGCCGTTTCGACTGGTGGGCAAGTCCTGGGTTGCAGGTGCAGAAGAGTTGGCGGTTAACGTGAGATCAAGAAGTGCGCGTTTGCGAGTGCTGGAGCGTATTCAATGAGCGAGCAGCAACGATTATTTGTGATTGTAACGCTGGTATTTATGGCTGTACTTAGTTCGGCTATTTTGCTGGTTTATAGCAAACACCAAAGTAGAAAATTATTTGTCGAGTTACAAGGGCTTAAGCATCAAGTGGATGAAGCGAATACGGAGTGGGGGCAGCTGCAATTAGAGCAGAGTGCCTGGTCTGGTCATGGTCGTATCGAACAGGTGGCGCGGGAGCGTTTGTCGATGGTTATGCCGAGCGCAGATAAAGTGGTGTTTATTAATCCATGAGATTAAGTAATACAAAAGTTGTTGGAAAACCTTTGATGCCATGGCGTCGAATTTCGTTGCTCGTGGTTTTTTTAATGGCTGTGGCAGCGCTATTAGGTCGGGCTCTTGATATGCAAATTTTGCATAGTGAATTTTTTGAGCGTCAGGGTGATGCCCGGCAGCTACGCGTGGTTTCTATTCCTGCGTATCGTGGTCAGATTGTGGATAGAAATGGTGAGCCGTTTGCGGTTAGTACGCCGGTTAATAGTATTTGGCTGAATCCTGGTGAAGTGGTTTCAGCGATGGATCGTATCCCTGAATTGGCAGCAACTTTGTCGCTGGATGTAAAGGCGTTAAAGAAAAAAATTCTGGCGAATCAGGAACGCGAGTTTATGTATTTGAAGCGTCAGGTATCACCAGAGTTAGCTGACAAGGTAATGGCGTTAGGGATACCTGGACTGGCTTTGCAGGATGAATATCGTCGTTATTACCCTGCTGGTGAAGTGGCCGCACACGTAATTGGTTTTTCAGATGTTGATGATAATGGTCAGGAAGGTGTTGAGTTAGCTTTTAATGACTGGTTGAAAGGTGAGCCAGGCAAAAAGAGAGTTATCCGTGATCGATTAGGCAGGGTGTTTGATGATGTTGAACTTATTCATTCAGTAGAACCGGGCAAGCCGGTGGTTTTGAGTCTGGATCGACGTTTGCAATATTTGACTTATCGAACCTTAAAAGCAGCGGTGATTAAACATAACGCAATAGCAGGCTCAGCAGTGGTGCTGGATGTTGAAAGCGGTGAAGTTTTAGCGATGGTGAATCAGCCTTCTTATAATGTTAATGATAGAAGTCAGATGCGCCCTGAAGCGACACGTAATCGTTCAGTTACCGATGTATTTGAGCCTGGCTCAACCATGAAGCCTTTAACGATGGCGGCGGCACTGGATGGTGGTATATGGAAACCGACAACAAAAATAAATACTGCACCCGGTTATATGAAAGTGCAGGGCAACATGATTCGTGATCATCGAAATTACGGTGAGCTTGATGTTAGTGGTGTGATTGAAAAATCGAGCAATGTTGGTATGAGTAAAATTGTTTTGGGTATTGATGCCGAAGATCAATGGGATATGTATCAAAAACTGGGTTTGGGTGAAGGTACGGGTAGCGGATTTCCCGGTGAAGCAACTGGACGTTTATCGATAAGTGCTCTGAACAATGATTTTGAAAGAGCCACTATGTCATTTGGTTATGGTGTATCAGTCACTCCCATGCAATTAGCGCGGGCCTATGTAGCGTTGGCGGCAGATGGTGTGATTAAGCCGGTGAGTTTTTTACATAGCGAACAAGCTGTTAAAGGTGAGCGTGTCATGCGTGTCGATACGGCCCAGGCAGTACGAAAAATGATGCAGCGTGTGGTTAGTGCTGAAGGTACCGGCAGTCGTGCGCAAGTGGCTAATTACAGCGTTGCCGGGAAAACCGGCACGGTACATAAATTTGTTGCTGGTGGTTATGCAGAAGAACGTTATTTGTCAATTTTTGCAGGTATGGTGCCAGCGGATTCGCCTGAGCTGGTTATGGTTGTGATGATAGACGAGCCGAGAAATGGTGAACACTTTGGTGGTCAGGTTGCAGCGCCAGTGTTCAGTCAGGTGATGGCAGGTGCGATGCGTTTACTGGATGTAGCCCCCGATCGTGTTTCTGGTAAGCAGCTAGTTATGAGTCCTGATGTGAAATTGAAACAGCGTAAATCTAAAGGCGGGCAAGTCTGATGTTGGTCGATCAATATAGAGCTTCAACGCCGCTCAAAGTCCTGTTGAAGGATTTTGTAGCGCAGGATTTATTGAATGAGTGCGGCGATTTGCAAGTCGAAGGGCTGTCTGTAGACAGTCGCAAAGCCAGAAAAAATGATTTGTTTTTTGCCTGTCAGGGCGTAGCGGCGCACGGTGTCATGTTTGCAGACGCAGCTATTGATAAAGGTGCAACGGTTGTTTTGTGGGATGAATGTGAGAACTGTGACGATGTAATAGAAAAAATATCACAGCGAGTGAGTTGTCTGCATTGCGATGGGTTGAAAATGAAAATGGGTGAGATTGCTGATCGATTTTATCAGCATCCATCTGCGCAGCTTAAAGTCATCGGTATCACTGGTACTAATGGAAAAACATCAGTGGCGCACTTTATCGCGCAATGCATGGATGAAGCCAATAAGCGCTGTGGTGTGCTGGGTACTTTGGGTAATGGTTTTCCTGGCGAGTTAAAAATGACGGGACTGACAACGTCAGATGCCGTGTCAATACACCGATATCTCGAAATCTTGCGTACTAATCATGCAATAAATGTAGCAATGGAAGTGTCATCGCATGGCCTTGATCAAGGCAGGGTTAACGGTGTTTTGTTTGACTCGGCCGTGTTTACCAATTTGTCGCAGGATCACCTTGATTATCACGAAACGCTAGAAGCCTATGCGGAAGTGAAGCGACAGTTATTTTTCATGCCCGGTTTAAACACGGCAGTGATTAATCTCGATGATGACTATGGTCGCGTACTGGCTAAAGAGTGTAAAGGTCGATTGTCAGTTTGGGGCTACAGTACACAAGCTGAGTTTGATGACTGGCAGAATTATGCAGATTGTTTTGTGCAGGCGGTGAGTATAAAAGCGGTGGCTCAGGGTTATGAAGTTGCGCTTAAAACACCGCAGGGTGGTGCTGATTTATCACTTTCATTATTGGGTGGCTTCAATGTATCTAATGTGCTGGCTGTGTTATGCATATTGTTAATTAATGACATGCCGCTTGCAGTGGCGCTAAAAAAACTGAAAAAGATTTCACCGGTACCGGGACGTATGGAAGTGATCGCCGCAGATAATAAGCCATCGGTGGTGGTGGATTTTGCGCACACTCCGGCGGCACTGGCTGAAGCCTGTAAAGCGGTTAAAACACATTTTGACGGACAGCTCTGGTGCGTCTTTGGTTGCGGCGGTGATCGTGATCGCAGCAAGCGTCCTTTAATGGCAAAGGTTGCAGAGCAATATGCGGATAAGGTGGTCGTCACAAGTGATAACCCGCGTAGTGAAAATGCTCAGAAAATTAATGATGAAGTTGTTGCTGGTTTTGCAGATGCATCAAAAGTAAAAGTGATTGCTGATCGTCGAGATGCGATTGCCTATGCGATTGAGCAGGCGCATGAGAATGATGTAGTGCTGCTGGCGGGTAAGGGCCATGAGTGCGTGCAGATAGTCGGTGACGAAACTTTTGAGTTTGATGACCGCAAGCTTGCAAAAGAATATTTGGGGATGGTGCAATGATGAGTCTTTCTCAGGCCGCTTTGGCCATCGGCGGTGAACTGCGAGGTGATGATGCAGTATTTTCTGCCGTCTCCAAGGATACGCGCACACTGGCCAAAAATGATTTATACGTGGCACTTAAGGGTGAAAATTTTGATGGTCATGCTTTTTTAAATCAGGCTGCTGAGTTAGGTGCTGCGGGTGCATTGGTCAGTGATCCTAAGGTGCTGGCTTTACCGCAAATTTGTGTCGGTGATACGCGTATTGCTCTGGGTAATCTGGCTGCAGAATGGCGCCGTCAATTTAAAGGCAAGCTAGTTGCGATAACGGGCAGTAATGGCAAGACAACGGTTAAAGAAATGTGTCGTGCAATTTTATTTGAAGCGGTTGGTAAAGATCGAGTTTTATCAACGCAGGGTAATCTTAATAATGATATTGGTATGCCCATGACTTTGTTATCAATTCGTCAGCAACATGATTATGCGGTGATAGAAATGGGTGCAAATCATGTCGATGAAATTAATTATCTAACACAGATAGCGAAGCCGGATGTTGCTGTGATTACCAATGCAGGTCCAGCGCATCTTGAAGGGTTTGGTTCGATTGAAAAAGTGGCTCAGGCCAAGTCTGAAATTTATGGTGGCCTGACGGATGACGGTGTTGCCATTATTAATCTTGATGATGATTATGCTGATTACTGGCAACAGGTTTGTAAGGGGAAAAACATTGTCACTTTCTCGATGAAAGATAAAAAAGCGGATGTTTATGCTGAAGCAGCAGGTGATGGCGCTTATGTATTTAAAACCGGATCAGCGGATATGAATATCACTATGAATATACCTGGTCGCCATAACGTGATGAATGCACTTGCATCAACAGCCGTGGCACTTGTTCTGGAAGTGAGTCCTGAAAATATAGTTTCAGGACTACAGTCATTTTCAAGTGTATCTGGTCGTTTGAATATTCAGCCAGGGCTGAATGGTGTGCGTCTAATTGATGATAGTTATAACGCTAATCCACTTTCACTTAATGCGGCGATCGATGTATTAACAGAAATGGAGGGTGAGTCCTGTCTGGTGCTGGGTGATATGGCAGAGCTGGGTGAGTCGGCTGCCGCTTTGCATTTTGAGGCAGGTCGTCATGCCAAAAAGCAGGGTGTTGACAAGCTTTACGCTATTGGTGAGTTGAGCCGTAATGCGGTTAAGGGTTTTGGTGAGGGCGCTTCATTCTACGAAGACCGGAATGCACTGATTGAAGTGCTTGTAGAAAATATGAATGCATCAACAACAGTCTTAGTTAAGGGCTCGCGCTCTATGGCTATGGAAAAAGTGGTTAATGCTTTGCTGCTAAATGATAACAATAATAAACAGAGGGTGAGCTGATGTTGCTTATATTCACAGAATATCTACAGCAGTATCACAGCGGTTTTAATGTGTTTCAGTATCTCACCCTGCGTGCGATTCTTGGAACCATTACGGCGCTAATGCTGTCATTGCTGATTGGTCCTGCAATGATTCGAAAATTAGTCAGTTACAAAATTGGTCAAACTATACGTGATGATGGACCGCAATCTCATTTGTCCAAGGCGGGTACACCAACTATGGGTGGTGCGCTGATACTGGTCTCAGTAGCAGTAAGCACGCTTTTATGGAGTGATCTTTCTAGTGACAAAGTTTGGGTCGCGCTGATTGTTACTTTATTGTTTGGATTGATTGGTGGTGTCGATGATTATAAAAAACTGGTCTATGGAAATTCAAAAGGGTTGACGGCTAAAGCAAAGTATTTTTGGCAAACTATTTTTGGTTTAGGCGCAGCAGTGGTTATGTATCGCATGGCTGAAACGCCAGTTGAAACAACTTTGATTTTCCCTTTTGTTAAGGATGTGATGATTCCTTTAGGTGGCTGGTTTGTTGTCCTGAGTTACTTTGTCATTGTCGGTAGTAGTAATGCGGTAAATCTGACTGATGGTCTTGATGGTCTGGCGATTATGCCTACTGTGATGGTGGCGGGTGCGCTGGCTATTTTTGCTTATGTAACAGGACATGTCGGTTTTGCGGGTTATCTGGGTATTCCCTATATTGCGGGCTCCGGTGAGTTGACTATATTTTGTGGTTCTCTGGTTGGCGCGGGTTTAGGGTTTTTATGGTTCAACACTTACCCAGCACAAGTTTTTATGGGCGATGTAGGTGCTTTGGCATTGGGTGCTGCCCTGGGTGTGGTCGCCGTTTTAATTCGTCAGGAGTTGGTGTTGTTAATTATGGGTGGTGTTTTCGTTATGGAAACGGTGTCAGTGATCATGCAGGTGGCTTCATTCAAATTGACAGGAAAACGAATTTTTAGAATGGCGCCATTGCATCATCATTTTGAATTAAAAGGCTGGCCGGAACCGAGAGTAATTGTTCGCTTCTGGATAATTACAGTAATACTGGTATTAATTGGTTTGGCTTCACTCAAGGTACGATAACAAAGCGATATTTATAATATCGAAGTTAAAAAATAAAATGGAAAAAACGCAACTTAAAAGAAATGCAATTTATACCCTGGTCGTTGGGCTGGGGGTGACAGGCTTGTCTGTCGTGCGTTATTTACGTGGCCTTGGTGAACAGGTTGTTGTTGTAGATAGTCGTGACCTGCCACCGGGCATGAAACTGTTAAAAGAGAATTTCCCAGATGTGGAATTACATACAGGAAAGTTTAAGCCCGCGCTATTTACTTCTGCGCGACGTATCGTCGTTAGTCCCGGCGTACCTATGTCAGAAATTGCATTACAAGAGGCTAAAGAGCATGGCGTAGAAATTACTGGTGATATAGATTTGTTTGCCCATGAAGTAACTGCACCCGTTGTCGGTATTACCGGTTCAAATGGTAAGAGCACGGTCACGACTTTGTTGGCTGAAATGGCGAAATGTGCAGGTGTTGATGCCACCGTGGGTGGTAACATTGGAACGCCTGTACTTGATATTCTGGAAGATAATTACGAATTATATGTTTTGGAATTGTCCAGTTTTCAACTAGAAACTTTGCAAAATCTACCGATGGAAGTCGCGGTTGTGCTGAATATTAGCGCTGATCATATGGATCGTTACCATGATTTAAATGATTATGTGATGACTAAGCAGGATATCTACCGTAATGCAAAAATCTGTGTTGTGAATAGAGATGATGAATTAGCGAGTAATCAACTATGTGCCTGTTCGGAGTCTGTTGGTTTTACCATGCAAGAGCCATTGGCTAATGATTTCGGCTTGCGTGAATACGGTGGTAACAACTGGTTGTGCCATGGTGAAGAACGTTTATTAAGTGTTGATGAAGTAAAAATAAAAGGCGCACACAATATTGCAAATGTGTTAGCTGCCCTGGCGATGGGTTCGGTGTTAAATATTCCGAAGCGATTTATGATTGAAGCGATTAAAAACTTTTCTGGACTAGAGCACCGTATGCAGTGGCTGGCAGAAAAGGACGGCGTGAACTGGTTTAATGATTCCAAGGCTACAAATGTGGGTGCCTGCATTGCAGCTATTGAAGGCTTGCCAGGCATGCATGTGTTAATTGCAGGTGGTGAGGCAAAGGATGCCGATTTTGCACCGCTTGCCGAAGTTGCTGGTCAGCATTTACGGGCGGTTATCTTGATTGGTCGTGATACAAATTTGATAGAGCAAGCGTTAAATGATGTTGTGCCAATTGTGCATGCAGCAGACATGGATGAGGCGGTTATTAAGGCCTCTGGGTTAGCCCAGGCGGGTGATAATGTTTTGTTATCACCCGCCTGTGCAAGTTTTGATATGTATCGTAATTTTGAACATCGAGGACAGGTTTTTGCTGATGCTGTCCGGGAGCATGTTCAATGAGTGTACGTATGGTTATGCCTGTAATTAAATCAGAATTTAAGAGGATTAGTTCATGGCAACTAGATCATCTGGATCCGATACTGGTATTTGTTAGTCTTGCATTGTTGTCGTTAGGGCTTGTGATGGTGGCTTCTGCATCAGTGGGGATTGCGGATCGTAATTTTTCTAATCCATTTTATTATTTTCAGCGACAATTTATTTTTGTCAGTATTGGCCTAATAGCAGCAGCTGTAGTTTATCGTATACGCCTGGTGCAATGGGAAAAATCAGGTGTTGCCTTGTTAGGTTTTGCTTTGTTCTTATTGGTGCTGGTATTAATACCAGGAGTTGGAAAAACAATAAATGGCAGTACGCGTTGGATTTCAGTTGGAATTGTCAATCTACAGGTTTCAGAAGTAGTGAAGTTGTTTTTATTGATTTATGTTGCAGGTTATTTAGTTCGTCATGGTGAAGAAGTAAGAACATCATTGCGTGGTTTTATTAAGCCAATGTTGATGGTGGGTTTAGCTGGATTATTGTTATTAATGGAACCAGATTTTGGTTCGACCGTGGTTATTATGGGTACGGTTTTGGCGATGACATTTTTGGGTGGTGTACGCTTTCTTCAGTTCTTGTCATTTATGGTTTTGTTTGGTGCTAGTGCATTGATGTTAATTATTTCATCGCCGTATCGTATGGAGCGTTTGACTTCATTTATGAACCCCTGGGCGGACCCTTTTGATACTGGTTTTCAGCTAACACAGTCACTTATTGCTATTGGTACAGGAGGCTGGTTTGGCACTGGTTTGGGTGGCAGCGTACAGAAATTATTTTATTTGCCTGAGTCGCATACGGATTTTTTATTTGCTGTGTTATCTGAAGAGTTAGGTTTTGTGGGTGTATGTTTTGTGATTGTTATGTTCACAGTATTGTTTTTTAGAATCTTCAAGATTGGATTACAGGCAGAAAAAAGTGGTAATCGCTTTGCTGCGTATGTTGCTTATGGGATTGGTGTTTGGTTAGCGCTACAGGCAGTGATCAATATGGGAGTAAACATGGGGCTGATGCCAACCAAAGGTTTGACGTTACCATTGATGAGTTATGGCGGTAGTAGTCTGGTTGTTTGTTGTATGGCTATTGGCCTGATATTACGTATTCATTGCGAGTGTGGTGAGTTTTCAAAACAGGCTGTAGGTCGAAGCGTGCAGCGTCGTAAAACGCTGGTTGCAGGAGGTGCTGCTTGAGAGCCGTACGACCTATCTTGATTATGGCTGGTGGCACAGGTGGGCATGTGTTTCCAGCATTGGCGGTGGCAGATGAATTGCGAGCCAGAGGTGTGCCCGTGATTTGGTTAGGTACACAAGCTGGTATTGAAGCAAGACTGGTGCCGCAGGCGGGTTATCCGATTGAATGGTTGAGTATTTCAGGTTGGCGTGGAAAAGGAATTGTTAACACATTGCTGGCACCCGCACGATTGTTAGTGGCTTGCTATCAGGCGTTATTAGTTTTGTTAAAAAGAAAACCTTGTGCAGTTTTGGGTATGGGTGGTTTTGCATCTGGCCCGGGCGGTTTGATGGCATGGTTATTAAGAAAGCCATTGTTAATACATGAACAAAATGCCGTTGCAGGATTAACTAATAGATTGCTTTCGATTGTGGCTAGTGAAGTGATGGAGGCTTTCCCTGGAGCGCTCGGCAAGAATGCGCACTATGTTGGTAACCCTGTGCGGAAAGATATTATTGATTTGCCGACACCTGAAAAAAGACTGGCTAGTCATGATGGCGCTTTACGTGTGCTGGTAATTGGTGGCAGTTTGGGTGCGGTAAGGTTAAATGAGTTGGTGCCTGAAGCGGTATCGAAAATCGAGCCAGCAGCCAGGCCAGAAGTGTGGCATCAGACAGGTTTGAAAAATCACGGTGATGCGCAGGCTTTGTACGAAAAATTTAATGTTGAAGCAAGAGTTGATGCTTTTGTCGATGATATGGCAGCAGCGTATGCATGGGCAGATTTGGTGATCTGTCGAGCCGGAGCAATGACTGTATTTGAATTGGCGGCGGCGGGTGTGGCTTCTATTTTAGTGCCATATCCACATGCGGTTGATGATCATCAAACAATGAATGCGGAATACCTTGAGCGGGTTGGTGCTGCGATTGTGCGGCAGCAAAATGATATGGATGCAGAGTGGTTGAAATTAACAATGATTGAATTAATGCAGCATCGAGATCGAATTTTGTCTATGGCAAAGTCGGCGCGTTCGCAGGCAAAACCGAATGCTTCTAATGAGGTTGCTGAACGCTGCATGTTGGTAGGTGGATTGATATGAAGACTGAAACGACAGATTTTGATAACTTCATGCGAAGAATTCGCAAAGTACATTTTGTCGGCATCGGTGGTGCAGGTATGAGTGGTATTGCTGATGTCATGAACTCACTGGGTTATAAAGTGAGTGGTTCTGATCTCGCTGATAATGCTATTACTCGCGGTTTGCAGTCAGAAGGCATCAAGGTGTATCAAGGACATGATGCTACGCAGGTAGAGAATGTTGATGTGGTTGTCACATCTACAGCTATCAACGCTGAAAATCCTGAAGTGTTGGCGGCCAGAGAGTTGCGTATTCCTATTGTGCCCAGGGCTGAAATGCTGGCTGAATTAATGCGCTTTAGTCATGGTATTGCGATTGCAGGTACGCATGGGAAAACAACAACAACTTCATTAGTAACGAGCATTCTGGCCGAAGGTGGGCTGGATCCGACTTATGTCATTGGCGGTAAATTAAACAGTTCTTCAGCGCATGCAAATTTAGGTAGTGGAAAATATCTTGTTGCCGAAGCCGATGAAAGTGACGCATCGTTTTTATATTTGCAGCCGATGATGGCAGCGGTGACTAATATTGATGCGGATCATCTGCCTACATACCATAATGATTTTGAACGTTTGCGTGAAGCTTTCGTTGAATTTTTGCATCATCTGCCATTTTATGGTTTGGCTGTGGTTTGTGTTGAGGATGAAGAAGTTAGAAATCTTTTACCAAAAATTACACGACCTATTTTACGTTATGGCATTGAGCAGGAAGCTGATGTTTATGCTTCCAATATTCGGTCAACCGGAATGAGAACCTCATTTGATGTCATGCTGCCAGAACGAAAAGAACCGCTAGCGATTACATTAAATATGCCTGGTAATCACAACGTCTTAAATGCATTGGCTGCCATTGCGATAGCACATGAATTGGGTGTGAAAGATGAAGCGATTCAGTCAGCATTAGCAGATTTTGAAGGTGTTGGACGTCGCATGCATTCATACGGCGACATTCAAACGCCAGCAGGCATGGTGACTTTAATTGATGACTATGGTCATCACCCTACTGAAGTAGCTGCAACGTTACAGGCGGTTCGAACAGGCTGGCCAGAAAAACGTTTAGTGCTGGTGTTTCAGCCGCATCGTTATACACGTACACGTGATTTATTTGAAGATTTTACTGACGTCCTCGCCGATGTTGATGTGTTGTTGCTGACCGAGGTCTATGCAGCGGGTGAAGAAGTCATTACTGGTGCAGATGGACGTTCTTTATGCGCAGCGATTCGTGCACGTGGCAAAGTGAATCCAGTTTTTGTTAAGGATGTCGATGAGGTTGCTGAGTCTTTGCAAGCAGTGATTCAGGATGGCGATATTATTTTGACATTGGGCGCTGGTTCGATAGGTAGAGTGGCTGAAGGTTTGCCAGTTCTGTTGCAGGAGAAATCATGAGATGGAGGCTGCTAGCATGATTTCAACATTGAAGATAAAAGGTGAGGTTCGTTATCACGAAGCCATGGCGAATCATACTAGTTGGCGCGCAGGTGGTATGGCTGATCGTTATTGTATGCCAGTAGATATTGATGATCTGTCTTTATTGTTGAAGTCATTGCCGGAGAACGAAAATTTATTGTGGATAGGTTTGGGTAGTAACACCATGGTGCGTGATGGTGGTTTCCGTGGAACGGTAATCGCTACTCAGGGCTTAATGTCACAATTGGAGCGCAGAGAAAATAATTGTGTGTACGTTGGTGCTGGTGTCGCTGGTGCAAAATTGGCAAGATTCTGTGCGCGTGAAAATTTAGTTGGTGCTGAGTTTTTCGCAGGTATTCCCGGTTTGGTTGGTGGTGCTTTGGCGATGAATGCAGGTGCTTTTGGCGGTGAAACCTGGCGGCACGTTGTTAGTGTTGAAACGATAGATCGTCAGGGAGTGATTCATCAGAGAATGCCGGAGGATTTCAAGGTTGCATACAGAAGTGTTAAAGGGCCAAAAGATGAATGGTTTGTTTCGGCTTTGATGAAATTTGATGAAGGTTCCAGTGAGTCGATAAATATTAAACAGCTACTGGCAAAACGTGCAGAGTCACAGCCAACGGGTACAGCTAATTGCGGTTCTGTTTTTCGTAATCCTGAAAATGATTACGCCGCACGATTAATCGAAGAATGTGGTTTAAAAGGAAAAAGAATCGGTGGTGCTGTTGTGTCTGAAAAACATGCCAACTTTATTATTAATGATCAGCAGGCAACAGCGTCTGAAATAGAAAGCTTAATTGAGTTCGTGAAAAAACAGGTGCTGGATCAGACAGGTATCAGTTTACGAACAGAAGTTCACATCGTTGGAGAGAAACAATCATGAATGCGCTGCCCAATGATTTTGGAAAAGTTGCGGTATTAATGGGAGGCTGGTCAGCAGAGCGTGAGATTTCATTGTTGAGTGGTAATGCTGTGCTGAAAGCGTTGCAGGCACAGGGCATCGATGCACATGGTGTGGATGTAGGTCATGATATTGCGACTGTAATGAATGAAGGTGAGTTTGACCGTGCATTTATTATTTTGCATGGTCGTGGTGGTGAAGACGGCACCATTCAGGGCTTGCTCAGTGCGATGTCTATCCCCTATACAGGCTCAAGAGTATTGGGTTCATCATTGTCGATGGACAAGTTGCGTACCAAGCAGATTTGGAGTGCAGTAGGTTTGCCAACACCAGATTACTTGATACTGGATAGTGAAGCTGACTGCGCAGAAGCAATAAAGAAAATAGGGTTGCCACTGATTGTAAAACCAGTACTCGAAGGTTCGAGTATTGGTATGAGTAAAGTGGAAAATGAGAGCAAATTAATTCCAGCATGGAAGAAAGCCAGAGACTGTGGTGGAACGGTGATTGCTGAACGATGGGTGCACGGTGTGGAGTACACAGCCGCTATTTTGAATGATGATGTTTTGCCTATGATTCGTCTGGAAACATCTAATGTTTTTTATGATTATGAAGCCAAGTATCAGTCTGAGGATACAAAATATATTTGTCCGTGCGGTTTGCCTGCCGATGAAGAAAATTATTTAGCGTTAATGGTAAAAAAAGCTTTTGATGCGGTTGGGGCAAATGGTTGGGGCCGCGTTGATTTTATGATTGATCAAAAAAATCAGCCGTGGTTGATTGAGGTAAATACTGTGCCTGGAATGACGGATCACAGTCTGGTGCCTATGGCAGCAAAGCGGGCTGGAATAGATTTTGAGAGATTAGTCGTAGAAATTCTCAAGGGAGCCAGTTGTGCGTAGTCGTATTCGACATCTGATTATTGTTCCTGTGATTGTTACTTTAGTTGCGGGTGCTTGGGAACTGGTTGAGTTTGATTTTAGTAAACTGGCACCTATTGAAAATGTTGAAGTTGAAGGAAAATTTGAAAATATCTCGCATGATGTTTTCAAGGTTCAAGTAGCCGATGTCATTAATGGTGGTTATTTTTCACTTGATCTTGATGCTATGAGAATTGCTTTGATGGAATTGCCCTGGGTAGATGATATTTCAGTTCGTCGACAATGGCCGTCCAGTGTTTATATAAAAGTTAAAGAAAAACATGCAGTTGCTTATTGGAATAATGATGCAATGATCAGCGATCGTGGTGAAGTGTTTAAGCCGGACATGATTAATCATAAATTGGCGTTACCAAAATTGAATGGCCCCGAAGGCTTGCATAATAAAATGTGGATATTTTTAACGAGCATTGATAAGGATTTTTCATTAATGGGTTTTGATATGGTCAATTTAAATCTAGATGATCGACGCGCGTGGAGTCTCCATGTCTTGTTTGAGAATGTAGCCGATAAAATTGAGGTTAAGTTAGGGCGAGATCATGCAGAAGACAGGCTAGCCAGGTTTGTTCGCGTTTTTTCAAATAAGGATAAATTTGATTTAAAAAATACGACGGTGATTGATTTACGTTACCCTAATGGTTTTGCCATGAAAATAAAAAATAATATTGCCACCAAGCAGATGCTTGTAAGAGAGGCGTAAAACATGACCAAAAAAATGGACAAAAATATGATCGTAGGTTTGGATATTGGAACATCCAAAGTAGTTGCGATTGTTGGTGAGATAACACCCGAAGGCGATGTCGAAATTATAGGTTTAGGTTCACATCCATCGCATGGCCTTAAGAAGGGTGTCGTGGTTAATATTGAATCAACAGTGCAGTCGATTCAGCGAGCAGTAGCGGAGGCTGAGTTGATGGCTGGCTGTCAGATTAATTCTGTTTATGCAGGTATTGCCGGCAGTCATATTCGAAGCATTAATTCACACGGTATTGTCGCTATACGTGAAAGAGAAGTTACTAATAGTGATCTTGATCGTGTTATTGATGCAGCACGTGCAGTCGCTATTCCTGCTGATCAGCGGATTCTACATATTCTTCCTCAAGAATTTATTATTGATAATCAGGAAGGTATTCGTGAGCCGATTGGTATGTCCGGTGTGCGTCTTGAAGCCAAGGTTCATCTCGTTACTGGTGCTGTGGGCGCAGCTCAAAATATTATTAAATGTGTACGTCGATGTGGGCTTGAAGTTGACGATATTATTCTAGAGCAATTGGCTTCCAGTTATTCTGTGTTAACGGAAGATGAAAAAGAGCTGGGTGTTTGCCTGGTCGATATTGGTGGTGGTACTACGGATATTGCTGTGTTTTCTGAAGGTGCGATTCGTCATACGGCAGTTATACCTATTGCTGGGGATCAGGTAACGAATGATATTGCTGTGGCATTACGTACGCCTACGCAGTATGCCAACGATATAAAAATAAAGTTTGCCTGCGCTTTACGCCAGTTAGCTAATCCTGAAGAAACTATTGAAGTACCTAGTGTTGGTGATCGGCCGCCACGTAAATTATCGCGCCAAACTTTGGCTGAAGTAGTTGAACCTCGTTATGAAGAGTTATTGTCACTGGTTCAATCAGAATTACGCAAAAGTGGATTTGAAGAAATTATTGCAGCAGGTATTGTTATGACAGGGGGCAGTTCGAAGATGGAGGGTGTGATTGATCTGGCAGAGGAAATTTTCCACATGCCGGTTCGTTTAGGCGTACCGCAATATGTAACAGGGCTTTCGGATGTGGTGAGTAATCCGATCCATGCAACAGGTGTTGGTTTATTGTTGTTCGGTAGTCAGCATCGAAAAGTGGGAACAGGTCACATTATGATGGAAGGAGGAGTGAAGGGTGTGTTTGGCAGAATGAAGAGTTGGTTTCAGGGGAATTTTTAGTGAAAAATTTAGTAACAGGTTCAATGCAGAATGATTTAAAAATGGCCCGGCATTTTGCCGGAATAAATAATAATAACAAACAGACAAAGGTGAACGCTTATGTTTGAATTTATGGACTCAGTAGCACAGGACGCCGTCATCAAAGTAATGGGTGTAGGTGGTGGTGGCGGTAACGCGGTTAAACATATGGTTGCTAGCGGCATTGATGGTGTAGATTTTATCTGTGCCAATACAGATGCCCAGGCATTGACCAAAATAACAGGCACGAAATCTTTACAGATTGGTTGCAACATAACTAAAGGCCTGGGTGCAGGTGCTACCCCCGAAGTAGGGCAGCAGGCAGCGCTTGAAGATCGTGAATTGATTCAGGATGCGATTGCTAATACCGATATGCTGTTCATTACAGCAGGAATGGGTGGCGGTACAGGTACGGGTGCAGCACCAATTGTTGCTCAGTTGGCTCGTGAGATGGGTATTCTTGTGGTTGGTGTGGTGACCAAGCCGTTCTCTTTTGAAGGTCCTTCACGTATGAGAATTGCGATGAACGGCATTAAAGAATTAACGCAAAACGTCGATTCATTGATCACCATACCCAATGACAAGTTGTTAGATGTGTATGGTCGCGATTTTGATCTGATGCATGCCTTTAATGGTGCCAATGATGTTTTGAGTGGGGCTGTTCAAGGTATTACTGAGCTGATCACTAATCCAGGTGTAATCAATGTCGATTTTGCTGACGTTCGTACCGTGATGTCGAAAATGGGCATGGGTATGATGGGGTCCGGTAAAGCGACTGGTGATAACCGTGCCGAAGAGGCTGCTCAGGCTGCTGTTGCTAGTCCATTGTTAGAAGATGTAAACCTATCTGGAGCTAG
Organism: Gammaproteobacteria bacterium; assembly: GCA_029882355.1. GTDB lineage: Bacteria > Pseudomonadota > Gammaproteobacteria > SZUA-229 > SZUA-229 > LH-M37. The sequence goes on along the minus strand of JAOUKV010000004.1, from coordinate 4,568 downwards.
AGGCATTCTGGTGAATGTGACCGGTGCTAATATGACGCTGGGTGAATTCCAGGACATTGGCGCAGTAGTTAGTTCATTTGCTTCTGATGATGCAACCGTTGTTATGGGAACAGCCATTGACGATACGTTGGGTGAAGAACTGAGGGTCACCGTTGTTGCTACCGGTCTTGGTGTGCCAGCGATGGCCAAAAAACCAGAAATTAATGTTGTACCACGTAATAATGCCGGTGATATAGATTACGGGCAATTGGAAAAGCCAGCGGTGCAGCGTAAAAACAACAATGGCCGTTCTGGTGAATACGATGAAAGTTTGTTGGATATCCCGGCATTCCTACGTCGTCAGGCAGATTAATCGTTATAAAACAACAGGTTGAGGGCGAGTATTGGCGGTGGCAGTGATTTTTTTCATAAAATAGCGGTACGGTCATAAAATGGCTGCAATTGTGACGTTAAATGTGTGAAAATACAGGGCTGGTTCCGTGCGCTCTAAAATGAGTGCTATTTACTATCTCAGGATTTGAAACGTTGATTAAACAAAGAACACTAAAAAATGTAATTCGTGCAACCGGTGTTGGTTTGCACTCTGGTGAAAAGGTTTACCTGACATTACGTCCAGCACAACCAGATACAGGTATAGTTTTCCGCCGTGTAGATTTGAATGAGCCGGTTGAGATCGTCGCTACTGCTGAAAATGTAGGGCCTACAACGTTGTCCACTACGCTAGAGCAAAATGGTGTTCGCATTTCAACAGTTGAACATTTGTTGTCAGCCATGGCGGGCCTGGGTATTGATAATGCCTATGTCGACGTGAGTGCTGGTGAAGTACCTATTATGGATGGCAGCTCAGGTCCTTTTGTTTTTTTGATTCAGTCTGCAGGCATTGCGGAACAGGAAGTACCAAAGCGTTTTATTCGAATAAAAAAACCTATTCTGGTTGAAGAAGATGATAAGTGGGCGCGTTTTGATCCTTTTGAAGGCTTTAAAGTTGGTTTTTCTATCGACTTCGATCATCCTGTTTTCAAAGGCATGCCCTGTAAGGCAGAAATTGATTTCTCAACCACTTCTTTCGTAAAAGAAGTGAGTCGTGCTCGTACTTTTGGTTTTATGAACGATATTGAACGCCTGAGAGCGCAGAATTTGGTGCTTGGGGGCAGTATTGATAATGCCATTGTTGTCGATGAATATCGTGTCCTCAATGAAGATGGTCTTCGATACGAGGATGAGTTTGTTAAACACAAAATTTTGGATGCCATTGGCGATTTATATTTATTAGGGCATAGTCTGATAGGTGCTTTTTCAGGTTATCGGTCGGGCCACGCGCTGAATAATAAATTACTGAAAGCCTTGATTGCTGATGAATCAGCGTGGGAAGAGGTTACTTTTGAAGATGAAAATGCTTCTTCACCCATTTCATATACACAGCCAATTCAGGCTTTTTAATCTGTTTTTTTACCGCGTTTAGAAAGTTTCAGAAGTGCTTCCTTGAGTTCTTTGTCTTTGATGTACTCAGAAGCCTGAGCTACCTGCTGAGCTGATTTCTCACTGAGTACTCGATTAATTAGAGGATTAGCGATAAATGGTGCCTTAATTGGGCCGTGCCGACTAACAATTCGCACATGTTGAAGTTTTCTAGCTGTATTATTTGTTAATATTTGAATGATCAGCGGGCCGAGCTGTCTTAGCCTTGTTGTCCAGACGGGAGAGTCGGTGATAATAACAAGAGTGCTATTATCTACGTTTGCAACGTGGTAATGTCCGCTTGTTTCAGGTGGTAATTCACTGTTGAGGATCGAGGTGAGTTGATCCATATGGTGTGATTTCGCTATTAGAGCAGGATTTAATTGTTGGCTGAAAAGCTTCATAGAGCTGAATATCTGGTCAAATAGTCTATTATTGCAGTAATCATGGTTGTCAGAATTATAATATGAATATCATTTTTGTAGGTAAATATCGCGGGAAACCGGTACGTTGGCAGATTGGGCTAATGGCGTCTAGTGTCCTATTTTCCGGTTTTTTGAGCATTATGGCAGTAACCGGCTTCTGGTGGGGGACTAGCTCAGGGCAGATGAATCAGCTCGCTGATGTGGAGAGAGAGCTAATTCAGCAGAAAAGCATGATTACAAAAGCGCGTACCAATGCACAATCTGAATTGGATGCACTGGCCGCACGGCTGGGACTCATGCAGGCACATGTTACTCGATTAGATGCTTTGGGTGAGCGATTAGTGACAATATCAAAGTTAGATTCGAAAGAGTTTAATTTTACCCATAATCCGGCTTTAGGCGGACCACGTGAGTCAGAAAGCTCTGTTTCACTTGAGTTTGAAAATGTGCTCAATGATTTAAGCGATCAACTGGATAGTCGTGAGCAGCAATTATCAATTCTTGAAGATGTCCTGATGAGTAAGCAAGTCAAAAAAGAGACGAGGCCTTCTGGAAAACCCATTATCAAAGGTTGGACATCATCGTATTATGGTAAGCGTACTGATCCTTTTAGTGGAAAGTTAGAAATGCACAAGGGCATGGATTTTGCTGGTAGAGAAGGTAGTGAAATTGTAGCTGTATCAGCTGGAGTCATTACATGGGCTAGTTCAAGATATGGTTATGGTAATCTCGTAGAGATTAATCATGGCCATGGCTACACCACTCGATATGGTCATAATGCAAAGATTCTGGTGAAGGTTGGTGATGCTGTTGAGAAAGGCCAGGCCATTTCATTAATGGGCTCGACAGGACGTTCAACCGGCCCTCATGTACATTATGAGGTTCTACTTAATGGGCGACAGGTTGATCCTCTCAATTTTGTTCAGGCCAGTAGCTAAGTAAGAATTGGAGTTGTTTACATGACCAAAGTTAGCTGCTCGGGCATAATAGACATTTGATTTCATCTAAGTAACGAGCTACATGGCTCGTTATTTTGTCACAGGTTATTTTTCAATAATGATAAACAAAGTTTTCCGAAAAGTATTTGGTAGTCGTAACGATCGAATAGTTAGGCAGCACCAAAAAAACGTCAAAAAGATCAATCAACTTGAAGCAGAAATGTCAGCATTAAGCGATGATCAGTTAGCAGCAAAAACGATTGAATATCGTGAACGTTACCAGCAGGGTGAAACGCTGGATGACTTGCTGCCCGAGGCATTTGCAACAGCACGCGAGGCTGGCAAACGTGTGCTCAAGATGAGACATTTTGATGTGCAGTTAATTGGTGGCATGGTTTTGCATAGCGGAAAAATTGCTGAAATGCGTACTGGTGAAGGTAAAACACTGGTGGCCACACTTGCGGCTTACCTCAATGCTTTATCTGGAAAAGGGGTACATGTTGTAACCGTTAATGACTATCTGGCTAGCCGTGATGCGGCATGGATGGCACGTTTGTATGGTTTTCTAGGCTTAACCACTGGTGTAAGCGTTGGCGGAATGAACTCTGTTGAAAAAAAAGAAGCCTATGCAGCAGATATAACCTACGGAACTAACAATGAATTTGGTTTTGATTATCTCAGGGATAATATGGCCTTTACTACGGAAGAGAAGGTTCAGCGTGAGCTGAATTTTGCAGTAGTTGATGAGGTAGATTCAATTCTTATCGATGAGGCTAGAACACCATTAATTATTTCTGGCTCAGTTAATGAAAATAGTGAGCTACATGTAAAGTTCAAGGAAGTTGTGAAGCATCTGGAACGAGGTGAGCATAAAGAAGAAAAGGATGCCATAGAAGAAGGTGATTTTTCTGTTGATGAAAAAAATCGTTCTGTTCATATTACGGAACAAGGTCATCAGCGAGTTGAAGAGATTCTTGTTGAACAAGGTATACTTCCTGCCAACGAAAACCTGTATAGCACAAACAATATAAATCTAATTCATTACCTTAATTCTGCACTACGAGCGAGTGCCTTGTTTCAGAAAGATGTTCACTATATTGTTAAAAATGGTGAAGTTATTATAGTTGATGAGTTTACTGGTCGAACAATGCCAGGTCGTCGCTGGTCAGAAGGTTTGCATCAAGCTGTTGAAGCTAAGGAAGGTGTAGAAATCCAAAGTGAAAACCAGACATTGGCATCAATCACTTTCCAGAACTATTTTCGCTTGTATAATAAATTATCTGGTATGACTGGTACTGCGGATACAGAAGCCAGTGAATTGATGCAGATTTATAATCTTGAAGTGGTCTTGATTCCTACAAATAAGCCAATGATTCGTAATGATAATACTGATCTTGTTTATCTGACAGAGGAAGAAAAATACGAAGCAATTGTTGAAGATGTGCGTGATTGTGTTAAGCGTCAGCAACCAGTATTGGTAGGTACTGCTTCTATTGAGGTTTCAGAATTAATTGCCAGGCATTTACAGAAGGAAAAAATTCAGCACAATGTACTGAATGCTAAACAGCATGAGAATGAAGCGCATATAATTGAGCAGGCAGGAATGCCCGGTGCAGTTACGATTGCAACTAATATGGCTGGTCGTGGTACGGATATTGTTTTAGGTGGAAATCTTGAGGCCGAATTAAAGAAAAAGGCAGATGCGACCCAGTCAGAACTTGATGAGATTAACTCCAAATGGATGGCT